>PLJD01000099.1 GCA_003140175.1 Actinomycetota bacterium
CGCCGGATTCTGTCCGGGGATCTCAATCGCCAGCCCGATGACCCCTGGTCGCCGCGCGGATCTTCGGTGCCTCGGCCACGGTTGCGGCGGTCAGCCGCTGACCGCGAAGACTCGCCACTCGTCGGGAACACCCTTCAGGATGTGGCTGCCTCGGGCTTCGAACTCGATGCCTGACCCGACGACGAGATCCTTCACGGTGCTGGAGGCCAGGACTTCGCCAGGGCGGGCAAGGGCAGCGACTCGGGCGCCGATGTGCACGGCGATCCCGCCGACGTCCTCGCCGCGCCGCTCGACTTCACCCGTGTGGAGTCCGGCGCGCACGTCGAGCCCGAGCGGCTGGAGGTTGTCGCGCACTGCGAGAGCACACTGGATAGCGCGCGCGGGCCCATCGAAGGTCGCGAGGAAGCCGTCGCCGACGCTCTTGACCTCGGTACCTCGGTAACGGTCCAGCTGTCGTCGCACGGTCGTGTCGTGACGATCGAGCAGCTCCCGCCACGCGCGGTCGCCGAGCTCGCTGACGCGCTTCGTGGACTCGACGATGTCGGTGAAGAGGACGGTGGCAAGGACCCGGTCCGATGGTGAGTCTCCGCGAACGCCGGTGAGGAACTCCTGGACCTCGTCCATGATGTCGTCGCCACCGGTCGGTGTGTAGGGCAGCGCATCCGTTCCGGGTAACACCACGAGGCGCGCGCCGGGTATCTTGTCGGCCAGATACTCGGCAGCCTCGACGGGGACCGTTGGGTGCTGCGCGCGGTGGACGATCAGGGTCGGCACCTGGATGTTCTTCAGGATGTCCCGGATGTCCATCTCGGCGGTCATGTGGTAGAGCGCGGCCGCGGCGCCCGGGCTCGCCGACAGGCGCTCGAAGCGGGCCCACCACTCGAGGAAGGACGGGTCGCCCGCCATGGACGGCGCGATGAGCGGCAGCATGGTCCCCTTCCCCCACTCCTCGTGGATCGCGGCCAGGACCATCGCGGCGACGTCCGGATCGGCGCCGAAGGGATACGTCTCGTCTCGCACGCCCTTCGCGTAGCCGCTCACGATGATCAGGGCCGCTGTGCGCTCGGGATAGGTGGCGGCGAACATCGCGCAATGCGCCCCCGAGTCGAAATGGCCGATCAGCGCAGCCCGCTCCGAGCCTTCCGCATCCAGGACGGCGCGGAGGTCATCCATGCAGTCCTCGAGGGTCGGGACGCTGGCCGTGCGATCCGACATGCCGGTGCCGCGCTTGTCGAACAGCAGCGCCCGCGCGTAATTCGTCGGGCGTCGAAGGAAGTGCGCGAGGAGTGGTTGCTCCCACTGGTATTCCATGTGGGAGATCCATCCCGGAGACGTGATCACGTCGAACGGTCCGTCGCCGATCACCTGGTAGGCGAGGTGGACCTCGCCGCTCTTGGCGTACCTGATCTCTGGGGTGTCGTCCATGTTCGGAGATCTTCCAAGCGAGTGGTGGCGAGTCAGCCTGTACGCCGGATTCTGTCCGGGGGGTGTCGCTGATCAGCCAAAACGCGAAGAAACGCGGGCTGAGCAGCGAAAACGTCTTTCATCGTTTGTCGTTGTTTTGCACTGTTACTCGTTGTTCTGAGGACTAATTGAGGACCGAGCCGCACCGTGCTGGCATATCACGTCACCAGCAGCCAAGCGATGACTGAGCTCCGGCGCGGCCACTCAACGCATGCAAGACCGGCCGACTTGACGTCGGGTACTGGCCGCTCGATTGGGTCGCGACGAATGCCAGCTACTCGTCGGGCGTGTCGGATTCGAGGCCATCGGCGATGGAACGCAGGGTCTCGCTCACCACGATGAGGACGAGACCCGGGTCGCCGCCGGTCCAGGTCACCCACTCGGCCACCGGGGTGACTTGGTCTCGCACGAACTCGAGGACGCAGGTGGTCAGGTCCCGGGCGAGCGGGATCTCCTGGGTGGGCTCGGGCGGCTCGGCGGGGTCGTGATGGGCGCGCGTACGGTCAGGCATGCCGGTACCTCCTAGTCAGGTGCTGGCCATGCCCCCGGGCCGGTTCCAGCCGGCGACGGATCCCGGTTCCGCCCGGGGGCAGCTCGGAGTCAGCTCACGGACCGACCCGGAGGCTCGGCGGATCCGAAATGACACCGCCATCGCCCCACCACCGAACCCATGTACTTCGTGGCGAGCTCGACCACGGAGCACACGGCACCATGGCCGGACTCTCCATGCCATCAACCGATCGGTGCCGACAGTCATCGCACTCCCAACGGAGTTCGCCGAGCCAGCGGATCGCCTTGTGATGAAAGGCGTGCTTGGGGAGCCAGGCACCGGACGCCAGCATCGCGTCCCGATACGCCAACCGACGGCGGTTCGCCAAGAGCTGAGACGTCTCGTAGTCCCCCTCTGGGAATCTCGCCCGACGACCGTTGCAGTAGGTGCACGCAAGACGCAGATTCTCGAGCTCGTTCTTTCCACCACGAGAAACGGGAACCACGTGATCGATCGTGCATCGACGGTCACCGTCGCCGAAGTCGTACCCGCAATACCAACAGCGATCACCATCGCGCTCGAGCAGACCCGCCACCGCTCTTGCCCGCCGAGGGCCGCCGCGATATCCCCTCGCCATCACGGCATTCTCGCGCCGGACTGTGACAGCGCCCAGCGCGAGCAACCCCGCCGTCCTGCAAGGGAGGGTGGAAGCATCTGCACTGGTGCGCACGAGTTCCATCAACAGGCGAGCGCTGGTCGTGTCGGAGGACGATTACCACCCCGAATAGCTTTTACTCCCCGAGAGTTGCCAGCCAGAGAGGTAGCGTTCGCTGCGTCCACGAGGTGCGAAGGGAATAAGAGAGATGCCTGAGTTCCCTGCGATTACTCACGTGGCGCTAACGGTCACGAGCCTTGAACGGAGTGTGCCTTGGTACAAGGATCTGTTCGGCTCGGACCCAATCCTTGACGAAGACACAGGTCCGTTCCAGCGCGTCGCTTGGCTGACCGGCGGCACAATCGTTGGCGTAACTCAGTTCCCTGACTTGGACAGCACTGAGCCGTTCAACGAGCGGCGGCCGGGGCTCGATCATCTGGCTTTCGGCTGTGCCAACCGCGATGAGTTAAAGGCATGGGAAATCCGTCTGAACGAACTCGGCATCCCCAACGCTGGCATCGTGGACACGCCCAACTACTCGGCATTGTCGTTTCGAGATCCCGACAACATCGCACTTGAGTTCTTCGCACCCCGGGGCTAAGACCGGCGGAGTATCCGACAGCTTGCGCCTGACCATCGCACTGCAAGTGGGCCGCGATTGGTGCGCATGTGCCGCACGAGTTGGCCGCCGCGAGTTACCGATCGGCTTGGGTCGCTCTATGCGCGCGCTTTAGCCCGTGAAGCGGGGACCGACCACGACGGCTGTTGCTGCCACGCAGCTGGTGTCACCGACCGTGTACGTGGCCATGACGGATCCGGGGCCGGATGTCGACGCGGTGGCCCGAGTCATTTTGGTGGCCGTCGTCGCCACGAGACTGGAGCCGGCGCCGCCACCGCCGCTGCCTGCGAACACGCCTTCGTCGCCGCCACCCCCGCCACCCCCGCCGCCCAGGGATCCGCCGCCGCCGCCGCCGCCCCCGCCGAATATGGCGTGGTCTGTGGGTATGGAGCCCCCGGCTCCGCCTTGCGCGCTGGTGCCGGGACCGCCCGGAGTGCCAGTTGCGTCGCTGCCCGCTCCACCGCTCCCACCTCCACCACCGTTCGTGCCGGATTTTCCGCCGAGACCAGGGTTCTGGAGGGCCACCCCGTTGCTGATGGGAGCTCCGTCGCCACCGTTGGCGTTCGTCGCGGATTCACCGCTTCCGCCTGTGCCTCCGGCGGCGAGGCCGTCCCCCTGTCCACCTTGGCCGCCGCCGCCGCCCCCGCCCGCCACGATCAAGGCGGTCGTCCCTGCCGCGACGCTCGACTGGCCGCCGCCACCGCCGCCGCCCCCGCCGGCGAGGGATGCCGATCCGGCACCGCCGCCACCGGGTGAGCCTCCGGCTCCTCCGGCCAGCCCGGCCGCACCGACGCCGCCGTTCACGATGTTGAGGACGCCAGCGACGGGCACCGTCGCCGTGATCACGGCCCCGTCGCCACCCGCACCGGGATGCCCAACGTTGCCCGCAGCGCCACCCGAACCACCCTGCACGGTAAATGTCACACAGGCGACACCCGCAGGAACGGTCCACGGCCCAGTCGGCACAGCCACCGTCGTCGCCAGCGCGCTCGAGCCCCCGACGAGATTGACAAGCGCGGACCCGGCCACCAGCCCGCCCGCCGCGAGCAGCACAGCCATCCGGCGACGAGCTGTCATCGATCCTCCTCGACGGCGGGAAACCTACCGCGCGACCGAGAGTTTCGGCATCCGCTTCCTCGGACCCGACGAAGCCGACGTCCAATACAGCATCCACCTCGCTTAGAACACACTCCCCTTCGAAGGACGCGTACGCCTCGACCGCGACTGGCTCGTCAGCCGAGAAACCATGGCTCGACACCTCACCCAAGGCGGAATACAGGTCCCACCACCCGAATAGCCCGCAACGCCACCGCCCTGCAAGAGGGGACGGATCGGTCCGCAGGTGTCTGCACGAGCCCACATTGATCAGTGAGCGAACTCGACCCGTGGGATCGGCGGCGGGATGTGCGCATCTCGGTTGTGTTCTCTCTCGTCGGCCAGATGGGTCGCAAGCGGCCAGCACTCAGCTAGGTGCCTCGGTCGTCGCAGACGTCCGTGAGAGGTCGACGCTCGGCGGGCTGCTAGTGCTAAGCAGCGCCTGTGGATGACCTGTGGCGTCACGATGCGGTTGGTCTCGCCGAACTGATCAGGCGAGGTGACGTCACGCCGCTGAACGCAGTCCACGCCGCGATCGATCGGATCGAACGGATTGACGGTGAGCTCAACTGCGTGGTGTCGCGCCTTTTCGACCGTGCGATCCAGCGGCCAGATGCCACTCGGGGTCCGTTTGCAGGCGTGCCGTTCTTGCTGAAGGACGCGGGCCAGGAACTCGAGGCAACACCCCACTGGTTAGGAACGAGGGTTCTCCACAAGCTCGGGTACCACTCCCCGATCACGACCCCCTTGGCGCGGCGCTTCGAGGAGCTCGGCTTCGTAACCATCGGCAAGTCGAGCGTGCCTGAGCTCGCTGCGAACATCACTACCGAGCCGGCCGAGTTCGGGCCTACGCGGAACCCATGGGCGTTGGACCGGACGGCGGGCGGGTCCAGCGGCGGATCGGGAGCCGCCGTCGCTGCAGGGTTAGTCCCCGTCGCGCATGGCTCGGATCGTCGCGGGTCGCTTCGCTACCCAGCGGCGGCGTGCGGAGTCCTGACCCTCAAGCCCAGCCGCGACCGGATCGGCGGTGGGGTCCCACCGGCCGGTCAACCTGACCCCGAGCGACTGTGGGCGGACTTTGTTCTCGCCCGCACGGCTCGCGACCTACGGGCAGTGTTCGATCACCTCAGCACCGGCCACGCGGCACCGAAAAGGGAGCGCCTTCGCGTTGGCTTGCTCCTCCATGACCCGCTGCTCGCGTTGCCTGTGCACCCGGAGTGCGTACACGCCACGCAGCTCATCGGGACAATCCTGGAGGCGCGCGGTCATCACGTCGAACTCGACTTCCCGCCGGCCATCGAGCAATTCCTCCACGCGTTGCTGAGCGTGCAGCCGGAACTCGCGGGCTTACGCCAAGCTCAGGTGCACTGGATCGAAGCTCGGATCGGACGCCGCCTCCACGCCGGTGATTTGAGCCAGGAACTACTTGACGAAGCAGCACCCTCCCGATCCGTCAACAACACCGATCTAACAGCAGCGCAAGAGCATCTACGCAATATCGGAAACGCAATACGGCATTGGTGGGACAACCACGACTTGCTGGTCACGCCGACGCTGCGACAGCCGCCGTGGCTGCTTGGCGCCACGGATCAGCATATCGAAGCCGGCCTGTTCCCACATCCGTTCAGCGTCACGGGTCAACCTGTTCTCGCGGTCCCTGCACACCACACAGCCGCGGGGCTTCCCATCGGAGTGCAACTAGCGGGGCGTATGGGCAGCGACGAAGAGCTGCTCGACCTCGCAGCGACCCTCGAATCCGAACTCAATTGGGATCGCCGCTGGCCCCCAATCGCAACCGCGGTTTGATTTCCCCAGTGCCGGCGATCGGCCGAGACCGCCACCTCTCGGACCTACGACATAGCTGCCCATCCGAAAGACCATCGCCCTGCAAGGGCGGCAGGACTCATGGGCACCTGTCGCGGGAGTTGCGCGCCGTTCCTTCTCCACTTAGTGACCTTACGATTGATGGGGCATGGTGACTGCCGTCCTCTTCGACTTCAAGCGTCAGGACTACATACCCGGTCCCTTACCGTCACTCCTCGCCCACTCGAACCGCCCAATCATGGGCGTCGCGGGTTCTCGAGTGACCACATGTGCAACGACTTGATGGGATCCTGATGGGATCTCGAGTCGGCGCGCGGGCTGCTCTGATTGCTCGTGGACCCGAACGCCGGCGTCTCTCCGAATAGCCGAGACAAGTGGCGGCGCTCCCAGAGCGCGGAGGGCAGCGACACAGCGGTTCTGACGCTCCTCGCTCCTCGCTCCTCGAGGCTTAGAGCAGCGAGGAAACGAGACGGCGGTCGCGGCGCGAGACTGTGCCCGTGGGTGAAGTCAAGTACGCACGAGCGGAGGACGGCACACATGTCGCCTACCGCGTGCTCGACGCCGATGCCGAATGCGACGGCGGCAACGACATCATCATGGCTTCCGGCGGCTTGTTCCCGATGGAGGTGTTCGAAGACGATCCGGGGTTCGTACGGCTCCTCGAAGGGCTCAGCCATCTCGGACGGGTCGTCGTGTTCGACCGCCGCGGCCTCGGCTTGTCTGATCCCCTCGTCGACTTGGAGCGGCCGATCCTGGACCAATGGGCCGACGACCTCTCGGCTGTTGTGGAGGCATCGGGAGCCCAGGATGCGGTGGTCTTTGCGTGGGACGGCTACGGAGTCGCGACTCGGTTCGCCGCGAGGCACCCCGGCCGACTGCGCCTCCTTGTGCTCCACCATCCGATGATGGTTCCCGACGACCGTTGGGACACGTGGCTCGCCGAGCGGAGTGCCCTCGTGCGTGCGAATCTGGGCGGTGGGCGGGACCTCCTTGAGCAGATCGCTCCGTCGCGCGCGTCGGATGCATCGTTTCGCGACTGGTATGCCCGTGCGGGACGTGCTGGAGCGAGCCCCGCGACTGCAGCTCGGATCTGGGATTCGGTGTTCAGCTCGCGACCCCGGGACCAGCTCCTCACGCAAGTCGAGACACCGACGTTGGTGTTGCACCGCCGCGACAACGTCTACCTACCCGCTGAGGCGGTGCGCCTTGCGGTGTCGCAAATCAGGGGCGCGACCCTCGTCGAACTCGACGGTGCTGATCATTTTCCGTTTCTCGGCGACGTCGACGCGCTAGTCGCCGAAATTGCCGACTTCGTCGTGGGTGAGCGCCGACTCCCACCCCCTCAGCGCCTCCTCGCGGCTCTGATGTTCACCGATCTCGTCGCATCCACTGAACGCGCCGCGTCACTCGGTGACGACCACTGGAAGTCCGTTCTCGACCGCCACGACGTTACGGTACGAGCAGCGGTCGGGGGTTGCGGCGGCAACGTAGTCAAGACCACCGGCGACGGCGTGCTGGCGCTACTACCGTCCGCGGGCGCCGCGGTGCGTGCCGCCGAACGAGTACGCGGCACGCTCGCGGCGGACGGGCTTGACGTGCGCATCGGAATCCACGTGGGCGACGTCGACCGTCGCGGCAGCGACGTATCCGGGCTTGGTGTGCATGTGGCAGCCCGCGCGATGGCGGTTGCCGATCCCGGTCAGGTCGTGGTGACCGCATCGGTTCCCACCGCCCTCACCGGCCAGGCCGCGGCCTTCGAAGCGCTCGGCGCACACAAGCTCAAAGGTGTGCCAGGCACGTGGGAACTCTTCCGACTAACCGAAGGCGCCGCGGTCAGGGGTAGTTGAAACCCGCGGTCGAGATCGAGTAGTCGCACGATCGAAACGCGCACAAATCAGCGCTCCAACATATTGCCCAAGAGCGTCTCGATCCGTGGCCTTCGGTGACCTTACGATTGCATGGAAATGGTTACTGCCGTCCTCTTCGACTTCAACCGTCAGGACTGCAAACTCGGTCCCTTGCTGTCACTCCTCGCCCAAGTCGAACCACCCGATCATGGGCGTCACGGGTTCTCGAGTGACCTCAGGTGCAGCGACTTGATGGGATCCTGATGGGATCCCGAGCCGGCGAACGAGGGTGGTCTGATCGCTCGTGGACCCAAACGCCGACCTCTCTCCGATAGGCAAGATCAGTAACGCCACTCTGGCAGCGCAGGGGACGTTGACACAGAGGTTCGGACGGCCCCTGCTCCTTTGAGGCCTTGAGCAGCGAGGAGACAAGGAACGGTCGCGGCGCGAGACTGTCTCCGTGAGCGAAGTCAAGTACGCACGGGCGGAGGACGGTACCCATGTCGCCTACCGCGTGCTCGACGCCGATGCCGAATGTGATCCAGGCAACGACATCGTCATGGCTTCCGGTGGCTTGATCCCGATGGAGGTGTTCGAAGACGATCCGGGGTTCGTGCGGCTCCTCGAAGGGCTCAGCAATCTCGGGCGGGTCGTGGTGTTCGACCGGCGGGGCCTCGGCTTGTCTGATCCCCTGGTCGATCTCAAGCGGCCGATCCTGGACCAATGGGCCGACGACCTCTCAGCTGTTGTCGGGGCATCGGGAGCCAAGGATCCGGTGGTCTTTGCGTGGGACGGCTACGGGGTCGCGACTCGATTCGCCGCCAGGTACCCCGACCGACTTCGCCTCCTTGTGCTCCATCATCCCATGATGGTTCCCGACGACCGTTGGGACGCATGGCTCGCCGAACGGAGCGCCCTCGTGCGTGGGAACCTGGGCGGTGGTCGGGACCTCCTGGAGCAGATCGCCCCGTCGCGGGCGTCGGATGCATCGTTTCGCGACTGGTACGCGCGTGCAGGACGTGCTGGGGCGAGCCCCACAACTGCATCCCGGATCTGGGAATCGGTGTTCAGCTCGCGTCCAGGTGATCAGCTCTTCGGTCAAGTGGAGACGCCGACGCTGGTGTTGCACCGCCGCGACAACGTCTATCTGCCTGCTGAGGCGGTGCGGCTTGCGGAGGCGCACATCAAGGGGGCGACTCTCGTCGAGCTCAACGGTGCCGATCACTTTCCCTTTCTCGGTGATGTCGACGCGTTGGTCGCTGAGATCGCCGATTTTGTCGTGGGTGAGCGGCGACTCCCACCCCCCCAACGCCTCCTGGCGGCGCTGATGTTCACCGATCTCGTCGCATCCACTGAACGGGCCGCGTCACTCGGTGACGATCATTGGAAGTCCGTTCTCGACCGCCACGACGTCTCGGTCCGGGCAGCGGTCGGGGGATGCGGCGGAAACGTCGTCAAGACCACCGGCGATGGCGTGCTCGCGCTACTGCCGTCCGCCGGTGCCGCGGTACGTGCCGCCGAACGAGTACGCGGCACGCTCGCTGCGGACGGGCTTGACGTACGCATCGGCATCCACGTCGGCGACGTCGACCGTCGCGGCAACGACGTATCCGGGCTTGGCGTCCACGCCGCGGCCCGCGCGATGGCCGTTGCGGATCCCGGTCAGGTCGTGGTGACGGCGTCCGTTCCGACTGCGCTCACTGGCCAGGCCGCGGCCTTCGAAGCGCTCGGCGCCCACAAACTCAAAGGTGTTCCGGGCACATGGGAGCTGTACCGACTCGCGGGAGGGCCCGCGGTCAAGGGGTAGCTGAGACCCGCGGTCGAGGTCAGCAATCCCACTATCGAATCGGGCACGAGCCAGCGGAACCAACACCTTGCCCACATACCGTCTCGATCTCTCGACTGGGTGACCGTACGATTGAACGGAAAATGGTTACGGCCGTCCTCTTCGACTTAACCGGCAGGACTGCAAACTCGGTAACTTGCCGTCACTCCTCGCCCAGTCACGCGGCCCGATCATGGGCATCACGGGCCCTCAAGCGACCTCATGTGCAACGACTTGATGGGATCGACCAGCCGGGGCCGCGAGAAACCGGCGCCTCGTTGGTGACGGGTGCGATCGCCTGGCTGCCGCATACCAATATGGTATGCTGTTCGGTATTGTGACCGAGCAGATCGCTATCCGTCTACCCGAGGAGTTGCTCGATCGGGTGGACCAGCTCGTCGAAAAGGGCGTCTACGAAAGCCGGGCTGCTGCGGTACGCGCTGGTCTCGAGATCCTCGCTGAACTCGCTCGGCGGCATGCTCTCGATGACGCGATCGTCCGCGGGTACGAGCGTGTGCCGCCGACGGGTCCAGAGCGGGCATCTGCGCTGGCATCGCTGCGAGAGGCGATCGCCGAGGAACCCTGGTGAGCGAACCTCAGCGCGGTGAGGTGTGGTGGGCCGAGGTTGCAGACACAGGACGGCGTCCATTCCTCGTCTTGACACGCACGCGTGCTATTCCTGTCTTGCATTCCGTGATCGCGGCCCCGCTCACGCGCACGACGCGAGGTATTCCCACCGAGCTACCCCTCGGTCCCGACGACGGAGTCCCGACTGACTGTGCCGCAAGCTTCGACAACATCCGCGTGATACCGAAGGATCACCTCACCGAGCGGGTGTGCATCCTCGATCCACTGCGGATGCTTGAGGCGTGCGCGGCACTCCGAACAGCCGTCGACTGCTAAGAGATCGCAACTCTCCAGTCGCCATGATCCGAGCCGTCCTCTTCGACTTCAACCGGAAGGACTGCAAACCCGGTCCCTTAGCGTCACTCCTCGCCAAGTCGATCCGCGCAACCATGGGCATCGCGGGCTCTCGAGTGACCTCATGTGCAACGACTTGATGGGATCCTGATGGGATCGGCGGGTCGGACGCCATCGTCGGGTGGAGCCTGAAGGCTAGCTCGCAACGGCGTTTCTGTGACTATCGCCTGGGGTTTCACGCGGCACGCCAAGTCAGGAGGACGCCGTTGTGCTCGGATGGGCGGTCCGCTGCAGTTGTGGGGTGAACGCCTTCTGCCACTCGCTGGCGGGCTAGCGGGATCGGTTATACGGGCTCTGGTTCGTCGGCTTGAGACTGATTCGCTTTTGCGAGGCTCGAGCACGAACAGCGTCCTCGGTGCGACCCAGTTTCAGCCCAATCACCCGAGTGGGTGTGTTGCCTTGCGCGAGCGAGCGCAACTCGCGGTCTTCAGTCGACGACCAGGGCTTGCCACTATTGCGTTCAGACTTGGCAGGCATATCGCATCCTCCTGCTTGGGCTGCTCACTAGGCAGCCATGCTGTAGCGCTTCCAGGGAATCTGTGCCGCGTGTAGGCGGCTAAGAAACTTCACGATGTCCGGACGGCCCCAATAGGTCGGAACACCCCGTCCATCTTGTGCCATAAGGACGATCGGCATGGGCCCAAAGGCCCGAAGACCGAAGCCCACCATGTCGTTCCGATCAGCTGAGCTACTGAGGACTGAGGGTCTGACGATCACAATCCCGAAAGTCACGCCCTGTTCCTTGACCACCGCTCCTTCGAAGTTCATCTGCGCAAACCTCCGCTCGCTCTTGGGCTCAGTATCGGTGGCACGTTGACAACGGACATGCCGGCTCGAGACCGCTTTCCGCGGTACTCTAGGCCGTGTTCATGGTTGAGGTCAAAACAGCGCTTGAAATTGCCACACCTCCCCATCACCACCGTGAAGAGCCGAAGCCGGCTGCCGGTGTCCGACTGAGCCTGGGGTCTTGCCGGGTGCAGCCCTTGAACCCGTCCGGGAGCTGAGCTTGCGAAAGAGCGGCGTCAACGAAGCCATGCGTCAGTCTTTCGACCCGGATCAACTCCGTATCGCTCGGGAGTTGAGGCGCCTGACCCAGACCGAACTTGCAAAGCAGACAGCGGCCGTCGGAGCTGGGCAAGGAGTCACCGCCGCGGCGATCAGTCAGTTCGAAAGCGGGGTTGCGGTTCCCTCGCTGACCACCATCGCTTCCATCGTCTTGGCGCTCGACATCGATCCCGGGTTCCTAACAGTTGATGCCGCTGATGCGGAAGCCCATCTGCCTGCATTCTTTCGTAGTCTGCGAGCCACGCCCGTGAGAGATCGCAGGCGTGCTCGCAATATCGCTCAACTCATCCACGGCCTCGCCACCGTTGTTGCAGGACACGTGACGCTGCCAGAGCGTGCCATCCCGTCGGTACCTTGCGACCCGTACGGAGAACCGGAAGAGCGCCGATCTGAAGCCGAGTCTGCCGCCGCCAACGTGCGCCAAGCGTGGCGCTTGGGATTTGGTCCAATCGAGGACGTCGTCGCAACGATCGAACACCGCGGCCTTGTATGTGCCCGACTCCGTTTCGACGATGAGCGCGTCGACGCCTTTTCTGTCCCATTTTCTGATCATCCCGTCGCTGTCCTCGCCGCCAACAAGGAGAAATGGGACCGGTCGCGATTCGATGCCGCGCATGAGCTCGGTCACCTAGTAATGCACAACGAGTCTGCCGGGGTGCCAGAGGCGGAAAGGCAGGCAAACGAGTTCGCGGCCGCATTTCTCATGCCCGCATCGACCATCCAGTCCCAGCTTCCGTCTCGCGCGGATTGGCGAGGACTAATGGAACTCAAGAGCAAATGGGGAACGTCAATCGCCTCTCTCCTCTACCGCGCGCGAACTCTCGAGGTCATGAGCGAAAAGACCTACGTTGGCGCAACCAAAGTGATGGCTGCCAGAGGATGGAAGCGCCACGAACCGCTCAATAGGACCGTCGAGTCGCCTCGACTGCTTCACGACGCGATCTTGCGGGCTGCGGGTGCTGGCGTTAGAGCCAGCCAACTTCGTCGCGAGGCTGCGATCCCTGCCGACCTCTTCGCCGAGGTACAGGCAGCGATTGCGTCATCCAGTTGAGCTGGCTTGAACTGAGGCCGACATCAGAGGTTCGTGCGGACAACCCGACGCCGTCCTTGACCTCGCCGGACCACACAGCGGCGGCGAAGCAAATCGTCGGCTCGGCGGGTCCCGGCCTTCAACTTGGCAAGGTGAAGTCCGTTCCCGCTGGAGACCGGTGGAGCCCGCTGGAGTCGAGTTCACCGACCCGCGTTCACCGCTGGAGTCCGTTGGAACCGGTGGCGTCCGCTGCATTTGAGTAGCAAGTGGAGTAGCAAGCTTGGAGGGGACGACGTGACTCAAACCCGCCTCCCACCACGCATCTTTCGAGGACGGTCTCATGAGCTTCGTCGTGAACGCCGGCTACGCCTCGAGATCGCTCGTTGCGGATGGAACGCGGTGATACTCGCCCACGAAGCGAGGTTGAGCCCAGTGTCAGTGAGCGCCGCTCTCGCCGGCGACCGATCGCCGCCACGTCCTTGTCGTACGGCAGTGACCACTGCTGCCGGCATCAAGGTAGAGGATCAGTGGCCGGTGTAATCTCCCCGCTCACGACACCAACACTCCGGCTGAAGACATCCCAGCGCCAGCGCTCGGTTCGCTACCCGTCTGACGCGTGACAACGCACGAGGGCGCAGCTGCGCCCGACCTCGACGAGCTCTCCATCACGATCGTGGTCGACAACGCGACAGACACCCTCTCGAGCATCACTCTCGGCATCCCGCAGCTCCCCGAACTTGCCTACCTGCTCAGCCAGATAGCTCCGATGGGCCAGCACGATGGGCATGACTGCGTGGTCGGCTTCGACCACCTCTGCGTGGCGTGTCACGGTTTCTCCGCACTCGCCACCGCGCGACAGGCGGACCGCACGGCAACCGTGCTGTTCGACGTCGGCCCCTACGGCGACGTCTGGCTCGCCAACGCCGAGCGGCTGGCTGTCGACTTGTCGAACATCGACGCGCTGTTCCTGTCGCACTGGCACTGGGACCACTCCGGTGGCATCACCACCGTTGTGGAAGCAATCGCTGCCGCGCGCCACCGCGCCGGACGAGCGCCACTCGTCGTCGATGTCCACCCCGACCGACCCGACCAGCGCGGGCTACTCACCCCGCTCGACATCATCGCGATGTTCCCCCCAGAGCCCACCATCGACGACATCGAAGCAGCAGGCGCCACCGTCGTCGCCCACGCCGACGTCCACGCGGTCAGCGACCTGTTCCTGGCCAGCGGCGACATCCCGCGCCAGACCAGCTACGAAACCGGCCTGCCGGGACACCACAGTTGGCGCAACGGCGAAGTCACCCTCGACCCCGGCATCCACGACGAGCGCTTCCTCGCCGCGAGCGTCCGCGGCCGGGGAACCACGGTGTTCACCGCGTGCTCACACGCCGGCGTCGTCAACGTCGGCCTCGAAGCACGTCACCTACACCCCGACCAGCCGATCGATCTCCTCCTCGGCGGCTACCACCTCGCCGGCACGACCGTCGAAGACCGAATCGAACCGACGGTGCACGACCTCATCACCCTTGTCGAGCCTCGAGTCGTCGCCCCAGGACACTGCACCGGCTGGCGAGCAGCCGCCGCCCTCGCGAACGCGTTCACCCCGACCAGCTACGCACCGAGCGTCGTCGGCACTCGATACTTCCTCAACGCGTCGTAGCCGGTGCTGCGTTTCGAGTAGCGCTCGCACTTCTCGTCGATGCGTCGATAGATAAGCAGTTGCCAGCTGTCACGACCTCTCTTGCGCAGCGAACCGGCCATGTCCTCTCCCCACTTGAAGGGGCGGGACGTTACAGCGGTCATGGACAAACCATGGCCAACTCACAGGCGCGCAAGTCGCCTAAGCGTGACGAAACCCCTGCTCACGCAGGGTTTCTTGGAGCGGACGACGGGATTCGAACCCGCGACCCTCACCTTGGCAAGGTGATGGCCGATTCCGCTGGAGTCCGATGGAACCGCTGGAGTCGAGATCCGGGACACCGTTCACCGCTGGAGACCGCTGGAACCGCTGGAATCCGCTGCATTGGAGTAGCAGTTGGAGTAGCAGAGGTACTCCCCTACCCCAATGAATGCAGCCGCGCGTCAGCCAGGCCTCGTGCCTGTGGGAATGCCATACGCGCCTCTATGTGCGAGCAATCATCCTCCTCGTGAATGATCTCGTGCGCACGTTCTGGCGCGTCCCCTACCCGCACATCGGCGGCATCGAAGCCCAGCGGCTCCTACGATTCGCTCGTGAGTCTTCAAGCGGGCGGCCGTGATGCCTGACGAACTTCTCTTCGCTAGGAACAGCGTCGGCGACGTGCTTCGCGCTCAGCTTGACCGGCTGTCTGAGTTCGTCCTGGGTCTCGATGCAGACGTGGTCCTGTCCACGCCCGAGGACGACATGCTTGATCAGATCGACGGTCGATTCGAGATTCAATGCCCGGTCCTTCGTGCGGAGGACCAGTACTCGCCTGGCGCCGAAGACGCACCGATCGACGTGACGGGTGACTTCAGCAGAGCGACCTTTGGTTCTGGGCCGCACTACGTCGCTGGGACAAGGTTCCGCCTGCACATTCCATTCGACGGCGAGCGAGATGTGTTCTTCCTACGGCCCAACCCGTTCAGCATGAATCCGCCACGGGCAAACGTCAGCGGCCAGGAACTCGTTCTGACAGTGCAATCCCCGGCGGATTCACTTGACCCAGCCGCCATGCGTCGCCAACTCGACGAGCTGCTCGCACAGATCTCGATACACCTCGAACGGGCACGCGTTGAGATCGACCAATACAACGCGCACCTGCGGGAAGCGGCTCGAGGCGTCCTGACGCGCCGGCGGCAGAAGGTTCTCGCCGACCGATCGCTCGAGGCGCACCTGGCCGTACCCGTGACTCGCCGATCCGACGGCACGCCGACTCTGGCAGTCGGAATTCCAAAGAAGCGTCGTCCGGTTCCTTCAGCCCCGGGCCCGAGCGCAGACACACCATTCAAGCCCGAGCCCGCCATCGAGCGCGCCGACTTCGAGGCCATCGTTGACGTAATCGCGTCGTTCGGGTCCGCCGCCGAACGCTTCCCTGACACCTTCCGACCGATGCCAGAGGAGGTGTTGCGCGAGGTAGTCCTCGTGATCTTGAACAATCAGTTCGGGCCTGCGGTCGGGGAACTCTTCAGTCGCAGCGGCAAGACGGACATCGCGATCGTGCATTCCGAGGGCCCCGTCTTCATCGCTGAGTGCAAGATCTGGAAGGGCGAGGTTGCGTTTCGCGAAGCGATCGATCAGCTGTTGCGCTACCTCGTCTGGCGAGACACGAAGGCGGCCCTTGTGCTGTTTGTGAGGAACAAGGACGTGACAAGCGTAGTGACGAAAGCAACAACCTCAATGGAGACGCACGACCGCTTCAAGCGACGGGGAACTTCTGCGAGCGAACGTCCCGTATTCGTGCTCCACCACGACGGCGACGTGATGCGAGAGATCGAGATCGCATTGGTCGTCGTGCCGATCCCGGGCGCGTCCCAGAACACCGACGGCTCCGTCGGCGAGTGATTGTTCGCGTCGTTCACCCCATACCCGGCCCCGTCATCGGAGAGGCCAGACCGAGATCAGCGTGCCATCCGCGGCGCGGTCGATCATCGCTCCGTGCAGCGGTCCTCTCTCTGACGACCCGGTACCGCTACCTCGACTCTCCGGTCGTCGTTAACGCCGGTGGTTCGGTGTCGGCCGCCGTCACGATGGCGGATGGCCTAGCGCCGGCCTTGTATACGGCAGATCGCGAATGAGCGCAGCAGTGATCGCTTCATCGAAGTCTCCTGAGAGTGCGTCCAGTTCATGCGCGGCCGCTCGAACTTCTTCGATGTCAACGGGGTGTTCTTCAAAGGCAGGTCCCGTGAGGCTCGAGCTGATCCTGATCTGATAGAGCTCACCGTCAGCCGTTCTCGCGGCCACACTGTGGAGCAAGCGGTTTCGGTTCTGGTACGCGGTCCGACTGTCTGCGATCCACCTAAGGGCAAGGTCACGGGCGTCTGAAGCCGGGGCCGCTCGGAGGGCCTCAGCGGCGTGATCGAACGTCCGGCTAGTTGTCTCGCGGCCGAGGAGATACATACCGGTCCGTTGCGGCAGCCCGAGGGCCGCTGCAGCGATAAGCGACGCACGGAGTTCGAGCGCGGCGCCACCGACTGCCATCCGTCCGAGTTCGCTGAGAATCGCGGCGTCGTCCATCCGTCCTGTCTATCGAGTCAGCAGCAGTCGGGTCCCAGGGAACAGTTCACGGTCGTTCTCCCCGACGCGTCAGGGGTAAGCGTCCGAGCGGCCGAGACTAGAATGACATTGGTGTAACTAGCCGGCGGAAGGACGACCGTGCCCTATCACCTGCGCCGCAATCGGAGTTCCGTGCCGCGGGTGCCGAAGCAACCCCGGGCCCCCGAGCCGCCAAAGCGGGCCAGGGCTCCTCGAGCGCCAAGACCCCCGAAACCGCCAGCGGCTTGGGTCTGGCGGGACAACTAGCGCTCAACTCCCGCAGCATCACAGGGCAGGTGGCGGTGCGACGAATCGAGACACCATGGATGGCCCGTTGGGGCACGACACAAGCAATGCAGAGCCGGCCTTTCCCCCTGACGACATGGTCCGCGACATCCCCGAGGATCTCCGTGAGTCGGTGGCATCGGCAGTCCTGCCGCCATCGGTCCCGTCACCAGACCTACTGCCCTTCGGTTCGCATGAGCCACGAGACTTTGAACACGACTGTCTCGTCGTCGTGGACCAAGTCGACGGCGTGCGAGATGTCCGTCTCTACGGGGTTCCTGGTCAGGCACAACATGGTCTTGATCTTGTAGGTCGCGACGACAGCGGCAATTCGGTCGCCTACCAGATCAAGAGGCACGAGGAATTCAGCGCGTCGGATCTTGAGGCATCCGTCGAGAAGTTCGCGAAGGGGCGCCGACCCTTCCGTCCCAAACGATTTGTCGTCTGTGCCTCATGCGTCGTGGACCGCACCGAGGTTCTCGAGGTGCTTGATCGGCTCCGCGAAGAGAACGACTTCGAAATCGAGCTCTATGATGCGCGCCGTCTCTCGTCCTTGCTCACAAATCGATACGACATCGTTCGCCGGCTCTTTGGCAACGAGTGGGCCCGCCACTTCGTCGGCCACGAGCCGGTACAACCCCCGGAACAGACGCCAGCCGACCTTCTCTCCGCTTCCCTTCTCCGAGGCCCGATCAAAGCGTTAGGGCTACAGCCGGTCGTCGACGAAGCTAACGAGAAGGAGGACGCCGATCCCGGAACTGCCGCCCGTCTTTTCAACCAAGCCGCCGCTCGGCTTACCCAGACTGGTTTCGGTGGCCTTGCCCGAGCGATGCGGCATCGTGAAGCTGAATTGCTCGTCAAAGCCGGTGAAGGGCAAGCGGCCGCGGCGTTGCTATGTGACCTGACCTGGGAACGATTTGACGAAGGTTCCGCCCATCGCGATCACGAGTCTCTGGCCAGACTGCGCGCTCTGGCAAACGAGCGAGACCTCCCGCAAGTTAGAGCCATCGTTTGCGCAATCGAAGCGATCGACCGCTGGTACAGCGACCCCAAGGAGATGATCGACGCGGTTGGCGAGGCGATCTCGCAACTTCCTGACGAAAGCCCATTGGGTGACGAGGTTCACCTGTGGTTCGCCGAAACGGCTATCGCGATTCACCGACCCCAACTCGTACTCACGTTCGCTGATGCTCTTGCCAATCGAATCGAACGGCGACACGCCAGCGCGGGCGTCGACGAACTGGCAATTCGGTACCAAATCTGTCTTGCCGAGGCGACCGAGAACTGGGACGACCTCCTGCGTTCCGCACGACGAGGGGAGTTGGATCGGAGATTGGCCTCGCTGGTCTTCGCCCGCCACGGCCGAGCCGCGGCCTGGCGGGGACAACCGCTCGACGCCGATGACAGTTATCGGGAGGCTGTGGACCCCGCCTGCATGGCCGACATCCCCCGCGACGCGGCACAACAAATGATCGCGCGCTGGCGGGTCTTCGCCAGCTATGGAGCCCCTTCCGAGGAACTGGTAGCACTGCCTCAACTCGCTGCAGCCGTCGAGGCGAGCGGATCAGGCTCGATTCTGGAACGGCGTCACGACCCCTATGACATGGGCATGAATGCGCGTGCTCGTCATGATTTGCCGGAAGCACTGCGCTGGTTCCGCGTCAGTCTGCGGGATGCCACAACCGCTGGCTGGCTCGAACAAGAACTCGACACGTGCACCGCGCTCTCGGAACTCCTGTGCGAAGCCGGTGAGGTTGAACTTGGTGTCATCGCTGCTATCCGCGCAGGGGCACGCGAAATCGTCGGGCGTGTAATGCCTCTGGGTCGCTTCATGGCTGTGGCGAGCCAGCTCCAAGCCGCCGCCCCGTGGCAACGTGCCTTGGCCCTCGAAGGCCTTGCGCTGCAAGGCGACCTCGTCCCAGACGAGGCCGTGGATGCGCTTGTCGATCAAGCGCTCAACGACACGAGTGGCGTGCCACAGAGCCCAATGGGTCCGCAGGTTTGGGTGAACGCCTGGAAGGTTGTGGCAGCGCTGGCGGACCGCCTCGACCCGCGAGCCGCGGAGCGCGCACTTACATTGCTAGGTCCACAAATACAGCGGGAGGCGAACCAATATCGGTATAACGACGACGAGCACATAGCCGTCGTCACGAAGATCTTCGTCAATCAAGCGGACTGGCGCCCAAGGGCAGCAGAGCACTTGCTGGCTGTCATAGAGCAGCAGGGCCACTTCGCTGAGCAAATGCTTGACATCGGTTGGCCCGCCATATCTGCAGACGCTGCTCGGTTCATCCCCCGGCTGAGCGAACTTGCGGATCACGGGAATGACGTCGCGATCCGACTTCTCCTCCAACTTGACCACACCCACCCAAAGATTCTCGACGCCGCACGACGGGCGTTCGACCAGGAGATCAGCCAACCGCCGCCACCGCCGGGCGTCTACACGTTTGGAACCTCGCTACCGCGCAGCGCCGTGCTGGCGCGGGCGCTGCCTGAGAGCGAGCGGTGCACAATGGCCATGCACGCAATACAGATTGCCGAAGACGGGACGCGCCCCGAAACAAACCGGGTCGACGGTCTGCGAGCGCTACTCGCCGTTGCGGACACATTGCCAATGGAGCACCGAGCTGAACTCACCGAGCGTTGCCTCGTGCTTGCTCGCCAAGGCGTTGCAAACAGTCCACTCGACGAGATGCTGCTGGGCGGACGACATCCGCTCAGCACGTTCAGGTTCGACCTCGAGGCCGACGCCTTGAGCCCGACCGCCGTACATGCCGCGGCGGTTCTAGCTGATCGAGCCGATCAGCGGCGGGATGTGGAACAACTTGCGATCAGCATGCTCGTCGGGGGCTCAGAGCGCGCGGCATACGAAGGGGCACACGCACTCGCTCAACTTCCGGCTGACGAAGTCTCAGCCGATGTACGGGTTCTCGCGCGGCTTCCGAGTGCCCTGGTCCGGCAGTTCGCAGCGATCGCATGGACGCGTGCGCCTGGTGAGGCCCCCGAGGTTGGGGCCCTCTTGGCCGCAGATCCTGACGTGACAGTCCGCCGAGCGCTGGCGTCCCAAGTGGGGAGGATCGCACAAGAGGAACCCGAGCGTCAGCACGTCAGGGACACTCTTTCCAACGACCCTTGTTGGTCCGTTCGCTCGCTAGTTCGATGAGCTCGATGGATTGGACCGAGCCAGCGAAAGACCAAACTGGAATCTCCCGGCGGTGCCCCACCGCCTCTGGTGTGGTCCTGTGCCCCCCAGTTTGATGGGCAAATGATGGGCGAGGCGCCAGCTCGGCGAACAGTGTTTGCTCACTCGAACACCTCATCGAACACATCCAGCATCGCCCGCCAGGACCGCTGGTCGGCGGCCGGGTCGTAGGCAACTCCCGGCCGGCCGTCTCGATCCGCGCCCGGCCGGGTGAAGCTGTGCTGCGCGCCCCCGTAGACGTTCATTCGCCAATCCACACCGCCCGCTCGCATCTCGTCCTCGAAGGCCACCCTCTCCTCGACCGACACCAGAGGGTCCTCGCTGCCCACGCACACCAGCACCTTGGCCCTAACGTTGCGTGCGTCCTGCGGTCGTCGGCTTGCGAGCCGAGGGTGGAAGCCCACAACCGCCTGGATATCCGCACCGCCACGCGCCAACTCGAGGACCACCGCTCCTCCAAAGCAGTAGCCCACGGCCGCGACCCTGGACGCGTCCGCCCGAGGCTCGCCAAGCAGCACGTCAAGCCCAGCGCCCGCCAACACCCGAAGACGCTCGGGCTCCGACCACAGCGCCTGACAACGGGCAGCCATCTCCTCCTGGCTCGTCAAGGGCTTTCCATCCCCGTAGTAGTCCAGGGCGAACGCCACATAGCCGTGTTCAGCAAAGCGTTCCGCGCGGCTCTTCTGGTAGTCGTCGAGCCCACCACCCTCATGCGCGATCAGCACCGCGGGGCGGGTGTCGTCCCCTTCCGGTAGCGCGAGGCGTCCAACCATCGGCGCGCCATCGACCCTGTACTCGATATCTCTCACCGGCATGTCAGTTGGACCCTGACTCTCTGGACTCCGGACTTATCGCCGGATTCTGTCCGGGGGGTGGCACTGACCAGCCCAAACGCCAGGAAAGCTCTCCTGAACAGGGAAAATGGCTTTCGTTGTTTGTCGTCGTTTGTCGTCAGTGCTCGTTGTTCTGAGGACTTTTTGAGGACCGGCCGCCATGACCCCGGGATAGCACGTTTGGGATCGCACGGCACTCACCAGCGGTTCTCCTCCTGAGCCGGACGCCCTTGGCCGCCGGACTCCAGTTTTGTGGACTTTCGCAGAGCTGCTGGTCGCCCTGCTCGTCGTCTTCGACCCACCGGCGATCGAGACCGGAGCGAGCCGAGTTGGCCCGACGTGATGCCCGAGGGTCGCTCGAGACCCGTCTGTTCAACGAGTCGCCGTGGTGGTGCCTTAGAGCCGGAAAACGGGCCGCGACTGTTCGTAACCTGTATCGCGGCATGACACTGAATGAACTTGAACGCCGTTTGGCCGCGGCGGCTGCCGACCCTGCCGAACGCCCAGCGTTCGCACGAGCGCTCTTACAGAGCGAGATCTATGTCCTGGGATTCTTGGATCGCCCCACGGTCAAGGGCTCGGCCCAGCCGGGAAGCTCGATAGAGCTCCTCACCTGGACCGACCAACGGGGTGCGGTCACTCCGTTCTTCACGTCGGAGAGGATGCTCCAGTCAACCTTGGCCGCTCGACCGGGAACCGACCCGCGGTTCCTTCGCATGCGGACCCGCGACCTGTTCGAAATGACGAAAGGTCAGCACCTCGTCCTTAACCCTGATGGCCCGAATGGCAAGGTCTACCTGCCCAACGAGGTCGAATCCCTGCTGGCCGGGGAGCCCGGGGTAACCACCGAGGTCCTGCAGGCTCAGCGCCAAGTCCATGTCGGAGCGGCAGCCCACGTACCAGCTCAGTTGCCCGAGGTGTTGGCTCGGTACCTCACCCAACGGCCCGTTGTGCACGCTGCCCACCTCGGGTGGATCGCGCATCCCGATGGTCACCAGGGCTACCTCATGGTGGTCATAGCAGACGACCGAGACGCGGCCATGGCTGGATTTGGGACGGTCCAGATCGGAGAAGTCACCGGCGGACCGACACTCGACGTGATTGTCGTACCCCCGGGGACTCGCGATCACATGCTGTCGACGGTGCCTGCCTTCTATAGGCGGCAACCCCAGGCAGATGCACCAAAAGAGAAACGTCGTGGGCTCTTCGGAAGACCATCGTGAGGGAGTCCTGTCCCCCACCTGCTCACACGGAGAACGGTTTTGCAGACCCTTGCCAGGTGTCCAGGTGATGTCAACGAGTTGCGTTGAGGCTGCTCACGTTCGGTCTTCGTGTCGTCTGGTTATATCCCGTGTCGTTGCGTATCGCCAGGTTTGATGGGCAAATGATGGGCGAGCCGGGCTTCCCGCGAGGACGCCGTCCGACACAATCCTGAGCCGTCCGTGACGGGTGATCAGAGCGCTTGGGCGTCGATGTCGTCGGGCTCAAGGCCGTCGGCGATCGAGCGCAGCGTCTCGGCCACGAGGATCAGGACCAGGCCTGGGTCGCCACCGGTCCAGGCGACCCACTCCGCCACTGGGCTCACCCGGCCGTGGACGAAACTGAGCACGCAGTCGGTGAGATCCCGGGCCAGCGGGATCTCCCGGGCAGCGGGGACGCCGGGGGCCGTCGGCGTGTCGTGGGTCGGGCGCGTAGGGTCCGTCATCGCTAGTACCTCCTGTGTAGGTGCTGGCCACGCCCCCGGGTCGGTGTCAGCCGGCGCCGGGGGCATCTGGTTGTTAGGTGGCGACCATATCGCTGGCCTCGTCGAAATGGAAGGATCACGATTAGCGCCATAACGTCGTGCCGATGCCCCGAACGTGGGTCGACTGGCAGGCGTCTCGCCGCTACCACGACCGGCTGGTCACGCACTTCACGGGAAAGGTGCTCGGCTCTAACGGAGAGTTCGTGTGCGGATCGTCCGCCGCGTGCTACAGCTCGGCTGAGGCTCGCGGGTTCGGGTTCGCTGGGGGGCAATTGTCCTATGTCGGCGACGCCTACTCCTGTGCTGTGGGCGACCGGCCGTTTCGCTTGCTCGTCGTCTCGATGCAGGTCGGTGACGCCGAGGCACCGGTAACGATGTCTCGCCGAACCGAGCAGGTTGTGGAGCGGATTCCGGAGCGGCCTGGGAAGCGCAACCCGCACATGCGCGGCGTCACACGGGCGTTGCAGCTGCTGCAAGGCCTGACGGTCGACGCTGCCGACGAGCACCTGCCAGACGGTACGCATGTGCTCCGGGCGTACGCGATGGCGAACTCAACCCTGTGCTCGGCGCTGCCGACGGGCGGGACGTCTCGGCGAGGTAGGCCCACCGATGTCATGTTGGCGCGCTGCGCGCCATATCTCGAAGCGACACTGCTGAACCTCGAACCGACGATCGTCCTAGTCCAAGGAACGGACACACTCGCGGCGATTAACCGGCTGTCAACGACGGTACGACGGTTTACCGACGAAGTCGCAATGATCGAGATGCGAGGCCAACGAATGCTCCGCTGCGCTACGTCACACCCAGCAGCGGGACCACCCGTCTCCTGGTCCAGCCTGCGGCCCGGGTCCTACTTCGCCAACGTGGTCGCTCCCTCGCTACAGCTCTCGCGAGAATTGGCGCTCGGACACCAAGTCGAATGACTACAACCCGTGATTACACGTCCGCGCTTATCCGAACTCTTTGACGTGGGATCTGACAGAGGAACGCCCTACACCTCTAGGCCGGACCTCTATGGAAGCCGATGTCGCTACTACCGCCCGTCCTGCCCCCGACAGCAAAGCCCAACGCAAGGACCCCCCCGAGATAGGGAACACGGGCGCAGTAAGGACTCCCACCAAAGTCGGCGCTGGGCTCACACGGGAGAGGAGCCAAGCCGTTCGACCAACCCCGAGGAGCAACGCAACGACGCCGCGGAAGGCGTGGGTCTGCCGCTCCTAAGACGAAGGCGTACGCGGCCCTATTTCTTGTCGTAGCCATTGGGCCGATCCTTTTGCTTTTCGGATGGGCTCTTCTCGTCGGTCAGGCGAAAACGCAGTACGACGTGCCGAACCGAGCTCCGCGAAGCCAGCGGACGCCCAGCATGGGGTGCTGTTCGGTGTCATCGGGGAACCAGCCGCCTCTTCCTGATCGCTCCGGCCCCCCGCCATCAGAACAAGATCGAGCGTCGAGTGCTCCGAATGGTCGACGGGTCGTGGAGCACTGCCTGCACACTGATCCGCCCGGGCGCGCCAGCGGCTATTGCGTCAGAGCCTGCAACCGACACCTGAGGGATTGACAATCGCCCTGCAAGGGAGGCCGGGACGGTCGGCAGGTGTCCGCACGAGCTGGCTTGGCCGTTTTGGCGAAGCCTCAGCACTTCGGTCCGGTCGCTCCAGCAGCCCCCGCGGGTTGGCACGCCTACGAATACGCGGCCGGTCGATCGTGGGGGAGGGGACGCACTAGCCGACCGAACCGGCGCAGCGGATTATCAGACGTTGGGCCGGTCAAAGCGTTCGCCGCAGGTTTCACACTCGACGTGATGTGGTGTCCCGATCAGCGACGCCGCGCCAAGCAGGAACTTGGTCGAGGTCTTCCGACGCGCGGTGAACTGGGTCCCGCCACACTTTGAGCACGTCGGAACACCATTCCGGATCGGAGGGCCGCCTCCAAAGGCCTTCAGTTCGCGCAGGCTGCCGGGACGGGGACCTGAAGGCGCGCTCAGAGTGGTCGTTGGCGGAGGCCCGCATTCGGCGCACACGACCTTGCGATTATGGGCCTTGCATGCCCAAACTGTCGCGTTGGACCCAACACCTTGCCAGGGTTCCCAGAGAGCTCGCGGATCCAAGCCCGGCTGTTCGTCGGTAAGAAACTCACCGCAGTGCTTACATTTCTTGGCCACTGCGAGGATCGTCTCGCCGCACCATGGACAGGCTTTCGTCTCTTCGGCCATCGTCCCCGAACCCACTTGAGCGGACATCACGGTACTGGGGTCGCTTGAGCCAGGATCCCAACGGGACAACTGATCCACGCCTGCTCAAACGTATGGCAGTGCAAGAGCCACGTTCCCGCAGAAGAGGTTAGAACTCTTCGAGCATCTGTGCCTTCTTGCTCTCGAACTCATCTGGTGTGACGAGTCCTTCGTCTCGAAGGTGCGCAAGCTCTCGGAGCCGCGCGGAGAGACTGGGTGAAGAGGGTGACTCTTGCTCCGTGTTGTCTGAAGGTGCCGCCGCGAGGACACTTGAGAGGGCCCCTCGAAGGCGGGGCTCCGTGTGGCGGGCACTGGCAAAGATCACCTCGCCTCCGTCGTTGAGGTTGGCGACGAGAAACCCCGAATTCAGCTTCTTTTTCCACGCGACAGCAAAGAACCCGACCGCCAACAGGCGCGAGACCGTTATTCGACCTTCCACCTGTCGTGCGCCCTCGACATGGATGGTCCGCACCCGCTCCCACGGGAGTGCGATCCGGTTCCGCTCAACCGTGCCAGCGACGATGCCTGCTCGTGACAGGTCCATTCTGAGGCCAGTCTTAGTTCGTGGGAATTCCGGCAAGCCGCCGATGTACTCCCATCTGTTGCCCAGAGATAACTTGGGTGGCCAAGCGATTTGTGGGTCCTCCCACCAATTGGGAACGACCTTTGCGGGATCGGCTTCTACGGCGTCCGGCGCCGCGCCTCGCAGTTGTTCGACAAACTCCTCTGCTTTGGCTCTCGGCCCTACCATGAACTCGACTCGGTCGTGCTCACCGATCGCGGCTATTCCGGCGTATTGACCGCCGTGGACCGGGATGATGCTGACCGATCGAAGTTCGTTGATTGGGATTCGATGGCAGCGAGTCCCATCCGACGGATGGCAATCAACTGAGATCACAGCTCGGTCAGTGATGAGAACCAGACCAGCACCACGCATTCGGCCTGGCAAAGTGCGGCCCCCGTACAACCGGACGATGGACTCATCATCTTCGAGCAGGCCTGCCGCTTCACCGATGGCTTCAGAAACGGCAGCCTTTTGTAGGTTTGTCCTCGGAAGCATCGCCGTGACAGCGCCCTCAACGACCGAGCGATGTGTCTCCATCCTCGGGCCTCCCATCCCAGCCGCTTGGTGGCTCATTTGTATGCGACAACTGTTTTGATGTCCACCCGCACGCCCAGGCGTACGCGGCGCGGAGGGCACGGACTACGGGCCCGGCCAACCACCACCGCCGGTTAGCGCAGGTTCAAGGCCCGCCCGACTCGCTCCCACCGGGATATTCATCAAGTACGGACAGGTTGACCAATGGCTCGACAAGACGGGCCTCGATTGGCCGACGCCCATGTATCGAGGGTTCTCGGCAGGCGCTCACCAGCAGGTAGTTGAGTGGGCCCTCATGGAGCCGGACTGGCATCTGCGCGCGTCGCGCCTGGAGCAGTGCCTCCAGATTTTTACGGCAACGTCGGTCACCTTGCGCTAGAACTCGCGCAACCAAACCGGACCGGGACATTCCTGAGTGCCGTCGGAGCGTTGTTGAAGGACCCAGCCCTCGCGCTCGGTCTCCGCGGAGAGCTCGATTAGCTCCTTGGGGGGCGGTGGTGTCCCCGGACGGCACGTGCCCTACTCGTCCTGGTTGTGTGCCGCTTCGGCCCTTCCGCCCTTCCTGGTGTGCGGTGTTGTAGTGGGCGGTAGAGGATTTGAACCTCTGACCCCTTCCGCGTCAATGCGGTCGGAAGTGTCCACGCTGTGCTGCGTAGTGCGATGACCTGCGGTTTTCGGTCTGTCTGGTGGTGCCGGGTCCGCCCGATGCGCTGGTGATTCTTGACTGGATTCTTGATGGCACCCTGCTCTCCGACCGGCTAACCGTACCCGTTCGGGGGTATGGAGCGCACCAGCAGCCCGGCCCCAGGTTCTTCGCTCAGTCAGCGACGCTAAGCATGGCAGACGCCGCCTCGATGATCTCGACGATCTCCGGCATTTCAATGTCAGCTGCGGAAACCGTCTCAGTCCAGCCACCTTGAGGCATTTCCTCGCGTGAAAGATAGGGACCGAGTTGGAGTTGTGTTCGCCACCACGCGAGAACCAGTTGCTCGATCTCATACGCCAACTGGCCACTCACGTGCTTTTGGTAGATGCAGTCCCAACCCCCGCCGTCGTGATCCATGAGGCGGTTGCTGCCAACGTTTGTCACACCAATCTTGAGCGCGGGCCATTCGCGATGACGGAGTAGATAGACCAGCGATGGTGCCGTGAAATCGTAGGGTCGATGACCACACCGAATACAGGCGGATGAGGGGTTCGCCCAGTTGATGCAACGACGCGATTCGTAGCCGCACTCAAGACATCGGACTCGAATCGCTTGGTGTGTCGAGTTGAAGGGTTCCAGGAGTTCGATCCGAGCGACCGCGGCTCGTTGCGACACCTCGCCACCATCGAGCCGGTGATGCTCGGACAGCCACCGGAAGCGGCAGGCTGAGCATGCTTTGCCTGTTCGGACATTATCGACACGAACGAATGCCCGATTACCGCAACGTACACAGCGCACCTCGACGGGGGTTCGCGATCGTCGGTACTCGCCGACAAGTTGGTATCCAGCATCTGAGAGAATCTGGACGACGCGTTCCCGCGTCAGGCGACCAGTCTCGCCCGCCATGATTCTCGAACAGGGCCAGCAGGCGAGTTTGGCTCGACGCATACGGTGAACTGACGAGACACCTTCGACTCCGCAGTCAAGGCACCGAAAACGAATCTCAGCGTCGACTCGGACGAATGGTTCGAGGAGTTCCGCCCTTACCCGCTGGGCGAGTTCCCGAGCCCGTTCCTCAGTCCATCGGTGGCCACCGACCGGAGTCAGGGCGTCGACGGTCCCGGTGCTTTGCCAGCGTGCGTAGTGCGTTGCACACAAGCCGCGTGCACGGAGCATCCGGCCGCATCCGGGCACAGAGCACGTCCCCGCGTATACCCGCGGCGGCTTCTTGGATCCTGCCATCTTGGTCTACAGCCTTGGCCGCGTAGCCGCCGTCAGTCGAATCGTCGACTGCATGACGGACGTCAGCCGAGAAACAGCGGCCAGTGGAACTCAGGGGGCTCGGTGGCAGCCGGCATCACTGCGGTTGTCGAAGCGGATTGGGAACAGGTGGTGGTGGCGAGTCGGCAGGTACGCCGGATTCTGTCCGGGAGGTATCGCTGACCAGCCCAAACGCGCGGAAACAGCTCCTGAACAGCGAAGATGTCTTTCGTTGTTTGTCGTCGTTTGTCGTTGTTGCTCGTTGTTCTGAGGACTAGTTGAGGACCG
>PLJD01000117.1 GCA_003140175.1 Actinomycetota bacterium
CGCCGCCGACCTGGTCTTTTCGCCACTGTGGAAGCGCTTCCCCGCCGTGAAGGTGGCGCTGTCGGAGGGTGGAATCGGCTGGGTCCCCTACTTCTTGGAGCGTCTCGACCACACCTACGAGATCCATCGAGCGTGGACCGGAGCCGACTTCGGCGACCAGCTGCCCAGCGAGTTCTTCCTCGAGCACGTGATCTTGTGTTTCATCAGCGACCCGATCGGACTCAAGCTCGTACGCGACCACGTCGGTGTCTCCCGGGTCACGGTCGAGATCGACTACCCGCACTCGGACACGACCTGGCCGCACTCACCCGAGCAGCTGATGGACGAGTTCGCCGCCACCGACCTGCGCGACGACGAGATCAACGCCCTCACCTACGAAAACGCGATGCGCGAGTTCCGCTACGACCCGTTCTCCATCCGGCCCCGGGAGCGGTGCACGGTCGCGGCGCTCCGGGCTGAGGCGATCGGCGTCGACACCAGACCGGTCGCGAAGGGTCGACGGTTCCCCGAGCGTCACGGGCTCACCATCGACAAGCTCACGCCCACCGCGTGAGCTCAGCGCTCGGCGACGGCGCGGCGGACCAGCCGGAGGCCCCACCTCCCCTGCGCACCGAGGCGCGGCCGTTCGGCGTTCACTGGCTCGTCGACGCCGCGGTCATCTTCCTCGCCACGATCATCCTGGCCCTGATCTTCGGCGTCCCCTGGCTGGCCGTCCTGGCCACCTCGATCGTGCTCGGGGCGTTCGCGGCGAGGCTCACGCGCCGCGCCGACGAGCGAGCGATGCTCACCCGACGCGACGGCTGAGCTCACCGCTCAGGGTCATGACGGGAGCCGGTAGAGCCGGTCAGCGTTCCCCGCCGCGATCGCCTGCTGCGCGTCGGGGGCCATCCCGGCAATGTTGCGGAGCAGCTCGTCGACGGTGCCGGGAAACTTCGCGTCGGGGTGTGGATAGTCCGACGCCCAGATGATCCGGTCAGCCCCGACGTAGTGCGAGTCGGCGGCGAGAGTCAGGGTCTCCTCATCGGCGTCGAACGACACGTAGCACTGACGGCGGAAGTACTCCGACGGTGCCATGCGCAGGTCGGGAACGTCGAACGGGAAGATCTTGTAGTGGTGGTCGAGACGCTCCATCCACGGTGTGATCCAGCCGCCGTTGGTCTCAAGGACGATGAGAGTGAGATCCGGGAACCGCTCGGTGACGCCGCCGGCCAGGATAAACGCCAGGCTCGTCATCATGTCCACCGGGTTGCCGATGCACTGGGTGTAGAAGATGTTGTCCATGTTCAGCTGGCTGTTCGCGGTCATTCCGGTACGCGAGCGAACGGAATTCAGGTGCAGTCCGACCACTGCCCCCGGGACGTCGCCGGCGAGGAACGGATGGAGTCCGAGGGGCCATCCAGTGTCGGACGCGGCCCGCCAGATCGGGTCCCACACCGGATCGAGGAAGTGCTTCCACTCCACCACCGGGTTCGGTCGGATGAACGTGCCGACCAGGTTGGGCTTCGTCGCGGCCCGGCGGAGCTCGGCGGCGGCCGCCTCCGGGTCCTGTTGGGGAATGATCGCGACCCCGAACAGGCGGGCGGGGCTGGCGGAGCAGAAATCGCTGAGCCAGTCGTTGTACGCGCGGCATTGCGCGATCGCGAAGTCGAGGTCTCGGAGCCCGGCGATCCCGAGCAGGTTGGTCGGGTACAGCACGGTCTGGTCGATCCGTTCGGCGTCGAGGTCGGCGAGGCGCGGGACCGGCTCGAACGCGCCCGGCCGGATCTCCGCGTAGCGGATCTCGCCGGCGGCGGCACGGGCCTGCTCCTCGGGTCCGAGACCACCCGAACCGGCGTAGGCGAACACGTTGGCGGGGTCGCGGGACCCGTCGAAGCACACCCAGTCGGCGCCGGCCGCGTCCGTCTCGACGTGCCAGATCCGGTCCCGGTACTCCGGGGGCGCGTACTGGAGCATCCCGTCGGGGTGCTCCAGTACGTGGCCGTCGGCATCGACGAACCGCTCGGGCATGGTGACGGTCATGGGGCCTCCCCTGGTCGCCTGAACGTCGGCATAGTCTGCCGACGTGGCCGCGACCGTGGTCCTCGTGCACGGAGCCTGGCACAGCGCGTGGTGCTGGGACCAGGTCACCGAGCAGCTGCAGACCCGAGGGGTTCCGGTCCTCGCGCTCGACCTCCCCGGGCACGGGGAGAGCCGCGAACCGCTCGGTGACCTCGCCACCGACGCCGCCGCGCTCGGGGCGGTGCTCGACGGCCTGGACGCCGCCGTCGTCTGTGGGCACTCGTACGGCGGCGCCGTCATCAGCGAAGGCGCTGAGCATCCCGCGGCCCGCCATCTCGTCTACCTCGCCGCGATCCTCCTCGACGTCGGCGAATCGTGCTCGGCCACCGCGGCGGTCGCCGATCCGGACAGTGCAAGCCAGCTCGCCGGCGCGATCCAAGCGGGTGACGATGGGACGACGACGCTCGATCCAGACCTCGCCGCCGCGGCGCTCTACCACGACTGCGCGCCCCCCGACGTCGAACAGGCCCTCGCCCACCTCGGCGCCCAGACCTACGCCTCGCTGACGACGGCCGCCACGCACGCCGCCTGGCGTCGGGTGCCGAGCACCTACGTGGTCTGCAGCGAGGACCGCGCCATCCCGGCGTCGCTGCAGCGTCAGCTCGCGGCGCGCGCCGGGACAGTGGTCGAGTGGCCGACGAGCCATTCGCCGTTCCTGTCGCGCCCCGACCTGGTCGCGGAGCTCCTCGCGACGTGTGCGGTCGGGGCCGAGCCGGGCGACCGGTAGGCTCGATCGGGTGAGCACCCTCGACGACTACATCGCCAAAGCCCGAGCCGCGCTCGACCAGCTCCGTCCCCCGCTCGACGAGCTGCGGGGCCAAGCCGACGTGGCGCAGTCCGAGGCGCGCGAACGCCTCCAAGCCGGCATCGCGGCGGTGCAAAAGGCGCAAGTCAACGCCAAGGCGCAGCTCGACCAGGCGGCGCAGGCCGGCCACGGCACGTGGAAGTCGACCGCTCGGCAAGCCGAGCAAGCCCTCAACGACGTCGGGGCACAGCTCCAGACGCTCGTCGACCAGGTGCAGGGCAACGTGGGCGCGGCGGCGCCGGCCGCCCGGAAGGCCTGGACCGCGTTCCTCGACGAGTGGAACCATGAGCGCACCGACCGGGCCCGGCTGCTCGACGAGGATTGAGCACCGAGTACGAGCGGCGCAACCGCGAGTTCTGGGACGCCGACGCCGACGACTACCAAACCGTCCACGCGCCCGACCTCGACCCCGACCACGCTCGGGCGTGGGGGGTCTGGCGGATCCCCGAGTCCCAGTTGCAGGTCCTCGGCGACGTGGCGGGGCTCGACGTGCTCGAGTACGGGTGCGGCGCCGCGCAATGGTCGATCGCGTTGGCGCTCGACGGCGCAGCGCCGGTCGGTCTCGACCAGTCACGGGCCCAGCTGCGCCACGCCCGCCGCCGCCAAGTCGAGCAGGGCGTGGCCTTCCCCCTCGTGGCCGCCAGCGCCGAGTCGACCCCGTTTCCCGCCCGGAGCTTCGACGTGGTCTTCTGCGACCACGGCGCGATGTCGTTCTGCGACCCGGCCAAGACGGTCGCCGAAGTGGCCCGGCTCCTCCGACCCGGGGGCCGGTTCGCCTTCTGCAAGACGACCGCGCTGCTGTACCTGACCTACGACGCGCGGCGCGACCACCAAGGCCGACGGCTGCGCACGGACTACTTCGGGATGCGGGTCTTCGACAGCGGTGAAGGCACGGTGGACTTCCAGATCCCGTACGGCGACTGGATCCGCACCTTCGCCGCCCACGGGCTCACCGTCGAGGACCTCGTGGAGCTGCGCGCCCCGCGGGGCGCGAAGACCACCTACGACGAGTTCGTGCCGCACGGGTGGGCGCGGCGCTGGCCCGCCGAGGAGATCTGGCGGCTGCGGCGGGAGGGCTGAGCCCGCCCGGTCACGCGTGGCGCAGCGGCACCGCGGCTTCGGGGCTGTGGGCGTGGAAGGCGAGGCTCTCCTCGAGGTACAGCCAGATCGTCTCCGCGTCGGCGCGGTCGAACCCGATCGAGAGGTCCTGGCCGCAGGACAGCTCGAAGTCGCCACCCCGCATGCTCACGACCACCGCGCCGTCGACGGCCGGCGCGTAGACGACGGGCCCGGCGAGGATGAGGCGGAGCCGTTCGAGGATCGGGTAACCGCCATCCTCGGTGGTCTCGAGAATCCCCGCGTAGCAGCGGGGCCCGAGCCCGATCCCGTAGGGGCCCTCGACCCCGGCGTCGCGCAGGCGCGCGACAGCCATGGCCGCCCAGCGCGGGTACTCGCCGAAACGGTCGCCGAGCTCGATCGGTTCGTGCGGGGACGCGTCGACGATCCCGGTCATGCCGCCGGCGCTGAAGCCGTGGAAGACCGCCTTGTCCTCGGCGAGCGCGGCACGGCGGGCCGCGTCGACGACGGGCTGCAGGTCGGGCGACGTGTGCCCGCGGTCGATCGCGTCGAGCTCGGCGCGGGCGAGCCCGAAGCGGGACCGCAACTCCACGTAGGGCTGCACCTGGCGTATTGCACCCTCGACACCGTCGACGGGACCCGCGGCGAGCGCCTCGATGGTGCCGAGCGCCACGGCGGACGTCTCCCAACCCAGGGGTCCGGTGAAGTCGACGAGTCGGCGGGCGGCCAGGAAGTTCTTCAACGCGCCCGTCGCCTCGCTCTCGATCTCGGACCACGCCTGGTCCGAGATGGGGGCAAGGTCACGGAACAGGTGGTTCATGATGCTTCCTCTCGCAGGCTGCCCACACCGAGCGATCCGTCGCCGGCGGCGCCGGCCTCGGCGGCATGCTCCTCGCCGACGATCGACGCCTCGGTGAAGAGATAGGTGCGCAGATGCCCGTCGAGGACCGCGTCGCGGCGACGCAGCCACTCCAGGGTCATCGCGGCGTGTTCCTTCTCCTCGTCACGGTTGTGCGCGAGGACCGATCCCAGGTCGGCGTCTCCGGTCGCGGCGACCCGCTGGTCGTACCAGTCGACCGCCGCCAGCTCCTCCATGATCGACGTGATCGCCCGGTGCCGGTCGATCGTGTCCGGACTGAGCAGTTCGGCTGACTCGTGAAGACCCTCGCTCGCCATCCGTACCCTCCAGCGCCGTTCGCGAACGCCCGCAGGCTACCGATCAGCGGCGCTCGAACGTGATTCCCGAGGCCTCACGGTCCCAGGTATCCGCCGTGACGCCCTCCTCCCGCAGCTGGTACTTCAGCACGCGGCCCACTGGGTTGCGGGGCAGGTCGGCGCGGAACTCCACGTACCGGGGCACCGCGAAGTACGGGAGGCTGTCGATCGCCCACCGGCACAGGGCCTCTTCGCTGAGCGTGACCCCCTCGACGAGCACCGCGGTCACCTTGACCTCGTCCTCGGCGACGTCGCTTGGCACCGAGTGGACCGCGACGTCCTGGATGGCCTCGTGGCCGTGGAAGATTCGCTCAAGTTCGAAGCTCGAGATGTTCTCCCCTCGACGACGCAGGTAGTCCTTCTTGCGGTCCACGAAGTAGAGGAAGCCGTCGTCGTCGAGGCGCCCAAGGTCACCGGTATGGAACCACAGGTTGCGCAGCACCGCGACCGTGTCGTCGGGGCGGCGCCAGTACCCGGCGAACATGAGGTTGGGTCGGCGGGGTCGGCAGACGATCTCGCCGATCGACCCGACCGCGACCGGCTGGTCGTCGTCGTCGACCAGTGCGACGTCGAACTCGTGCTGGTTGGACTTGCCGGCCGCGCCGTCGCGGTTTTCCTCCCCGGCGGGGAGCATCGAGATCAGCGACGCCTCGGTGAGCCCGTAGCCGCCGCTGAACGTCGCGCAGCCGAACCGTTCCCGCCAGATTCGGTCGATGGGGGGTGGGATCGGGGCCGCCGCGCAGAGGCGGAGCCGGTGCCCGACCTGGTCGGGATGGTCGGGCGCGTCGGCGATGAGGATGGCGAGCGAGCCGAGGAGCGAGACCATCGTCGCTCCGGTGCGGCGGACCTCGGGCCAGAAGCGAGACACCGAGAAGCGGCGGGCGAGGCTCGCGCTGCCACCCGACAACAGGGTGCCCACCACGCAGACCGAGATGGCGTTGAAGTGGAACAGTGGCAGCGGTGTGAGGACGACGTCGTCGGGGCGGCGCTGCCAGGCCCGCGCGATCTGCTCGGCGAGGCTGACGATGTAGTGGTGCGACAGCATGCAGCCCTTCGAGGGGCCGGTGGTGCCCGCGGTGTAGATGAAGCAGGCCAGGTCCGCGGGCCCGACGGTGGCGGGAGGGCCGACGTCGGCCGGTGCCTGGTCGAGCAGCGCCGCCCAGTCGTGGACGGCGACGCCGCCGACCGCGGTGTCGGGCTCGCCGACGACGACGACGGCCTCGAGTTCGGCGAGGGGCGGGTTCGTCACCAGCGCGGCCCGGCTCGCGAAATCGCCTTGGACCACGAAGACCCGCGCGCCAGAGTCGACGAGCTGATGGCGCAGAAAGTCCCCCTTGTACGCGGTGTTGATCGGCACCTGGACGGCACCGAGCTTCAACGCGGCGAAGAACGACAGGACCTGCTCGGGGCGGTTCTCCAGCAGGGTCGCGACGCGGTCGCCGGGACCGACCCCGAGGCCGGCCAGCGCGGCCGCGAGCCGTCCGCTGGTCTCGTCGACCGCCCGGGCGGACAGCGCGGTGCCTTCGAAGTCCAGATACGGGCCGTCGGGGTCGAGCGCGAGCCGGTGGGCGAGCGCGTCGAGGACGGTGGTCCGAGCGTCGGCGTCACCCATCGCGGGCTGACACTAGTGTCCGGCTGTTCCCGTTTCGGCGTCTGGCGCGTGGCTCGCCACGGTCAGGCCCACCTCCTGGCCGAACGACAGCTCGAGATTGTGGCCATCGGGGTCGGCGATGATCGCCCAGTATCCGACCGGCGGCCCGTCGTCGAGCGGCCCGAGCACCTCGAGGCCGGCCGCCCGCGCCGACGCGCAGCGGGTGTCGACGTCGCCGCGGTCGGCGCAGCCCACCCCCAGATGTGCGAAGCCTCCGAGGGTGTGCGAAACGGCGGTCTCGATGAGCACGACGACGAAGGGGCGGGTCAGGTCGCTGAGCCACACCACCGTCGCGCCGCTGTCCCCGTCCACCCGGCGATGCACCACCTGCATGTGGGCGTACTGCTCGTAGAAGTCCGCACTGCGGGCCGCGGCCGCGACGGGCAGCGCAACGTGGGTCAGCCCAACATCGCGCTGCGACGCTGCCACGATGGCAGCGTACCGGCTACCCGGCCAGGAGGCGTTCGTCGTGACTGACTCTGTCCATCGTTACCCCGTCGCGTGCTCGTGGCAGGGCTCGACCGCCGGCGGCTACGACGCCTACGAGCGGAACCACGAGGCGAGCGCGTCGCCGGCTCCCAACCTGGCCCTGTCGGGCGACGTCGCCTTCCGTGGTGACGCCAGGCGCTGGAATCCCGAGGCGCTGCTGGTCACCGCGGCGGCGTCGTGTCAGCTGCTCTCGTTCCTGGCGATCGCGGCCCGGGCCCGCATCGATGTCGTCGCGTACCGCGACGACGCGGAGGGTGTGATGCGCGAGGCCGACCCGCCGATGCGGATCACCAGGATCGTGCTCCGGCCCCACATCACGGTTCGGGGCGACACTCCCCCGGCGCGCCTCGCGCATCTGGTCGGCGTCGCGCACCGGGAGTGCTTCATCGTCAATAGCCTGCGGAGCGAGGTTGTGGTCGAGCCGACGTTTGACACCGCGCCGTGAGGCCGGTCAGGGCAGGGTGCCATGGTGGCGGACTGGCTTCCGCGGCAGGTCGCGGCGAGCCCCGCTGAGCCGCAACGCGTGAAGCAACGCATCGCGCAGCTCAGCCGGCGCCACCACCTCGTCGTAGCTCATCGTGTCGGCGGCGGAATAGGCGCCGCCGAGCTCGGCGTGCTGGAGCACCGCCTTCGTGTCTCCGTCGACGTTCGCCGCCTCCGCTCCCCCTTCGGCCGGCATCGCGCCAAGCCGAGCGCCGGGGAGCGCCAGCGTGACGGTCTGATCGTCGAACGGGTTCATGGCCATCAGGGAGCTGCCGAACCCGTAGGCCTTGCGCAGCGTCACGTGCAGCTTGGGCGCCGTGACCCGCGCCTGGGCGGCGAACATGCGCGCCGCGTGGCGGAGGATCCCGGACCGCTCCGCCGCGGTGCCGGCCAGCACCCCCGGGTTGTCGGCCAGGAACACGACCGGCAGATGGAACGCGGCCGCGACACTGAGGAAGTGCGCGCCTTTGTCGGCGCTGTCAGCGTCGATGGCTCCCGCTTTGGCCGCCGGCTGGTTCGCGACGACCGCGACCGGGTCACCGCCGAGCGCGGCGAGCGCCGTCACCACCGATCGGCCGAAGCCGGGCTGGACCTCGAGCACCGAGCCCCGGTCGAGGACCACCTCGAGGACCTCCCGCACGTCGTAGCCGCGCCGGGGGTCCGCGGGCAGCAGGGCCGTGAGCTCGGGCACCGCCCGCAACCCGGTGTCGTCGCTCGGCAGTCGCGGCGGGGCGCTCCACGCGTTGCTCGGGAAGTAGGAGAGATACCGGCGCACGAGGGCGAGCGCGGCGGAATCTTCTGACGCCGCGTTGTGCGCGACGCCGCTCAGCACGGTGTGGATCGCGGTGCCGACGAGT
>PLJD01000092.1:0-26012 GCA_003140175.1 Actinomycetota bacterium
CGCAGGTACACGAGGGCCTTGAGGTCAGCGTTCTCAAACAGGTAGGAGAGCTCGGCCTCGACGTACCGGTAGTTGATGTTCACCCAGACCGCCCGCAGCTTGAAGACTGCCCAGAGCGTCTCCACCCATTCCACCGAGTTGTAGGCGTAGATCCCGACGTGGTCGCCGGGGCCGATGCCATGCGCCAAGAGGTGATGGGCGAGGCGGTTCGCCCGCTCCTCCATCTGCGCGTAGGTGCGCCGTTGACCCTCCACGACCAGGTACTCGCGGTCCCCGAAGTTGTCGACGGCGTGCTCGAACAGGTCAGCAAGGTTGAATTCCATCGCCCCGCACTCTACGGGCCGATCTGACTCCCCGTCAGGTGCCCACATCACGGAAGCGCCCAGGGATGACGACGGTTGAGGCGGCGCGTCTCGGGGCCCGGACATTTGGGCGATGCCAGTCGCGAGTCGCACCCGGCCCGTCGCGCCGGCGATCGCCGCCAACGGAGAGAAGGCGTCGCTGCTCCACGCCGCACCGGTCCAGACCGAGTCAAAGCCGAGGTCCTCGGCGTAGCGGGCCCGCTCGATGAGCTCGACCGCCGGTCGTGGCTCGGTCGTCCAGTACCCGAACTGGAGGCCCAGACGAAGGTCCGCCGTCACGGCGCCGGACGGTGCTCGCGGCGGCGGTCGGGCGTCGCGTGGCGCGCTCGACCGGCGGTGTGGTTCACTGACGCCCCCGTCAGTCACCAGGCCGCGAGGGAGATCCCGTGGACCGCACGCCTGTCATCGTGGGTACCGGCCTGTCCGACTACCCAGTAGCGCCGCATCTCGACGGCGTCCAACACCACGTGCAGGCGACGCAGCGCGCCCTGGCGGACGCCGGCATCGACAAGTCCACGCTCGACGGGTACGTCGGCGTCGGCGGCTCGGGCGGGATGATGATCGACGATGCGGTCACGATGGCCGAGTACCTGCGCATCGACCATCGCTACATCGACGGCACGATGACGGGCGGGTCGTCCTTCGAGTTCCACGTCCAGCATCTCGCGGCGGCGATCCGCGAAGGTCTCTGCGACACCGCCATCGTGACCTACGGGTCGGACCAGCTGAGCCGGATGGGTCGCCAGCTCGGAACGGGCGGGTTCCAGCGGCCGGGCCAACGGGTCGCCGGGCCGATCCAGTACGAAGCGCCGTACGGGAACTCGCTGGTCGGCGCCTACGCCATGCACGCGGCTCGCCACATGCACGAGTTCGGCACCACGTCCGAGCAGCTCGCCGAGATCGCGGTCGGCGTGCGCGAGTACGCCATGTTGAACCCGCACGCGATGTACCGCGACCCGATGACGGTCGACGACGTGGTGAGCAGCCGCATGATCGCAGACCCGCTCCACAAGCTCGACTGCTGCGCGATCACCGACGGCGGCGGCGCGATCATCATGACCACGGCCGAGCGGGCCCGAGACCTGCCCCAACCACCGGTGTACGTGCTCGGCGCGGCGGGAGCCCAGACCCACTGGAACGTGAGTCAGCAGGTCGACTTCACGACGTCAGCCGGCGCGAAGGCCGGTCCCGTGGCCTTCGCGCGGGCGGGGCTGACCCCCGACGACGTCGACATGTTGATGTTCTACGACTCGTTCACGATCACCTGCCTGATCCTGCTGGAGAGCCTCGGCTTCGTGCCCCGCGGCGAGGGCGGCCCCTTCATCGCCGAGGGGCACCTCAAGCGGGGTGGGAGATGGCCGCTGAACACCGACGGGGGCGGCCTGTCGTCGAGCCACCCCGGCATGCGCGGGATCTTCTTGCTCATCGAGGCGGCACGCCAGCTGCGCGGCCAAGCTGGCGAGGCGCAGGTCCCGGACTGTCAGGTCGCGCTGTGCGCCGGCTCCGGCGGCTGGCTGAGCTGCATCGGCGTCGCGATCCTCGGCGCCGAGCACCCATGAGAGGCAGACGATGAGCGACGTCACGACCCCGACCGAGGAGTGGACCAAGCCGCTCCCGACCCCCGACGACGTCAACCGCGACTACTGGCAGGCGGGGACCGAGGGGCGTCTGCTCATCCAGGCGTGCCCACACTGCGGCCACCGCCAATTCTACCCGCGCGCGCTGTGCACCAGCTGCGCCGGTGAGCCCGAATGGCTCGAGTGCACCGGCCGCGGCACCGTCCACACCTTCACGATCGTGCGCCAGATGGGGATGCGCGCGTTCCGCAACGAGCTGCCCTACGTCGTGGCGATGATCGAACTCGACGAGGGCCCGCTCATCATGGGCAACGTCACCGACTGCGACCCGGAGTCGGTGCGGATCGGCCTGCCCGTCGAGGTGCACTTCATCAACGCCGCCGACGACGTCGGCGTCCCGATGTGGCGACCCGTACCCGCTCGCTGATCCGGGGTCCCCGCGCCGCTACCGGGGCCCGGTCCCGTCCCGCGGCGCGATGAACACGATCGACGCTTCCGCCAGTCGCTCGCCGTCCCACGATGACGTCGCCCACACCCAGATCTTGCGGCCCTCGACCCGGTCGATGCCGGCCTCGTAGTCGATCCGCCGCCCGAGGGGCGTGGGGCGAATCATCCGCACGGTGAGGGTGCCGGTGTAGCCGGCCTGCCCGGAGGTCACCTGCGCGGCGCCCATGAGGTCATCGAACGCCGCCGCCACGAACCCGCCGTGCACGTGACCGACCGGACCCTCGTAGGCCGGCGAGTACACCGCCGATCCGGTGGTCCGCTCCTCACCGACTGTCCACTGCACGGGTGGCGCGAGCGGATTGCTCCGACCGCTGATGCCGCTGCGCTCGAGGAGCGAGCCCTGGGGCCCGGGCTGGGATCCCAGGCCGCCGCGGGCGTGCAGGCTCGGCATCCCCTCGAGGATGTCGCCCAGCTCGTGCACCCGCGCGGCGAGCGTGTCGACCGCGCCCGGGTCGAATGCGTCGCTGTCGAGATGCGCGACGAGCTCGATGACCCGCTTGACCTCGCGCACCAGCCGATGCTTCGCGGCGCGGTGGTCGTTCTCCGGCGGGTCCAGCGACACGTAGGTGGTGCGGGCATCGGGCGGCAAGCTCATCGGCGCAGACTACGGCGCCCGGTCGCGCTCGGACGAGCGTGGCTCGAGCTCACGTCCGACGATGGTGCGTCCGTGTCACCCGGTCAGGGGCGGGGACCCGGCACGCCGCGGAACTCGTAGCGCTCCGCGCCGCGTCCCGAGACGATGGTGTGCACGAGTCCCGCGTCGGGACTGGCGAGCAATGCCAGCACGGCCGCCGCGACCTCGTCCGGGTCGAGCATCGGCCGACCGGCCGAGGCGATCGCCGCCTTGCGCGGCGCGCCGAGCAGTCCGGTATCGACCCCACCGGGGCAGATGGCGTGGAGGCGGATTCCCCGCTCGGCGAGCTGGGGGGCCGCGCTGCGCACGAATCCGACGATCGCGTGTTTCGTCGCCGCGTACATCGGGTCGTCGGCGTAGGGTCCGAGGCCCGCCAGCGACGCGGTCGCGACCACGGAGCCACCGCCGTGGTCGGCCAGCCGGGGCGCCAGCGCCCGGACACCGAGCAGGACGCCGTCGAGGTTCACGCCCCGGACCCGCTCGAGACGCTCGAGGGGTACGTCGAGGAACGGGCGCGGGTCAGGCGTCGTCAGCCTGCCGGCGTTGAGCACGACCTGCTCGAGCGGGAGCGGCTCGCCTTCGAGCTGCTCGACGAGGTCCGCCCAGCCGGTGGGTTCGCTCACGTCCAGGTGCGCGTAGACGCCGCCGACCTCCTCGGCCACGGCGTGGCCGGCTCCGTCCGCGACGTCGCAGCACACGACCGTCGCGCCGAGGGCCGCGAGGCGGCGGGCGGTGGCCGCGCCGATCCCGGACGCGGCCCCGGTGACGACCGCGGTGCGAACGGGGGCGGTCACGGTCCGCACTGCGCCGACTCGAGCTCCAGGCGTAACGACCGGGTGGCTTCGCGGTCGTCCCAGCCCACCACTTGGACCGGCGCGCCGTCGGGCCCGAGGAGCTCGGCGACCGCGGCCAGCCCGGCGTCGAGACCGACCGGCGGGGTGCTCACCCGGCGTCCAGGACCGGCCGGTTCCGGGCCAGGTGGGCACCGTTGTCGGCCAGCACGAGCTGGCCGGTCACGGCGCGCCCGAGGTCCGAGGCGAGGGCGACGACGAGGCGGGCCAGGTCATCGGGTTCGTTCATGCGGCGCAGCGGGATGGAGTCGACGAGCGCGGCAACGTAGTCGTCCGAGAGGGCCTCGCGGACGGTCGGGGTCAACGTCGTCCCGGGCGCGACCGCGTTGACTCGCACCCCCTCGGGTCCGAGTTCGACCGCGAGGGTCTGGGTGAGGTGGTTGATCGCCGCCTTCGCGGCGCCGTACGCGGCCAGCCGCAGCGCGGGGCGGGTGCTCTCACCCGAGCTGACGTTGAGGATCACGCCGCCCCGGCCGGCGCCGACCATGACCCGAGCCTCGGCGCGGGCGCACGCCGCCGTCACCAGCAGGTTCTGCGCCACGACCTCGTGGACGTAGGCGTCGTCTTGGTCGACGAACGGCGCCGGCACGAGGCCGGCCAGGCTCCCGACGTTGTTCACCGCGACCTCGAGGCCGCCGAGTGCCGCGACGGTGCGGTCGACCACGTCGACGGCGGCGCCGTCGACGCGCAGGTCCGCCTCGATCGGGACGGCTCGCCGACCGGCGCGTCGGGTCTCGGCGACGGCGTCGCCCAGCGCGGCGCCGTCCCGATCGATGAGCGCGACGTCGCAGCCGGCGTCGGCCAGCGCACACGCGGTGGCGCGCCCGATGCCCACGCCGGCGCCGGTGACGAGCGCCCGGCGGCCCTCGAGCCCCAGGTCGATCACGGCTCGAGGACGACCTTGATCGCGCCCGACGCCCGGTCCGCCGCGACCCGGAACGCCTCGGGCGCATCGTCGAGCGGGAACCGGTGGGTCACGAGCGTTGCCGCGATGTCGGGGTCTCGGCCGAGCAGCGCGGCGGCGGCGTCGAGATCGCGGCCCCCGGCGTGCGACCCGTACGTGTAGGACCACCGAAAGACGAGCTCCTTCATCAGCGCCGGGAGACCGGGGATCGGCACCGGGCTCCAGTGGGTGCTGAGGAAGATCACCTGGCCACCCGGGCGGCACCGCGCCGCGGCCTCGGCCAGCGCCGCTTCGGTCCCGGCCGCCTCCACCACGACGTCGTACTCGCCGTCGTCGATGACCTGAGCGCCAAGCCGCTCGCCCGCCGCCCGCTGATGGGGATGCCGGGCCGCCAGGCCCACGTCGACGCAGCCGACACCGCGCGCCGCGGCGACCGCGGCGAGCCCGATGGTGCCGCCCCCGACCACCGCGACCCGCGAATCTTCGGTGACCCCACCGATGCGCAGCCCGTGGACCGCGACGCCGAGCGGCTCGACCAGGCAGGCGTCCCCGACGGCGAGGCCAGACGGCAGGGAGACGAGCGCCTCGTCGCTCACCATGACTCGCTCAGCCATCCCGCCGTCGAGCGCCACCCCCAGGGTCCGCGCCGCGCTGGTGCGGCAGCGGTGCTCCGCCCCGGCTCGGCATTGGTCGCAGGTCCCGCACGGGCAGCCGGGATCGACCGCGACCGCGGTGCCGTCCTCGAGTCGGCCGGCGAACTCGTGCCCGAGCGTGATCGCCCGCGGGCCCAGGTCGAGCAGGTGGAGATCGCTGCCGCAGATGCCCGCGGCGACGACCTGCAGCTGGCGGCCCGGGCCGTCCGGGTCGGGCGTGTTGTCGACCACCAACCCGGCGTCGGTTCGACGGACCGCCTTCATCGGCTGCCGGTCAACCGCTCGAGGACCGCGTCGACGGCACGCTCGGCGCGTGCGATCACGTCGTCCTCGCCGATCCCGCCGAGCGGGTGCTCCACCACGACGATGCGGGCATCGGGAAAGCCATAGGCATCAGCCGCCTGCCGGGCGAGCGCGGCGAACGAGGCGGTCGCCACGAGGACCGTCGGATGGCCAGCGGCTTCGAGCCGCACGAGGTCGTGGACACTCCACGACGTGCACGAGCCTCAGTCGGCCGAGCCGGTGACGACCACCCGCGCCGCCTCCAGCTGGCGCAGAATCTCCGGCTCGGCCGGTTCGGCGGCGGTCGCCTTCCCGGTCACGAGCGCCAGGGTCGCACCGGTGCGGGCCGCGACACGCTCGGCGATCGTGGTGAGCAGCAGCCGGGCGTTCGGCTTCCCGTTGTCGAGCACGCCGATCGACTGACCGCCCAGCGACGAGACACCGGGCGCCGCGACGAGGGGCGACGTCACCACCGTGCCCGGCGGGGTGAGCACCCGGACCGCGCTCACGGCTCCACTGCCACGGTGACGCTCTTCGTCATGCCCCAGCTCGGGATCACGCACGAGTGCTTTCCTGGCCCGCCGGCGACGAGCACCCGCACGTTGTCGGGATGGTCGGTCATCGGGAGGAGTGCCGCGTCGTCCTCGATCGCGGCCAGCCACGGCTGCCACGCCACGATGTCGAACGCCCGCCGCAGCGTCGCTCGGGGAAGGCGAGCCTGCTCGTAGAGGAACGCCTGCACGTCGCCGCGGGACCAGCCCCGGGCCGCGATCGTGGCCGCGTGCTCGGGGCAGAGCACCACGAAGAACTCACCCTGGGAGATGCAGGCGTTGTTGGTGCCCAGCGTCGCCATGACGGACGCGGCTTTGGTCAGCACCCGGACCGGCTCGTCGCTCTCCATGTCGTGGAAATTGTGCGGGTTCTCCCCGCACGCCACCGTCACCGCGCTCGGCGCATCAACCCCTCGGCTGCGGTGGTACGCGGGCCACGGGCTCGCGGCCCCGTGCTCAGCGATGCAGTAGGTGTACTTGCTGGGCTGACCTTGCGTGGCGGCGTCACCGGCGCCGGGGCGCGCCCCTCCGACGTGGAGCAGGACGAAGCGCACCGCGCGCCCCACGGTGGCGTTCGCACGGTTCCCAGGCCCGAAGGTGCCGGTCGTCGCGTTGAATCCGTAACGCTCGACGGCCTCCCCGTGCACGATCACGAGCGGCGCCACCGGGTGCGTCGTGGCCTGGACACCCCGCAGGTTGACTTCGGGGCGGGTAAGGGCGCGCACCGCCGCGGCGACGACCGGGAGGACCTCCGGCGGGCAGCCGGCCAGCACGGCGTTGATCGCCACCGTGCGCATGGTTGCCGCCCCGTCGCGCAGCGGGACGACACCCAGGAGGGTGTCGGGGTCGGCGTCGCAGGCGACCAGCATCCGCTCCACCCGCGCCGCGGTCGGAGCGACCACCGGGAGGCCGTCGCCCCAACCTCGAGCCGCGAGGAACTCGAAGAGCGACTCGGGTGACTCGTCGGCGAGTTCGACGACCTCGTCGTCCCCGTCACCACTCAGGGGCTGATCCAGAAGTGCCATGATCCCTTGCGCAGACGCGAGGTCTTGAGTGTACGGGGAGGCCGCATGCGGGGTGCGCGGACGTCACCGACACCGGCCGGCGCGGACGCTCGGGCGCGGCCCCGACCGGCACCCGCCGACCCTGACCCTGAGCTGGGCTGAGTCGCATGGGCAGCCTGGCGGGCCGAGTTGCGGTCATCACCGGCGCCGGCCGGGGGATGGGGCGAGAGCATGCCCGGCTCTTCGCCGCCGAGGGCGCGTCGGTGGTTGTGAACGACACCGGCGCCGACCGGGACGGCAACGGCTCCGACCCGTCGGTGGCCGAGGTGGTGGCCGACGAGCTGCGCGCGCTTGGTGCGCCGGCCCTGGCCAGCGCCGAGGACGTCACGACCATGGCCGGCGCGGAGCGCATCGTCGACGCCGCTCTCGACGCCTGGGGCCGCCTCGACGTGCTCGTCAACAATGCCGGCATCCTGCGGGACCGGATGTTCGTGAACATGACCGAGGACGACTGGGACGCGGTCGTGCGCGGACACCTGCGATCCACCTTCTGCGCCACCCGGGTCGCGGCCGGTCACTGGCGCGAACGCTCGAAAGGCGGGGAGTCGGTGGCGGCCGCGGTCGTGAACGTGTCCTCGACGTCGGGGCTGCTCGGCGCGGTGGGTCAGAGCAACTACGGCGCCGCCAAGGCGGGAATCGCCGCCATGACCGTGATCCTCGCTGAGGAGCTGCAGCGCTACGGCGTGCGCGTCAACGCTGTGGTGCCAGTGGCCCGCACTCGCATGACCGAGGCGGTCGCGGGTATCGCGGACCTGCTCCGCGCCCCGGATGACCCGGCGGTGTTCGACACCTACCACCCGGCCAACGTCTCCCCGGTGGTCGCGTGGCTGGCCAGCGGCGGCTGGTCGCAGTCGGGGCGGGTGCTGTACGTCCGCGGGGGCGAGGTGCGGGTCATGGAGGGCTGGGGGTACGGCCCGACCGTCGAGCGAGAGGGCCGCTGGACGGTCGAGGGCCTCGCCGACGCGTTGGGAGCCGGCGACCTGACCTGACCCGCGGGTGCCCTTGCAACACGTTTCAGTTGCGGCAACACTGCGCCCGACCTCGGGCCCACCGTTTGGGCCGAGGCGCGGTGCGCCCTGGGGGCTGGCACCAGTGGGGAGTCAATGTGCGGCGTATCGGCGTGCAGTGGACCGTGGTCCTGGGGGTTCAGCGCCGCCCGGTGACCGGGGACACTCCGACGAGGCCCGCCAGCTTCGACGTCGGCTGCACCGCACGGCTTGATCGTCATGTTCGATGCCCAGGAGTGGGTGAGATCACGGTGTGACGGCGACCGGGGTCGGATCGTGTACCCGGCCCGGCGAGTCGGTTTTGGCATCAGGGTCTCGAGCTACCCGGGGGGGCGCGTGAGATGAAGAAGTCGAACCTCATCTTGGTGTTCGGGGTGGCGGTCTTCCTCGGCATCGTCATCGTCGAATCGCTGAACCAGGACTCGTTCACTGGCGGCACCCTGATCGCGGCCATCGTGACCGCGTTGGTCACCGGCTCCATCTATGCCATTGCCGCCTCGGGTCTCGTCGTGACCTACCAGACCTCGGGGGTCTTCAACTTCGCGCAGGGCGCCATCGGCATGTTCATGGCGTTCCTGTACTGGGAGCTGCGTGTCAGCCAGCACTGGCCGGCGCCGGTGGCGTTGATCGCGGTGGTCCTGATCGCCGCACCGCTCTTCGGCGCCGGCATCGAGCGGCTCTTGATGCGACGGGTGGTGGACTCGCCGCTCGTCGTGCAGCTCATCGTCACGATCGGCCTGATGTTCTTGCTGATGGGACTCGCCGCGACGATCTGGGACGAGAACAGCATCTCGCCGCTCCCGCCGTTCTTCGCCAGCAGCCCCGGCGTGAGCATCGGCAGCGTCATCGTGACCTGGGCTCAGATCATCACGATCGCGGTGGCGATCGCGATCGCCGTCTTCCTCCGTCTGTTGTTGCACCGCAGCCGGACGGGGATGGCAATGCGGGCCGTGGTCGACAACCGGGCGCTGGCCGGCCTGACCGGGGCGCGCCCGGGGCGTCTCTCCGCGTTGGCGTGGGCGATCGGCGCGTCGATGGCGGCCGTGGCGGGGATCCTGCTTGCGCCGACGGCCGGGTTGCGCGTCGACATCCTGACGCTCTTCATCATCGACGCGTTTGCCGCGGCGATCATCGGACGGTTGCGAAGCTTGCCGTGGACGTTCGCCGGCGGGCTCATCATCGGGATTGCGACCTCGTTCGCGACCACGTTCTTGAACCTGAACGGCCGCTGGAGCACCGTGTCGACCGCGATCCCGGCGATCATCTTGTTCATCGCGCTGCTCGCGCTGCCCCAGGCTCGCATCGAGCTCGGTCGGCTCGCCCCTCGGTACCGGGTCCCGCGGGTCGGGAAGGTGTGGGAGACCGGGGTCGGCATGGTGGTGCTGCTCGTCGCGGTGGTGCTCATCGTCGAGTTCGGCGGCCTCCAGGAGACCGACACCCGCCGGGTCACGCTCGCCATGGTCACCGCCATCATCATGCTCTCGATCGTGCCGCTGACCGGCTGGGCCGGTCAGATCTCGCTGGCCCAGATCACGTTCGTGGGGGTCGGGGCGTTCGCGATGGCCCAGGTGGCGGGGCAGGCCGGCGGATGGTTCCACCCGGGCAGCCCGCTCGGGTTGGTCGCCGCCGCGGTGCTCGCGGTGCCGTTCGGGGTCCTCATGGCCCTCCCCGCGCTCCGCCTCCAAGGGCTGTACCTGGCGTTGGCGTCCTTGGCCTTCGGGACCATGGCGATCCCCATCTTCTTCGATCAACCAGAGGTGTTCGGAGCGAGCGACGCTCACATCACCACGCTGAGCCTGTTCGGCATCAACTTCAACGACGCGAACAGCTTCCTCGTCGCGATCACCGTCATCTTCGCCCTGATGGCACTCTTCGTGGTGTGGCTGCGACGCGGCCGCTTCGGACGCCGGCTGATCGCGCTCCGCGACAGCCCCGCCGCGAGCGCCACGATCGGCGTGAACCTGGTCGGCACCAAGCTCGCGGTCTTCGCGCTCTCGGCGGCGATGGCCGGTTTCGCGGGTGGGATCCTCGGCATGTTCCGCGGGACCGCAGGGGCGATGGACTTTCAGATCACCGATGTCCTCGCCATCGGCGCCTTGCTGCTCCTCGTGGTCTGGGGTGTGAGCACGGTGAGCGGCGCCCTGTTCGGCGGGATCGCCAGCGTGCTGCTCGTCATCCTCCAAAACGACGTGACCTGGGTCGTCTTCGGCGTCGCGGTGTTCGTGACGATCACCCGGGTCGGGCCCGGGCTGGCGTCCTTCAGCGTCGTGCGCAGCCCCGAGGGCGTCGCGGTCGACGCGGGCCGGCAGCTCGCCCGCTTCTTGCCGTGGCGCCACGACGCCCGCGAGGAATATCAGGCCGAGCGCCGCCTCAAGCGCGAGACTCGCGCCGCTCGCACCCACGAGCGTCGCGGCGGATCGCCACCCGCGCCGCCCCGCCCCCCGCTGGCGGCCCGCCAGCCCGTCGCCCGGGAGAACCCATGAGTGAGCTCACCTGCCACGCCGTGTCGGTCAGCTTCGGCGGCCTGCGCGCGCTGGACGAGGTCACCCTCGACGTCCCCGCCGGCCAGGTCACCGGCCTCATCGGACCGAACGGAGCCGGCAAGACCACCCTGTTCAACGTCATCACCGGCCTCCAGCCGCCCAATGAGGGCGCGGTGCTCCTCGACGGCCGGGACATCACCGGCGAGCGACCGCACCGGCGAGCCCGGCTCGGGATCGCGCGCACCTTCCAGCGACTCGAGACGTTCGGGACCCTCTCGGTACGCGACAACGTGCTGGTCGCGGCCGAGATGCGCCGCCAGTGGTCCCGGGAAAAGTTCAAGCCGGCCGAGCTCACCGACCAGCTTGTTGAGCGGGTCGGCCTCCAAGCCGTCACCGGCGAGCGGGTCGACAAGCTCCCGACCGGCACGCAGCGCCTGGTCGAGGTGGCGCGGTCGCTCGCCACGAAACCCCAGGTGCTCCTCCTCGACGAACCGTCGGCGGGCCTCAACGAGGAGGAGACGCGCGCGCTCGCCGGGCTCCTGCGCGAGCTGTCCGCCACCGGTCTCGCGGTCCTGCTCGTCGAGCACGACATGGGCCTCGTCATGAGCGCCTCGGATGGAATCCACGTCCTCGACTTCGGGCGCATCATCGCGGTGGGAACGCCCGAACAGGTCCAGGCCGACCCGCTGGTCCGAGCCGCGTACCTCGGGGAGGGAGACGAGGAGAAGGAAATTCCGCCGGAGCAGACCGAGCTGATGCACGAGATCGTGCTCGCCGCGCCCGTGACCGCATCGCCCACGAACGGCGACACCCCGCTGCCCGCCAACGTCGACTATGCGCTCGAGCTCGTCGACATCCGCGCCGCCTACGGCACCATCGACGTGCTCGACGGCGTCACCCTGCGGCTCAAGCCGCGCCAGGTGTTCGCGCTGCTCGGACCCAACGGCGCGGGGAAGAGCACCACCTTGAAGGTCGCGAGCGGCCAGCTTCCTCCGGTCAGCGGCACCGTCAAGTACTTCGGCGACCGGGTGAACGGCTGGGCGCCGGACCGCCTCGCCCGCGTCGGTCTCTGCACGATCCCCGAGGGGCGAGGCATCTTCCCGAACCTCACCGTGCTCGAGAACCTCCGCATGATCACCTTCACCGGGGTGTCGCTGCGCGACGTCGAGGAGCGTGCCTACGCGCGGTTCCCCCGCCTCCAGGAGCGACGCAAGCAGCTCGCCGGGACGCTGTCGGGTGGCGAGCAGCAGATGCTCTCCATGGCCCGTGCCATGGCCACCAACCCGCGGGTGCTGCTCCTCGACGAGCTCTCGATGGGCCTGGCGCCGCTGATCGTCGAGGAGCTCTACAGCGTCGTCCGCCGGATCGCGGCGGACGACGTGGCCATCGTCATCGTCGAGCAGTTCGCCCACGAGGTGCTGGGCGTCGCGGATGCCGCGGCGATCATGCTCCACGGCCGGATCCAGTACACCGGCTCACCCGCCGAGGTCGGCGAAGCGCTCCAACGGGCGTACCTCGGCGGCGTCGTCGACAAGTAGCAGTCGAGCCCGCGCCGCGGGCGGTCAGCTCAGGGCTCGTAGGTCCCATCGTCTCGACGGACCCAACCCGAGGCGGCGTGGCTCCCGCCGTCCACGTGGAGCACCGTGCCGGTCACCCAGCGGGCCAGGTCCGACGCGAGGTACACGACCGCCCCGGCCGCGTCGTCGACGTCGCCCCAGCCGAGCGGGACCTTGCGGTCGTACACCTCGCGTTGGCCCTGACTGACCGCCTCGGCGAGACCCTCGTCGCCGGGGGTTGGCATGGCGTCGGGGGCGAGGGCGTTCACGCGGATCCTCCGCGGAGCCAGTTCGAGCGCGAGGGTCTTGGTCAAGCTCTCGACCGCCGCCTTCATCGCCGCGTAGATCCCAAAGCCGGGAGCGGCCCGCGACGCCTCGATCGAGGTCACGTTCACGATCGACGCGCCCGGGGTGAGCAGCTCGAGGGAGCCCCGCACGAAATGGGTGACGCTGGTGAAGTTCTCGTCGACGAGTGCCCGCTGGCCCTTTTCGTTGACGTCGCGGAACGCTGCGTAGAAGCCGCCGCCGGCGTTGTTGACGAGCACGTCGAGGTGGCCATACGCGGCCGCCACCTCGGCGAGCCAGCGCCGCACCGCGTCGCCGTCACGCACGTCGAGCTCGCCGGTGACGCACCGACGTCCGGTGGCCTCCACCGCCGCGGCGATGGCCCGCAAGCCGTCGGGTTCCCGGTCACAGCACGCGAGGTCTGCCCCGAAGCGAGCCAGGGTCAGCGCCGTCGCCGCGCCGATCCCGCGCCCGGCGCCGGTGACGAGCGCGACCTTGCCGGTCAGCGACACCGCGTCCGGTCCGAGCGCCACGGCTACCTCACGTTCGGCGTGATGCGCACGCCGGACTCGAAGCGGGCCTGACCCTCAGCGATCGCGTCGTCGTCGCTGCCCAAGCCGATGTACACCTTCGCCATGCTCAGCGCCTGCGAGCGGCTCAGCTCTCGCGCTAGCCAGATCGAACGCACCGTCCCCTGTACGGCGACCGCGGGCGACGACGCGATCTGGGCGGCCAACTCCTGCGCACGATCGAGGAGCCGCTCGGCCGGCACGACCTCCTGGACCAGCCCGATCTGATGCGCGCGTCGAGCCGACAGGCGCTCGTGGTTGCCGAGCAGGGTCAGGCGCATGATCTCCCCGAAGGGCATCCGGGACCGCATGAGGATGGGTTCGAACGCGGCGGTCATGCCGTAGGTGACGTGGGGGTCGAAGAACGTGGCGTGCTCGGCGGCGAGGATCGTCTCGACCTCGCCGAGCAGGTAGAACGCCCCACCGCAGGCCATCCCGTTCACCGCCGCGACGACCGGCTTCCAGCAATCCGCGGTCTTGGGCCCGAGCAGGAGGCCCGGGTCGTCCATCATCCACGGGCCCGACGGTTGGGGGATGACGTCGCCGCGGTCGATTCCGGTGCAGAAGGCGCGGGTCCCGGCGCCGGTGAGCACGATGGCCCGCACCGTGTCGTCGAAGCGCAGCTCGCGCCACAGCCCCTGCAGCTCCCGGGTCAGGGTGGTGTTGAAGCTGTTGAGTCGCTCCGGCCGGTCGAGGGTGATCGTGGCGACACCCTCGGCGGCCTCGTAGCGCAGCGTCTCGAGCTCCGGCACGGCCCGCAGGCTACCGGTGCCCCACGGGCCCGCCCTGGTGGTCGTGGCGTCGCGCCGGCGGGCAGTGGCGGCCGCGCCGCCCGGTCGGCCACCATTCGAGGCAGCCCGGACCGCCGCCGACCGCCCGAGGAGCACGATGACGAGCAGCGACGACACCCCGGTTCCGGACTATCCCGGCCGGCTGCGCCTGGACGGCCGTCGCTTCGTGGTCATCGGCGCCGGCCAGGGGATCGGCCGCCAGACGGTCCACGCGTTGGCCTCGGTCGGGGCCCGCGTCGTGTGCGTCGACCTGGACGCCGACCGGGCCCGGGAGGTCGCCGGCGAGGTCGACGGTGTCCCCGTCGTCGGCGACGCGACCGCCCGCTCCGGAGCGACCCGCATCTTCGACGAGTCGTCGGCGGCGCTCGGCGGTCTCGACGGCGTCGTCGACATCGTCGGCATGGCCCGCTACGCGACCTTGCTCGAGCTCGCGGACGAGGATTGGGACTGGCATTTCGACATCGTGCTGCGTCACGCCTATCTCACCGTCCAGCTCGCCGGACGGGCGCTCGCCGCCGCCGGCACCGGCGGTGTGCTCGCGTTCGTGGCCTCGGTGTCGGGGCTGACGTCCGCACCTCGCCACGCCGCGTACGGCGCGGCCAAGGCCGGGCTGATGGCGCTGGTCCGCTCGGCGGCGGTGGAGCTCGGCCCCGCCGGCGTGCGAGTGAACGCGGTCGCCCCGGGGGTGGTCTGGACCCCCCGCGTCTCGGCCTTCCTCGGCGAGGAGGGCCGGGCCCGCAACGTCGCGAACACCCCGCTGCGACGGGTCGCGCTCCCCGCTGACATCGCCGCCGCCCTGCTGTTCTTGTGCTCGGACCTCGCCGGCTACGTATCAGGCCAGACCCTCGTCGTCGACGGTGGGGTCGCCGCCAAGTTCCCCTACCCGATGGCCGAGGACTGAGCCCGCGTCGTGAGTCGGCGACGGACCTGACGGCACCCGACGGGGTGCGGTAGGCAGTGGCCATGATCGTGCAGGTCGACCTCCGTCCCCGTCCGCCGGTGGTCGCCCTGGAGGAACCGGACGACACGGGCCACTTCCACGTCGTGGTGATCGGGGGTGACGACCGTGCGCTGGTCTACGGGGCCTTGGTCGACGCCGCGGCTGGCCGTCTCGACGGCGACGACGCGTGGATCACCCTCGACGCCGTCCGGCGATGGGCGGCGGGACGGGTCGGGCCAACCTGGGACGACGACCTGGCCCGCATGGTCGAGTACGCACGCACCAAGGGATGGGTCGATGACTCGGCCTACTCGGTTCGTGCCCACGTGGAGTGGCCAGCGTGACCGCCGACGACGAGCTGCTCCTCGTCGCGGCGTGGCGCAGTNNAAGTCCGCCAGCGCCGGCTGGGTGGCGCCACGAGCCGGTGCTCGCCGACCAGTCAGCGCTTGACCGGGCCGGCTCGCGCGGGCGCACCCCGCCGCCGTTCCACGCGCTGCTGTGGCGCCGCGCCGGTCAGGGCCGGGGGTTGGCGCCCCCGCCCGAGCTGGTGTCGGACCTTGAGGGTTGGGCGGTGCTGCGCCTCCATCGGCAACCCGCCTGGGACGACACGCTCGACGCCGGCGCGCGGCCCCAGGTGAAACAAGTGTCGTTCGTGAAGGCCCAATCCGAGCTCAGCGCCGAGGAGTTCGCGCGTCATTACCGCGAGCACGTCGACGTCGCGCGCGTCCACCATCCGGCAATCGTCCGCTACGCGCAACACGACGTGGTCGACGCCGCCGGCGATCCCGGGCTGGGCGTCGACGGTGTGTCCGAGTTGTGGTTCGCCGACGAGGCGTCCCTGGTCGCGCGCTACTTCGCCGGACCAGACAGCGTCGCGGTTGTGCGAGCCGACAACCGCGAGTACATCGACTTCTCGGGGACGTTGTCGCTGCTCGTGCGACCCGCCGACGATGAGGCTGGCGGGTGACGGACGACGCCGGTGTGCTGCGGGACGCGTTCCGCAGCTTCTTCGCCCGCGAGTCACCACCCGAGCGGGTCCGCGCCGCGGAGACGGCTCGACCGCCCGGCTTCGATGCTGTGCTGTGGGCCCAGGCCGGCGCGCTCGGCCTCCCGGGCCTGGCGGTCGAGGGGGCGACGCTCGGCGACCTGGCGGTGATCGCCGAGGAGCACGGGCGCGCCCTGGCACCCATCCCCGTCGTGGAGAGCGTCGTCGCGGCTCGGCTGCTCGACCGGCTCGACGCCGCGGGCTCGATCCGTGCCGGGGCGCTCGTCACGATCGCGGTCCGACCGGCGCTCGACGGCGTCGCGCCCCTGGTGCCCGCGGGCGCGGCCGCGGACGCGGTGATCGCCCTCGACGGCGAACGACTCGTCGTCGCGGCCGGAACAGCCGGCGACCCGGTGATGCCGACGCTCGGCGCGGCGCCCGTGGCGACGTGGACGCTCGCTGAGGCCGCGACGACGCTCGCCGCCGGCGCGGAGGCCCGCGCCGCGTTCAGCCGAGCCGTCGACGAGTGGCGGCTCCTGACTGGCGCCGCGCTCGTCGGCCTCGCCCGTCGCGCACTCGAGCTCGGCGTCGAGTACGCGACGGCGCGTCACCAGTTCGGCGTGCCGATCGGCAGCTTCCAGGCGATCCAACATCGCCTGGCTGACGTGGCGACGTTGGTCTCGGCGGCTGCGCTGCTGGTAGACGACGCGGTGACCGCCGACCCGGCATCCGCGACTGCCGCGTCGCGTGCGTACCTCGCCGCCACCCGCGCCGCCCGCGACGCGGCGGGCACGAGCCTCCACGTGCACGGCGGCTACGGCTTCATGGTCGAGTACGACGTGCAGCTCTACTTCCGCCGGGCGGCCGCGTGGCCGCTGGTCCTCGGCGATCCCGCAGCTGAGCGGGCGCGTCTCGCCGACCTGCTCGCCGCCGACGGCTGGGTGCCGCCGGAGCTGCCGCCGTCGGGCTTTCGGGCCCAGGTCCGCGAGGTTGTCGCCGAGGCGTGCACCCCCGCGGTGCTCGAGCGCGTCGAGGCCAGCGGCACCGTCCACGACTGGTCGCTGCACCGCCGGCTGGCCGAGGCAGGCTTCCTGGCTGCGGGCTGGCCAGCCGAGTGGGGCGGGCGGGACGACCACGGTGCGGACGGCGTCCTGTGGGACGAGCTCGAGCGGGTGGGCGCCCCGACCGACGGGTGGGGCACCTCGGACCTGGTGGCTCGGACCCTGGCCCGGGTCGGCCGCGACGAACAGCGAGATCACGTCGTGCCCCAGGTGCTGGGCGGCGAGATCCTCATCTGCCTCGGCTACAGCGAGCCCGACTCCGGGTCCGACGTCGCGGCCGCGACCACGCGCGCCGAGCGCGACGGCGATGACTGGGTGATCAACGGCCAGAAGATGTTCACGACGCTCGCCCACGAGGCCGCGTACGTGTTCCTGCTGACCCGAACGAACCCTGACGCGCCCAAGCACCGCGGGTTGACCATGTTCCTCGTCCCGATGGAGACCCCCGGGATCGAGATCACGCCGGTGTGGACCGTGAGCGGCGAGCGGACGAACATCACCTACTACAGCGACGTGCGAGTCCCCGACGCGACCCGAGTCGGCGAGGTCGACGGCGGCTGGGACGTGATGCGCATCGCGCTGACGTTCGAGCGCAACCCGACGATGGTGGCCGAGCTCGACCGGGTGCTGCGCCGATTCGTCGACTGGGCTCACACCCAGCCCGACGTGTTGGAGCGCCCGAGCGTTCGCGCTCGCCTGGCCGACCTCTCCATCGATCTCGAGGCTGGCCGGTCGCTCGGCGCGCGGATGGCGGCGTTGTCCGCGCGCGGGGAGCTGCCCGTCGTGGAGGGCTCGATGGCGAAGCTGTTCTCGTCGGAAGCGCTCGTGCGCAGCTGCGCGGCGCTGCTCGACACGCTCGGCGCCGACGGGCTCCTCGCTCCCGGCGCACCCGGCGCGCCGGCGGACGGTGAGCTCGAGGCCATGTACCGCCACGCCCAGGTCACCACCATCCGGGCCGGGACGAGCGAGATCCAACGCGGAATCATCGCCGAGCGAGGCCTCGGCTTGCCCCGCTCGGGCCGGTAGCGGCTACCCGCTCGTCAGCACCTCGGCGCCGGCGTCGGTGACGAGCACGGTGTCACCCCACCAGCCACCGTCGCGCTCGACGCCCACGAACAACACCATTCCCGCCTCGAGGATGTCGGTGCCGGCCAGCTCCTCGTGACCCAAGCCGACACCGTGCACCGTGACGGCGTCACCGGCCACCTCGGACAGCCGGACCCCCGGCCGCAGCGCGCCGACCGCGGTGGCCACCGACCCGGCGAGGGTCTCGCCGTCCGGCCAGGTCCGGGCGAGGACGCCAGCCCAGCCGTCGCGCAGGACCCCGACCCGGGCGGCCACGCGGTCGCCGGTGACCGTGATCACGGGTGCGAAGGCCGGCGTCGTCACGCCGAGCTCGCCCATGCGCTGCGCGAACACCCCGCTCAACGTCGTGGCGGACACCCCCGGGCCCGCAGTCGCCACGACGGCCTGGAACGCCGCCTCGGCGACCGCGACCGCGGCCCGGATCGCGCTCACGTCGTCGCGGGTCTTCACGCGGCGCACGGCGCGTAGCAGCGACTCGCCGTCGACGAGCTCGGCGTCCGGGAACACGCCGCGCAGCAGGGTCGCGAAGAGCGGCGAGATGCCGTCCACACCGACGGACCGCACCGTCGTGCCCGCCGCGGCGTTGGCCGCCGCGGTGACGAGGTTCAGGGGGTTCCACGAGATCGGGTACAGACTCGTGGTCGGGATCTCCGGTGGGACCCCGTCGTCGGTCACGCTCAGCAGATGCACGGCGCCGGTGTCGCCCACCACGACACACGACGGGGCGAAGGGCCGGGTCCCCGCCAGCCAGAGCCGGTTCGCGCCCGAGACATAGCGGGCGTTGCCCTCCCGCCCGAGGACGAGCACGTCCACCCCGGCGTCGGCCATCGCGGCCCGGGTGCGGGTCAGATGCTCAGCGGTCGACGCCATACGCCTCGTACCTCAAGTGCGACAGCGATTCGAAACCGTCGTCGGTCACGGCGATGATCTGCTCCGAGCGAAAGCCGCCGCGCCCGTCCTCCCAGATGACGGGCTCGAGCACCAGCACCATCCCGGGGGCCAGCACGATGGACGCGTCGAACTCGTCGCCCAGATCGGTGCCGACGAAGGGCATCTCCGCGCTCTCGGTGCCCGTGCCGTGCGCGAGGTAGAGATGCGAGAGCCAGGGTCGTCGCCCGTAGACCTCGCCCGCCGCGCGGGTGAGATCGCGGCCGGTGGCGCCCGGCTTCGCGACCTCGAGGACCGCGTCGACGGTGTCGAGCCAGCGTTGGCAGTGTTCCCGATGGCGCGCGTCGACGTCTCCGCCCACGACCCAGGTGTGGCCGTAGTCGGACTGGTACCCCTCGTAGTGAATGCCGGTGTCGACGAACACGACGTCGCCGGCGTGGAACGGAGCCTCCGTGGTCACGGTTGGGAAGACGAGGTCGCCGGTCGCCGAGTACGGGCCCCCCGCGATCGACGACGCCATGACCTGCCAGACCGGGTCCACCGTGCTGCCCGACGCTCCGAGCTCGAGGATCTGGCGCACGAAATGCCCGGTCAACCCTGCGCCGGTCACGCCAGATGTCACCGCGGGTTCGATCGCGGCGATCGCGGCCTCGTTGATCGCCTGGGCGCGCCGGATGCACTCGAGTTCGTCGGCGGTCTTGCAGATCTTCGCCGCCCCCAGCGCCACCGACGCGTCCTGGGGATCCCGGTCGGCGAGGGCACGCCAGAGCGGGACCGTCAGGTCGTCGACGGCCAGGCGGCCCGGGGGCAGCGCGTCGCAGAGCTGTGCCGCACCGTCGTCCCACTCCAGGTCGAGGCTCGGACGCACGTCGGTCCCGAGGTGCGGCGGGACCCGCTCGGGCGCTGAGGTCCACACGATCGGCGGCGCGCCGTCGGCGGTGACGGCCGCCACGGCGCGGCCGTGCAGCGCCTGGGCCTGGTCGGCGTCGGGCATGCGCGCCCCAGTCGCGTAGTTGACGTTGCCCTGACCCAACAAGACCAGGACGTCGAGCTCCTGCGCGGCCATGGCGTCGACGAGCCGCGCGTGACGCGCTCGTCCCATCCGGGCCCGGTCGAGGGACCGATCGAAGGACACGGCGCGGTCGGTCACAAGGTGAGCTGGTAGGCGTCGACCGCGTTGCGGCCCAGGATGCGCGTCTGGGCGGCAAGATCGAGCCCGTCGAGGTGCTTGCGGACCTCGTCGACCACACCCGGGTGGTACTCGGGGTGCGGGTAGTCCGACGCCCACAGCACCCGGTCCGGGCCGAGGAACTCGGCGCAGGCGGCCAGGTTCCACTCTTCGGCCTCGAAGCCCGCCCAGCACTGGCGCCGGAAATACTCACTCGGCAACAGCGACAGCCAGCGCTGCTCGAGCGGGAACGCCTGGACTTGCTCGTCCATGCGCTCCAGCTGGGTGGGGATCCATCCGCCCCCCGCCTCCAAGAACAGCAGCCGCAACCCGGGGAACCGCTCGCAGACCCCACCCATGAGCACTCGCCCGAGGGTGACGATCATGTCGACCGTGTTCCCGACCGCCTGGCCGAGACCCGACCCGCCGTGCAACTCGTCCATCGCCATGTTCGTGACCATCATGTTCTCATCCTCGGCGACCAGGCCGAACTTGCGGCACGCGCCGGGCGTGTCGACGTGCACGCCAGGATGGAACGCCACCGGGACGTCGAGCTCCTCGAGCGCGGCCCAGAACGGGTCGTACACCGAGTGATTCAGCGGCAACTCGTCGACGTACGCCGACGGGCGCACGAACACGCCCCGCAGCCCCAGCTCGCCGACCGCGCGCCGGGCCTCCGCGACGGCCCGGTCGATGTCTTGGAGCGGCACGCCGGCCATGCCGAACAGCCGGGTCGGGAACGCCGCGCAGTACTCGGCGACCCAGTCGTTGTACGCACGGATGCAGTCCGTGACGAAGTCGAGGTTGCGCAGCGCCTCGATCGGGTCGCACGGACCGAAGAACAGCGCCTGCGAGGGATAGAGGACCGCCGCGTCGATCCCGTCGGCGTCCATGTCCACGATCCGCGCCGCGGGGTCGCAGCCGCCCGGCACCCGCAGGCTCTGGGTGAGGTCGTAGAACTGGCGTGGCGTCATCCCCACCGCGGCGGCCATCTGATCCTGCAGCTGCCGGCCACCCCCGCGAACCCGGCCGCCCACGTAGTAGATCTCGTAGACGTCGTCCTCGAGGACCTTGCGCGGGACCCAGTCCCCCCACCGGGACGCGTCCATGCGCTCCACCCAGAGCTCATCGGGCTCGTAGGTGTGGCCGTCTGCGTCGACCACGAGCTGCTGCGCCGTCATGGCCCCTCCCTATGTTCCCCCGGACTCCGGGCGGGCTGGTCCTCACCCTATGCCGTGGCCTGGTGGAGCGGTCGGGTTGGTGGCCGGTGACTACGAAGGGCGGTGTAGATGCGGAGCCACGTCGCGGTGGAAGGCCGCCATCTGGTCGAGCAACTCGTCGAGCGATCGGCTTCGGAAGCGCAGCTGGAGGTGACTGACGCCCATGGCGCCAAACTCGTTCAGCGACTCGGCGATGCGCTCCCCGGGTCCGGAGATCGTGCGCTCGCCGACGTCCCAGTCGGGCGAGCCCACGTAGACGAAGTCTGGCGCGATCGTCGTGCCCAAGTCGATCGGGTCGTCTCCCCGGGTCCGGCGCCGATGCTCGAGCAGGTACGCGATCTGGCCCGGCATGTCCTCGCGGGGTGTCCCCTGGGGGAGCCAGCCGTCGCCCCGCGCCGCGGCGCGGCGCAGCGCCGGCTTCGAGGAGCCTCCGACCCAGATTGGCAGCGGGGCTTGGCGGGGGCGGGGCGCCATCGCCGCGTCGTGGAGGTGGCCCCAGTAGCGCGACTCGACATCGGGGTATTCCTCGGCGAGCGCGACCCGGATGACGTCGATCGCGGCGTCGGTGACCGCGCCGCGCGTCGCGAAGTCGATGCCGAGCAGCTCGAACTCGCTCTCCAGATGCCCTGCCCCGACGCCGAGGATGGCGCGACCGCCCGAGAGTTCGTCGAGGGTCATGAACGACTTTGCGGTGTGCAGCGGGTGGCGGTAGCTCATCACGTACACGTGCGAGAGCAGCCGGACGTGCTGCGTCAAACCGGCCGCCCAGCCGAGCGTCGCGACGGTGTCATACCAGGTCGCTTCCATGTGCGCGTCCATGGGCTTTGGCACCGCGAGGTGATCACACACCGCGACGTAGAAGAAGCCGGTCTCATCGGCCGTCCGGATCACCGCGGCCAGCTCGCCGGCGCCCGCCTCGGCCGACTGCTCAACGTCTCTCCATCCGAAGAAATCCTCGTAATCAAGCGTTTGCGGCTCGCCGACGGCGAGACGATGGCGATCGAGACGCTGCACCTGCCGAAGCCGCTCGTGCCGGGTCTCGAGGCGAAGGATCTCGGCGGCTCGTTCTATGAGCTCTACCGCGACCGGTACGGGATCAAGATCGCGAGCGGCACCCAGGCGATCGAGCCGACGGTGACGGACGAGGCGGAATCGGCTGCTCTCGGCGTGCCACTTCACTCGCCAGCGTTCCTCTTCGAGCGGACGAGCCGCGACGAGGCAGAGCGGACGGTTGAGTTCGTCCAGTCGGTCTATCGGGGCGACCGGTACCGGATCGTCACCGAGCTCAGCCGCCCGCAGAGCTGACCCCCCTTGACAAGAACCGGTCCGGTGTGCAATAACGGCGCCGTGGCCAACTGGTACAGACCAATCGGCGCACCGACCCTCGCACGCATACCCGCAGGCCACAGCGGCGGAGCGTCGAGGTCGCGCGTCGACGGCTCAGGGAGACGTGGATGAGATCGCGAATTTTCGTTGCGGCACTTGCTGCCGTGGCGCTCGGAGTCGTCGCGGCGACGGCGAGCGCAGGCGTGCAGCACGCACAGGCAAGCAAGATCACCGTATGGCTCCAGGTCGACGCGCAGTCCGGTTGGCCGGACGTCGTTGCGGCCGCGAACACGCAGTTCCAGCAGGATCACCCCGGCGTATCGGTGGACGTCCAGTATCAGAACTGGAGCGACCATCTGCAGAAGTTCGACGCAACACTCGCCGGCGGGAATACACCTGACGTCATCGAGATGGGTAACACGGAGACGACGAAGTACATGGCGGCCGGCGCATTCGCGGATCTCACGTCCTACAAGGGGACGTTCGCGAACTCGAGTAACTGGCTGAGCGGACTGGCGAAGTCCGGGATGTACGGCGGCAAGATCTACGCCGTGCCCTACTACGCCGGCTCCCGCGTTGTCACCTACCGCACTGACGTCTGGAAGAGAGCGGGAATCAACAAGCTCCCGTCGAGCCTCGCGCAGTTCAACGCCGACTCGAAGATTCTCGCGGCGAAGAACAAGAAGGTGAAGGGCTTCTCGCCGGTCTATGTCGCCGGCACCGACTGGTACTTCGCGATGAGCTTCGTCTACGACTACGGCGGATCGATCGCAAGGACCCATGCCGGCAAGTGGATCGGCAACCTCAACTCGAAGGCGTCCATCGCCGGCCTCACCGCCTGGAAGAACTTCTTCAAGACGGCCTCGAAGGCCCCGGCGACCTCCGACGAGACGAAGCCGGCTCCGTACGACGTCTACTCGCAGGGTCAGGCGGCGTCGATCATCGGCCCCGGCTGGTTCAGCTGTTGCGTCGGCGCGAAGTTCAAGACGACTACGGCACAGTTCGTGATGCCGAGCCACACGAAGGGGCAGCCGATGCCCGGCTTCCTCGGTGGCTCCGATCTCGCCGTCCCGGCGCCCAGCAAGAACGTGGCACTCGCGGCTGACTGGATCAAGGACTTCACGAGCACCTCCGCGGAGCGCTCGCTCCAGGCAAAGGGCAACATTCCGAACGCGACGAGCCTCCTCGGCACAAGCGTGAACGAGCGGGCAGCCGCACGGAGTTGGTTCGTCCCCGCCGCGAAGCACTGGGTCGACGTGGAGAACGGCAATATTCTCCGCAACATGCTGGCCCAGATCCTCATCGGAAAGCTCACCGTGCAGCAGGCTGCTTCATCGGCGAGCGACAACATCACCTCGGTGCTGAACGGCGCCTAGCCCGCCAGGGGCCGGGTGCACTAAAGCAATGGCAGTCGCCGCCGAGACCACCAAGTGGTCTCGGCGGCGTCGCCTCACCTGGGCGCGCGCCGGCCGCGCCTCGGTTCCGTACTGGCTGATCCTGCCCGTGGTTGCGGCGCTCACCGCGATCCTCGGCTATCCGATCTACAGCCTCGTCCGGCTCTCGCTCGAGCACTACACGCTGTTTGAGCTGATCCAACACCACGGCCAGTACATCGGGCTCAAGAACTTCTCCTCCGTCCTGCACGACCAGGTCTTCTGGCACACGCTGCTGCGGACGGTGATCTTCACTGTCGTCAACGTCGGCGCCACGATCGTCGGCGGCACGCTGATCGCGCTGCTCCTGGTGCGCGTAAGCGGCTGGGTGCGCATCCTTGTCACCTCGGGGCTCGTGCTCGTGTGGGCGATGCCGCAAGTCGTCGCTGTGCAGGTCTGGTACTGGATGACGAACTTCCAGAACGGCGTCGTCAACTACGTGCTGACGGAGCTGCACATCGGCAACTACTTCGAGCACGACTGGTATCAGACGACCTTCTCGCAGCTCGGTCTCGTTACCGCGCTGATCGTGTGGGGCGCGCTGCCCTTCGTCGCGATCACCCTCTACGCGGCGCTGTCGCAGGTGCCCGGCGAGCTCGTCGAGGCAGCGGAGATCGACGGCGCGCGGCCATGGCGCGTGTTCCTCGACGTGACGCTGCCGATCTTGCGTCCCGTGCTGTTGATCCTCACGAGCCTCTCGATCCTCTGGGACTTCGGCGTCTTCACGCAGCCGTACCTGCTGATCGGCCAGGCCCACATCAATCCGAGCAACTACCTGATGGGCATCTACCTCTTCGAAGAGGGGTACCTGAAGACGGACTACGGGCGCGGCGCGGCGATTTCGCTGCTGATGCTCGTCATGGTCGCCGCGATGAGCGTCGTCTATGTGCGGAAGATGGTCAAGATCGGAGACGTGGATTGAGCTCTCGCGTCTTCCGTCGCGGCGGTTGGAACACCGTCGGCATCGTCTTGTTTGCCGTGATGGTCTTCCCGGTCTTCTGGATGATCTCAACGGCGTTCAAGCCGGACGACCAGATCAACAGCCTCACGCCGACCTGGTTCTCGACCAGCCCGACGCTGCATCACTTCGCTGACGCGATCCACACGCCGTTCTTCTGGACCGACGTGAAGAACAGTGTGATCATTGTGCTCATCACCGTTGCGATCGCGATGACCCTCGCCTTCCTCGCGGCGGTCGCGCTTGCGAAATACCGGTTCACGGGCCGCAAGCTCTTCATCGTTCTGATGATCGGGATTCAGATGCTGCCGGGGGCCGGTCTCATTATCCCGCTCTACGTCGTGCTCGCCCGCTACCACCAGGTCGACAAGCTGAGCGGCGTCATCCTGACCTACCTGACGTTCGCGCTGCCGTTCTCCGTCTGGACGCTGCGCGGGTTCATCATCGGAATCCCGAAGGAGCTCGAGGAGGCGGCAATGGTCGACGGCTCGACGCGTCTCGGCGCCTTCGTCCGGATCCTGCTGCCGCTCGTCGCGCCCGGGCTCGTCGCCACGTCCGTCTTCGCGTTCATCACGAGCTGGAACGAGTACATCTTCGCCCGCATCCTCCTGAACGATCAGGGAAAGCAGACCGTGACCGTGTGGCTCTCCTACTTCCTCGGCACGAGCCGCCACCAGGACTGGGGTGCGCTCATGGCCGGCTCGACGCTGACCGCGATCCCCGTCGTCATCTTTTTCCTGCTCGTGCAGCGGCGCATCATGTTCGGGCTGACCGCAGGTGCGGTGAAAGGCTAAGTGGTCTTGACCAGTCGTCCGCAATGCGCAAGGATTCGAAAGTGACCCTCCAACCGCGCGCGGCGAGCGCCGGCAGC
>PLJD01000092.1:26047-26589 GCA_003140175.1 Actinomycetota bacterium
CAGGTGCTCGACGACGGGCGGCGGATCGCGGGCGCGTGCTTGAACAGTCCCGCCTACCGCGCGTTCTGCAAGGAGTGGGCCGACTGGGTGCTCGACTGCGGCGTCGACTCGGTGTTCTGGGACGAGCCCGCGTGGATGGTGCCCGCGCACGTCGGCCTCGACGACGCGACGCGCTGGACGTGCCGCTGCTCGCATTGCGCGGAGCGATTCGGCGGGCCGGTGCCGGGCGAGTTGACTCCGACGGTGCAGGCCTTCCGTGAAGCGTCGGTGGTCGACTTCCTGCGCGAGGTCCTCGCGCACGTCGCTGCTCGCGGCGGCGAGAACACGATCTGCCTGCTGCCGGCGACCGGTGGCAACGAGGGGATCTCCGACTGGAACATGATCGCCGAGCTACCTGGGCTGACGACGTTCGCCACCGATCCGTACTGGAAGCATTGGAACGAGTCTGCGGGGCCGTTCGTGCGGCGCGTTGCGCGGCTGCTGCGCGAGACGTGCGAACGGCACGGGGTGCGCTCGCAGCTCTGGCTGCCGAGCTTTGGCCT
>PLJD01000053.1:0-9507 GCA_003140175.1 Actinomycetota bacterium
TGTCCGCGGCGACACCGACCCGGCGACCGTTGCCGCCTGGCGGAGCGTTGGCCCGCCGAGGGCTGGCCGGCTCGGGTAGACGGCACGGGCCAGGCGCTTACCGCCGAGTTCAGCGCACCTCAGCCGGACCGCCCCCGTGGTTCGTGTACCGCCACGCCACTCACGGCGACCGTAGTCGCAACGGACGAACCAGGCGGCGCCACGCGCCGGAGCTTCACCACGCCACTAGGTGCGCACCAAACCTCTCACCTGCAAGGGAGACGCGGTCCGTGGGCATCTCTCGGCAGGGGTGGCTTTCACCAGAGACTCGGCACTCCGACCACCGGACGCAGACCGCCGAGTTATGAGCGGGCGTCTCGATCCGCTGAATTGTGTCGTCCCCGATGTTCGGTGTACGTGCTCAATCGGGCGGGGTAGCCGTCGGTGCGAGGCGCGCGGCGGCACGCGCGGAGCACGCATGACAAGATGGGACGCGTGGGCACGCTCGAGTTCGATCACGCTGTCATCCACTGGCCTCGGCCCGCCGGTGGGGACCGCCAGCTGCCCGTGCCCACCTGCCCACAGGAAGCAACGCAGTGGCGCCCCGATTCCTGACCATGGCGCTGGCCCTGGCCGCGGTGGCCGTGCTGAGCGCCTGCGGATCTTCATCGCGGTCGTCGGCGCCCTCCAAGACCACCGTCACCCTCGGACAGGCGCCGGCCGGGACCGTGTCGGTGGCCTGGAACCCGGCGACCAAGAGGATCACCGCCACCTTCGACATGTACGGGTTCACGCCTTCCAGCAGCCACGCCGTGCACATCCACCAAGGCGGCTGTGTGAACCAGGGCCCGGTCGTTGTCCCGTTCCCCGACGTCTCCGCCGGTCCCGGGGGCGCCATCAAGACCAGCGAGACCAGCCCGGTCGTCGCCCCCAATGGCATCCCTGCGGGGAGCTACCTCAACATCCACCTGGCCCCCTCAGCGCAGCTGGGCAGCCCCGGCTCGCTCGGCTTCACTCCCATTGCCTGCGCCGACCTGCCGCGGGGGGCCACCTCGGCGGCCACCCTCACCATGAAGACCCCGCCCCAGGCTGGCCGGCACCCCTCGGGCTCGGCCCAGCTGAGCTACGACGAGGCCAGCAACACGCTCACGGTCTCGGTAACCGCTGAGGGCCTACCCCCCTCCAGCACCCACGCCGCCCACATCCACCTGGGGTCCTGCCAGGCCCAAGGGACGGTGAGGTACCCCCTGAACCCGGTGACGGCCGGCGCCGACGGGTCAGCCAGCGTCACCACCGTGATCAGGGACGTGCCCAGCGCCCCCCCGGCGAGCAGGTGGTATGTCAACCTCCACATGGGGTCGCCCAGCCAGATCATGAGCAACGGCAGCCCCACGCTGCTGTTCGCGCCCATCCTCTGCGACAACGTGGCCGGTTGACACGGTCAGGCCCGGACCGGAGGTGAGCCATGTACGACGCCATGATGGCCGAGACGGTGAATCCGGTCATGCTCGTTGTTGCCGAGGACATCGGCGACGCAAGCGAGGACGGGGACATTCTCCGGTCCTCGGAGTTGGCGGGCGGGAAGTACGCCGATGCGGTGCTCGTCGTGCACTCCAAATAGCCAGACGAAGTCTTGGCAGACCTCGCCCAGGTCGAAAATCGTGAGTCGCCATATCGGATCATCATTTCGGTCGGGATGCTCGAGGAGGGCTGGGACGTCAAGAACGTCTACGTCATCGCTTCAATGCGAGCATCGGTGTCCTCGATCCTGACGGAGCAGGCTCTTGGACGCGGTACGCGCTTACCGTTCGGTCGCTACACACGGGCATCGCGATCCTTGACGCCCTCGAGGTCGTAGCTCCCAAGCGCATCACCAACAGACAGAGTTCGTCGACCTCAACAAAGTCGTACAGCGGTACGATATGTGGATGCGAAAGAGACGCGAGCAACTTCGCCTCTGCTAAGAACCGCAATCGAACCGCAGCGTCTGCCGCGAATGCTCTCGCAAGCTGCTTTAATTTAATGGCGACGGGTCGACCGCGAGTGCGATGGCGCCCAGCCCGCACCACCCCCAATTCCACCCCGACCGAGTTCTGCGCCGATCTCGTAGTTTGGGAGGGCAGCCGCGACACGCTCAGCGTCCAACGTCACAGAATCGAACTCTCATCCCAGTACGACATCGAGCCCTCCGCCGGCGACGCGCGAAATTCACCTCCTCTGACCTGCAGTCGGTAAGATCTCGCGCTGGCCGCACACTCCCGGTCGCGAATTTCATTTTACGTTACCGCTTGCCGGCCCCCGGGTGGCCTGCCGTCCCGCGACTCCCACCTCTTGTGGTGTCTAAACTCGATACGGCCGGTGCCCAGCACTCTCGCGTCGCGGTGGTAGCCGCGATCGACGCTTGAACTTGTGGGTGTCCAACATCGTCGTCGGCTCCTGATCGGGGGCTGTTCGTGCGTACGTCCGGGGATGCTCACTTGAAGTGATGGAGGCGTCACCGATCGCGACATGGGATCCGATCTCGGGGAACGGGTCGCACTTCCTCACCGCGCGAGAACGCTGGTCAATGAGGTGACCCAGGTTTTGGCACCCCACAGGTTCTCTCTCGTCGAGACGCCTCAATGCGCGGTGGCGCAACCTCTACCCGGTCACCCGGATCTCCTGTACCGAACCAGGCGACGCGACGCGCCGATTTCGGGCACCCAAAGGCTCAACCCGCGTCAGGAATCGAACGTCGCGCGCATGCACCGCGTGATCGACTGAGTAGCTCGACGCCTGACCGACCACGCTGGTGGTCACGCCGCGTGGCGCGGCCACCCGACGAGGTCGGGTACGGGCGATCGGTTACGGGTTCGGCGGTTCGGGGACGCGGGGCCCTTCGTGGCGGCCCAGTCGGGGCAGCCGGATCCGCCGTTTCCGACGCGGGGGCTCCGGCGGCGCCGCGGGGGTGGTCTCGTCCGCGGGTGTGTCCGTGGCGTGGGTGTGCGCGGCGGTGTCGGCGGCGACGGGCTCCTGGACGATACGGGGACCACCAGTGGTCCACACCGGCGCGAAGAACGCCGCGAACAGGGCGACGCCACCGACCGCGATGAACAGCCAGCCGTTGCGGTCGCTCACGCCGAGCCAGCGCGTCATCCTGGCCGACCACCATCCGGCGATGATCACGATCCCGAGCCCGACCGCGGCAGCGCCGAGCAGCGACATGACGTTCCGTCCGGCGACGGGTCCGAGCGCGGCGAACAGCATGAGGACCCCGAACCCGATCTCGGCGAGGCCGAGCAACGGGGTGTGGCCGAAGCCGAGGAACGAGTCATGGTCCCGGGTGAGGCGCGAGAGGTCCAAACCGGTGCGGGTCAGGGCCAAGACGCCGAAGGCGACCGAAACGCCGCCGAGGATCAGCGCGACGAGCTGCGCCGGGCTCCACTGCCGGGTGGGTCGCTGCTGCACCACCGGCGTGGTGGCGGTTCTGCGTGCGATCCGTCTCATGTCATCCAACCTCCCTGCGGGCTGACGACCCTTGTATACCCGTGCGCAGGGCTGGTCATGCACCTGTGGGGTGAACACTCGATCACGCTGCTGACCTGGGAGATCACCGGGAGGTTGGCGACCCCACAATGGGCATTGCCGCGACTCGGGGAGTGCGTACTGTTGGCGGGTGCAGCGGATGGGTTTTGCCGCGGAGCTCGAAGACGCGACTCGGCCTAGGACGCGACGATGTCGAACCGCTGGTCAGGGGCTCGGCCGAGTTTTGACACCCCACAGGGGCGAGGGCTCATTCTCGCGGGTCCACCACGCGTCTCGTCGCGAAGGGTGCCCGGCTGGCGCACCTGTTGCGTCACACAGATGTCGAGGCAGGGTCGGGCGGAGGCGACTGCTCGAGCCGGCGCAGGATCGTGTCGTCCTCGGCGGTGGCTACGGGACCGTAGTTCAGGATCAGCGTGCCCGGCGTGTCACAGTGCGGACAGGTCAACGCAACGATCGCGAGCATGTCGGACGGGTCGGATACCCCCTCGAGCCGGCGGAGATGTTCGACGGCCATGGATTCCGCTGGGGAGAGCGGCGCTTGCAGGTGAAGCACTCGACCTCGCCGCCCTCGCCCGATCCGAACTGACCGCGAAAGCCTTCATTCTCGAACGCAGCCGAGATCTCCATGATCGTGGCCACACCTCGAGCTACGCCCCCCAGCCTGCTCTCGTTATCCGCCATGTGGTTGAGCCTACCTATCTCGCGCTCCGAACCAACTGGCCGAGTGCCTCGGAATGTGTTCAGCTTCAGTTGCAGCAGTACAGTTGGATACGCATTCAACGAGGAGGAGGCTCCATGACCGAGCCCACCCAGCCGACACGTCCCAGCGCTGAGACTCGCGAAGCCGAGCACGCCGAGGCGCAGGCCAAGCATGAGTCCGATCGCGCTCCGACACCCCAAGAAGAAGCCGTAGCCGACGCACAAGAGGTCGAACCCGACGTCGCCGAGCACGAGGAAGAAATGCTCAAGCGCGGCGCCAACCAGCAGGGCGAGGGCCGCCTCCCATAGCTCAGTCGTTCGTCATCCCGAACATCAGGCCGAGACCCGCGACCTCAAATACCCCGGCGAACAACATCGTGAACGCCCACGACCGCGAGGCCATCGGCAAGAGCCCTCGCCGACCGACGACCTACCAGACGCTACGAGCCTTCGTCCTCACGAACTGGTGATCAAATACAAGTCGGCTCAGGTAGCTGCCCAGATTGTGCAGGGCATCGGGGAAGATCCTGAAGGGTGTCAAAACTCAGTCACGGCCTCGAGCCACGCGTCCGTCACCGCCCAGCGCGCTCGCGAACGTGGTCCGGTAGGAAGCGGATGTCCAGCAGCTGCAACCTCTGTGGCTGGCGGGGCTGAAGTCACCAGTGTTGACCGAGACCGATCGACCGCTGCATTTGGGCGATCCGACAAAGGTTGCCGACGGCTCGCGAACCAGCAGGTCGGCCGCCTGATCGACTATTGACACCCTTCACCGTCCACCCGTCGAGTCCTTCACGCTCTCGTCCGCTCCGTCGCCCCGCTTCCGAGCGCAAGGGCGTGGCCAATGCTCGGGCTTGTCTCGGCCGGTGCGACGCCAGTGCCGACTCTCACAGCCCCACCTGTGCCTTGTCCATCACCGTGGTTCGTCGCGGCGTGGCTCACTTCGGTCGCTGAAGGTCCGAGCAGATGATCAAACGACGTGTCTAGCGTTTGGCGGCGCGACCCTCGAAGGTATATCCGAAGGGCTTGGGCTCAGCCTTGAAGTAATAGGTGTCGAGGTGCTCGACCTCGAAGCCGGCCCCCTCGATGCTCTCGGCGATGCGCCGGGTCAGGTGACAGCCGCCAGCGAGCCGCTTGTTCAGCGGTTCAAGGCGGTGCTGCCAGCTGGCGATCTTCGGGTCGGGGGCGTGGCCGTGCTCCACGAAGTGGAACAACCCGTCGGGCTTCAAGACGCGGCGGATCTCCTCCAGGGCCAAGTCAAGGTTGGGGATTGTGCACAGCGTCCAGGTCGAGAGCACTGCGTCGAAGGTCTCCGACGGGAGATCGAGGTGCTCGCCGTTGAGTCCCGCCAGCTCGACCGTGGTGGACGTTCGAGTGATCCTGGGTTGCGCGAGCTCCATGCAGACCTTCGACGGCTCGACCGCCGGGACCTTGGTGACCTCGGCCGGGTAGTACCGGGCGTTGAGCCCGGTACCGAAGCCGAGCTCCACGACCTCGCCGCGCAGGCCCTCACAGACCCGGGCGCGCACTGCTCTGGTCGCCTTGCGGTTCATGACGACATCTTGGAAACGGGGTAGAAGTTGTTCCTGGTAGACGCCCATGCTCGCCTCCGCTTTGCAAGTTCCGTCGGGGTCTTTGCCCATTCGGGGTTGTTTAGCCGTCGTTGATGATGGTCTCGTAGCCGGCGCTCGTCGAGGCCGTGGTAGTGGTGGAGTCCTAGGTGTGCAACTGACGGAGGCCGTTTACGCCGAGGCCGTGGTCTTCTGTCGTAATCGTTCGTAGGGGGTCTGTCCATCGAGGCCCCCATGTGGTCGGTTGAAGTTGTAGAAATCCTCCCATTCTTGGAGCTTGTCGTTGAAGAGCTCGGTGTCGTCGATGACGACCCCGTCGAGCATCCGGTAGAACTCCTCGGCATCGATGCGGTGTGACCGTTCGACCTTCCCGTTGAGGCGAGGCGTGGCGGGCTTGATGTAGACGTGGCCGATGCCGCGGTCCAGAAGGTGCCAGTGGAGGGCGCCTTGGAACTCGGCGCCGTTGAGTTCCTAACGGTTGTCAAGGGTGTGGGGGGCATTCATGCTGGTGTTGGGACGAGCGGTGTCTTGGAGCGCTTTGCGACTTCTTTCTTGACCCGCTCGTCCCGTCGCGTCGTGCTGGCGATGTTTGAGATCGAGCGGCGAGCGGCGCGGACTTCGGCGGGGATCTGGTAGCGCTCGGCGACGATGGCTTGGCCTTGCTCGGTGGTGACGGGTGTCCCGTCGATGTCGTGGACCTGGTAGTGGGCGTGGTTTCGGAGACACGACGTGATGCGGGTGAGGAGCACCGTGGCGATGGTGCATGTCGCCGAGTTGTGGTGGCGGCCGGTGTCGCACATGAGCCGTTGGTAGCGCGCCGCGAGTTGGGGGTCGACCTTGCGGGCTCGGTCAGCGGCCTGGAACAGCGCCGCTCGAAGACATGCGTCGCCGCGCTTGGTCGGCCCGCTGGCATGGTCGGTGAGCCCGGAGGAGTTCCGCCGTGGCACGAGCCCGGAGAACGATCGTGCCGCGGCCAGGCTCGTGAACCGGGTCGGGTCTCCGAGGCGCCCGAGGATCTGCCCGGCGAGGATCTCACCGACGCCGGGCGCGGAGAGGACAATCTCGTCGGGGTCGGCTTCGGTGTAGAGGTCACGGATGCGACGGTCGAGCAAAGCGATCTGCTCGGAGACCTCGAGCGCGATCGTGGCTTCAGCTGCGATGTCCGCGGCGAGCGCGTCGAAGTCGAGGCCGTCGTTGCCCCACAGCGCGATCGTGGCCGCCGCCGCGGCGATGACCGCGGCGGCTCGCTCGGGTCCCCAGGCCTTGCGGGTGTGGTGTTGGAACCAACGCGCCAGGCGGGCCTGTCCGAGGCGTTTGACCTGGTGAGGGTGGGCGTAGACGGCAAGGAACTTGAACGTGGTCTGGGTCATCCTGGTGCCGAGCGCGTCGGTCCAGCCCGGTCCGAGGATCTCGAGCAGCGAGTCGAGGCGGTGCATGGCGGTGCTCCGCCGATGAACCAGCCCGGCGCGAATCTTGACCCCTCGCTTCAGCGGGTCGCCCGGCCCGAGCGACTCGGCCAGATGCAATCCCTCGGGATGCAACAGAGGCAGCCGGGCGAGGAGCTCCGCATCGAGACGGTCGGTCTTGGTGTGCTTGGAGAAGTAGTCGCGCAGATCCGATGACTGCTCCGACGGGACGATCACGACCATCGCGCCCCGCCGCCGGAACCAAGCCGCCAACGGCACCCACGCATTGCGGGTGGGTTCCATCACCACCATCACTTCTTCGACCTCGACCGGCAGCCGACTCCACAGCGCTTCGAGATCAGCGACGTCGGTCCGGAACCGATGTCCGGACCACAGCAACGTTCCGGTCTCGTCCGCGCAGGCCGCATGGTGGGGCGATCGACACGCGATGTCGACGCCGAGTCTGATCTTCATACCTGGCTCCCTTCTCGTCGTTGGGGTCGCCGACGGCAGCCACGACGACGAAGGCCGGCACCAGACATTCGCTATCAGAGATCGCCACGAGCCATGCGGCTCGCAAACGTCATCAGGTTCCTAACAGGGCCAATCCGCTCCGACGGCGTGAGCCCCACCCACTGCCACGATCAACAGGCAAGAAGTCCAAGAAGGCTTCGATCGGTTAGTAGTGACAGCGAGCAGGCGCCGGACCCGACCGACGCTACGCAGTCAGCTGCACCACACCAGCACGATCGAGCCAGAACTCACTATGAATGTCGGTTTGGACGACCTCGACCCGGAACGGGAGCTTCTCGAGGACGTAATCGAGGAACTGGATGGCGGTCTTCTGGTCGTTGCGCGGGTAGATCCGCAGCACGCGGATCCGGGTGCAATCGTCGATCGCGGTGTATTGGTAGTGCTTCTTGCGGGTGCCAGGAAGCGGTTCGATGAACTTCACATCGACTCGCACGCGATGGCCAGGCAACGGCTTCTCGTAGCGCTTCCACCGGTCGGTGTGGCGTTTGTAGCGCTGCGACGCCGGCAACCGGTTGAGATCAAGGCGCTTGAGGACCCGGTACACGCCCGAGTGGCCGATCTCGACGTCGTGGTAGCGCTTGAGATACATCGAGATCTTCAGCGGCCCGAAGTGGTAGTGCTGGCGCAGGTAGATGATCTTGCCGACCACCTCGGTGTTGGTCTCGTTCGGGCAGTGCAGGGGTCGTGAGGAGCCGTCCCGCAAGCCGGGCTCTCCGAGCTCCTCATAGCGGTGCAGCCACTTGTAGAACGTCGGGCGGCTGATCCCGAAATAGCGGCACGTGGCCGCAACGTTGCCCGTCACCTCCTCGCAGTGTCGGAGCACCGCCAGGCGATGCCGAACCTTGCGTTGCTGCTCTCGATCGTCCATCGGACATCCCTCTCACGAGAGACCCCAGATGTAAAGAACCTCCGTCAGTCTTAGACCTAGGCGCCGGTCCAACAGCCGAGCACGGTGATGCCGACCCCGACCGCGACTTGAGATCGTGACTTGAACGCGGACCCGAATGGGACCGGCAAGCCCGAAGTGTCGACGAGGAGAACCTTGTAGTCCTTGCGCAAGACGAGTGAGCCGTCTTTGGTGACGAAAGCACCCTGGGCGACGCCCTTGAGCTGCTCAGACTGGCCGAGCAGCTCATGCAGCGACTCGAAGTAGGCGGTCGTCTGAGCCCGGCTCGAGAGCTCTTTGACTGACAGCGCCATCGTGCCGTTGGGGTACACGTAGCGGCACGAGTACAGGTGATCGACCCACGTCGGCGGTACCGGGACCGTCCCAGTGACCCCAAGCGCCGAAGCGACCTCGCTCTGAGCCTCGGGCGCGCACACCATCTGCGCCGACACCGAGGGATAGAGCCCGGCTGGCTGGGCGACATGTCGGACGGTGCGGGGCGCCCCCGGCACCGCTGCCGGCTGCGTGGTCGAACCGCTCCCGACGACCAACACCAGGCCGCCAGCGACCGCGACCAGGACAACCAGGCCGGCGGCGACATACTGCACCCGCCGACGCGTTCGTCGGGTCATACCGCGTTTTGGCATCTGCTCCTCCGTTACGTCCGCATCAACAAGGCGGCGTGGGCCTGCTGATTCGCCCACAGCACCCCGAGCGCCAGCACGATCAGCGTCACCGGTGAGGGGTGAATCTCGATCCGTAACCACCGCTGTTTGACCCAGCCCAAGGCGGTGCGGGCGACCATCACCGCACCGAACAGGTGGCCCACGTGAACTCGCCGATGGCGTTGTTGCCGATGAACCAGGCGCCTTCCTCGCCCGCCTGGGTGGGGTCATCCCATGCGCACGAC
>PLJD01000053.1:9531-10326 GCA_003140175.1 Actinomycetota bacterium
CGGGTTATGAGCGCCTTGACAACCGTCAGCCCAGACCCGCCGAGACACACCGAGTGCTCGTGAGTCGGGCGCTCAGTCCGTCCAGTGTCGTTGCGTCCGTCCAGGTCCAGGTCCGCATCGTGCGTGCAACGCTTTCTGTTCAACACCGTACGATGGCGTCATGAGCGTGGGTGCGCGCAGATCGCTGCGATGACAACGCTGCACACCGTTGGACACGGCACGCTCACTGCCGAGGCGTTCGCCTCGTTGCTCGACGGTGCGCATGTCAGTCGCGTGGCTGATGTGCGGTCGTTTCCTGGCAGCCGTCACAACCCGCAGTTCGGTCGTGAGGAGATGGAGCGGTGGGTGCCAGAGGTGGGCATCGGCTACGTCTGGATCCGCGAGTTAGGCGGCCGACGCCGATCGGTCGGTGAATCGAAGCACGTGGCGCTACGCAACGACGCGTTCCGTGCCTACGCCGACTACATGGGGATGCCTGGATTCCTAGCAGGCGTCGAGAATCTGTTGGTCATCGCCACCAGCGATCCGACGACGGTGATGTGCAGTGAGTCGGTATGGTGGCGTTGCCATCGTCGTTTGCTCGCCGATTATCTCGTGCTCGTGCGAGGCATCAACGTCGTTCACCTCATGCACGATGGCCGCCTCACTCCCCATGCCCCGACTGCGGGTGTCCGCCTCGCCGACGACCAACTCGTCTACGACATCGGGGGCACGCCGCCGCTGTCGACGAAGTGATCGGTCGCAACGCTGTCGGACGGCAGCCGGGGAGAGCCGCGCACACCACTACCGGCTGCC
>PLJD01000082.1 GCA_003140175.1 Actinomycetota bacterium
GTTGCCTGACACGGCACTAGCTGCGGTCGTGCTCCATGTCTCCGGCTACGACCTGCCAGTGCCCTCCATCCCATCGGTGCACATGACCGCCATCCGGCCCGGCCCGATTGCAGTGCCGAGTCTCGCCCTCATGAGCTGCACTTCCCTCGAACGTGGCGTGACAGCCCTTGCTGAGACATGACTGACGTTGCATGGAACCGACCTTACGACCACGCGATCTGGCGCCAACAATCGAGCACGGCCCTGTAGGGCGGGTTCGGCGCCAAGCCGAGACAGCAGCGTCCCCGCCGACCGCAACCGCGCCAGTCCACGGTCCCGGCACGCCGGCCGAGCTCGCACACTTCGACCGGCCACCAGGAGCTGCCGGCCGATGACGGGGTCATCCACCACCACGAACGCGTCCCGCAAATGCCGAGCGTCGACAAGTCGCCGGAGTGCCTCGTAGGCGGGCACGAGGCCGCCCATTCGTAAGGATGGGGCTTCTCGCCCGTCCTCACCCCGAATGTCCCGCGTCCCGGAGAGGATCGACGCGAGACTGCGCCCGAGGCCACCGCGTTCCATCCCGGGAACCTGCGAAACTCCGAACTTTTCAGCACCCTACGATGCGGCGCGTCGGGGCCCGCGGATGCTCACGAAGCCACGGGCCGAGCCATCTCTCCACCTCTTTCCAGGAAGGTCCAGCCATGGCGCCTAACGCCGTCCCGCCACGCGCGAGCGAGGAAGACCAAGGAACACGTCTCTTTGGACAGCACTGCGAAGGGTGGGAGCCAAAGCATGTCGTCGGTGATCGGTTTTGGCGTTTTGACCGGTGCGGGGGCTGAGCGGTGAATGGTGATCGGTTCGTGTCGTATGCCCAGAACCAGGAGGATGTGGTGCTTGCCCGCGCTCTGCACCCCGACGATCGGGCGGGCTTCTGGGTGGACGTTGGTGCGGGTGATCCCGTGTTGGATTCGGTCACCGCGGCGTTTGCCGAGCGGGGATGGCGGGGCGTGAACGTGGAGCCGCTCCCCCGCGAACACGGGCGGCTGTGCGCAGCACGACCCGCTGATGCGAATCTCCGGGTCGCGCTCGGTGCGACACCCGGGCTGGGAAAGCTGTTCGTCGAGCCGGCTGACCAGCCGGAGCGGCCAGGCGCCGATGCGCCGATCGACCGGGGCGCGTCCACGATGGTGCCCGAGCTCGCCGAGCGCTACCGAGCCGCCGGCCAGGAGTTCACGCCGATCGAGGTGCCGATCTGGACGCTGGCGCAGGTCGTGGCCGGCCACGTTTCGGGTCCGGTCGACTTCCTCAAGGTGGACGTCGAGGGTTTCGAGCGCGAGGTGCTCGCGGGGGCCGATTGGTCCCGCTTCCGGCCCCGGGTCGTGGTCATGGAGGCAACCGTGCCGAAGTCCGCCGAACCGGCCCACGAGGCCTGGGAGCCGATGCTCTTCGAAGTCGGGTACCGGTTCGCCATGTTCGACGGGCTCAATCGCTTCTATGCGCACGCCGACGAGCCAGCGCTCTTGGAGAGACTCGCGATCCCCGCCAACGTGTTCGACGACTTCGTCCCGTACGCGTGGGCGCACCAAGTCGACCAGGCACAACAGTGGGCACACAACCTGGAGGACACGCTCACAGGGGCCCTGGTGCAAGCAGGCGTGGAGCCAGAAACCCGGACTCGCGTCATGGAGCTGCTGAGCGGCCAGCTGCCGAAACGGTCGTGAGTGACAAAGCCGACAGCAGTTTGTTCCAGTCATGAGCCGCTGCTTGCGCGGGCGCGCGCGGCGACGAGGACTTCGACGGCGTCGATGTCACAGCCCGAGCCTTGCGCGCGGCTCGTAGAATCGCATGTTTGGGGGAGCAGAGAGGCGCGTGGGGTCTCAAAACCCGGGCCGCCCCATCGGCCGGCTCTTCGCACGGGGACTGCCGGCAGGCGTCTCGGACCCCGCCGGGCGAACTGGTTGCCCAGCTGGCGACCTGACGCCCTAACCTGGTCCTCGGAGGACACGATGGCCGAACAGCAACGCCGGCAACGGCCGGCGCCCAAGGAGCGGGTCGAGCAGACCGAGGAGCTTCCCGCGACGTCCGAACGCGGGGAGAAGCTCAAGGGTGAGCTCGACGACCTCTTGGACGAGATCGATGAGGTCCTCGAGGAGAACGCGGAGGACTTCGTGAAGTCCTACGTCCAGAAGGGCGGCGAGTAGCCGCGTCGTCGGTTCTCCGGCGAACCGGGACCGCGACGGCACCGCCCCGGACGGTGCCGGTCATTCGAGCGCGTGCACGCCGCCTGATACCCATCGGGCGCTCGGGTCGAACCTGTGCGGTGAGTGTGGGGTGTCTAAACCCGGCGGGCTCAACCGGTGNNTGGGCAGGTATTGGCGTAACAGCCCGTTGGTGTTCTCGCTCGAGCCGCGCTGCCAGGGGCTGTGCGGGTCACAGAAATAGACCTGGATCCCGGTGTCGATGCTGAACGCGGCGTGGCGGGCCATCTCTTTGCCCTGATCCCAAGTGATGGTCCGGAACAGCTCGCCGGGCAGCGTGGCGATCGCCCGGCGCATCGCCGCGTCGACCT
>PLJD01000055.1 GCA_003140175.1 Actinomycetota bacterium
GATCCCGGCGTTGTTCACCAGGATGTCGATCCGGCCGAACCGATCGCGCACAGTTTCCACCAAGGCGGGCAGCGCACCCCACTCGCCCATGTGGCATGCCACACCGAGCGTCGCCTGCCCGGTGCTGGCGGTGATCTCATCCGCCACCCGGCTGCAGGCGTCCTGGTCCCGGCTGACGAGTACAATCGACGCACCTGCCCCCGCCAATCCCTCGGCCATGGACCGGCCGAGACCCTTGGTGGCGCCCGTCACGATGGCCACCCGCTCCGAGAGGTAGAAGAGTTGCGAGACTTCGGCGTTCATCGATGACCTCCCGGTCGCCTGGTTTTCGGATCGTTTCGCACGCTCAACCCCGGCCGTGGCGGGCGAGCACGTGAGCGTACTTCTCGAGTGCGTGCTCTCTGAGGACCGGGATGTGGTAGCTCGGGAATAGGCCCGGTGACGGCTGGGCTCCGGCGAGAAGCCCGCGCGCCAGGGCTACCTTGTGGACCTCGGTCGGACCGTCGGCCAGTCCCACGTGGTACCCGTTGATGATCATCTTCACAAACGGCATCTCGTCGGAGAGTCCGAGCGAGCCATGCACCTGAAGGGCACGCGAGGCGATGTTCTTCAGCACCGTGGGCATGGCGATCTTCACTGCCGCGATATCGCCACGGACCCGGTGTGTGTCGTGGTACTTGTCGATCTTCCAGGCCGTCTGGAGGACCAGGAGCCGGAACTGCTCGAGGTCGATGTAGGAGTCGGCGACCGCCTCCTGGACCATCTGCTTCTTGGCCAGCACCTCACCTTGGGTGACTCGGGAGAGCGCCCGCCGGCACATCATGTCAAAGGCCCGCTGGCACATCCCGATGGTACGCATGGCGTGGTGCACCCGCCCGCCACCGAGGCGGGTCTGGGCGATGACGAACGCCTGCCCCTCGCCGCCGAGCAGGTTCTCGGCCGGGACGCGGACCCCCTCGTAGCGGACGTACGCGTGGGACCCTTCGCCTTCGGGCTCGCCGCCGAGGCCGACGTGGCGAATGATGTTGATCCCGGGTGTCGACGTGGGCACCAGGAACATCGACGTTCCCTGGTAGACGGAGACGTCGGGATCGGTGACCGCCATGACGATGGCGAACTCGGCGTAGCGCAGGTTCGACGAGAACCATTTCTCGCCCTCGATCACCCACTCGCCGCCGTCCTTCGTCGCCCGGCAGGTGAACTGGGCGGGGTCTGAGCCGGCCTGGGGCTCGGTCATCGAATAGCACGAGACGATTTCGCCGTCGAGGAGCGGTTGGAGGTACTTCGCCTTCTGGTCCTCGGTGCCGTAGTGAGCGAGGATCTCGGCGTTGCCCGAGTCGGGGGCCTGGCAGCCGAACACGCTGGGTGCCCAGTGCGACCGGCCGAGGATCTCGTTCATGAGGGCCAGCTTCATCTGGCCGAAGCCCTTGCCGCCGAGGTCGGGGCCGAGGTGACAGGCCCACAGGTCCTGTGCTTTGACCTGGTTCTGGAGGGGTCGGATCACCTCCCGGTGCACGGGATGGGACTTGTCATAGACGATGTGCGAACCGAAGGCGAGGTCGAGCGGCTCGACCTCGCGGATGACGAAGTCTCGGATCCAGTCGAGCTTCGCCTGGAACTCAGGCTCGGTCGAAAAGTCCCACGCCATGGTGCTCCCTCGCTGTTAGATGAGTGTGGCCAGGTTGACCACACCCTCGTCGCCGGTCGGCAGCGTCGTGGGCTGCGGCGAGAGCCGCACCGGGCGGCCGACCAGCTCGTGTTCCTCCACCGACGCGAGGGCGTTCGGGTCGAGCAGCCTCCCGTAGGCCCGTCCGTCGTCGACGTCGCAGACCAGCACGCCCGCCTCCGGCTCGCCCCCGCGGCCGTGCACGACGGAGTACGCGGCGACGGTCGCCTCACCTTCGGCGGACTCCAGGAGCGGGCGGGGCGGGTGGGTCGCGTCGAGGTCGTGCTGTACCCCCGCCTGGTCGGGTGGCGTCAGGGCGCCGGGCTCGGTGCTGTAGACGCCGTAGACGTGCTTGGTCATGTGCATCCCGACCCCGCTGACCAGTCCGTACGAGCCGGGATCGTCGCGGAGTACCTCGGTCATGGTCGCGATGGAGTGTGTCATGTAGTTGCTTCCGGCGCCGCCGTGATAGGGCAGGCCGCCGGTGACGGTGAGGGGCCGGGGATCGCCGTCGGCGAGCCCGAGCGCGTCCCTCGCGAAGTTCAGCGAGCTGGCGAAGCAGGAATAGAGGTCGAGGTGTGCGACGTCGTCGATGGTGATCCCGGCGCGGCGGAGGGCCTCACCGGCGCTGGCGGCCATGGCCGGGGAGGCGAACAGTTCGTCGTGTTCGGCCACGTAGGTCGGGTCGGTCGCGTAGCACCAGCCGCGCGGGTAGACGCGATGCTCGGCCGGGATGCCGAGCGCGTCGGCGGTCGCTTCGCTGGCCAGGATCACCGCCGAGGCCATGTCGACGTCCATGATCGAGATCATGTACTTCGTGTACGGGTAGCCGACCATGCGGTTCTCGGGTGTCGCGTCGATGATCTCGTCGACGCTGCGAGCGATGGGAAACCAGGCACCCGGGTTCTTGGCCGCGACCTCGGTCATCGGGGCGAGCATCTCGCCGAGGTCGTGGCGGTACTCGGGCAGGCCGCGGCCCCGGTGGGCGCGGCGCGCGTTGTCGAAGATCGCGAAGGTGAGCCAGGCCTGTGAGACCTCGTGGGCGAGCTCGGCGGGATGAAAGGGCGCCTCCCAGGGGTAGGGGCGCCGCTCGGCTGGCTGGTACGAGTAGGGATAGCGCTCCCCGCGGCGCTTGTAGCGGCGCTGGGTCGCGAGGGCCTCGGCGCCGCACACCAGCGCAAGGTCGCTCTCGCCGGTGAGGATGCGGGCCGCGGCGTCCTGGACGAGCACCTGGGGTGTCGTGCCGCCGATGCCGGAGTAGCGCGCCCGGGCGGGCTCGGCGCCCAGGCGGGCGGCGAGACGCGCCGGCGGGTCGTCGTACTGCCAGGTCTGACAGAACACGACATCGAGGGAGTCGAGCCGCTCGAGCGCGGCCGCGCCGACGCCGGAGTCTCGGGCGGCGGCCCGGGCGACGTCCTCCCACATCGTGAGCGGTTCGGGCGCGCCTTCCTCGCCGACCTCGTCGGTGTGCCACGTGCGCTGGCCGATACCGATGAGGCACGGCGTGCGAGAGTCGGTCACGCGTCGGCTCCTCCGCGTCGGCGCGCCGCGCCGGGTCGGTTCACCGGCCCTGCCACCGGGGTGGCCGCTTCTCGGCGAACGCGAGCGGGCCCTCTTTGGCGTCCTCGGTCTGGAACACGAACGACGAGATCTTCGATTCGTTGCGGTACGCCTCGGAGAGCGGCAGGCCCAGACCCTCCCAGACGCTCTGCTTCGTGGCCTGCACGGCCAGCGGAGCGTTGGCGGTGATCCGGCGGGCAAACCCGTACGCGGCGTCGAGGAGCTCCTCGCGGGGGACGATCGCGTTGAGAAAGCCCATCTCGTACGCCCGCTGGGCGGGGATCAGATCGGCGCAGAGCAAGAACTCCATCGCCTGGGGGAACGGGATCTGGCGGGGCAGCCGAACGGTGGTGCCGCCCCCCGCGAAGAGTCCTCGCTTGGGCTCCATGACCGAGAACTTGGCCTCGGGGCAGGCGACCCGCAGGTCGACGCCCCCGAGCATCTCCATCCCACCCGCGGTGCAGAACCCGTTCACGGCCGCGATGATCGGCTTCCAGATCTTGGCGGCGCGCAGCACGGCCTTGGTCCCGTCGTCGAGGCGGTAGCCGTGCAGCTCCGCCACACCCCCCTCGGCGATCTCGTGTTGAAGCTTGGTGATCTCGGGGATGTACCGCTTCAAGTCAGCGCCGGTGAAGAAAGCGTCCTTCACTCCGGTGATGATCGCGACCCACGCCTCGTCGTCGGCGGCGAAACGGTCCCACGCCTCGCGGAGCTGCTTGAAGTGCTCCATGTCGGCCGAGTTCTTCGCCTCGGGCCGGTCGATCGTGATGAGCACAATGTGCTCGTCGTCCCGCTGATAGTGGATCGGCATGGGTCCTCCGCAGCGCCCCAACGAACCTGACACGTTAGTCAGGTTTGTCGAGCGGGCCCCGGAGACCGATCCGCCCCCGCGGCGCGTCGTCGAGGCTTCCGCGCCCCGGGCCTTCCACCCGCGGCCCCGGCGGGGCCTGCGAACCTGACGAGGCCGTCAGGCTCGTGTGCGATGATCCCGGCGTGACCGACCGGCCCACCGCCCTCGTGACCGCCCCGTTTCGGGGGGAGGGACTCGTCACCCTGCGCTCCGTCGCCGACGTGGTCCTCGACCCCTGGATCGACCATTCACCGATCCGGATCCTGAACGGCGAGCAGCTGGCGGAGCGGGTCACGGCGGAGGGAGCCGACGTCCTCATCGTCGAGTCGGACTTCGTCTCGGGCTCGGTGCTCGACCGGGGGCTCCGCGCGATCGGCTCGTGCCGGGGCGATCCGAACAACGTCGACGTCGCGGCCGCCACGGCCCGGGGCATCCCGGTGCTGCGGGCGCCGGGCCGCAACGCCGACGCGGTCGCAGAGCTGACCGTCGCCCTCCTGCTGGCGGTGAACCGGGGATTGGTGCGAGCCGACCGCGACGTGCGGGAGGGTCAGACCTATCGGGACGGCACGATCCCCTACCAGCGCTTCCGGGCCTGGCAGCTCGCGGGCCGCACAGCCGGCGTGGTGGGGCTGGGCGCCGTGGGGCGAGCCACGAAATGGCGCCTCGAGGGGCTCGGCATGCGGGTCATCGCCTCCGACCCGTACTCGCCGGACGCCACCCATTCGCTCGACGACCTGCTGGCCGAGTCGGACGTCGTCTCGATGCACGCGATGGTCACCCCCGAGACGACGGGGCTGATCGGCGCCGATCAGTTCGCGCGGATGCGGGACGGCGCGATCTTTCTCAACTCGGCCCGGGCGCTGCTCCACGACACCGACGCGCTCGTCGCCGCCCTCCGGTCCGGACATCTGGGCGGGGCGGGCCTCGACCATTTCGAGGGTGAGCACTTGGCCGTCGACCACCCGCTGGTCGCGATGGGCAACGTGGTGCTGACCCCCCACATTGGGGGTGCGACCTACGACACCGAGGCCAACCACTCGAAGCTGATCGCCGAGGGGCTCGTGGCGCTGCTCGCCGGAGACAAGCCCGACAACCTCGTCAACCCGGAGGTACTCGCGTGAGCTCGACGAAACTGTCCGACCGCGAGACCAAAGAACAGCTGCTCTGGGTCGCCAAGGAGATGCTGCGCACCAACCTGGTGCAAGGGACCGCCGGGAACCTCGGCGCGCGGCTCCCCGACGGCAACGCGGTGCTCACGCCCTCATCGCTGGACTACACCGACATGACGCTCGAGGATCTCGTGGTCTGCGACCTCGACGGCAACGTGCTGGAGGGGACCCGAGGTCCGACCACCGAGAAGGCGCTGCATCTCAGCGCGCTGCGCCGCCACGACAACATCGACGCCACGATGCACTGCCACGCGAAGTTCGCCACCATGTTCGCGCTCACCCGGACCCCCATCCCGGCCGTGATCGAGGAGTTCGACGTGTTCGTCGGCGGTGACGTCGAGGTCGCCGACTACTGCACGACCGGGACCGACGACCTCGCGGCGGAGGTCGCGAGCCGGGTCGGCGAGAAGGCCGCGGTCTTGATGGCGAACCACGGGCTCTTCGCGGTCGGCAAGAACCCGAAGGATGTGCTGCACATCGCGGCGCTGGTCGAACGCACCGCCGAGATCGTCTGGGGTGCCCGGGCGCTCGGGACCGTCGTGCCCCTGCCCCCGGAGGTCAACCAGACGTTCGCGGGCTACTACCGGTACGGTCGGACCGGCAAGATGTAAGGGCGGTCGTCGGGGTCCGTGGCCGAGTTGCTCCAGGCGGCGCGTGGCGCGCTGGGGCGCGGCTCGCTCGCCGAGCGCATGTCGGGTCAGCTCGCATCCCGCGACGACGAGGACGCCCCGACCCCGACCGCCTAGCCGCGCTGAGCGGCCCGGGCGAGCCGCTCAGCGCTGAACGACCGGAGGGCCGGCCGTTGCCGGCCGGCCCTCCCGGATCGCAGGGCCTACCCCTCACATGCTCAGAGGTTGGGCGGCGGTGCAGGCTGCCCGCCGGTGTAGGTCGTGACCGGCCCACTGTCCGAGCTCTGGAACACCGGCCCGGACGTGATCACCGAGCCGTTGTTCACGATCCCAACCTGGGCACCGAGGTACCCGCTGTGGTTCGACGACGAGAACCCGAGCGGCACC
>PLJD01000114.1 GCA_003140175.1 Actinomycetota bacterium
ACAGAGCACCAGACACTCCCCGGGCACGTCGACACAGCGGATCGTCACCCACCACCGTCGACCCTCGCGCCGCAGCGTGATCGCCTTCGGCGTTCCCCGAATCGGGCGATGCAAGCGGACCTTGATCGCCCCGACCCCCATGAGATGCAGACGGCGGGTTGCCTCATCCAGGTGCCACCCGGACCGGTCCTCCCACTGCAACGCGTCCCAACGACTCCGAGGCCGAAACCGGGGAAATCCCGGCCGCTGCCCGGCCCGACACCGCCGATAAAAGCCCGCGAACGCCCAATCGAGACGCTTCAGCGTCCCCCGACACACCGTCACCCCCGAAGCGAGGGTCTCGGGGCGAACCCCGCGCAACGACGTGAGCGTCCGGCACTGGTCGAAGTACGACACCGAGCGATGCTCCCAGCGCCACGCCCCCCGACGCTCCTCCAACGCCGCGTTGTACAACTCGCACTGCAACCCCAACAACCCAACCAACACCGCCCGCTGACCAACCGTCGGGCTCACCAAATACCGGAACGAACGACACCGACGCACACCGCCAAGGGTACGAAGGGTGTATGACGCTGAAACTGACCCACTACCCGAAATTGCGCCAGCGCAGCCCGGCCAGCCGGGTGCGCTCCTCGGCGAGGTGCCCGACGGGGCCGACGAACACGTCGTAGGGCTCGAGCTGGACCCGGGCCGCGCGCAGGTGGGCGCCGGCGTCGGGCCGGTCATGCTCAGCGTCGGCGGTGCGGGTGTCGGTCATGGTGCTCTCTTCCGAGGCTGGGGCGAGACGGCGTCCGTTCGGTTGCCCGTCGAGGCGTACGCCTCAAGTCTGGCCGGGCGGCCAGCGCAGCGTCGGTGGCTCCGAGGGCGGGCCCAGGTCCGTGGCGCCGCCCGCCTCGGCGTCCGCTCCGACGGACGGCTCGCGGGCCGCGGGATTTGGTGCTGGAGCGGGCGGGTCCGGGCCGGGCTCGGATGGCGCTGGCTCGGCGGGGGCGCGGGTTGGCCGCAACGCGGCGGAGGACGGGCCGGCCGCGAAGTACGCCACCGCCAGGCCGTACACGACGAAGCACGCCAGCGCGTTCAGGAACGCCAGGCCGATCGTCGCCCCGAACACGATGGGGCTGACCAGGGACCGGCGAATCGATTGCCGAAGGTTCTCGGGGTCGAGTCCCTCGACGAGGAGGTGGGGATGCCGCGACAGGTGCAACCAGATTCCGAGGAAGGCCAGGCCGATGAGCGCCATCGTCGCGCTATAGATCGCGGCGGCGGCATGCGCGTTGCCTCCTCCGCGGCGCGCGTACTCGGCGAGCAGTGCGGTCGGGAAGGGGAGAAAGGCGATACCCAGGAGCAGCAGGAGATTCGTGAACAGCAACCCGCGGTCGATTTCTCGGATCCGCTCGAACATCGAGTGGTGGCTCACCCACATGATGCCGATCACGGCGAAGGACAGCACGTAGGCGGCAAAGGAGGGCCACTGCCCGCCGAGATCATGAATGAGCTGGCCTGGGCGCGCTTGGGGAACCTTGATGTCCAGGACCAGCAGCGTGATCGCGATCGCGATCACACCGTCGCTGAAGACCTCGAGTCGGTCGGTGGTAGTCCCGAAACGCATTCGGCTGCCTTCCTCGGCGCGTCGAGGCGAGTCATTCGCCGGCACCGAAGTGTCGCTCACGGTCGCCTGGCTGACCGTTCCGGGAGACCCGGCACCGAACCTACCGCTACAGGTACTCGTGGCGGACGAGGTGCTCGGTGGCGAACCATCCCGGGAGCGCCGGGAGGTAGAAGTAGATGAGCTGGTTTGCGAGCACGGTCGCCACGGCGACGTCCTTGGGCACCCCGAACGCGACGAGCACCGCGGCGAGACCCACGGTCCCGACGGCGTTGCCACCGCCGGGGATGGGCACGAGCGACGCCACCGTGACGACGCCCACGTTCGCGGCGAGCAGCGGCCAGAACGACACGTGGCCTTCGAACGCCACGAGGCAGGCCTGGAGGCACCAGGTCGCGAGGAGGGTCGCGAGCACGTTTCCGCCGAGCAGGAGCGCAACCTGACGAGGCGACCGCAACGCGCCCATCATCGTGGACGCGGCGCGTCGGACTGGCTCCAGGACGGCTCGGCGGAGCCGGGGGATGCCCGCGACCAGCCCCACCAGGACGCCGACGACCGCGACCACCCCCAGGATGAGCTCAGCGAGCCCGTTCGTCGGCAGCAGCGACAGGTTCACGCGGGTCGGCTCGAGCACGAGTGCGAGCACGAAGAGCACCAGGACGGCGGCCAAGTTGCCCACGGTGCTCAGCAGTCCCCCGGCCGCGATCGCCGAGCTCAACTCGATGCCTTGTCGCTGCAGGAACCGAATCTGCATTCCGAGCCCACCGATTCCCGGCACGGCAAGGTTCGAGAACGACATCCCAACCTGGAGTTCGGTGGTGGGCCAGAACGGGAGCCACGTGGGTACCGTCCCCTCGAGGCCCAGCGCGAAGCCGACGTTCGACGCGAACGACGGGACGAAGGCGACGGCCAGCCAGATCCAGTCGGCCTGCTGCAACGTCGACCACACCATTGACGGGTCGCCGACGGAGTCGAGCAGCACTGCGGCCGCGACCAGCGTCCCGACGGCCATGGCCAGGCTCGTGGCGCTCATGCGCGCCAGCTGCGCGAGCTCGGGTGGCTCGACCCCCAGGGCCGCGCTGCCGGCGGTTCGCAGCTGGGTCAGGCGCCGACGCACCGTGGCGTAGCCACGGCCACGTCGGCCATGGTCCTGCCTGAGTCGGCGTCGGGTTTGGGGCGTGACCACCGAGGGTTGCAGCAGCGGGAACGCGGCGAGGATCTCGGGGGTGCCGAGGACGGCCGCGGCGGCGCGCACGGCCCGCTCGTCCCCGACGAGTTCCGCGGTGGAGGCGAGGAGCTGCGCGACGTCGCCCGCGATGTGGCGCGGGGACTGACTAGACCTCGCGGCGGTGAAGCCGACGAGGTATGGCCCGTCGTCGGTCACGATGACGTGGGCGGCGTCGAGGCGGCCGTGCACGACACGGGCCGCGTGGAGCGCCAGGACCTGCTCCCAGACCTGGCGGAGCAACCCGTCGTCGAAGTGGTCGGGTTCCAGGTTCGCCAGGCGAGTCCCGACGACGGGGCGCTCGACGAGCAGCGCGGCGCGGGGGCCGGCGGTGCCCGCCGCGACCACGAAGGGGACTCGCACGCCATGCTCGCGGGCGACGAGCATGAGGTACGCCTCGTGCTCGACCTGGTGGAGCCGGGTGACGGCGAGGCCCGGCCCGGAGTCCCGATACATCACGAAGCGCCGGAGCTTGGACAGGAACTGCGCGTCGGCCTCGTCGCGGCCGATGACCTTGACTCCCAGCGGCCCCGCCGCATCGCTGGCCGTCATGAGCGTGAATCCGGTCGGCTGCTGGGGGGTGAGGCGCACGTCGCGGGCATCGATCGCGAGCTCGGCGAGCGACCGGCGGACCTGTTCGGCGGTGGGGCGACCCGCGGGTGACGCGAAGACGAGATGCACGGTCGCCGCGACTGCCCAGCCGAGCACCAGGCCCGCGAAGACGTCGTTTGGGTACGCGATCCCGAGAACGAGCGGGGCGAGGGCGCAGCCGGCGATGACGAGGCGCCCGACGCGTCGGGTCGGACGCGTCAAGTAGGGGCCGGCGGCGCGCAGGACCGCGACGAGCACCGCGAGTCGCACCGAGGGGAACGAGGGTGACGTGCCCAGGCGGGTCAGGACCCGCAGGCTGTGGCTCAGGCCACCCCCTTCGATTACGAGCGCGCCGAGGAGACGCCCGAACCCCCACGCCAGGACGCCGGCGACCAGCAGGTCTCGCGCCAGGCGCCAGCGGCGACCGATGAGGGCCGAGGCGACCACGAGGCCAACCGCCCACAACGCGCCGAGCCGGTACAGGTTGCGGAAGACCGGGAGGAGCCAGGTCGGCAGCGTGTTGAAGAAATCGAAGACCGCCTGCTCGGTCGCGGTCGTGCTCCCGGCGTGGCGGGCCGCGAGGAACAGGAGGAGGATCGCGGCGGCGATGCGCAGCCAGTCGCTCGTGCGACGCCGGTAGGGCTCCTCGGATGCGGGCCCGAAGGTCGAGGCGCGAAAGCGTTCGACGCGCTCGTCGACGTGGGCGCGGAGGGATCGCAGCCTGACCACGCCCCACCTTCGCACGACGGCGCACCACCGCGGGCATACCGGGTCGGGTCGGCTGGCCGGATCGGGCCGGCGGCAGGGCCCGACGGGCTGGCCGGGCGATCGTTGGCGGCGCGCGGCGCTGGTGTCCTCGGGGTGTCGCCTCGACCGCGCGTACCCTGAGGCACCCCGGTCGAGGAGGTACCCGATGCTCGCTATCTCGGGCCTGTTGCGGTTCCCAGTCGAGCAGCGCGACGAGATGGTCGGCGTGCTGACCACGCTCGCCGAGCGGACGCGACGCGACGTGGGATGTGTGGAGTACTGGTGGTCCGAGGATCTCTCGGAGCCGGGCGTGTTCCGGTTCTTTGAATGCTGGGAGTCCGAGGAGACCTTCGCCGCCCACCGCAACGCGGCCTATGAGGTCGAGTTCAACGACACGTACTTGACTCGGATCGTGGGCGCGGAGGCACGCCAGTACGACGTGTCCGGCGTGCAGAGCCTGACCGGGTAGTCGCCGACGCCGCAGCCGCGACTGGTCGCCGCCCGCGCCGGCGGACCGTGGCGCGCCCGACCTGGGTTGGTCAGGGCAGATCGAACGCCCGCCAGCGCACCTCGGTGTCGACGACGGCCGGAGCGTCGAGGGGGCCGCGCTCGGTCTCGGCCCACGTGCGGGTCCTGGTTGCGGCGTCGCGGAGCACCGCGGGGGCGACGTCCCAGGTCCAGGACCAATGGCCGGCCTCGAGTCCGTCGATCAGCGTCGCGATGGTCGTGGTGCGGCTCGCGTGCACCACCGGCAACGATCGGCCGCGGGCGCCGAGCTCGCGCAGCTCCCGCTCGACCTCGTCGCTGCCGTGCTCCGCGCCGAGGTGCCCGGCCCGGCTCCCGACCTCCTGTCGGAACCGGGTGCGGACCGCCCGCAGGACGGAGCCTCCAGCGCTGCCACCGCGGCTGCTCAACACCACCCCGCCCGGTCGCACGACGCGGACCAGCTCGTGGAGTGCCTCCCGCCACCCGGGGATGAGGTGAAAGACGTGCGACGCGAGGCCCGCGCCGAAGGAGTCAGTCGGGAACGGCAGGGCAGTGGCGTCGGCCTGGGCGAGCGGGAAGGGCATCGCTCCGCCGGCCTTCTCGATGAGCACCGCCATCATCGCCCGGGCCAGGTCGACGCCCACCATCTCGACGCCCGCCTGGTGGAGCGGCAGCGCGACGCGGCCCGTCCCGACGCCAATCTCCAAGCCGCGACCCCGACCGGTCAGCTCGGCGACGAGGAGGCGGGTGACTTCGGCCACCGCCGGTCCGGGCAGGCCCCGCGTCTGGTCATAGAAGGGGGCAGCGCGCTCGAAGCTCCGGGATCGGGTCGCCACGAACGAGGAGTATGGCTCCCGCGCCTGCCGGCCCGGACTCGGCTGCAGGGAGAGCCGTCCCCACCGCACGCGGTGGTGATCGAGTGGGAGGGGCCTCGCCATCGCCGCCGGGTGCGGTGCGCCGTGGCCCGGCACACCCCGCCCGGCGAACCCGTCGTGCTCCGCTCCACCCGAGGGCGGCGGGAGGTGCAGGCCGGGGCGCCTGGCACCTGGTCAAGGGCGGCGGGGTGGGCGTCGATGGTGACGGTCGGGGGTCAAGGCTGAGGCGGGCGTCACCGGGCAGGATGGGTGGCTCATGGGTGAGCAGGGATGGGTCCGCGCCGGGGCCGCGCTGCTCGCCACGCTGGGTGTGCTGGCGGGCGGCCCCGCCGCGTCCGCCGCGACGCCGGCCAGCCGGGTCCCTCGCGACGGCCCGGCTGGCAACGCCTTCTACGCGCCCCGTCAGGTGTCGCCCGGGCGGCCCGGCGACGTGGTCTGGTCATCGCCGATCATCTCGCCCGCGGGATCCCGAGCCTGGAAGATCCTCTATCACTCCCGCGCGGTGGATGGTCGCGACGTCGTGGTGTCGGGGATCGTCATCACGCCGACCGCCAAGCCGCCGTCGGGCGGCTGGCCGGTGGTGACCTGGGCGCATGGCACCGAGGGCTTGGCGGACGCCTGCGCACCGTCGAAAGCGCTCGACATTGCCTACCGAATCCCCGGAATCCAGAGCTTCATCAAGCAGGGATACGTGGTCGTGGCGACCGACTACCAGGGCTTGGGCACCCCAGGCGAGCATCCCTACCTCGTGGGTGTCAGCGAAGGTCGGGGGGTGCTCGACATCGCGCGAGCGGCCCACGAGATGTCGCCGGCGAATGCGAGCACGAAGGTGCTCGTCTACGGGCACTCCCAGGGTGGGCAAGCGGCGCTCTTCGCCGGCCAGATCGCGGCGACCTACGCGCCGGACCTGCATCTGCTCGGCGTCGCCGCGGTGGCGCCGGTCTCGGACCTCACGGAGCTGCTCCCCGAGGCGACGGCCACGCCGGCCGCGCTCGGGTACGCGGTCATGGCCGCGGTCGGGTTCCACGCCGCGTACCCGGACACCAACCTGGCCAGTGTCCTGACGCCGCTGGCGATCGCCGGACTCGGGTACGTCGATCAGCACTGCGCCGCCGACGTGATCGACCACTACGCCGAGTTCACCCCGAGTCAGATCATCGCCCAGAGCCCGCTCATCGTCCCCGCGTTCGCTGCCCTCTTGCAGCAGAACACGGCCGGCACCGTCGCGACGGCCGCGCCGCTCTTCATCGCTCAGGGCGACCGTGACGAGCTGGTACCGAAACCGACGACCGACCAGTACGTCCAGCGCGCGTGTGGCGTCGGCGACCACATCCTCTATCGGGTCTACCCCGGACAGGACCACATCGGCGCACGCGACGCGTCGGTCAAGGACATCCAGGCCTGGATGGCCGCTCGCGTCGCCGGCCAGCCCGCGCCGTCGACCTGCTGAGCCGCCGACGAGCGGGCCGCGGATTAGGCCGTGGCCCGGACCCGTGTCGGGCCCTCACTCGGCGCGCGCACCATGAGCACCACGCAGGCGTCGCCGATCTGGTGGCGGGCCACGACCGCGAAGCGCAGCCGGCGTTCGTAGAGCCGAATGAGCGATCGGGCCTTGCGGTCGTCGGGAGGGCCTTGGACCGTCAGCGCGAGCGTCACCTGGCTGCCGATGGTGTCGAGCACCTCGGTGGCGAAGCCGATGCCGGCGCCGGGCTCGCGGGCCGCGAACTCGCCGATGAGCACCGCCCCCGGGGCGTCGCGGTGCAGCACCCAGGTGATCCAGACCAGGCGAGCCAAACGTCCTCGGCCGAGCGCGGTGGCCGCCGCGAGCCCAACTGCGGCGACCAGTGCCGGCTTCGGCAGCCGTGGGGCGAGCCAGGCGCCGAGGAGGGCGGCGACCACCAGGGGGCCGGGGCGTGCGCCGCCGACCCCGATGACCGCGGTGCGGTCGCGGTTGGTGATCGCCCGCGTCAGAAAGCGCAGCCGGAGCCAGTTGACGACGTGCAGGAGGGGCTGCGAGCGGGTCGCGGCGCCGTCAGTGGAGAAGCGTTGTGTCACCACCGCGGCCGCCTCCCAGGCGGTACGCGGGCCGATCAGCTCGGCGGCCCCTCCGGTCTGGGCGACGAGATCCTCGATTCGCCCCACCGGCCGAGTCTCGCACGGAGTGTCGGGACGAATGCTGGATGCTGGCCGGCGGCGCGGCGCTCGCGTTAGGACTCGGGCGCGAGATCGCCGAGTCCGGCCGAGCCGACGCCGACCTTCGGGGGCGGGACCACGAACTGCGCGAGGGCCGCGACAGCTTCGACACCGGCGCCGTAGCGTTCCCCGCGCCGTTCGAGCACGCGCAGCAGGGCGCGGACGCAGTCGGGATCGAACTGCGCGCCGGCTTGCCGGCGAAGCTCCGCGAGGGCGTCGTCTTGGGGCATCGCCTGGCGGTAGGCGCGGGTCGAGGTCATCGCGTCGAACGCGTCGGCGACGCGGATGATGCGGCTCTCGAGGGGGGCGTTGATACCGTCGCCGACGATCGCCGTTGCGCACGACGCGAGCGCCTCGATGCGCCGCAGGAGCTGCACGCTGATGTCCTCGTGCTGGCGGACCCGTTCGTATTCCGAGCTGGTCAGACGCCCCGGCTTGTTGAGGAGGCGGTTGGGTACGGTGAGCTTGCCGATGTCGTGCATCAGGGCGGCGTCGTGGAGCCGGCGGAGGCGGCCGGGGGACAAGCCGAGCTCGGCTCCGATGTAGGTCGCGAATCGTGCGACCCGTCCGGCGTGGCCGCCCGTGTAGGGATCCTTCGATTCCAGCGCTTGGACCAGCACGGCCAGCGTGGCCTCGTGCTGCTCGTCGACCGCCAGGTACGAGGCGAACGCTTGGCGGGCGGCCAGGATCGGTGTGATGAACAAAGCGACGATCAGCACACCGTGCGCCTCGTAGAGCCGACCGAGGAAGACGCCCAGGATGGCGAACACGACGATCTCGAAGTCGGCGAAGCCCCACAGGCCGCTGATCTGACGGCGCAAGCTGCCGCCGTCGCGCAGTCGGATCGTGACGCCGAGCAGCGCGACGTCCACGAGCCAGTAGGCGACTGCCGCCGCGACTGCGCCGAGCAGCTCCCAGATCACGCTGTGCTCGGCGCGCGCGACTGCGGAGAACGCGCCGGCGGCGGCGAGCGAGGAGAGGCCGAGTGCACCGATGTTGAAGGCGAGTCGTCGCCAGTCGTGTTGGCGGAGATGCGGCCAGTAGATGCCGCCGGCCATGCCGACCAGGAGCGGTCCGAGCAGCGGGGCGGTGTCTCGGAACACGAACACCGCGGCGAGGGAGATCATCACCGAGCCCGACACCGAGGAGCCGTTCGGGAGGTGGACGATGACGTGCTCCGCGAACGCGCACAGTGCAGCGAGGAGGAGGAGCGGCCCCACCGCGGTCCGCTCTCCGGTGAGCGCGAACACGATGGCGAGAGCCACCGCGACGCTGAACGCCGCGGTGCACCATGTGCTGAGCGCTCGTGAGTACGCGGTCTCGGTGTCCATGTCCACTCGGCGGGCCCCGGGGGCAGGATCCCGGGAAACCTCTGTAGGTATAGGTGTGGGTTGGGTCTACTTCCAGGTCCGGCCGGCCCCACCGGCCAGCACCACAGCTGCGATGCTGGATCCGATGAGCGCGACACGGGCAATGGCTCGCTTGCTCACGCCACACCCCCCCTTCCCTGAGGAGCTGGTGGCGACCTGCGCTAGGTGGTCGCACCGCTATCCGCTCCGCTTGAAGCAGGGGCTGTCACGCCTCTGGATTTTGCGACCCGGGACCCTGCCCTCGAGGCCCGCTTCGGACTCCTTTCCTCACAACGCCAACAAGGTCCCCAAGTCTCACAGTGGGGACACCGAACATCAAACCCGAGAGTGTCGAGAGGGCCACGCTAGGCGCGAAACTCGCCGGGGTGGGCGGCCCCTCGAGCCCGGCGGGCGGCCGCGGCGGATGGCGGGGTGGTCAGCGCCCGGCCGGGATCCTGCCCATCCGGCCGGCCTGGAAGTCGTCGAAGGCCTCGACGATCTCTTGCTTCGTGTTCATCACGAAGGGCCCCTGCCAGACCACGGGCTCCCGGATCGGCGCTCCGCCGAGGAGCAGCACCTCCAGGTTGGGCGACGGGGCGTCTTGGTGGTCACTCGCCCGCACCGTGATCGCGTCGCCGGTTCCGAAGGCGGCCAGTTGGCCGGTGGCGATGGGGCGGCCCTCGGCGCCGACTGTGCCGCGGCCGGCGAGGACGTAGGCGAGGGCGTTGAACGCCGCGGGCCACGGCAGGGTGAGCTCGGCGCCGGGGCTCAGCGTGGCGTGCGCGAGCGCGATGGGGGTGTGGGTCACGCCGGGGCCGGCGTGACCCGCAACGTCACCGGCGATGACGCGCACCAGGGCCCCGCCGTCCTCGGACCGCACCAACGTGACCCGGTTCGCTTGGATGTCCTGGTACCGGGGTGGAACCCGCTTCTCGGCCGCGGGGAGGTTGACCCAGAGCTGGATGCCGTGGAACAGGCCGCCGGTCGCGACGAGCTCCTCGGGTGGCGCCTCGATGTGGAGGATCCCCGCGCCGGCCGTCATCCACTGGGTCGCGCCGTTGGTGATGAGCCCGCCGCCGCCGGTCGAGTCCTGGTGCTCGAAGGTCCCGTCGATCATGTAGGTAACGGTCTCGAAGCCCCGGTGCGGGTGCCACGACGTGCCCTTCGGCTCGCCCGGCGCGTACTCGACTTCCCCCATCTGATCCATGTGGACGAACGGGTCGAGGAGGCGAGGATCGACCCCCGCGAAGGCCCGCCGGACCGGGAACCCGAGCCCTTCGAAGCCCGCGGGTGCGCTGGTGACCGACACCACCGGGCGTGGGGTGGAGTGCTCAGGCGCGGGCGCGGCGGCGACTGGCAGGTCGAGGACGTTGTCGACAGTCACCGCGGGCATCGAACGACCTCCTGGATGGCCGGGCGCCCGAGCCGTCCGCTCAGGTCGCTGGTCGTCTCCGTGTCCAACGCATCGAGGCGGCTACGGCATTCCGCGGCGGCGGTCCTCAGCGCAGGTGCTCGGCGAAGAAGGCCAGCAGGCGGCCCCAGGCGTCGCGGGCCGCGGCCTCGTCGAAGTTAGACGAGCCGTCCCGCATGAATCCGTGACCGGCCTCGGGGTATACGACGACCTGCTCCGGGTGGTGTGCGCGGACCGCGTCGATCGCCGCGGCGGGGATGTACTCGTCGCGGCCGCCGAAGAACAACAGCACCGGGCACGCCGGCTCGCCGAGCTCCTGGGCGATGTGGCCGCCGTAGAACGGGGCGGCGGCGCGCAGCTCCAGATCCGACAGCGCGGCCCGGTAGGTGATGGTCCCGCCGAGGCAGAACCCCGTGACCGCGATCGCCGTCGCGCCGAGCGTGCGCAGGTGCGCGTGGGCCGCGGCCAAGTCGGCGTGCACCTCCTCGGGGCGCAAGGCGCCCATCAGGGTGCCGAAGTCTGCGGCCTCCGAGCCCCCCGACCGGAAGAACAGATCGGGGGCGACCACGGCGTAGCCCTCCCGTCCCAGCCGTTCGCAGAACCGCAGCAGCTGGGGCGACATCCCGTTGCCCTCGTGGGCCACCAGGATGCCGGGCCACGGCGGCGGGCCCGCCGGCGTGACCGTGAAGTAGGGGACGCCAAGATCAGTCATGGGGCTGCTCCCAGGAGCGACGAGTCCGCGCGGCGCGCACCCTAGACCCCGTCGTGCTCAGTCCGGCCGGTCGCGAACGTCCCAGCCGCCGCGCGCCGCACAACACGGCTTGTGATAGAAGCGACCCGTGCGATTTGCCGTGAAGACCTCACCTCAGAACACGACGTGGTCCGACCTGCTGGCGGTGTGGCAGGCCGCCGACGGTCTGGAGTTCTTCGAGTCGGGGTGGACCTTCGATCATTTCTACCCGATCTTCTCGGACTCGCGCGGTCCGTGCCTCGAGGGCTGGGTCACCACGACCGCGCTCGCCCAGGCGACGCGACGGCTGCGGGTCGGCGTGCTCGTCACCGGCATGCCGTACCGGCATCCCGCAGTCCTGGCCAACATGGCGGCCACGCTCGACGTTGTGTCGGACGGTCGCCTCGAGCTCGGGCTCGGGGCGGGCTGGAATCAGGAAGAAGCCGACGCGTACGGGATCGACCTGCACGGGTCGCTCCGGGACCGCTTCGATGCCTTCGACGAGGGCTGCGAAGCCATCATTGGCCTGCTCACGAACGAGACGACGACCCTCGACGGCCGCTACGTGCGCCTGACCGAGGCGCGCTGTGAACCCAAGCCGGTGCAGCGCCCACATCCGCCGATCTGCATTGGCGGCACCGGGGAGCGCCGAACCCTACGCTCGGTGGCCCGCTTCGCGCAGCATTGGAACTTCCCCGGCGGCGACGTGGAGACCTTCCGACACAAACTCGACGTGCTGCGCGAGCACTGCACCACCGTCGGACGAGACCCGGACGAGATCGTCGTCTCCACCCACCTCCGCCTCCCCGAGAACGGCGACGTGGGCCCGCTCGTCGCCACCGCCGAGGAGTTCAACGATGCGGGCGTCGAGCTCGGCGTCGTGAACTTGCCCCCACCCCACCGCCCCGCGGTGCTCGAGCCGGTCGTGAACGCCCTGGCACACCTTCGGTCCTGACTCGCCGGTGCGGGCCGAGCGCCCGCGAACGCCCGACGCCGCCACGCACGCCGGTCAGACCGGGGAACCTCGCCCGGGCCGACCCGCGGCGGTCGACTCACCGGTCGGCGTCGTGGTCTGGGCGCGGTGGCGCGACGGTGTGGCACCCATGCCCACGCTGGCGATCACCGCGCCGACGACGAGACTGAGCATCGACAGGTCGGAGTTCAGGCTGGCCGCGCCGACGACGACGGCGAGCACGAGCAGAATCGCTGCGGTCAGCTCGGGCCGGGCGCGCCGGCGACCCGGTCCCGGCGACTCGGTAGCCGACGGCGCGTGACGCTCGGGTGCCGAGGGCAGGGTGCCCTCCGTCCCGCGCCGCGAACGTCGGCGCGCCGCGACGACGAGCGCGACGGCGCCGAGCACCAGGGCACTCACGACGAGCCACCGCACGACGACAGCCGGGGCGCATCCGCACCCCGCGGTTGCGATCAACCGAGCACCTCACCTCAAGCGGCCGACTGACGCGAGACCGTACCCCACCGGCTCGCCGATCCCGCGCGCGCTCGCCGGCACGACGAGCCGCCGGGCTCGCCGCCGCCGCGCTGGCCCCGCCGCTGGCGAGCTACACCGCGGTGCTGGTCTGCGACACCGCGATCCCGGTGTGGCACGAGTCGTATCGCGAGCTGCCGTTCGCGTTCGTGGGTGGGGCGGCCGCCTCCGCGGGTGCGTGCGCGGTGATCGCGAACCGCGCCGAGGTGGCCGGACCGGCCCGGCGACTCCTGGTGCTGGGCGCCGCGCTCGAGCTGGTGGCCACGCGGCGCATGGAACGCGCGCTGCCCGACCCCGTCGGTGCCCCGTACCGCGTGGGTCGGGCCGGGCGCTGGTCGAAGGTCGCCACCGGGCTCACCGCGACGGGCGCCGGACTGGTGGCGTTGGGTGGTCGGCGACGATCCTGGGGCGTGCTCGGCGGTGCGCTGGTGCTCGGCGGCGCCGCGCTCGAGCGCTTCGTCGTGTTGGAGGCCGGACGGGAATCGGCTCGGGACCCTCGCGCGGTGGTCGTTCCCCAGCGGGCGAGAGTGCAGGACGCGTCGGGCTCGGACCGGGCAACGCAGTGAGCGACGGGCCCGGCCTCGTGGTGCGCGTCGGCCAACCGGCCTTGTCGCGTCGGCGGCTCGACGCGGCGTCAGTAGCCCCGCTGCAGGTTCACCTCGTTCGCCAGCTCGTCTCCGGCCAGGTAGCGCTCCAGGTTGGCGCGGAACAGCTGGTGCAGGTTGGCGAAGAGCGCGGTCGGTGCCGCCGCTGAGTGCGGCGACAGGTAGAGGTTCGGGGCGTCCCAGAGCGGATGGTCGGCGGGGAGCGGCTCGACGCTCGCCACGTCGAGCGCCGCGGCGCGCAACTGACCCGACACTAAGGCGTCGACGAGCGCGGCCTCGTCGACCAGGGAACCGCGGCCCACGTTGCAGAAGAACGATCCTCGGTGCATCGCCGCGAAGGCCGCCCGGTCCATGAGCCCGCTGGTCTCGGGCGTCTCGGGTACGGCCGCGATCACGGCGTCGCACTGGCCGAGCATTGCGTGGAACGCGCCCGGCGGGTAGAGCTCGTCGACGTTCGGGGCCCGGGCACCCGGCGTCGCCGAGCGGCGCGTGGCGAGCACGCGCAGTTCGAAGGCCTTGGCTCGCGCCGCGACCGCCGAGTTGATCGCGCCGAGCCCGAGCAGGCCCAGCGTCTCGCCGGCGAGCTGCCCGCCGTATCGCGGTTCCCAGTGATGACGCTGCTGCGCGTCGTCGAGGGCGCGGAAATGCTTCCATTCCTGCAGCACCCGGGCGAGCGCGAACTCGGAGATGGCGACCGCGTTGGCGCCGGCTGCGGTGGTGAGCCGGATCCCGGCCTCGCCGAGACCGGCCGATTGGAGCTGGCCGGTCCCGGCGCCGACCGCCTGGACCCAGCGCAGCTTCGGGGCGACGCGAGTCACGTCGAAGGGCAAGTCGATCGCCACCACCACGTCGCAGCGTGCGAACGCGGCACGTTGCGCTTCGGTGAGCGGCGGAGCCTGGTCGCGCAGCTGCTCCGCGCCCGGCTTGCCTCGGGCGCTGCGCAGCTCGTGCGGCTCGACGTAGGTCTCCACCACGAGGCTGACCCGCGCGTCGAGCGCGGCGAGCTCACGCAGCTCCGCCTCGAAACGGTCCCGGTCGCCGTACCACTCCGGCGGGTACAGCACGCCGACGGCGATCGACGTCGGGTCGGTGTCCGGGCCACCCGTCATGTCGCAGACCTCCGGTTCGTCACCCGAGCGAGCGGCCGCGGGCGCCGGACCGACGCGGCGTCGACCGCCCGGCGCGCCGCGAGGGCGGGGAGCGTCGTCACCAGCCCCACGGGTACGACTCGTCGGGCCAGGTCACGACCCCGCCCGCTCTCAGGTCGTCCATCTCGGCGCCGGAGTAGCCGAGCTCGTCGAGGATCGCCCGGGTGTCCTCCCCGACCCGCGGGGGTGGCCCGTTGATGTGCCCGGGGGTGTCCGAGAAGTCGATCGTGGTACCGAACTGGCGGAGGCGCCCCAAGATCGGGTGCTCGTAGTCGGCGACCAGGCCGAGTCGCTCCACGTCGGCGTCGAAGAGGAGCGCCTCACCTCCGTTGACCTGACGTGCCACCTCGTTCGGTACGCCCGCATCGTCGAGCGCGTGTGACCACATCACCGCGGTGCGGGTCCGGAAGGCGGCCTCGAGGGCCTCCTCGACCAGGGCGCGGTCCCTCGACGCGTCGACGCCGAGCGTGGCGCACAGCGCCGACCAGCGGTCCTTTCGGATCGCCGCGACTTGAACCCACCCGTCGTTGGTCTCGTAGAGGCGGTACCCGGCATCGAATCCGCGTTGGGCGGCGTCGAGCTTCGGACGAACCGAGGGCGTCCCGTCCTCGTGCACCACCACGTCCGACGCGAAGACGGTTGCACCGTCCATGAGCGAGGTCCACAGTTCCTGGCCCTCGCCGGTGCGCTGACGGTGATACAGCGCCGCGAGCACACCGACCACCGACAGCATCGCGTTCGAGGTGTCGCACATCCCGTAGCGGTAGTAGAGGGGGTCGTGGCCGTGCGGGACCGCGCCCGCCTCGTGCTCGAGCCCGGCGGACGCCTGGTAGAGCGGGTCGAGCCCGCCGAACTCCGACAACGGACCGTTCAGGCCGTACGCGTAGGTGTTGCAGTAGACGACGTCGGCCTTGACGGCGCGGCACGCGTCGTAGTCGAGCCCCAGACGGGTCGCGGTCCCTTTCGTCATGTTGTGGTGGACCGCGTCGGCGGTGCCGACGAGCCGGAGCGCCAGCTCATGTCCGAGCGGGTCCTTCACGTTCAGCGCGATGTCGCGCTTGCCTCGCTGGCAGCCCAGGAACGGCGTCGCCGCCATGCGCATGCCGTCGCCGGCGACCGGTTCGACCTTGATGACCTCCATCCCGAGGTCGCCGAGGATCATGGGCCCGAACGGCCCGGCCAGGTACTGGCCGAAGTCGATGAGGCGCAACCCCTCCAAGGCGTACATCAGCGCCGACCCCCGGTGATCTGGGCGATCTCGTCGGCGGAGTACCCGAGGTCTCCGAACACCTCCGCGTCGTGCTCGCCGACCGCTGGTTGGGGGCCGACGATCGCCCCCGGCGTGCCCAAGAGATGGATTGGCACCCCCATCTGCGTGACCGACCCGAGCTCACGGTCCTCGACGCGCACCGCCATGTCGTTGGCTTGGAGCTGGGGGTGCTCGAACTGCTCCTCGGGCGTCACGACCGCCTCCCCGATCTGGTTGTTCGCGATCAGCTCGGCGACCAGCTCGTCGCGCTTCCAGGCCTTGAACGCCTCGCGGCGCCGCACGTTCATGAGGTTCTGCGCCTCGAGCGGCAGCAGACCCTCGACCTCGGCGGCGGGCAACGCCTCGACGTCGAGGATCTCGTCGAGCGTCTTGGTCGGCGTCTTGCCGCTCATCACCGAGATGTGCACGAACTCGCGGTCCGCGCACTCGAAGATCATCCCCTGGTGAACCCCCGGCGGGTTGGTCTTCGCCATCAGGCCGTAGACCGCGGCGTCCGCCTTCTCGATGTACTGCCAGATCTGGGTCGTGTACAGCAAGACGCCCTGCAGCAGGCTGGTGCGGACGTGCTGACCGCGACCGGTCGACTCGCGGGCGATGAGCGCGGCGAGCACGCCGCTGGCGACCAGGTAGATGGTGCCCATGCTCGGCATCGGCATGGCGAGAAAGATCGGTCCCGGTCGCCAGCCCGGCTGCTCCCATTGCTGACCCGCGGCGGCTTGCACGAGCGCGTCGTAGCCGGCGCGGTCCGCGAAGCGATGCCCCTCAGGCCAGGCCGGCACCGAGCAGTAGACGAGACGGGGGTTCGTCGCCGCGCACGCGGCGTAGCCCACCCCGAGCCGGTCCGCCACGCCGGGTCGGAACGACTCGACGACGACGTCGGCGGTCTCGACGAGGCGATGGAAGGCCCGCTGGCCCGCCTCGGCTTTGAGGTCGACTTGCACCGCTCGCCGCGAGCGGGTCCAGACCTTGTAGCCGTCGTACGAGCGGAACGGGTCGCCCCCGGGCGGCTCGACCTTAAGGGTGTCCGTCCCCTGTTCGGCGAGCAGCAGCACGCCGAGCGCGCCCGCCGCGCCCCAGGTGAGGTCCAGGATCCGAACGCCGTCGAGGGCCCCAGGCACGAGGGGCATCCTTCCACGGGTCGTGGGTCAGTTTCACCCTTCGCGTGCATTCAGTTTTACGTCGGCAGCCCGAAGGCAGTTTCCGACGACACGCGACCTCACCCCTGCGACCTCCGCCTCAGGGCCGCTGGTGGCCAGCGACCCAATCCCGGGACGCCAGCAGCCGCTGCCGAGCCAACGCCGCCTGTCGGACCGGCGCGGTGCGCAGTAGCGTCGGGCGCGCAGCGCGACCAGGAAGGGCACCCCGTGCAGGTCTACGACAAGATTTATATCGGCGGCGAGTGGGTTGAGCCCGACGGGACGGGCACGATCGACGTGGTCTCCGCGCACACCGAGCAGGTCATCGGGACGGTTCCCGACGCCTCGCCGGCCGACATGGACCGGGCCGTCACCGCCGCCCGGACGGCGTTCGACGACGGCCCGTGGCCGCGCATGACCCCCGTCGACCGGGCGGAAGGGATCAAGCGCCTGTCGGGCGCGCTCCAGGCCCGCTCCCAAGATCTCGCCGACACGATCTCCGCCGAGAACGGCTCCCCCAAGTCCTGGTCGCTGATGGGGCAGGTGTTCTCGGCCACGATGGTGCTCGACGCCTACGCCAACTTCGCCTCCAGCTACGGCTGGGAGGATCGGCGCCAGGGTGCGCTCGGATCGCCTGTCCTGGTGCGCCGCGCCCCGGTCGGCGTCGCGGCGGGCATCCTCCCCTGGAACGTCCCCCTCTTTATCGCCGCCTTGAAGCTCGGCCCGGCCATGGCCGCGGGCTGCCCGATCGTCCTCAAGCCGGCACCCGAGACGCCCCTCGACGGCTACCTGCTCGCGGAGGCCGTCGCGGAGGCCGACCTGCCCCCCGGCGCCGTGAACGTCGTCGCGTCCGGTCGGGAGACCGGCGAACACCTCGTCCGCCACCCCGGGATCGACAAGGTGTCGTTCACCGGGTCCACCGCGGTCGGGCGTCACATCGGCGAGATCTGCGGCAGCATGCTCAAGCGCGTCACGCTCGAGCTGGGTGGGAAGTCAGCGGCGATCGTGCTCGACGACGCCAACCTCGACGAGGCGACGCTCGGCAACCTCGTGATGTCGGGCCTCATGAACAACGGCCAGGTATGCGGCGCGCAGAGCCGCGTGCTCGTCTCGAAGGCCCGCTACGCCGAGGTCGTCGAAGCGCTCGGCGCCGCGGTCGGCGCGTTGAAGGTTGGCGACCCGCTCGACGAGGCGGTCCAGGTCGGCCCCCTCGTCGCCGAACGGCAGCGCACCCGCGTCGAGGGGTTCCTCGACGCCGGCAAGGCGGCCGGCGCGCGGGCCGTGGTCGGCGGTGGCCGGCCGGCCGACCAGGCGACCGGCTGGTACATCGAGCCGACCGTGTTCGCGGACGTGAGCAACGACATGAAGATCGCCCGCGAGGAGATCTTCGGCCCCGTGCTCTCGGTCATCCCCTACGGCGACGAGCGGGAAGCCATCGCGATCGCCAACGACTCGGACTACGGACTGTGCGGGTCGGTCTGGACCGCGGACGCCGAGCACGGTGCCGCGGTGGCCGCCCAGGTCCGCACCGGTGTTGTGGCGATCAACTCGTCGATGATCCTCGACTTCAACGCACCGTTCGGGGGGTTCAAGCAGTCGGGCCTCGGCCGGGAGCTCGGCCCCGAAGGGATCGACCCCTACACCGAATACCAGTCGATCATCCTGCCGGCGTCATAACGCCCCGGACACCCGAGCCGCTCTCGACGTGAAGGGGTCCGGGCCGGCGGCTCGGACCTCAGCTGGCGAGCGCCTCGCCCGGGTCCACGCCCGCCATCGACGGGTGACGCAGCTTGGAGAGCACCCGCGCTTCGATCTGACGGACCCGCTCGCGGGTCACGCCGATCGCCAAGCCGACCTCGGCCAGGTCGCGGGGACCGCCACCGTCGAGTCCGTAGCGCAGCTCCACGATGCGGCGCTCACGTTCGTCGAGCACATCGAGCAGGGTCTGGACCACGTGCGCCCGCGCCTCGCGGTCGGCGATGTCGTCCGCGAACGAGCTGTCACCGTCGGCAATCGTGTCGCCCAGCAGCAGGTCGTCGCCGTCGCCGTCGCCGATCGGGGCGTCGACGCTCGCGATCCGGGTCGGGAAACGCCGGACTTCCGCGACCCGATGCGCGTCGACGCCGCTGGCCTTGGCGACCTCGTCGTCGTTGGGGGCCCGGCCCAGGCGCGCCTCGAGGTCATCCGAGACCCGCGCGACGAGCCGGTACGTGTCCTCGGCGTGCGCCGGGAGCCGGATCGAACGGGCCGTGTCGGCATACCCCCGGGTGATCGCCTGACGGATCCACCACGTGGCGTACGTGGAGAACTTGAAGCCCTTGCGGAAGTCGAACTTCTCGACCGCGTGCATGAGGCCGAGGTTCCCGAGCTGGATGAGGTCCCCGAGCGGGAGGCCGGTGCTCTGGTACCGGCGGGCGATGGAGACGACGAGGCGCAGGTTGGCCACGACGAACTCGTCGCGGGCCCGCTGGCCGGCACCGACTGCCTGGTTCAGGCTCCGCCGCTTGGCGGGAGAGAGATGCTCCGGCGAGTCGATGCGATCGAGCGCGCTCAACCCGTCCATCACCAGGCTGCCGAGGCGGGCCTCGTCCTCCTTGGTCAGGAGCTCGTGGCGGCCGATCGCCTCGAGGTACGCCCCGACGGCATCTTGCTGCTCGGCATTGTGCTTACGAAATCGAGTCGCCATGGTCTCTCATACTCCCAGGGTCCTACGACACCAACAACGCTTTCGGATGCCCCGGACGTTCCCATGTGACGTCCGACACACTTATGACTGGATCGCGGCCTCGAGGCGGGCCTGGGCGGCGGCCGCGTAGGCCGGATCGAGCTCGAAGCCGACGAAGCGCCGACCCAGCTCGACCGCCGCCACCCCGGTGGAACCCACGCCCATGAAGGGGTCCAGGACGAGGTCCCCCGGCTGGGAGCCGAGCTCCACGAGACGGCGCAGCACCACGAGGGGCTTCTGCGTGGGGTGCTTGGGGTCCTTGAGGCGCTCGTTTCCCGAACAGATGGGCGATTCGATGAAGTTGTGCATGTCTCGCTGATGCCCGAAGTTCCAGGTGTGGCCGCGGTCCCAGCAGCACACCACGAGCTCGCAGGAATTCAAGAATCCTGCCCGGCGCAGCTTGGGGGCCGGGTTGGTTTTATGCCACACGAGGAACTGGAAGGTGTCGAAGGCAGGATCGAACACCTCGTGCCAGCGGCCCAGCAGGTTGTAGGAGGTGAAGGCGAACAGGTTGCCCTCGGGGGTGAGGACCCGGCGCAGCTCGTCGAGCCAGTCCTTTGGGTCGAAGGTGACCCGGTCCCAGTCGGCGAGGTCGTTGTTGAAGTCCGAGCGCCAGGCCATCTTGATGTTGCCCCGCGAGTAGGGGGACAAGTTGTAGGGCGGATCCATGCAGATCAGGTCGACCGAGTCGTCCGGCAGGGCCCGGATGAGGTCCCGGGCATCGCCCGCCACCGCTTCGTAAGGGCTCCCCGCGGCAGACGGCACCGGCCCATCGAAGCAGATGGACCGCCGGTCGCGGTGACCACCAGCCCCGCGGGCCCGCGGGGTCATACTGGCTCGCTCGTCGACGACTGGAGACGGCGATGCCAGGCGACAGGCGGGGACCGGGTCCGGAGCCGAGGCGCGGCGCGTCCCGATCCCATCCGGCGGCCCCCCGGGCGACCCGCTGATGGCCGAGCAGCCGTCGCTCCTCGACGGCGAGCCGGTCGCCGAGGCGACGCTGGGCGTCGCCGAGCTGAACCAGGCGATCAGCGATGCGCTGCGGGGCAGTTTCCCTGGGCCGACCTGGGTGCGGGGCGAGATCCAGGCGCTGCACGTGTCGCGCAATCAGCACACCTACTTCGAGCTGGTCGAGAAGCACGAGCGCCGCGACCAGGTCCGGGCCACGATCCGCGTCGCGCTCTTCCGAGACGACCGGCCCGCGGTGAACCGTGCCTTGCGCGACGCCGGGCTGCGCCTCGCCGACGGCGTCGAGGTGCGCATCCGGGCCCGCGTGGATTTCTGGCCTCCCGCGGGTCGCCTGCAGCTCGTCATGACCGCGATCGACCCGAACTTCACGATCGGGCGCCTCGCCGCCGACCGAGACCGCATCGTGGCGCTCCTCACCGCCGAGAAGATCCTGGGCCGCAACGCCACCCGAGTGCTCCCACCCGTCCCCCTGCGGGTGGGGCTCGTGACCAGTGGCGGCAGCGCCGCGTACCGAGACTTTCTCCACGAACTCGACGGCAGCGGTCATGCGTTCCGCGTCGTGCACTGCGACGTACGCGTCCAGGGTGCCGCGGCCTCCCGGCGGATCGTCTGGGCGCTCCGCCAGCTGGGCGACTTGGACCTCGACGCGATCGCGATCGTGCGGGGCGGCGGCGCCCGCAGCGACCTCGCAGCGTTCGACTCCGAAATCGTCGCCCGGGCCATCACCGAGATGGCCGTGCCCGTGCTGACCGGGATCGGTCACGAAACCGACCGCACGATCGCCGACGAGGTCGCGCACACCTGCACCAAGACGCCGACCGCGGCCGCCGCGGTCCTCGTCGAGCAGGTCGACCGCTATCTCGAGCGTCTCGGCTTCCTCGCTCACCAGATCTCGGTGCGCTCCCGCAGCGTCGGTGCGCTCGCCCAACGCGAGCTTGCCAGCCTGACCGGTCGGCTCCTGCGGGCAGTGCCGGTGGCGCTCGACCGCGAGCGGCGCGGCCTCCACGAGCGCCGCCGGCGAGTAACCAGCGCCGGTCGCCGCGGCACCCGGGACGCCGCCCACGCGGTCGTCGCCTGCGAAGCCCGTCTGGTGACCACCGGCCGGCGCACGATCCGGGCCCAGACGCTCCGCGTCGACGCGACCGCGGCCCGGCTGCGAGCGCTCGACCCGCGCCGGGTGCTCGAGCGGGGCTACTCGATCACCCGCGACGACCAGGAGCGGATCGTCCGCACGGCGCACGGGGTACACGCCGGGACGCTCCTCGTGACCGAGACTGCCGACGGCGCGCTGCAGAGCCGAGTGGAGGGCCCGTGACCGCCAACCCGTCGGAGCCGGGATACACCGAGGCGATGGTCGAGCTCGAGCGCATCCTCGCCGAGCTCGAAGGCGACGATCTCGACGTTGACGTGCTTGCCGATCGGGTCCAGCGCGCCGCCGAGCTGCTGACGCTCTGTCGCACTCGGATCGCCCGGGCCCAAGAGGGCGTGGACCGCATCGTCACCGACCTCGAGGCGTTCGACCGCTCCGACGACGCCGAGCCCGACGGCGACGACTGAGGACTACGTCGTGGTCGCCACGCCGGACATCACCGCGTCCTCGAATGCCCAGTTGCCCTCGACGTGGCGGTTGCCCTCCACCTGCATGTCGTAGACCCACCAGAACAAGTAGATGCCGCAGGTGAAGAAGCTGGCGACGATTCGGCCCACGTAGTTCTGTTTGCCCTTCACCCGGTAGGGGTCCGGCGCCGGGAGGCTCACCCCGAGGCGGGCGTAGATCTGCGCCAGGTCCGCCTCGACCGCGCACTCGGCCCGGTCGTGGCGGTCGAGGTCGCTGTCGATGAGGATGAAGCCGACCACCTCGACAATCCCCGCGAAGAACAGCTGGATCCCTCCGATGAAGATGTCGAGGAGCAGCCAGATCACCGGGTCGCGAAACTCGGTCGTCAGGGTCCGCAGCGGCTGGAGCGAAGCCGCTACCCGCTCGAAGGCCGGCCGGAGCTCGTCCGCCGCGCCTCGCGCGTTCGCCTGCTCCCACGCGAGCGCGTTGGCCGCGTCGAGGAACTCGAAGCGGCGACGGTTGTGGTCGCGGTCGCGGCGCATGAGTTGATAGAAGAGGAAGAACCCGAAGATCCCGCACGTGATGACGCTCAAGAACAGGTTCAGCCCCGGACCGTGGAACACGTAGTCGCTGTCAGGCCGCTGGCCGTACGCGCTGCGGAGCCGCAGCATCGGGCTCAGCGGCGGCGCCGCCTGCCACGCCGGGATCGGCGGCGGCGGGGGCGGGGGAGGCGGTGTGCTCACGCGGCGACCCTACCCTGGCCCCCGTCCGCCCGACTCCGGGCTCGTCGGTCCGGTCGACGTGACGATGCGGAACGCTGCCCCCGCGCCGGGGGGCGGGTCACCCCGCCGCGGGGGTGCTGCTCGCGCGCTGGCTCCGGTGCCACCGCAGACCACCTTCGAGGGCGGCCAAGATCGTGTCGTTGTCGCGCGAGAGACGATGGTGCACGTAGCGCTCGAGGCCGACCCGACGCATCCACGGGTTGAACGTCTCGTAACTCTCGTGGAAGTGCACCCGGGTTGTTCCATCACCAAGGTCCTCGAGGCTGGTGTGGCCGGTCGCCCGTGACCACAAGGGCTTGCCGATCGCGTCGTAGCGCCACGACTCGGTCGGCTTGACCTCGGTGAGCCACTCCCACGACTGTCCGACGCCGCCCGAGAGCAGGAACCGGGGTACGGGGAACGTGCAATGGCGAACCAGCCCTTCGCCGATCTCGTCGCCCGGGTGCAAGATGTCGATGCGGGTCCGCACGTCGCGTGGTTGGGGCCGGTCAGGCTTGCGGTACCAGAACATGTCCCAGACCTCGTCGCGCGGTGCGTCGAGGTCCACGGTGAACGAGTGGTTCTGCATCGGTGTCGCTCCTCCCGGCCGGGCTGGTCCGCGGAGCGTAGGTCAGCCGTCGGTGTGGGTCCGATCGACGACGTTGCGACGGTGGCGCGACGTGCCGACGCGCCCACACGGAGCCCCGCACGCGGCGGTGCACGGACGGTGCAGCATTCGGCCGGCAGTACGCTCCCGTTGTGGCGGCCGCTCCCTCTGCTCCCGACCCCGTCCCCTCAGAGCCGGTGATCGCGGATTCGCTGCTCGATCTGATCGGCAACACCCCGCTCGTCCGGCTGGGTCGGGTCGGCCGCGACCTGGCGTGCGACCTGGTCGCAAAGGTCGAGCTGTTCAACCCCGGCGGGAGCGTGAAGGACCGTCCCGCGTTGGCCATGATCGACGAGGCGGAGCGCCAGGGTCTGCTCGCCCCCGGGGGCACCATCGTGGAGCCCACCTCGGGCAACACCGGGGTCGGGCTCGCCATCGTGGCGGCCCAACGCGGGTACCAGTGCATCTTCGTCATGTCGGACAAGATGTCGGACGAGAAGGTCGCGCTGCTACGCGCGTACGGCGCCCAGGTCGTGGTCTGCCCGACCGCGGTGCCACCCGAGCATCCCGACTCGTACTACTCGGTCGCTGACCGTCTCACGCGCGAGACACCGAACGCCTTCCGCCCGAACCAGTACTACAACCAGGCGAACCCGGTCGAGCACGAGCGTTCAACCGGCCCCGAGCTCTGGCGTCAGACCGCAGGGCGCGTCACGCACTTCGTCGCCGGCGTCGGGACCGGCGGCACGATCACCGGCGTCGCCCGGTACCTGAAGCGGCAGAATCCCGCCGTCCAGGTCATCGCCGCGGACCCCGAGGGCTCGGTGTTCTCCGGTGGGACCGGTCGCCCCTACCTCGTCGAGGGCGTCGGCGAGGACTTCTGGCCTCCCACCTACGACCCGTCGGTCGTTGACCGAACCATCCGCGTGTCGGACGCGGAGTCGTTCGCTGCTGCTCGACGCGTGACGCGCGAAGAAGGGCTGTTGATCGGCGGGTCGTGCGGCACGGCCGTCCACGCCGCGCTCGTGGTCGGCGCCGAGCTCGGTCCCGACGACCTGGTCGTCGTGCTGCTCCCCGATTCGGGGCGGGGGTACCTCTCCAAGATCTTCAACGACGAGTGGATGACGAGCTTCGGCTTCCTCATCCAGGGTGGAACGACCGCGGGCGACGTGCTGGCCGCCAAGCGGGCCGGCGTCGAGGCCGTCGCTGACCTCGTCGTCATCACCCCCGACGAGCCCGCCCGGCGCGGCTTCGCCATGATGCGAGATCTGGGGGTCAGCCAGCTCGTCGTGAGCGTGACCACCGAGCTGCCCCTCGCCGCGAAAGAGGTGTCGGGCACGCTCAGCGAGCTCGAGCTGATGGACAAGGCGTTCCGCGACGCATCCGTCCTCGACCGTCCCGTCCGGGAGCTCATGGAGCCGGCGATGCCGATGATCGGCGTCGGCGAGACGGTCAGCGACCTCGTCGAACGCCTCGAAGCCGGCACGTCGGTGCTCGTCCTCGACGGCGGCCATCCCATCGGCGTAGTCACCCGCCAGGACGTGCTCGCGTTCCTCGCCGCGCGGGCCCCGGGCTGAACCCGGTGAGCGACGGCTTCGAGACGCGCGCCATTCACGCCGGCCAAGACCCCGACCCGGTCACCGGCGCGGTCGTCACCCCGATCAGCCTCTCGACGACCTTCGCGCAGGCGGGCGTCGGCGACCACCGCGGCTACGAGTACGCCCGAACCTCCAATCCCACCCGACAGGCCCTCGAGACCTGCGTCGCGTCGCTCGAGGGGGCGCGCCACGGCTTTGCCTTCGCCAGCGGGATGGCCGCCGAGGACACGGTGCTGCGGGCCCTCACCGGGCCCGACACGAATGTCCTGCTGCCCCTCGACGCGTACGGCGGAACGTTCCGCCTCGTCGCCCGCGTGCTCGCCGACACCGGCGGGCTGCACTGGAGCGCCGGGGACCTCACCTCCCCGGCCACGCTCGGCGACGCCTGGCGCGACGAGACCGCGGTGGTGTGGCTCGAGACGCCCACCAACCCGCTCCTGTCGTGCATCGACATCGCCGCGATCGCCGCGGTCGCGCACGAGCGGGGTGCCAAGGTCGTCGTCGACAACACGTTCGCGACCCCGTACCTCCAGCGGCCGCTCGAGTTCGGTGCCGATGTCGTCGTGCACTCGACCACGAAGTACATCGGCGGCCACTCCGACGTGGTCGGCGGGTTCGTCGCCGTCGCCGACGACGAGCTGGCCGAGCGCGTCCGGTTCCTCCAGAACGCGGTCGGCGCCGTGCCGTCACCGTTCGACTGCTACCTCATCCTGCGGGGCGTCAAGACCCTCGCGGTGCGGATGGACCGGCACTGCCACAGCGCCCGGGCGGTCGCCGCGCTCCTCCACGAGCATCCGGCCGTGGCGCGCGTCCTGTACCCGGGGCTCGCGGCCCATCCGGGGCACGACGCGGCGCGACGCCAGATGCGCGACTTCGGCGGCATGGTGAGCTTCCTCGCCCGCGGCGGAGAAGAGGCCGCGCTCGCGATGGTGAGTGCGACGCGACTCTTCACGCTCGGCGAGTCACTCGGGGCGGTCGAGAGCCTGATCGAGCACCCGGCCCGCATGACGCACGCCTCGGTTGCGGGCTCGCCGCTGGCGGTCGACCCGGCACTGGTGCGGCTCTCGGTCGGGCTCGAGACCCTCGACGACCTGCTCGAGGATCTCCGTGCCGCCCTGGACCAGGGGGCCTGAGGCCCGATTCGAGCGTCAGGCGTGCTGGCCGGTGAGGCGGCGCTGCTTGAACTGGGCCTTGATGAAGTCGCGATTCATGAGGGCGATGAAGTCGATCGAGATGTCCTTCGGGCACGCGACCTCGCACTCCCCGTGCAGCGTGCACGAGCCGAACCAGCGCTCCATCTCGGTGACCATGTTGACGACCCGCTCCCAGCGTTCGGGCTGACCCTGGGGGAGCAGGTTCAGGTGCTGAACCTTGGCGGCGGTGAAGAGCTGGGCGGCGCCGTTCGGGCAGGCCGCCACGCATGCGCCGCATCCGATGCACGCCGCCGCGTCCATCGCGGTGTCGCTCACGGCCTTGGGGACGAGGATCAGGTTGCCGTCCGGGGCGCTGCCCGTCGGTGCGCTGATGTAGCCGCCGGCCTCGATGATCCGATCGAACGCGGTCCGGTCGACGCAGAGGTCTTTGATGATCGGAAACGCGGCGGCGCGCCAGGGCTCCACCGTGATGTGTGCCCCATCCTGGAACTTGCGCATGTGCAGCTGGCAGGTTGCGGTCCCGCGCTCGGGGCCGTGGGCTCGACCGTTGATCATCATCGAGCATGATCCGCAGATTCCCTCGCGGCAGTCGTGGTCGAACGCGATGGGTTCCTTGCCGTCGGCGATGAGCGCCTCGTTGAGGATGTCGAACAGCTCGAGGAAGGACATGTCGGGGCTCACGTCGTCGACATGATGGGTCTCGAAACCGCCCCGTGCGTTGGGGCCGGACTGGCGCCACACCGTGAGGGTGATCTTCACCGTGGATCCTGTCCCGGCCTACTTGTAGGACCGTTGGGCAAGGTGGACACTCTCGAACTCGAGCGGCTCTTTGTGCAGTGCGGGTCTTGCGTTGTCGCCGGTGTACTCCCAGGCTGCCGCGTACGCGAAGTGCTCGTCGTCTCGGAGCGCCTCGCCGTCCTCGGTCTGGTGCTCCAAGCGGAAGTGGCCGCCGCAGCTCTCCTCGCGGTGCAAGGCGTCACGGCACAGCAGCTCGCCGAACTCGAGGAAGTCCTCGACCCGGCCTGCCTTCTCGAGGGACTGGTTGAGCGACTCGCCGTCGCCCAGGACCCGGACGTCTTTGTGGAACTCGTCGCGAAGCGTCGGGATCTCGGTGAGCGCCTTCTCGAGGGTCTCGCGGCTGCGAGCCATCCCGCAGTTCTCCCAGAGCACCTTGCCGAGCTCGCGGTGGAAGTAGTCGACCGAATGGCTGCCGTTGACCCCGAGCAGCGCCCCGACCCGTTCGCTGACCTCGGCTTCGGCATCGAGGAAGGCCTGATGGTTGGTCGGGAGTGGGTCGGTGCCCAGCAGCGGGGCGAGGTAGTCGCCGATCGTCGCCGGCAGCACGAAGTACCCGTCGGCGAGCCCTTGCATGAGGGCGCTCGCCCCGAGGCGGTTCGCGCCGTGATCGGAGAAGTTGGCCTCGCCGAGCGCGTACAGCCCGGGCACCGTGGTCTGGAGGTTGTAGTCGACCCACAGTCCGCCCATCGCGTAGTGGACCGCGGGGTAGATCCGCATCGGGACCCGGTAGGGGTCCTCGCCGGTGATGCGCTCGTACATCTGGATGAGGTTGCCGTAGCGCTCCTCGATCACGTCGCGGCCCAGCCGGTTGATCGCCTCGGACAGGTCGAGGTAGACGCCGTTCTTGAGGGGCCCGACGCCACGTTCGGCGTCGACCTCGCGCTTGGCGGCGCGCGACGCCACGTCACGGGGCACGAGGTTCCCGAACGCGGGATAGCGCCGCTCGAGGAAGTAGTCGCGCTCTCCCTCGGGGATCTGGTCCGGTGATCGCTGGTCTCCGAACTCCCTCGGGACCCAGATCCGCCCGTCGTTGCGCAGCGATTCGCTCATCAGCGTGAGCTTGGACTGGAAGTCGTCGCTCGCCGGGATACACGTCGGGTGGATCTGGGTGAAGCACGGGTTCGCCATCAGCGCGCCCCGCCGGTGCGCGCGCCAGATCGCGGAGGCGTTCGAATTCTTCGCGTTCGTCGAGAGGTAGAAGACGTTCCCGTAGCCGCCGGTCGCCAGCACGACGGCGTGCCCGGCGTGGGACACCACGTCGCCGGTGATGAGGTCGCGGGTCACTACGCCCACGGCGCGGCCGTCGTTGATCACCACGTCGAGCATCTCAGTGCGGCGGTACAAGGTCACCGTGCCGAGATGGATCTGGCGAAGCAGCGCTTGATACGCGCCGAGGAGCAGCTGTTGACCGGTCTGACCGCGGGCGTAGAAGGTGCGAGAGACCTGCGCGCCGCCGAACGACCGGTTGTCGAGCAGACCGCCGTACTCGCGAGCGAAGGGCACACCTTGGGCGACGCACTGGTCGATGATGTTGACGCTGACCTGCGCGAGGCGGTGGACGTTCGCCTCCCGGGATCGAAAGTCGCCGCCCTTCACCGTGTCGTAGAACAGCCGGTAGATGCTGTCCCCGTCGTTGCGGTAGTTCTTGGCCGCGTTGATGCCGCCCTGGGCAGCGATGCTGTGCGCCCGGCGGGGCGTGTCGTGGAAGGTGATCATCGTCACCTCGAAGCCGAGCTCACCGAGCGTCGCCGCCGCGGACGCGCCGGCGAGGCCGCTGCCGACCACGATGACGCGAAACTTGCGACGGTTCGACGGGTTCACGAGCTTCACCGAGAACTTGTGGTGGTCCCACTTCTCCGCGAGGGGCCCGTCGGGGATGTGGGCGTCCAGGTTGAACTCGGTCATCGGGACACCACCCCGGTCGTGATCAGCAGCGGCATGCTCACGTTGCCGACCATGATCAGCCCCGCAAAGCCCGTCGCGAAGTATCGCTTCCACCGGTTGTAGCGGGGGTTGTTCACGCCCAGGCTCTGGAACATCGACCACGCGCCGTGGAAGATGTGGAACGCGAGCGCGATGTTGGCGATGATGTAGAAGATCGCGACCGGCACGCGCTGAAAGCTGTAGAAGAGGTTGTCGTACGGGTCGCCGCGCACGAAGTGGGGGTTCGCTACGCCCCAGGTCAGGTCGGCCAGGTGGAAGATGACGAAGAGGGCGACGATGATGCCCGTCCACCGCATGGTGCGCGAGGCGTAGTTGGCCGACGCGTAGTCCCGCTTGGATTGGTAGCGCTCCGGTCGGGCCCGCCGGTTCATCCGGGTCAGCTGCACGGCGGCGACAATGTGGATGACGAACGCAGCGGTCAGGCCCGTGCGCAGGCCCCAGAGCAGGACGGTGCGGGGCAGTGCCGGCTCCCCAAGCGTGCGGAGCCACGCGGCGTACGTGTTGATCTCGTTCTTGCCGAGGAAGACCTTGAGGTTGCCGATCATGTGGGCGAGCACGTAGGTCAACAGCACGATGCCGCTCACCGCCATGGCCCACTTCTTGCCGATCGCGGAGCGCCAGAACTGGAGGGGGAACGGGACCTGGCGCTGGCCGGGGACCGGGGCGCCGGTCGAGCGCAGCAGCCGGTCCGCAGCGTCGGCGTCCTCGTTCTGGTCCTCGGTTGAGGGGACGCCGTCGAGCCTGGTCATGGTCTCCTCCGTGCTCGGCCCGACGCTAGCCCCGCGGGTAGATCGCAGGCCGACTCCGGGCTGACCCGGCCGACCGGGGTGTCGCTGAGTCGTGGCGCACCGGTCGGCTCCGGTGTGCTCGACGCGGGGCCATGCCCGACACGGGGTCGGCGGGCGCGCCGTGGTGCCGCCTCGTGGCGCGTCCGAGCGCGCCGGCGATCCGCGCCGCATGGGGCCGTGTCGGCGTGCGCTCGCATGGCGCGACTTAGCGCCGTGTTGGCCGAAAAGACCCGAAGACCCCGCTGGTACGCTGCCGCGCACCCCCACGTCCCCGTCGTCAGAGGCTTCACATGACCCGGCCCGGCACCCTCGGTGAGCTTCGATCGAGCGGCTGGTTGTCGCGGCCCGTCAAGCACGAGGTCCGCGACAACGTGATCCGTCGCATCGCGGACGGCAAGCCGATCGTTGATGGTGTCGTCGGGTACGACAACACCGTCTTGCCCCAGCTCGAGAACGCGTTCCTCGCCGCGCACGACGTGATCCTGCTCGGCGAACGGGGCCAAGCCAAGACGCGCATGATCCGCTCGCTCGTGGAGCTGCTCGACGAGTGGATGCCGGTCGTCGCGGGCAGCGAGATCAACGACGACCCGTACAGCCCGGTGTCCCACCACGCCCGGGTGCTCGTCGCCGAGCGCGGCGACGAGACGCCGATCGAGTGGGTGCACCGCTCGCGTCGGTTCGGCGAGAAGCTGGCGACCCCGGACACGTCGATCGCTGACCTCATCGGCGAAGTGGACCCCATCAAGGTCGCGGAAGGCCGCTACCTCTCCGACGAGCTCACGATTCACTACGGGCTCGTGCCGCGCACGAACCGGGGGATCTTTTCCATCAACGAGCTCCCCGACCTCGCGGAGCGGATCCAGGTCGGTTTGCTGAACGTCCTCGAGGAACGCGACGTGCAGATCCGCGGCTACAAGATCCGCCTCCCACTCGATCTCATGCTGGTGGCCTCGGCGAACCCCGAGGACTACACGAACCGGGGCCGGATCATCACGCCGCTGAAGGACCGCTTCGGGGCCCAGATCCGAACCCATTACCCCCTCGACGTCGAGATCGAGATGGACGTCGTCGAGCAGGAGGCAACCCCGGTGCAGGCCGACGGCCTCGCCGTCTCGGTGCCCCCGTTCATGACCGAGATCGTGGCCGAGATCAGCCAGCAGGCCCGCCGCTCACCCCACGTCAACCAGCACTCCGGTGTTTCGGTGCGCCTCTCGATCACGAACTACGAGACCCTGGTCGCCAACGCGACGCGGCGGGCCTTGCGGGGCGGGGAGCACGAGGTCGTCCCCCGGGTCTCGGACCTCGAGGCGCTCGTGTCGAGCACCGCCGGCAAGCTCGAGTTCGACACCGTCGAGGACGGCCGCGAGGAGCAGGTCCTCGACCGGATCGTGAAGTCGGCCACCCTCGACACGTTCCGGGCCCGCTGTCGCCCCGAGCAGCTCACCGAGGTCGTCGCCGCCTTCGAGAACGGTCTGGTGGTCAACACCGGCGCCGACATCGGATCGGCCGAGTACGCCAACCTGTTGCCTCAGCTGCCCGGGCTGCGCGACACCCTGACTGAGCTCGAGGTGGGGGAGACGCCCGCCGCCGTCGCGTCCGCGCTGGAGTTCGTCCTCGAAGGCCTGCATCTCTCCAAGCGGCTGAACAAGGACGCGGTCGGCGCTCGGGCCACGTACCGCGGCCGCGGCTGAGGAGTCGTCCGCCCTAGTCGGGCGGTACGTTGAAGAGGCCGCACTTGTTCGACGCGTAGCGGTTGACGTTGTTGACCGCCCGCTCGACGGCGGGGTTGTCGCGCAGATGCGGGTCCGTGCCGACCTTCCGGAGCGAGGTCAGGAACGTTTGCGCGTCGGCTCGTACCGAGGAGGGCGCGTTCGCGGCCATCTGCTCGACGATCGAGATCTGCTTCGCGACGTTGATCTTGCCGACCGTCTGCTCATGATCGAGCTCGCCCTCGTAGCGGTTCGCCGCATCGCAGAACGCCTTCGGGGGCGCCGCCTTCGACGCGCTGCTGCAACCCGCGGCGAGGAGCGCCAACGCGACCAGGGCGACACCGACCCAGCGAGACGACACGGGCGCCATTGTGGCCCCCGCCTCCCGGCGGGCAGGGATCGGTGCGCGAGAAGCCCTGGCTCGCCCGGGGGCGGCGATCCCGCCCCCGCGGCTGGGCGGCCGGGTGAGGCGATACGGTGGCGCGGTGTTCGGTCGTCACCGGGTTCGCGAAGCGCGCGGGTTTCGCTATTCGGCGTGGGACGGCACGCAAAAGGGCTTTGACCTCGATGCGGACGCTCTCCTCGACGAGATGACCGACGACCTCCTGTACCACGGGGACCTGCACGCCTCAATGCGCCGCTTGCTCCAGCAGGGCATGAAGGACCGCAACGGCGAAGACCTGATGGGTCTGCGGGAGATGATCAAGAAGCTGCGCGACCAGCGCCGCGAGATGCTCGACCGCTACGACCTCGGTGGTGTCTACGAAGACATTGCCGAACAGCTGCGCGAGATCGTCGATCAAGAGCGCGAAGGAATCGAGCGGCGGGTCGACGAGGCCCGCCAATCGGGCGACCAGCGCCGCCAGGAGATCGTCGACGAGGTCGCGCAGCAGCGCCGTGAGCAGCTCGACTCGCTCCCGCCGGACCTGGCCGGCAAGGTCAACGAGCTCCAGGCCCACGACTGGATGGACGACGGTGCCCGGCAGCGCTTCGAAGAGCTGATGGACACGCTGCGTGAGCAGCTGATGCAGAGCTACTTCAACCAGATGTCCGAGGGCATGCAGAACCTCTCTCCTGAGCGCATGGCGCGCATGAAGGACATGCTGAACGAGCTCAACCAGATGCTCGAGCAGCGCGAACGGGGCGAGCAGCCCGACTTCGACGGGTTCATGTCCCGCTTTGGTGATTTCTTCCCCGGCAATCCCAAGAATCTCGACGAGCTGCTCGAGCAGATGGCCCAGTCCATGGCCCAGATGCAGCAGCTGTTGAACTCGATGACGCCCGAGCAGCGGGCCCAGCTCCAGTCGCTCTCCGAATCGCTGCTCGAGGACATGGACTTGCGCTGGCAGGTCGACCAGCTGTCCCGCAATCTGCAGGCGGCGTTCCCCAACATGGGCTGGGAGCGCTCCCAGCAGTTCCGGGGCAACGACCCGCTCTCGATGGGCCAGATGCCCGGCCTCCTCGACGCCCTCGGCGACATGGACGACCTCGAGCACCTGCTCCGCCAGGCCACCCAGCCCGGCGAGCTGGCCGAGGTCGACCTCGATCGAGCCCGGGAGCTTCTCGGTGACGACGCGGCCCGGTCCCTCGAGCGGCTCGCCGAGCTGGCCCGCATGCTCGAAGAGGCGGGTCTCATCGAGCAGCGCGAGGGCCGACTCGAGCTCACGCCGCGGGGCATCCGGGCCATCGGCCAAAAGGCCCTCGGTGACCTGTTCCGCAAGCTCATGAAGGACCGCGCCGGCAAGCACGAGGTCGAGCGCACCGGCGCCGGCCAGGACCCCGCCTACGAGCACAAGCCCTACGAGTGGGGCGACCCGTTCCATCTCAACGTCGAGGAGACGGTCAAGAACGCCATCTGGCGACAAGGGTCGGGGACGCCGGTGCGCTTGGCGCCCGAGGACTTCGAGGTGGAGCGCACCGAGCTGACGACCCGCAGCGCCACCGTGCTGCTCCTCGACGTGTCGCTCAGCATGCCGATGCGCGACAACTTCTTGTCGGCCAAGAAGGTCGCGATGGCGCTCCACGCGCTCATCACCAGCCAGTTCCCCCGCGACTACTTCGGCCTGGTCAGCTTCGGGCGCGTCGCCCGCGAGGTCGCACCCGAGCGTCTCCCCGAGATGAGCTGGGACTTCGAGTGGGGCACGAACATGCAGCACGCGCTGCTGCTCGCCCGGCGGATGCTCAGCCGCCAGATCGGCACGAAGCAGGTGATCATGGTCACCGACGGCGAGCCCACCGCCCACATCGAGGGCGGCGAGGCGTACTTCCAGTACCCGCCCTCTCCGGTCACCATCGAGGAGACACTCAAAGAGGTCATGCGCTGCACGCGCGATGGGATCCGGATCAACACGTTCATGCTCGACGAGACCTTCTATCTGCGCAGCTTCGTCGAGCGGATGATGAAGGTGAACAAGGGTCGGGCGTTCTTCACCACGCCCGACTCGCTCGGCGACTACGTCCTCGTCGACTTCCTCGAGCAGCGACGCCAGCAGCGACGCGCCAGCTGACGAATCGTCACAGACGCGCCGCGTAGGCGGTCCGGGTGCCTTCGTCGAAGCAGACGAAGCGGACCAGCTCGACGGCGCTCGGCATCGCTCGAACGGTGGCGACCGCGACGTCGGTGGCCGCCGCCAGCGGGTACCCGAAAATCCCGGTGCTGATCGCCGGGAAGGCGACCGAGCGGACGCCGAGGCCGTCGGCGACCTCGAGGGACCGTCGGTAGGCCGACGCCAGCCGCTCCGGTTCGCCCCGGTCGCCACCGGCCCAGACCGGTCCGACGGTGTGGATGATCCAGGCGGCAGGGAGGGCGAAGCCGGGGGTGGCCTTGGCGTCGCCGGTGGCGCAGCCGCCGAGCGCGGCGCAGGCCTCCTCGAGGCCGGGCCCCGCCGCCCGGAAGATCGCACCGCAGACCCCGCCGCCGGGGGCGAGTCCCGAGTTCGCGGCGTTGACGATCGCGTCGAGCGTCTCGGTCGTGATGTCGCCTCGGACCGCCTCGAGCCGTGTCACCGCCCAAATCTAGGCAGAAATCCCGCGCCAAACTGGACGAAACCCGACAAAAGCCACGGGGCGTGGAAAGTTCCGCTTGCGTCACTGCCCCGGCGCCATTCAGAGTATCACTGATGGAATTCCATCGATGTGATTTCGAGGGGATGCCGGTGCAGGTTCAGGATTTCATGCAGCTGGTGCGGGGGGTACCCGCCGAGGGTGAGGGACGCCGCTGGCAGGAGCGGGCGAACTGCCTCGGGGTCGACCCCGACTTGTTCTTCCCGGAGCGGGGGGCGTCGCCCCGCCCAAGGACTGGACCGTAACTGCGATGTCGCCGCAGGCCCAGGTGAACAGCGAGACAGCCAGGACGATTACCATGACGCGGTCCTGGCCGCGGCGGCTGAAGGCTCGTACCAGGCACAACACGGCTCCCGAGACGTCTATCCCGTCAACAAGCCATCCGTCGATCGGTACAGAGAAACCGTCGTTGGGGCTCACGACCAGCCACACGAAATACCCCAACAGGACCGCCGCGAGGACTGCGTAGCAAGCCCAGACCAAGACGGGCGCGCCCCCGCTCGGGTTCTGCTGTTTGTGCGCGGGGAACGAACCGGCGACATTAAGGCGGCCCGCCACCAGCGCGGCTCACGGTGGCCATGCCTATAGTGTCGGCCCACGCGAAGTGTGCTGAAGCTTTCTCGCCGGATCCGGTCGAACTCTAAGTAGGCAGGGTCTCGCCGAGCCGGCGGAGAAGGTACCTCCGTTCGGCGTCCGTCCCAACGAGCGCGAGCGCCTCCAGGTAGGCCGCCTGAGCTTCGTCAAGCCGCCCAGTCCGGCGCAGGAGGTCCGCGCGAGTCGCCGGCAGGAGGTGATAGCCGGGCAGCTTGCCAGCCCGCTCCAACCGCTCGACCAACCGCAGCCCGGCGTCTGGGCCTTCGGCCATTGCGACCGCCACGGCCCGGTTGAGCTCGACGACCGGGGAAGGGACCATCTCGCTCAGCCGCTTGTACAGCGATGCGATCTCGGCCCAGTCCGTAGCCGTCGCGGTCGCTGCAGTTGCGTGACATGCCGCTATGGCTGCCTGAACCTGGTACGGACCGGGCCGGTGCTGCCGTAAGGCGGCGTCGAGCACCGCGCACCCCTCGGCGATGACGTCCGGATCCCAAAGCGCCCGGTCCTGGTCCTCGAGCGGCACGAGGTCGCCAGCGCTGTCCAATCGCCCTGCCCTGCGGGCGTCGTGCAGGAGCATGAGGGACAACAGGCCCAGGGCCTCAGGCTCGTCGGTCATCAGTTCGGAGAGCAGACGTGCCAGGCGAACTGCCTCTGCGCAGAGCCCTTGGCGTACCAGGTCAGCCCCGCCGGTGGCGCTGTAGCCCTCGTTGAACAACAGGTACAGGGCTCCGAGCACCGCTACGGTGCGCTCGGGGAGAAGGTGGCCAGGCGGTACCTGATAGGGGATCCCGGCGTTGCGGATCTTGTTCTTGGCGCGCACGAGACGTTTGGCCATCGTCTCGGGCGGGACCACGAAAGCGCGGGCGATCTCGACGGTGCTCAAGCCAGCGAGCGTTCGCAACGTGAGGGCCACCTGCGCCTCCATGGACAGCGCCGGATGGCAACAGGTGAAAATCAGACGAAGCCGCTCGTCGGCGATCCCGCTGTCGGTACCCTCGTACGGCTCGCTCCCCGACGGGTCGCGCCCGGACGGGTCGCCGTCGTATGGTCCCGGGTTGAGTGACGCCACCACGATCTCCTCGTACTTCGCCGCCTCGGTCCTGGAACGGCGGAGCCGGTCGAGAGCCCGGTTGCGCGCCACAGTGGTCAGCCACGCCCCAGGGGAACGGGGGACCCCATCGCGGCGCCACCGGTCGACGGCGAGCCCATATGCCTCCTGGGCGCATTCCTCGGCCAGGTCCCAGTCCCCCGTGACCCGTATCAGGGTCGCGACGACCCGGCCCCATTCCTCTCGGAAGGCGCGGGTCGCCGCTGCCTCGACGTCAGCGCGTGTAGCGCCCACATCGCCTACATCGGCCAGATCGGCCTCACCTCGATCGTCCCGTTGCGGGCCCCGGGGACCTTCGACGCGACTTCGATTGCCTCGTCGAGATCCTTACACTCAACGACAAAGTAACCGCCTATCTGCTCCTTGGTCTCGGCAAATGGGCCGTCTGCCGTAAGCACCTTGCCGTCACGCACCTGAACGGTGGTGGCGTCGGTCGTGGGGCGGAGACGTTCGCCTCCCCGGAGCACTCCCCGGCTCCCCATGTCACTGCCGAACACTTCATACTCGGCCATCATGGCTGACCCCTCTTCGGGGCTCAGCGAGCCGAAGCTGCTCTCGTCGTTGCAGATAAGAAGTAAGTACTGCATTGGATCTCCTTTTGTCGTCCGTCCTCATCATTACGACGAACGGTGACAGCCACATGGACACCGCCGCCGCCCGGCTCTTTTTGACAAGGCCGAGGACCGACCAGCTAACTGGCGGCGCTGTCCGCGGCGGCCGGCGCTCGCGGCTCGCCATCCTCATCGACGAGGGGGATTTCGAGGCGAAGTTGAGCGGTGTTGACGTCGTACTCGAACAACTCGCCACAGCCGCTGTGCCGTAGACAAAAGTGAAGACCGTCGATGCGAACAAGGCGATGAACATCCGCAACAGCGATCGCGCCGCATAGTAAGGGAGGTGGGACAGCCCGGTGGGCAA
>PLJD01000123.1 GCA_003140175.1 Actinomycetota bacterium
CACCGCGACGCCAAGATCTACACCATCTTCGAAGGCACCAGTGAGATACAGAGGCTAGTAATAGCCAGGGCGATCAGCGGAGTGCACATCCCTTTAGGGGTAAGGGTTGTAGGGGGTTGGTGGGGTAGGGGTTGGCGGCGGTGGGTTGGTAGTCGCCGTCACAGAAACTCGGTTCCCGCGACGTTTCCGCGACAGTGCGTGGCCCGGGCGGGCTGAGTTTGTTGCGGGCCAGTCGAGGGCGTTTCGCTGTCGTGCGTGTCGTGTCTACACGACGCATGCGACAGGTACGGCCTGCCCGACGATGAGCTGGAGGCCTCCAAGACATACCGAAGGGGGATCCGGCGGCAACATTCTGGGCCATGCCGGCTACATCACAACGGGATCGTCATCGCACGCCTGTTTGCGCCGGCCACGGTGGGCTCGGCCCGTTCGACGGCAGGGAGCAGCCATGCCTACGGCACTCCATGACGACGAAGAGGAGCTCGCCATCGGCCGTGCGGGGTGAGACCCAGGATGAGGCCGCGTGGCCGGCGTGGCCGGTAGGACAGCGGATATCAGGCGGCCCGGGCGATCGCGGTCGGGGTAACGTTCGACCTCCCGGTTCCCGGAGTAGGCGCCTCAGGTGCCCGCAGGTCAGAACCCGCCGGGGCCGGTGATGGTCTCACCTGAGGCGCGGCGCTCCGTCGTCCGCCGCACTCGTCCTCCCCGTCCTGGGCACGAGGAGGCGGTCCAATCTGGTCTCAGGCCCGCTCTGGCGGTAGCCTTGGTGCTCGGCCGAGCACTCTTGGTCGTGCGTTCACGCGCCCGCCGTGCGCCGTGCAGCGAGACATGGGTAAATTCAGCCGACTTTGCAGCCGATCACCCACAGGATGACCGCCATGGCCAATTGGACCCCTCACTCGTGGCGGGACGAGAGCTTCGACCTCCGTCAGCAGCCCACTGACTGGCCTGACCCCGACGCCCTCGACGCTGCCCTCAAGGAACTCCGGGGCATGCCACCGCTCATCTTTGCGGGCGAGGCCAGGGCGCTGAAAAATCAACTTGCGCGTGCGGCGAGTGGCGAAGCGTTCGTGTTGCAAGCAGGGGATTGTGCCGAGACTTTTGAGAACCTCACCGCCGATCGCGTGCGCGATCTGTTGAAGACAGTTCTCCAGGTGGCGGTTGTGCTCACCTACTCGGCGGGCGTTCCGGTCGTGAAGATTGGTCGTGTAGCCGGACAATACGCAAAGCCCCGATCGTCGCCCGTCGAGACGACAGGGGATGGAGCGGAGGTACCGACGTACCGAGGCGACATGATCAACCGGGTGCACCTCAGTGAGGAGGCGCGCACCCCAGATCCCGAGAACATCGTGCTTGCCTACCATCAGGCGGCGTCGACGCTCAACCTGCTTCGTAGCTTCACGAAGGGCGGCTTCGCGGACCTTGCGGCTGTCCATGCGTGGAACATGGCCTTCGTCGCCTCGAGCAATGAAGGTCGCCGATACGAAGCGTTCGCCGGTCGGATCGATGCGGCTTTGCGTTTCATGAAGACTTGCCAAATCGACTCGCCAGCGATGCATGAAACGGATCTCTTCACGAGTCACGAGGCGCTCTTCTTGCCGTACGAGGAGGCTCTCACCCGTCAAGATTCGACAGCCAACGATGCGTGGTACGACTGCTCGGCTCACATGCTGTGGATCGGCACCCGCACCAACGCTCTCACGAGTGCCCACGTTGAGTTTCTGTCAGGCGTCGGGAACCCGATTGGTCTCAAGGTCGGTCCGGACATGACCTCTCAAGACCTCCGCGCGTTATGCGACCGACTCGATCCGGACCGGGAACCTGGCCGACTCACGCTTGTGAGTCGGATGGGCAGCGACCTCATCGACGATCGCCTGCCCCCACTCATCGAGGCGGTCGCAGAAGAGTCCCATCCTGTCGTATGGATGTGTGATCCGATGCATGGCAACACCGTCACCAGCCAGAGCGGTCTCAAGACGCGTCACTTCGATGTCGTGTTGGCTGAACTCGCCCAGTATTTCGAGGTTCATCGACGCTGTGGCACGTGGCCTGGCGGAATACACCTTGAGCTGACGGGCGACAACGTGACGGAGTGCATCGGTGGGTCGGACCAAGTGCGGGATGACGACCTCCATCTCCACTACGAGACGGCATGTGATCCGAGGCTGAACGCTCGCCAATCGCTCGACCTGGCTTTTCGGGCTGCGGAACTGCTCGAGGCTCTCCAGACTGCGGGTACTCCCCAGCAAGGACCTGTCTTTGGCCGAGCAGCGCCACCCGCGCGCGAGCTGCCACAACTGCGAGTTGTTCACCCCAATCCGAGGAGTTAGCAAGGTCCATCGATGGGCTTGCTACTGACCAACAGCCGACTCCGCGCGTGGCTCATCGTGGGAGTCCCCGTGCGGCGGTCTGAGGCTGGCTCGGGACACGGACGGCGCCGCTGACACAGAACGCGATTTCTGTGTCAGTCATCTGGCCTTTCGGAGGTGGACGTGGAGGTGACGCCCGGGGCGCGTGAGCCAGCGCCTCGTCGAGCGGTGTCGCTGCACTCGGAGTTCTGCTGCACTCGGAGGTCTAGCGAAACGGCTCGTGAAGACTCGGCAACGTCTCGCAGTGAGGTCCCAGAGTCGAACCCCGGCTGGCGCGATCCTCTTGGTCGTGGCAGGCCCCTTCACTGGCGGCGACGCCCCTGCGGCGCGCTCGGGACCGATTGCGCTTGACCGCGAAGCGACCGCCCCCGTACTGTCCCTCCGGCATGGGCGCTTCGGACTTGGCACGCTGATGATGGACGAACAGCGTGCCCCTGGTCTGGTCGCACGGCTCCGTGCACGGCCTGCCCGGTCTCGGACTGTCGCCAGCATGGAGATCGGGTCTGACCAAGAGCGTCGACCTGACCGCCAAATGACAGGCCCACCCCGCGATCGGGCCTGGACGATGGACGAACGCGCTTCGGGACCGGCGCCGAGCTCAAGGCCACGACTCCTCGTGCCGAATCAGGTAGCCGTATACTCTCAAACGGCTTGTGATCCGAATTACAAAGTCGTCATTAGCGACCGTTACCGACACGAGGGGTAGCCGCTCCGGACATGAGTACCACCATCACAGCCCCAAAGCTCAGGGAGCTCCTGCGCAGCTCGGTCCCTGCGATCGCGGTGAGCTTTGCAGACCAGGTCCCTGAGGATGACCTGAGTCGCGCGCGAGCGGAGGGCCTCGATGTGTTCGAGTTGCGCATTGACCGCTACACCTCGACTGATCGTGAGCATGTGCTCGCTCAGGTTCGGCGCTTCGCCACCGTCGCCACCATCGCCACCATCCGTACCGCCGATGAGGGCGGTGAGTGGGCCGGTTCGGATGAAGAGAGGCTTTCCCTGTTCGAGGCGGTGATTCCCCACGTTGACGGTATCGACATCGAACTCGCGTCGATTGACATCCTCGCGGCTGTTGTTCAGGCCGCCAAGTCGCACGACAAGGTAGTGATCATCTCCAACCACAACTTCGAGGCCACGCCGCCGATGGAGCGCCTAGTGGAGATGGCCCAACGGGCGAAGGAACTCGGTGCTGACTTCGTCAAGCTCTCCGCGATGGCAAACTCGCATGAGGATCTCCGGACCCTTGCAGCCTTTACGATCCAAAACGTCGAACTCGGTTTGATCGTCATCGCCATGGGCGGGCACGGTGTGGCCTCCCGTATCTTCTTCCCCGCCCTCGGGTCTCGGCTCACCTATGCCTACTCGCAGGCGTGGCCAGTGTCCGGGCAACTCACATACGAGGAGACCTTCGAGGAACTTCGGTTGTTCTATCCGGACTTCAACGAGAAGAAGATCATCGAGCTCGGGATCCTCGAAGACGCATAGGTGCCTGTCGTTTCAAAGCGAGTTGGCGGGCAGATAGTTTCCTGCGGAATGTGATGGGTGCCCAATCACTATCACCGGTGCTCCATCACCCAACCCGGTTCCGCAATGGCAAGTGTGGAGAAACCATCCTCCAGCACGTACTCGACGCCATAACCTCCTTGGATACGGCGTGGGCCTTTGACGGCCAAGAGCTTTTCTGGCCGGAGCAACAGCAACCAACATGGCCTCTTCCCCAAGGGAGGTAACGCGAGGACCGACACCAGGTCCCGCGCCGCAATCGGCGTCGGAGTCACGAAGTGGCGACCTGAAAACATTGAGACGCCGCTCAGGATGCTGTACTTCTCGGCCTCATCTGGGCGGAGATACTTGATGAGGAGCCGGTCGCCCAATTGATCGGCTGGGTTGCAGAACGGCAAGTTGGCGTCAGGAACATCTTCATCGGCTATGGCTATGCCACGGGCTTGCAGCATCGTGATGTCAAGCCGCACCGCCAACTGGGTGACCGACTGCACGACATACGGTTATAGCAGCCGACAGGCAGGCGCACTGCCTGCGCCATTCAGCAGGTCGTACCCGCCGCGTTCTGTCGAGCGCGAACGCGAGCCGTATGAGGATGGACAAGTCGGCGTGGAGTCGGCTTCGCTCAATGCGGCGGACCCGGAGCGGTAGAAGTTGGCCGTTCGTGCTTCGACCTTCCGAACTCGCGCTCGACGGCTCCGCGCTTGTGGCACAGGTCGCTTGAAGCGGGCTGTCTTGCAGGCACCAGCGGGTGAAGACGGTCGGCCTTGACCCAGCGCGAGGTGGGTCGGCACTCGCCGGTGAGGTAACGCCACTTGGACGCGCCGCGTTTGGCGTCCGATCTGGCGAAGGTCGGTCACGGGTGGGAACATGGGGCCGCTTGTCGCTCGTATGGATTTCGAATTCGATCCGCTTCCCGACGGCTTCGGCGCCCACGTCGAAGATTTGGTCAACGCCGAGCTCGAGGCCGACCATCCGATCGCGGTGTCGTTCTTGCCTCGCCGAATTGCCATCGCGGACCGAGAACTGCTCCGTACGAAGGTGAACCTAATTCCCGAGACCGTGACGGAGGTCCGTGTCGTCGACATCGTGGGCCTTGACAAGCAGGCCGACGGCGGCACGCATGTCCGTTCCACCCGAGAGGTCGGCCATATCCATGTTCTAAAGACGGAGTCGAAGGACAAAGGCAACAAGCGGATCCGGCTTGAGGTCGTCGCATGACGGGATCACGATATCCCGAGGTCGACCAAGCCTGAGCTCTCCCGGCCGGTTGCTATCAAAGAACTCCGTCGAGAACAGTGGCGTCGCTCGACAGGTAAGGCTATTTCCTGTGCCCTCAACGCGCTTGAGCTGGACCGAAAATGGAACGTGTATCAGTCGCCGCGTGAAATGTGCCGTGAACGAGAGCCAGACGCAGCGTTTGGTGCTCAAAGGCGAGCGAAGGCCGACGAAGCGTCGGCCGTGGCCAGCAGTCGGGATGGCTTCCGTCGACGAAACATGACGATCGCGTCAGGTCTGGCCGGACGACCGACGCGATTGGCGGTGCCCGAGTGAACGATCAGCGGGCTCTTGACACGCCGAGTCGCTGGCCGGAGGCTGTGGCGAGGGAACGGGATTTGGGGGGCGACGACGGTGACGACTGCGACTGTCACTGAGACGCCGGGTGGGCAGGCTCAGGCTGACCCGGCAGATGCGCAACAGGTTCGGGATCTGATTCGGTTCGGCTGGGCGATCGCGGAGTTCCGAGGGCTGGTACGCGTCGGTAACGACGATCCAGCCGCAGCCAAGACGCTGTTGCGCAAGCGCAAGTATCACGCGTTGCCACTGTCTTGGGAGCGCAGTGCGCCGGAGCAGCGGTACGAGCTCGAGGATGTCGTCACGAAGCTGGCTGCCGACCTCGGTCTGAGTCTGAGTGGCAAGGACATGGTTGATTGGGAGCACAACAAGCCGCGCGACGCCACCATAACGGCCGCAGGCCGGGTGCTCGATCTCGCTCAGCAGGTCCCGGCGGATCCCACGGATCCGGGATGGTCAGCCCGCTGGAACGCCTTCGCTGAGGCGCTCTACCAGTGGGACAAACAAGTCCAGGACACGCTGGCACCAGGTCCGTTTGGCAAGTCCAGCGCCTACCAACTGGGGCGCGGCCTGGCGGAGGTCACGTGGGCGCTGGACCCGCACGCGCCGGCCGACGACGTCGATGGCTGGCTGTTCCTCCTCGGTCGGGAACGGACGCTGGCGCTCACCCAGCTGCTCGAACGCCTCGACAAGTATTTCGAGCCGCTGACTGCGAAGTCGATCATGGCGTCCCTCAAGCGTTGGGGGACCTTGGTCGAGAACGAAGTCGCTCGGACAGCAGAGGCGGCAGTGTATTTGCGCCAGCAGGCCCTGCTCTGGCGCGATCTTCTGGTTACCGATCGAGATCCGAAGACGCTGGTATCGCCGGCCAAGCCGATCGCGGAAGTGGCCTCGATCTGGCCGGTACTCAAAGCCCTGTGGTTGCAGATTCTCCTCGGTGTCATCGGGATCGGCGTTCTGACCGGGGCCGCGTTCGCTCTGGCCCACTCGTCTGGCAGCGACAACTCCACATTCGGGGCTGCCGCGGCCGTACTTGGGGTCTTTGGGATCACCGGCTCTGGTCTGTCGGCGCGGGCGAAGAGCTCAGCGAACAGTCTTCTGAAATCCGTCAACGAAGGTCTGCAGGCTGATCTCGTCGTCGACGCGGTGACCCGGCTGCCGCCAAAGGTTCCGGGTGAGCAGCGCCAAGCTAAACTGTCTACGCCCGGAGCGACTCTCGACCAGGTGACCTTGCAGATGGTCGATGTCCGGGCCATCCTCACGCCAGCGCCAGCGCCAGCGCCAGCGCCAGCGCCAACCGCTCAGACAGCTGGCAGTGAACCGCCGGCGGCTGAACCCGCTTCGAGTTGACGCGCCACGAGTGAGCGACCAGAGCGGGTTGTCGTCGAGCGTCCCAGAGCGCGCAGGGCCCGGGGTCGAGCACGTCATCGTTCTGGTCCTGGAGAACCGGTCCTTCGACCATCTGCTCGGGTACTTGGACCATCCCGATCCGACGTTTGATGGATTGCGCGGCCCCGGTCCGTTCGTGAATCCGGGTTGGGAGCACGGGCCGGCGGTAGCGGCATCTGACGACGGCAAGACGGTCCTGCCCATTGATCCCGACCACTCCCATGACGCGGTGCTGGAGCAGCTGGGGATGCGCGATCCGGCAATCCGCCAGCCCGACAATCAGGGATTCGTCCGCAGCTACGAACGAAAGGGTCGCGGCAACGGGCCGAACAGCCATGCGGGTCCGGTGGGCAAAGCGGTCGATCTGTATCACCGTCTCCGTCCTGGGACTCGGATTAGGGGCCGCGGGCCGTTGATCATGCGTTGTCACGCTCCGCAGTCTGTGCCGGTCCTCGCGACCCTGGCGAAGGAGTTCGCGGTCTGTACCCGTTGGTTTGCCTCGGTGCCGGGCGAGACCTGGCCGAACCGCAACTTCATCCATGCGGCCACTTCAGCCGGAGAGACCGACATCGAACCCGGCTTCTACTACGACCGAACGATCTTCGAGTTGCTTGAGGATGCTGGCAAGAGCTGGCACATCTACCACGACGACACGCCTCAAGTTTGGGTGTTCGCCAACCTTTGGGTGCCGCCCGCACGACACGCCAACTGGTTTGCGTTCACCGCCTTTGCTGAGCATGTTGCCAGTGGGCAGTTGCCCACCTACTCGTTCATCGAACCTAACCAGCGGCCACCGTTTCATCTGATGGACGACGGTGCCAGCACCGGAGCGGACGTCAGCAACAGCCAGCATCCGGGCAACAACCTCGTGTCCAACGCGGCTTACGACACCTTTCCCACCGAGTCGGCCGGCGACTTCACCCGGGCTGAGGGCCTAATCGCCAGCGTCTATGAGGCACTCCGAGCTAAGCCCGACCTGTTTGAGCGCTCGATTCTGCTGATCACCCACGACGAGCACGGCGGCACCTACGACCACCGACCCCCGCCAACTGACGTGCCGGCGCCGATCGCCCATCCGCGAACCCTGAACCGCTTCATCCGTTGGTGGTACCGGCCGGTCTCACGCCCCTTCGATTTCCACATGCTCGGGGTGCGCGTCCCGGCCATCGTGATCTCCCCGTTGGTGGAGCGGGGCTCCATCTCGACCGAGGCCCGGGACCACGCCAGCGTGCCATCGACTTTACGAGCTCTGTTTGCTCCTCGAGCCGACCCGCTGACGGCCCGTGATGCTTGGGCGCCGCCGTTCCACACCCTATTGACGCGTGAGCAGCCGCGGCAGGCGGATCTGCCGGACCTCTCAGCCCACCTGCCGCCCACCCCACGTGCCACGGCTCCCGAACCGCCGCGTGGCCGGGTCCCGGAGCACTATCGCCCGTTCACGCGGCTTGCGAGCCATGTGGGCAAGAAGCTGAGGGAAACAGGTGTGCCGCGAAGTCAGGCACCCCTGATCGCAACGAGGTCCAAGAAGGCGGCGCTGGTCAGCCAGGCGTTCAAAGCGCGAGCCGAAGAGGCTCGCGCTAGCTCCTGAATCGATGGTCGATAGGGGTGCATCGCGGGCAACCCGCTGCCAGCCAGAGCCTCGGGGCAAGAAACTCGTACAACGCGCTGTACGGCGCGACGGCGGTATCTCCGCTGCCTTGGCTCGGTAACTAAGTGGCTCGCCGCTGCGGGTAAATGATACGTCACGTCCTCGTACTCGCAGGGACCCCTCGTGACGTGAATGTGACCCTACCGGAGAGCCGATACTTGCAACTGTCGCTAGCCCACCGTTGGGGTAAATCGCCCGGAAATTGGGGTCGGGACATAGGTCCTACCCCCCGACGTAGTGGGGGCGAGTCCGACAGGCTTTCGCCAATCCCTCCTCGGCCCTGGCTGGAGCCAACCTGGGTCCCCTGGGGCTCGCGACCGCCGCCCCCAGCTCGGGTCGAGTCGACGCGGAAGATCTGCGTGTGCTGGCGCTCGGCCCATGATGACAACGGGGCTGGCAGAGTGACTGCGTCCGCCCTATTCTCAGACAGGGAGGGGCGGAATGGCAACGTGCCCGAGCGGCCACGAGAACCCAGAAGGGCAGCGCTTCTGCGGCGAGTGTGGGCAAGCGGTCAGCGCGGCCGGTAGCGGCGCGGCGACGCAGCTGCCGTCAACGCCTCAGCCCAAAGTGCCGGGCGCGCCGGGCAAAGACATCGAGAGCGGGAAGCCGGACGGCCAGAAGGAACCCGGTGGCAAAGGCTCTGTCGCCAAACTTGGGTATTGGCTGTTGTGGTGGCAGTTCGGCGTCGGTGCCGCGGTCATCATCTTTGGCGGTATCGCCGGCATGTACTTCGGAACCCACCAACCGTCGGTGAATGCCCAGCAAAGCGTGCTGACGGCCACCACGACGACATCCAGCCCGAAGACGCCCCCAACAACGACGGCGGTGCCCGGAACCCTGCCTGGGGTCGCGACAGGATCTACCACGACAACAATTCCAGCAGCCGCCGCGACGCCTGGCGGGACGACGAGTTCGACGGTGTCTTTGGTCCAAGCGATCGCCCTGGCGATGGTCGCTGGGGGTGCTGCCTTGATCCCTACTGGCGGAGCTGCGCTACTAATCGCGAAGGCAAAGGCCGAGCAGTAGCTCCGCGGGAATAGTTCGTCCGCGGACCGGACGTTCGTGGGGGCGGGAGCGATCGGAAGCGTCACATCGGCTGCGGCGGACTGGCAGCGCCCCCGAGAGCCGACTTGAGCCGCGGGCCCGTCATAGCAAAGCGTGGTCAGCGAACTCCCCTTCACCGCAGGGTTGCGGGTCACCGCTCGCAGAGTCGCATCGATGCGCTAGGACTTCGCACCGCGTCGCACACCGCGCATTGGCGACATGATGGCCGCGGCGACCCGTGTTTGTTCACCGGGCTCGCGGACGTCATGCGCTGCGGGCGGAGCTGGAAGACCGACGAACTGCTGTCAGGTCGACCACCGAAGCGTTCGAGTGATGAACCTCGACGCGATGCGCGGCTACCGGCTCGCCCCAGGAGTGTCCTTCGCCGTCTGCACCGGCGGAGCGCCACGCGCGGCGAGGGTAGCTCGTGATAGAGCAATCGACGACGTGGCGAGCGGCAACCGCGTAGAGACGCCGGTCGCGCGGCAGCGCGTCGCGCGCTCGGGCAGCACCGCGTAGCCGAACGTGTACGGGACGCCGTACGCTGGGCATCTACCGCCAGCGGAATTCCCCCGATTCGGGCCAATCATTGAGCTGACGCTCGTGTCATAGTCGGGAGACGGACCCGCGACACCGTGCGCCGAGGATCCATTTTCGCTATGTCGCAGCGTTTGGTTCCGCGGGACCGACAAGCGTTCGAAGGCTCATCGCGCATCGGATGGATTTTGCTTGTCAGGCGCGGGCAATCGGTTCATGATTTGGCGAAGCGTTCCTCGATTCGTCCTGATCGGTGAGGCGCTTTGTGAGTGTCGCTCGAGCGGGGCGGCTTGGGGGTCCAAGTGGGTTCGGGGTGCGCGGCTGGGCCGTCTGCGGTGTCGCTGGCCGAGCCGCGAGTCTGCCGTGCCCGAGTCGCGCACGGGAATGGCCCGGCGGTGGCGCGTCCTCCGTCGACATCGGCTTTGAGGGTTGCCGGCGCGCGCACCCCAACCGGTTGCCCGACCAGGTTCATATCCCAGGCACCCGGCCATCGCCGCGGCGGCGGGGGGTAGGCGATGCCCTCTCGCTGGGGGGAAGCGGACGAGGGCGAACGCTTCTGGGGGCCTTCGACGACGGGTGGGCGCATCGAACGGCGCCAGCTTTCCTCGAGGCGCCGCCGCTGGGTGGCCGTTGGCGTGGCGGTTGCCCTGGTCGGGGTGGGCATGGTCACGGTGGCGCCCAAGATTCTCGGCCATAGCCCGCGCAAGCTCGCCAACCTGCCTGGGCTGACGAGTGCCAACCGGCACGCGTCGGTGACGCCATCGACCGGGGAACCCACGAATCTGTCAGGCTCGCACCCCGATTTTTCGCATCCACCGCCGCGCAATGGTGATGTCGCTGCATTGAACGCGGCTGCGGCGAAGGCGCGGGCGAAGGCTGGCGGGGGCTTTGAGCCGAAGCGGTCGGTGGTGATCGCTCGCGACGCGACGACGGACACCTACCGGAACCCTGATGGGACGTACACCAAGCAGACTCACCTGGTGCCGGTCAACTACCAGGATTCGTCGGGTCAGTGGCGGCCGATCGACACGTCGCTGGTGCGGACGAGCAACGGCGGGCTGGGTACCAAGGCGTCGCCACTCACCGTCCGGTTCGCGGCGAGCACCACGGGGGCGACGTCAGCGGCCAGGCGTCGGGGCCGTCGGGGCTTGAACGCGCAACTCGTCGACGCGGCGGATGTGGTGACAGTGAGCGCGGGCGACTGGTCGGTCGGGTTCTCGCTCGAAGGGGCACAGCCGGCTCAAGTCACCGCGGTGACGCCGTCGCTGCCGTCACCGCCGGCTGATCCGCGTCCGGCGGGTCCGGTGCCTTTAGCGCCGGGTCCACCCCAGACACCCCCGAGCGGAGCACCGAAATTGCCGGGCAAGGTGACCACGCTGCCAGGGAAGCTTGATGATCAGATCGCCTCGTATGGGCAGGTTTTGCCGGGTGTGACGTTGAACTACGCGGCGGGTCCCCAGCAGCTTAAGGAAGACATTGAGCTCGCGGCGGCGCCATCGACACCACCAGTGTTTCGTTTCCCCCTGGACCTCAACGGTGTGACGCCGCGCACCGCGCTGGATGGCACCATCCAGTTCGTCGATTCGTCCGGTACCGTCCAGGCGTCCATCGGTCAAGGGGTGATGGCCGATTCGGCGCCGGCGAACCGGGGGCCGAACCCGGGCGCCGTGGCGATCACGCTCGAGAACTCGGACCAGGGGTACACGCTGGTGGTGACACCGGACCCGGCCTGGTTGGCGGACCCCTCTCGGGTCTATCCGGTCCATATTGACCCAAGCGTCTACGCGGGTTGGCAAACCCCGAGCTATGACGGGGTCGCGGTGTCGGTGAGTCCGAATACGCCATGTAGCGGCGCTTGCCAGTACTGCTGCTATGGGGAGGTGTATCTCGACAGCGTTGGGCTTGGCTGGTACTACGAGTACTTCTACGCGAACACGTATGAGACGTTCAACCTTGATTTGGGTTCACTTCCAAATCCGAACATCCACGTTCTGAGCGCGAGCTGGAACGCCTGGTTCACGACCGGCGGCAACAGCTACCCCGTCTATATGGTTCCGGGGCAGGGTCCTTGGAACGCCAGCACGGTGACGTGGGCCAATCAGCCCTATTACAACTGGAATTCTGGCTACGCGGCCCTTACGGGGATATCGACCGCGGGCGCGACGTCGGTGCCGGTGACTGGCTGGGTGCAGGACTGGGTCAACGGATCGTTGCCGAACTACGGGTTGGTGTTCGACTCACCCTCATCGTGGGTACGGTTCCTGGCCGCGGACTCGACGGTGCCATACGAAGAACCGGTGCTGGCGATCACTTACAACACCATCCCGCCGCCGTCGCCTCTCGTTGGTCCAGGAACGCGCAGCCCGAGCGCTCCAACTGTGGCCAATACGACCACCCCGACGCTGACATCCCAAGCGGTGACCGACTCGGATGGGGATACGGTCAAATACCAGTATGTGGTCACCACCAACCCGGATGCCGAAACCGGTCAGGTGCTCAACTCGGGTTGGGTGAGCTCACCCAGCTACGCGGTGCCCCCAGGAGTCCTCCAGGACGGCGTGACCTACTACTGGACCGCCTACACCTGGGATGGAACCGACCAGAACGGCGGCCCGACTACGAGCGCGGGCAAACTCGCCTTCACGGTGAATCTGGGGCTCGGCCAACAGCCGACGCATCCGACCGACACCGTCGGGCCAGCGAGTGTCGATCTGACCAACGGCAACCTCAGTCTGTCCACGAGCTCGCCGAGTTTCCCGGCCGTTGGGGGCACGATCGGCGTCGGCTTTACCTATAACTCCGAGGAACCTTCGACGGCGGGTCTGCGCGGCTATTACTACAACGAGAGCAGCGACTCCAGCTTCCCGAACGCCAATCCCACGGCTGAGCAGCCGTTCCTGGTTCGTACCGACCCGCAGATCAACTTCGTGTGGAATGGTGGCCCGCCAGTTCCGAACGGACCATCCAGCAAGTTCATGGTGCGTTGGGTCGGCTACGTCAACGTCGGCGCGGGCAACTGGCAGTTCGGCACCACCCAATCTGACGGAGCGCAGATCTGGATCAACCAGTCCACACCGAGCGGATCGAATACGTACCTAAACCAATGGTCGGACCAATCGTTCCCAACCAGCCCGACCTTCGGTGGGACCGTTGGCCTCAGCTCAGGCTGGGTGCCGATCCAAATCGACTACTACCAGGACGCGAACAGCCAATCGGGCATCACGCTTTATGCCCGCCAGCAGGGTGACACGAGCAACGGCGTCATCGTGCCGAGTTCTGACCTGTCGACGCTGGCCCCCACGCTTCCGCCGGGCTGGCAGATGAGCGCGAGTCAGGGCGCCACGGTCGGCGGTTACACGTCAGCGCTGGTGTCGTCGAACCAGGTTGTTCTATACGACGCGACCGGCATGACCCACACCTACACCGCTGGCAACGCGAACGGGAGCGGTGACGGTTTCACCCCACCGGCTGGTGAGGACTCGACCCTGATCCGCAACCCAGACGGGTCCCTCACCCTGCACGACCCAGGCGGAACCGACTACGAATTCGACGCCACCGGCCATCTCACCTCTGTCACGACCGCCGGCCCAGATGACCTCAACCCAGCCGCCCCGACCTACACGTATACGACGAGTTCCGGTGGTCCGCCGCTGCTGAGCGCGATCGGGGATCCCGTGTCGGGCAAGACTCTCAAGCTCTACTACGGCGGCAACTCGGCCTGTCCAGCCAATCCGCCCAGCAACCTCGCCAGCGCGCCAGCGGGAATGCTGTGCAAGCTCGACTACAGCGCGTTCGGCGACGGGTCAACCAACGTCTGGTACGTCGCCAACTCAGCGGTTGGCCCGCTGCTGGGCCGCGTCGAAAACGCACCCGGCGAGGCGCTCACCGACTTCGCCTACAGCGGCACGCAACTCACCGCCATCCGAGACCCGCTGGCCAACGACGCGATCGTGGCCGGAAAGGCAGCCAACGACGGCACCTCTCAAACACTCATCGCCTACGACACCCAAAACCGTGTGAGCAGTGTCCAGTCGCCGGTCCCCCAACCGGGCGCATCGCGACCCGAGGACACGTACACGTATCTGCCGGGCAACAACCCACCGCAGACAGACATCTCCATCGCGGGGCTGACCGGCGAACGCAAGGTCACGTACCTCTACAACCAATCCGGGCCCGCTACGTCCACCGTCACCGACACCGACCCGACCGGCAAGACCACCACCGAAACGTGGGACGACCGCAACATGCCGCTGGCAAAGACCGACCCAACGGGCCTGGTCGCCACCATCGGCTACGACGCACAGGGTCGACCCAACACCGAAACCGGCCCGGCGGCGTCCGGCGCCAGTACACCCAGCAGCAGCACGACCTACGACGGCGGCCTGCAGGGTCTCCAGGCCGCCTACTACAACGACCAGAACCTCACCGGCCCAACCGTCGCGCACACGGTGGGCATCGGCGACCCCACCGGAGCCGTCAACCTGACCGGCGCGCTCCCGTCCGGCGTTCCGACCAACGCCTGGAGCATGGTTCTCACCGGCGAGATCCAATTGGCCGCCACCGGAAACTACACATTCCAGGCCACCGCCGCGGATGGCGTCAACCTGTACGTCGACGATGTCCCGTACCTCAACGCCTGGACCAACGGGCAAAAGACACCCACGAGCAACCCGTTCGACAACACCACGCCCAACTCGTGGCATCGAATCCGCATCGAGTACTACGACAACACGAGCACGCCGCAGCTGTCGCTGCAATGGACACCACCGGGCGGAACCTTGACCGCGGTGCCGGGCAATGTCTTGATCCCGCGACTTGACCTTGTCACCTCGACCGTCGACGCCAACGGCACGACGACGCAGACCAACTACCAGAACCCCGCACTTCGACTCCCGACCTCCACCGTTGTGGACCCGGGAGGACTCAACCTCACGACCTCGACTGCGTATGAGGCACCCGGAAGCGGATACCTGCGACCGGTGTCACAAACGCCGCCAGCTGGAAACCAAACCACTGACACCTACTACGGCGCACAGCAACAGGTCGCCAACCCCTGCCCGAGCGGTGGAAGCGCCAACCAAGACGGCGAACTCGAGTCCACGACGGGGCCAAGCCCCGATGGCACCAGCCCGGGGCGCGTCGCGACCTACATCTACGACGACGCCGGCCGCATTGTCGCCAGCCGCATCGGAAACGATTCCTGGTCGTGTACGACCTACGAGTCGCGAGGCCGCCCCAGCACCGAGACTACGCCCGCCTATGAAGGCTCACCGGCGCGGACCGTCACGTACAACTATGCCGTCAATAGCAACCCCCTCGCCACGAGTGTCAGCGACAGCAGCGGCACGATCACCACCATGACGGATCTTCTCGGACGTGCGGTGTCGTACACCGATGTGTTGGGCGACACCACCCTCACCAGCTACGACCAGGCCGGGCGCGTCACCCAATCCACCGGTCCACTCGGCACTGAACAGACCAGCTACGACGACGCCGGGCGGCCCACGTCAGTGACGCTCAACAACACCGGGCTCGCAACCGCCACCTACGATGCCGTCGGCCGCCTCAGCACCGTCAGCTACCCCCAAGCGGCCAACGGGGGCAACGGCACCAGCCTCGCACCCATCGGCTACCTGAACGGCAACGTCACCAACCTCACCTGGGACAACCCCAACGGGCAGCCCATCACCTCCGATGCCGTAACTCGCGCCGCCAGTGGGCGGGTCACCAACGAGGCCATCGATGGCGTCGACGCCACTCCCTCGGGCCCCGACTTCACCTACGACAACGCCGGACGACTTACCAGCGCCAACCTTCCCGGCGCCAACACCATCGCCTACAACTATGGCGCGACCAGTTCCTGTGGTGCTGGTTCCCTGGCCACTGCCGGCAACAACGACAACCGCACCAGCGAGACCGAAACCCAAACCGGCCAGCCCGTCAGCTCAAACGCCTACTGCTACAACGGCGCCGACCAACTGACGAGCACCACCACACCGGGGCTCGGGGCCATCACCTACGACAGTCACGGCAACACCACCACCCTGGGCGCCCAGACGATGACCTATGACGGCGCCGACCGCCAGATGAGCCTCACCGCAAACGGCCAGACCGTGACCTACACCCGCGACGCCACCGACCGGATCGTGGCGCGCACCCAGCAAGGCCCTGCCCTCATCGCCGCCCATGGCACTGCGACTGCCAGCACCGACGGCACCACGACCAACGTCACCGTCAACCGGCCCACCGGCACCCAACCTGGCGACCAGCTCATAGCCCAGTTGGCCGTCACCGGTGGCAGCAACGTGACGATCACGCCGCCGATGGGCTGGACGGTCATCAGCGAACAGAGCAACACGACAGCCGTCCACGGCGCGCTGTACCGCTACACCGCAACGGGTACTGACCCGGCCAACTGGACCTGGACCCTCTCAGCCGGAGAGCCAACCGCCGCAGCGATCACCGCCTACTCCAACGTCGACCCGAACAACCCGATCGACACCTCAGCGAACGCGGCTGCGACCAACGCGACCACTCATCCCGCGCCCTCACTTACGACCAGCGGGACCGACGACCTGCTCGTCACCGCGTACGCCCTCAGCCCTTCGAGCACGGTTGCTGCTCCACCAGGCGAGACCCAGCGGGTCAACCAAACCTCTCCTGGGGCGACGCCGGTCACCGCCGAACAATCCGACACCGTCCTCGGCGTCCCGGGCACTACGGCGACGCCCGCGGTTACCTCATCGGTTTCGACCAACTCGGTTGAGATCGCCGTGACGCTGCGCAGCGTCACCGTCAACCAGACTGTCCACTACGGCTACATCGGGTCCGACGACAGCCCCGACTTCACCCTCGACACGAACAACCAGGTTCTCAGCCGCACCTACCCGCTGCCGGGCGGGGCGGTGCTGACCAGAAGTGGCAGCGGAGCCAATCAGTCTGACGTCTGGTCGTATCCGAACGTTCACGGTGACGTGGCCGCTACCGCCGACGCCAACGGCGTCAAGCAAGGACCGACCTACACCTACGATCCGTTCGGCCAAGCACTCAACGGCGAACCAAACAACAGCAACGGAGCACTCGACGACGGCTGGCTCGGCCAAGATCAGCGGGGTGTCGAAGACGCCCCCGGGCTCACACCGATCATCGAGATGGGAGCGCGCGAATACTCGCCAACGCTCGGACGGTTCCTGCAAGTGGACCCCGAGCCCAAGGGAAGCTGCAACCCCTACGACTACGCGTGCGCTGACCCGATCAACCGTTCAGACTTAAATGGCACGAGCATCAACCTTGGCTCAATTTTTGGTGGGGTTGCAGCCGCTGTCATCGCTGATTCCTCCGCAGTGGTGAGCGATGTATCTTATCAGGTGCAGCACTACATCGAGCCAGCGGCTGAAGCACGCGCTGCCGCCGAAGTGCGCGCCTACTTGATCGCCCGAGCCAACGTTGCCCGCTACCTGGAAGCAGTCGCACGCCAGCAGGTGGCAACGTTCCTGATCGCCGCGGCGGCGAGGGCCCCTCCGCTGGCGTTCAGCATCAGCGGCAATATTCAGAGCCAGCCGAAAGCACCGCCCCCTATCTCCATGATGACGCCTCCGAACAGCGAGGAGATCGCTGGTGCAAACATTCCCTTCGACCGAGTGGGCGGCGACCTCGGAACCTGTGGAGCGGGTGCAATCTCCTTTGGCATTATTGGCGACATGATCGCCGGCACTCCTGGAGCAATCGTGCTGGGGATTATCGGCTGCGGGGCTGGCTTTGCATATAGCGAAGCGGGTTCTCCCTGGGGACCGTCGCTGCCATGACATCTGCTCGGGTCTCGAGGATCCGCTATTTCTCCCTTGCCATGTTGGTCGTGATGTGCCCCATGACCATTCTCGTCTTTGTTGTTGACACATTCTTTACCTCAGCCGCCCGTACGTTTTTCGTGACGGTGGGAATTGGTTGTGTCTGTTTGCTGGTTCTGATTTGCCTGTTCGTTCTCATCAAGCATCCGGCGCGCCCCGTTGCCGAAGCGACCGTGTCGGTTGATGAACCGGCCGATGCGCTTTACCGCCGAGCAACACAAACGATGCTGGAGCGCCGCGACGTGACAGGCTTGGCGAAGGATCCTGAACTATTAGCGCTCGATGCCCAGACACGTGCGAGTTTTCGGAGCCATGGTGAACGGATCCACATGCGTGTGCGAGCTGTGGGTCCTTCCACGAGCGAGGTCGTTATCCGCAGCGAGCCACTCCAGCGACTGACCCGATTCGACTACGGCAAGAACGAGCGCAATCTGCGGGAGCTGGTCAATTCACTTCAGATCTCTGGGGCCAAAACCGATCCATGACCAGCACGGTGGCACCTACGACCACCGACCCCCGCCAACCGACGTGCCGGCCCCAACCCCCTAACCCCACACCCGGTGTCCCATTAGGCCTGAGGATCGTCGAGGCGGTCCGGGGCTGGGCGCAGTTTGGCCTTGCCTTTGGTGCTGCTCGATGAAACGAGTTCAACTTCAGCGTGGGTATCCAGCTCGGAGAGGTTCCGCTCGAAGAAATGCGCACGGTGCTCGCGCATTTGGCAAATGAGCAACAGCGCCGTATTGCAGGGTGAGCAACGCATCGAGGAGCCTCGCGCGTAGCGGGAGACGTATCGCGGAACTGCTACCTGGGGGTTACCCGATCACGAATCCGTTGACGTATCACTCGGCGTGTGAGTTGCTGATCGCGGCGTTGCTCGCGGTGCAGTGCACCACAACTCGTCAATTCCCTCTGCAGTCCGGCTGCCACGGGCGCGTGAACTGGCCTGTCGTGCGTGGATCTCCCTCGGTACGTACCTTCGGTGTCTCGCGCTGACCTGCTTAGCCATCTGTAATCAGTCCTCACGCGCGCGCCGGATCGCGGCGCCGAAGTACCAGTGCCGGCTTGTCACTCACATGTCGTATGGTCGCTCCCGGCACAGACTTCCGAGTCCGGCACAGACGGCCCAGAAGAGAGCGTCCTATGTCGCCGAGGCGAGAGCGCTCATCAGACCAGGAGCAGTTAAACCCCAAAGACGTCTGCTTGGTTGACGGTCAAGCAGGTCGGGTCACGTTCATCGCCACCTTGATGGAACCGAGTGTTGCCCCTCTGCCGAGTGACGGGAGCCGAGTTAGCGGCGCCATCGGCGGTGCGTGCGGCGGGGCCGGAGGCGTTCGCGGTAAGCCTCGCGATAGAGGCCGATCGAGGCGAGGAGCGCGGCGACGACAATGAGGATGCGAACTTCGAGGTGTCCGATCGGGTCGGATCGGGTGCCGAGGAAGTTGGTAACCAGCGCGACGGCGACCGTGACGATCGTCAGCGCTGTTAGGAAGCTGAGGATTGCGCTGGTACGGCGGGCCTGCGCTGCGGCGGCCTGCTGGACGCGGCGTTCGGCGACGCGTTGCAGGACGTCCACTTTACGGTCGACGCCAGAGACGAGGGCGTCGAACTTGGTGACGTCAGAGATGACGTCCCAAATGGCCTGCTCGTCACCGCCGAGGCTAGCGAGGGTGCTGTCGACTCGAGCGCGGGCCTCCATGACACGCATGTAGTCAGCGAAGACATGATCGGCGTCTTGTTCGAGCTCGGCGAGTGAGTCGGTTCGGTGCCAGCGATCGTTGTCGAGCAGGGCGAGGAGGCCGCGGTCGATCTCCATGTAGAGGGCGATGTAGGCCCAGTGCAGCTCGATGAGGCGGAGCGGGTCGTCGATGCTCGAGGGCCGAGGTTCAGTGACGAGCGTGCTCCATCCGATGCCCGGCGCGAATCGGCCGTCGGGGATGTCGATCGATCGGTGAAAGGCCGGCGCGAGCTGTGCCGCGCTGGACGCCAGGTCGTCGGGGTCGTCAACTTCGAGGAGGTAAACGGGGTGTAGCCAGAGCAGTCGCCCCGAATCGTTGGATCGTGGCCGATCAGGTGGGTGGTCGTCGGTGAGGGTGTCGAGGAACGGCGAGAGCCAGGGCTGTTGGACGGTGTGGGGCGCTGCCGCGGCAATGGCAGTCTCGAACTGGCGCGTGGTCTCGTCGGCGAGTTTGCGAAATGTTGCGGTGATCGGTGAGAGCACGCCGGTCTGGGGGTCGGGCTTGAGCCACACGAGCCGCTTGAGCGTGCGCGCGGTCATTTGGAGACTCAGGTTCGCTGGGGCGCGAACTGAGAAGGTCCCGTTCATGACGGCCATACCAAGGTCGTAAATGTCGATGCGCATCGAGGTCGGCGTGAGTATCCAGCCCTCGGTTTCAAGGGCAAGCCAGGCATGTTCGGTGTCGGGACGGTCGCGCAGGACGGCGGTGGTTCGAGCGAGGGCGTCCGGGCCATCGCGGCGGGCGAGGATGAGAGGCAGCATGCTTGTGAAGCCGCCCCCGGAGTAGTACGTGCCGTCTTGGCGCCAGTGGTCGGAGTTAATCGACCAGCCTTGGCCGATCTGACGTCCGAGTTCGCGACTCAGATCACGCTGGAGCTGGTCGTACTCGCTGATGCGGATGCGCAGCGGATGGCCCGTGAGGAACGCGCCGGTGATCGCGACGCGCAGTTCGGCGCCCGCTGGTTCTGTCTCGGCTGGCTCTGGCTCGGCGAATTCCGGGGGGGGGGGGGGGGGGNNGTCAAGACGCTCGCGTAGCCGCATTGCGTAGGCGATGAGTCCTGCTTCGTGCGGCGTCGGGTCCGTGTCGCGGCTGCTGGTTCGACCGATCTCCGCTTCGACTGCGGCCACTATTCGACGGGCAACGTCGCGCTGCTCGGCGGGGGTCTGGCATTGTGGGCAGACGTTGGCAGCGTCGATCGAGGCCCAAGGATCGGGGCCACCGAACGCCGATTGCTCGCGTGCATCGCCGACCGACAGGTCGGAAGCAAGCCGAGCAATATCACTGAGTTCGTCCGATTGCTGCGCGCGGCCACATCGCGAGCAGTGCGTTCGGGGCATGCGGCACCGTATCCCGGGGCGACTTGCTTGCGCTCGTTGCTTAGAAGTGGTGGCATCGTAGGCAACCAGGGCGGCGTCGGATTGATGGGGAGACTCTGCTGACCGGCTACAACCCAGCTAGGTACGGTGAGGCCGTAGGCGATCAATATGACGTGCTGTACCCCGGAGTCGATTCAGACACCAATGCCGCCGTCGCGCTGCTGGCCGACCTCGCTTGTGACCGTCCAGAGCGTTCGGTGCTCGAGTTCGGGATCGGAACGGGACGATTGGCGATAGGTCTACATCGGCGGGGCCTGCGCGTGGCGGGTATTGACGGCTCCGAGCAGATGGTCTCCGAACTCCGGAGCAAGCTCGACGGCGACGCCGTCGAAGTCGTCGTCGGTGACTACCGCGACGCGTGGGTCGACAGCACCTTCTCGGTCGTCGTGCTCGCTCTGAACGGCATCTTCGATCCCCGCGGCCGGCAGGCGCAGTTAGACATCTTCCGTAACGCCGCACGACATCTCGCCCCAAGCGGGTGCTTCGTCCTCGAGTCGTGGGTCATGAGCGACGCCCAGCGCAGCGGTGAATGGTCGGTGATCCCCCGCTATGTAGGAGACGAGCACGTCGAGCTCCAACTCGCCCGCTACGACATCACCACCAACCAGATCGAACGCACGCTCGTCCACCTCCGCCCTCAGGGCTCGGCCTTTGTGACTGTCACCGACACCTACGCCAGCCCAGGCGAGCTCGACGTTATGGCTGAGGTGACGGGCTTCGATCGGATCGCCCGCTACAGCCGGTGGTCAGGCACGGAATTCTCGGCGACGAGCACCAACCACATCTCCGTCTACCAGATCCGCCATTCCTAGCTGGCCGGCCAGCGGACTGCCTTGTCACCCGGTCGAGCAAGCTCCAAGCGCCGTGTAAGGCGGCGTGTCGGGCTCGACGTTCTCCGGCGGACCAGGGTTAGTGCAAGCCATCGACGAGGAACCGACAGCCTATCAACCCGTCGACCTCACGCGCGTCTGGGGGGACCAATCAGCTAGCTGACAGCCAAGCGACCCCGCGCACGGTGATCGCAATGGTCGCCGACGTTGTTATCGAGGAAATCTCATACGCTGCAGTCAACGCGGCGCGTGAGATCTTCGACACCACTTTGGGCTCTGGCTATGTGGAACGCAGCGGCTTTGTTCGTCTGATCACGTCCCGGCACGGCGTTGCTTTGCGGGCTACCGATACGAACGGCTCTACAGTCGGCGTGGTCGCTGGTGAGTGCCTCGACCTCGATGCGCTCGTGCGCTCTGTGCCCGAAGACCAGGCCCAGGCGGTCCGGGTCGCACTCGGGACGAGCTGCGCCGAGCCGGTCGGGCTGGTCCGAAGCGTAGCGGTACGCCCCGACGTGCAACATCACGGTATCGGCACCCAGCTTGTGTCTGCGGCGATCACCGCGTTGCGCCAGCGGGGGGCCAACACACTGGTCAGCCTCGGTTGGGCTGACGATCGGGGCTGCCACATCGCTGGCGTTCTGCTCGCGCTCGCGTTCCAGCAGCGCGGCGTGTTCGACGACTTCTGGTTCGCGGATTCACACCAGCGCGGCTACCGCTGCCCATCATGTGGTGGGCCGTGTCGCTGTCAGGCACACCTGTTCGTGGGTTCAATCCCGGCCGCTCTTGATCAGCTGCCAGTCGCGAGCATGAGAATCGAAGGGTCCCGAGCTCGTCGATAGTGCCGATACCGCATGCGGCGCCACATGTCATCGCCCGCTGTCCCACGTCCCGGTGCCGCGACCGCGAAGATCCGGCAGAACGAGCTGAGCCCCGCGGGGCGGGGCTCAGCTTCCGGTAGTCAACGACGCGTGCGCGGTGGCGAACGCGTCGCCAGGCCCGAGGGTCTCGAGCAGCCTGTCGATCACTGCAGCCAGATCGGCGCCCCCGACGTCCACATTGGCGGGAACCTCAAAGGCCTTGGCCGCCAGATGCGACCGACGGGTGTCGGTGATCGCCGCGGCGTACGCGCTGGCACAGCGCGGCGCCAGCGTCGCATGGCCGAGACGGCCTGCTGCCCCGCCGAAATGCGTGGGGAACAGGCGGCCGGGGAACAGTGTCGCGATCAGCACGTCATGGACAGCGAGTACGTCATCGGCAGCGAGTACGTCATCGGTAGCAATCGGTACGACGAAATCGCAGCCCAACACCAGGATGGTGTCGTCCAGCTCGGGCCGGCGGGCTGGACGCCGGCCGAGATACTGCTGAACGTTGCGGGCGAACTCGAGACCGACGCGCACACCGTAGACCCAGTCGGCTTTGATCGACTCGACGCCGACCATCGAGGCGAGGGCGCCGGCTTCACGGTGGTAGCCGACGGCGTTGAGACGCCCGGCCATCGTTCCCAGAGCACCCCCGGCCCAGATGTCGCAGGCACGGCGCGATGTGCTGAGCATGCTTTCGACATCCTGGGCGACAGTCGAGAACAGCTCGCCGAGTATGGCCGCGCTGTCATAAGCGTCGTCGAGGTGGCGAGGCTCTGCGCTCAGCCACGGGACGTAGCCGGCGGCTACGAGCCCGCGACCACCTGCTTGACATCGCTGGAACTCATCGACGGCTTGGGCCACCTCGACGAGACGATCGATCAGCTCGTCGTCGGTGAACCGGCTGGGCGGCGTATGGGACATCCGTTCACGTGCTCTTTTGACCGCTGCAACCAGCGGCTGGGCGCGGCTGCACAGCCCGGTGAGCTGAACGCTGACGGGGACAGACATACAGCTCCTTTCGCTGTGGTCGATAGAAGGTTCATGCGCTGCCACCGTGCCTGCTAGCGCCGAGATCGCAAGTGGGTGACTGACTCCTCTCCTTGTTCTCCTTGGAGGATGGCGGCCCGCGCTCATTGGTTCGGGTGCCCCGTTTTCCAAGTGAAAGGAACCACTATGGGCTGGTCAGATGGGCTTCCGCCGTCCCAGGCGTGCGGCGTCACCGGGCGCGCACACACACAGCTCCGCGAGGCTGTTTTCGAGGAGTTGAATGCCCGCAAGCTCTGGTCGACTTCCAGAGGGCCGCTGGCGCACGCGCTGGACATCCCCTTTGCCACCGCGGAGGAATGGCGTCATTACTGCGACTGGTCAATGGATCGGCTGTTCTGGGTCATCGACCGGCTGCGACTGCCGATCGATGTCTCAGTGAGCCGCGTCGAGACAGATGCCTAGCGAGATGGCGGGTCACATCAGTGATCCGCCATCTGCGAATCTCATGCCGGACGGCCGCCGATACCTTGCTCAAGTCTTCGACTGAGCTAGCCGCCTCTTGTGCGAGTCGATGACACTGACAATCGAGTAGGCAATCGTCAACCCGAAGGCCACACCGACCACCCAACGAACAGATCCCATGCTCATAGGACTCTGCCAGTAGACAATCCAGATACCAGCGCCTGTCAACAGCAGCCCCACACCGGGAACTCTGATTAATGCGACGAGTGCTTGCTTGCGCTCCCGCTGCTTCGACCGTGATTCCTGCTTGGCTGTTTTGTCCGCTTGGTTCCCGTCGCCGTGGGCGTACCGCAGCAGTCGGACGACACTCGCGATCGCCAGCACGAGCGCGAAACCGCACAGGTAGGTCACGACCTTCAGAAGCGATGGCGGGTTGTGATTGTGCGCTCCCGTAGGGGTGACGTCTGCGGCAGCGACAAGGAGCCACGCGTACGCGCCGGCGAGTAGCAGATCGACACAGAATCGGATGGTATCGCGGCGCCTTCTTCCCTGGTTGGAGCGATCGGTTGTTGAAGTTCCCGACCAATAGATCCGATAGCTGTACGTACGACTTCCGAGCGCGAGGACATACGAGAAGTAGCCGTAGGTCGCGAACCAGACAGCCGCAAAGATCGCCAAGGCTGTAGCTGAGTGCGTACTTGCCACTGGGTGAAGGACAACCTGCCGGTTGAGCACGACGGCTTGGGTCAGGGCCACTCCGTAGACGACTGAGACGATGCGCACCAGGTCGCGGGACTGCTCGAGCTCCGTCTCCTTGGCGCTGATCTCGGGCGGCTCGGCTGCAGATCCGTCCGGCTGGGTCACCGGGCGATTCTTGCAGTCCGCGCTGGCGGATGCAGCGACGGTCGATGCCGCCCGAACGCCGGTCGGACTTTTTGGCCGCGGTCATGTACGCTCACAGGCGAACATGAGTGACTCGCTCGGCGACGCGATCCGACAAGCACGGCTGGACAAGGACCTCACCTTGCGTGAGCTCGCCCGCCGCTTGAACAAGGCGCCGTCGTATCTGAGCGACATCGAATACGACCGTCGTGTTCCATCCGAGTCAGTGCTGAAAGACATCTGTGGAGTCTTGGAGCTTGACTTCGACCGGATGCTGGCTCTCGCCGGACGTTTCGACGAGAACACGGAGCAGTATCTGAAACAGACGCCGGCTGCCGGCGTGGTGTTTCGCAAGTTCTCCGATCTGGACCTTGGCGAAGCTGAACTCAAGAAAGTGGACAGCTTCATCGACAGGCTCGGTCAGAAACGCGAGCGCCCGCCCGAATGAAGCAGTACCGGAGCGCGGATGGCGAGGAACGCGTCTCGTTCCAAAACGACGAGATCGAACTGATGATGGAAGACGAGCTGAGAAGCGCGTCGCTCATGCCGACAAGCGATCACCCAGTTGTGGATGTCGAACGTTTCGTTGAACAGCACCTCAAAGCGCAGTTAGATCAGCACGCGAACCTCGAGGCCAACGTTCTCGGCATGACCGAATTCAATCCCCGGAAACCACCCCGCGTGTCGATCAATGCCGATCTGACCGGATCAGCGCTCGATGACGATGACAGTGCACCCGGTTTGAGAGGTCGTTGGCGTGCGACTGTCGCACACGAAGCGGCGCATATCATCTTGCACCGCATGCTCTTCGAGTTGAATCCCGACCAGGGGACGCTCATCGACGCTGCTACAACCGGAAGCCATCCTCGACTGATGCGCTGTTTGAAACCAGAGGTTCTCTTCCGCAGCCTGGCCAGCAACTGGCGCGAAGTGCAAGCGAACAAGGGCATGGCAGCGCTGCTCATGCCGCGCAAGATGTTTTCCAAAGTGACCCGCACGCAGCTCGCCGAGTTGGGCAGCGGCACCGATATTCGAGCCGGGTCCGACCAGGCTCTCCTACTGGCCGGACGGCTGGCCGGACGTTTCGACGTCTCCAAACAGGCGGCATCGATCCGCCTAGCCACCCTCGGGTTCACCACCGCGGCCAGCGCCCAGCGCCTGTCCACCTAGCCCCAGGGCACTTCTCTCCACGGGGCTTGAAAGGCCCCTGGAGGGTCACCGGGGGCTTGCCCGGAGGCCAGAGACCCTGAAATGGCAGGGCGCCGGCCCGGCGGGCGTGATAGCGTTCGCTTGTCAGCGGTTCCGCGAACAAGCGCTCGCATCGGTGGGCGGGCGAGGAGAGGATCAGATGTCCCAGCGACGGACCGGCGCTCGAGCCGGTAAGGCAGCGTCCCAAGTGCTGCGATCCAAGCAGACCAGCAAGACCTCCAAGACGGCGGCAGCTTCAGCGTTGAGCCAGCGAGCGCCCAAGCGCAAAGGTCGAGCGTAGCCATGGCGACGCTCACCGTCACCGGAGTTCGCAAGGAAGCATCAGCCGACGGCTCCCATCGGCACATTGAGGGTGTCTGCACCGCCGACGGGACGCATTACACGCGGAGCCAGGTCGTCGACAGCATCGACGCTGGCAACATCTGGAAAACCAGCGTAGGCGGATACGAAGCCACCATCCGGAAGGTCACGTACTGTCCCCGCCCCCGCTGTCTGGCGACTCCGTACATCGAGACCAAAGCCGACAGCACCAAGAAGGACAATTTGGAGAACCTCGACGAATGCTGATGGCTCACGGCCGTGTTGCCGTATGCGAGACGGTAAGCGCCTTGCGACCACCACGTGTCAGTGACGTGACAACGATCAGCACAACTTCAGATAAGCGATAAATCCAGGAGGCGCCGCCATGGCGAACGGTCTTGCTCTCAACGACATCCAAGGCAACGTGCTGGCAGCGTTCAACAAGGATCATCAGACGTTCCTGCTGTTGGGCCTCCCCCCGACGCCAGCAGCAGCTGGCGGCTGGCTCCAGACGATCGTCAGCGAAGTCGCGACCACTGAGGAAGTCACAGCATTCAACCAGCTGTTCAAAGCGCTCAACGACCGTCGCGGCCCGGAAACCGGCGTCATCGAAGCCACCTGGATGAACGTCGCGTTCACATCGGCTGGCCTTGCGGCGTTAGGGGCGACGCCAGCTGAGATCGCACAGTTCCCCGATGATTTCCGTCAAGGGCTCGCCCAGCGCGCCGCCGGGCTCGGCCATGTCGGTCCCAGCGACCCCCAGCACTGGCTACCCATCTTTCAAGACCCGAACCTTCATGCCGTGATGATCGTCGCGTCGGACAGCGCCGATGACCTGCACCGCGCCGTGCTCCGCTATCTGGACGGTATGGCCGACCATGATGTGCATCTGCTCGGCAAGTTCGAAGGCGAAGCACGTTGCGACCAGCCCGGCTTTGAGCATTTCGGTTTCAAAGACGGCGTCTCCCAGCCCGCAGTTGACGGCTACACCACGAATCCTCAGCCCGGCCAGGACGTCATTCAGCCTGGCGAGTTCATCGTCGGCTGCCCAGCCGAGCCAGCACCGCCGACACCACCTCCAGCGCCGACGCCCAACCAGTACGGCGGGACACCGCCGGCGCCCGCCCCTGGCCAGCCGGTTCCGACCGGTCCGACCTGGGCTGTCAACGGCTCATACCTCGTGTTTGAGCGTCTGGCACAGAACGTCAAGCAGTTCAACGACGACACCAGCCTCATCGCTCTCGACAACAAGGTGGCCGCCGCGCTCGCCCAGGCCAAGCTGCTTGGGCGACACCAGAGCGGCTGCCCAATGGAGAAGATCCGAAGCCTGCCCAACATCGATCCAACGACCGTCGATGTCGGTTTGACCGACCCGGATGTGCTCACCGACGCGCATGTGAACGACTTCGTGTACAGCGACGATCCTGACGGCCAACATGTGGCACGGGCAGCACACATCCGAAAGACCAACCCTCGCGATGAGCAGACCCCCGGCGGTGGTGCGGCCGACACGCTCCGGCACCGACTGCTACGTCGCGGTATCGCGTTTGGCGCGTCGTTCGAAGATGGCGCCCCGGTCGGGTCGCCGCATCACGCTGACGCGGAACGCGGGCTGCTCTTTGCCGCTTACCAGGCGTCGATAGTCGAACACTTCGAAGTCGTTCAAGGGCAATGGGCGAACGGTGCGAACTTCCCCACTGCCAACGACGGCGGGGACCCCATCCTCAGTGAGAACGGAGCCAAGCCTCACGTACCCGGGCTTACACCCGATCCGCTAGCGCTGAACGCGTGGGTGACCATGACCGGCGGCATGTACCTCTTCTCGCCGTCGATCACGGCGCTGGGGCACCTCGCCGCCGGGGCATGATGGGTTCGAGGCCAGTCGTTGGGCTTTCCATGACGAGCGGCACAGCCAGGAGTGCAACATGGCAGACCAACAAGCGATAGCCGAGTATCTGCGCCGGTCGGTTCCGTTCACGCAACCGCTGCCGTCCCGGCGGCGGTACGTTGCCCGGGCACCCATCCAATGGTTTCCGCTGCCAACGTCGCAAGACCTGGCCGAACAGTGGCTCAACAACGCGGAGTTCCGAGCGTTGCAGCTTGGAACCTGGCTCAATACGTCCGATGGTCAGATCCTTGCCGCCGCAGTCGAATCGGTGTTGGCTCCCGGATATCGAGAGGAGTTCGAGCTCCTGGTCGACGCCCTCGAGCAGCACCCCTGCACGGCCCCGTAATCCGCCGACCACTCCTCGGTGGGGTCATCAACGAATACGACCGCCGCGCCGCGTGACCCACTAATGACACCCTTCATGAAGCACAAGTCTGGTCGTATACCGCCGGGAGGGGCATTGTTCCTCAACTAGGGGTAAAACGGACGGGCAGTCCCGTCGGCATACGAAACATTTCTCCATGCACTCGAGGCAGTGGCCGAGTCCCATCGAGCCGAAGACCACGGCAGCGATCGAGTACTGCGTCCACGGCGATCCGCATCTCCATCTTCGCGAGATGCACACCCAAGCAGGTGTGAATGCCAGCTCCGAAGCCGATCGACTGCCGCCGCTCCCGGAAGATATCAAATGAGTCTGGGCTCGCCCACCGAGACTCGTCGTGGTTGGCAGATCCGAGGTTCGCTACGACTTGCGTTCCCGCCGTCAGGACCACACCACCGAGCTCGACATCGCTGAGCACCACTCGCGCGGCTGTCATCAGCGGGGGTTCCCAACGGATCGTCTCCTCTGCGGCCTGGGCGAGGAGGGAACGATCTACTAGCACGGCGTCCAACTGGTCTCGGTGAAGCAGCAGTCCGAGCAGAAGGCTCCCCGTTGCCGCGTGCGCAGTCTGCGCTCCGGCCGGCAACAGTAAGCACACGAACGAGAAAATCTCCTCACCACCAAGGTGGTCACCGTTCACCCTGGTCTCGACAAGTTGACTCAGCAAATCGTCTTGAGGAGAGCGCCGTCGCTCGTCGACCAGGCGGGCGACATACGCTCGCAATTCTCCCGACGCGCGAACTGCCTCGTATGGTCGAGTCGGGAAACTGATTAGCTCTATAGCCCAGCGATGGAATCGGGCATGGTCCCTAGGTGGGAGCCCGAGGATCTCTGCGATAACCCGCAGCGGGAAGCGGAACGTGAACTCTCTAACGAGCTCGGCGCTGCCTCTTCCAGCAAAGCGATCAATGAGTCCGTTGACGACCCGCTGTGTGGCTCGCTCCCACCTGCCAACTGTCGTTGGATGAAAGGCGTTGGAAATCAACGACCGTGATCGACCGTGTAGGGGTTCGTCGAGGCCAACGAGTGGATAACGACCCATTGCGGGGCCGAGAGCCTCTCGAATGTTCCTCGATGAGAACGTCGAATGGTCTCGAAGTACTCGCTCAACGTGCTCGTACCGATAGGCGGCGTACCCCCGCTCCGAACCGCTGTTGGCACCCGGCATTTCGCACGGCGCGATAGGCGTATCGCGGCGCATTGACCAATACGACCGGTACGGTTCAGTACCATCATGCGTCACAGCAAACAACGTTCGCGACACATCCGAGCCGTCATCGGATTGGACTGACATGGCGGCCTGCCAGACACAGGTCTGTCACCTGGATCGGTGTCAGCATTCCAGCTCGCTCGCCGCGGGTGCCTATCGAGAGCCAGGCACCGGCTGTTTAGCTGAGTCTAAGTGGTGCCTGTCTCGGATACTAGATAGTCCGCGCCTGAGCCTTGCGCGACAGCTGATGAGAGTTCCAGACCTCCTCACGAGATGGGTGCCGCGAAGCGATGACACCGCTCAGAGCCCCGGCGAGAACCAGGTCTCGGCGAATGCACCCGGTTCGGCTTCGTGGCAAGCTCGGTACATTTCGGAGGCGAAGCGGCCGATCTCCGAGGTCCAAAATCGCGGAGCAATACAGAGCCAAATCCGGGGTCGGGCCTGCCGGATCGCTCGGCACGACGAACACCCATAGATCACCTTCCGGGCAGACCTCCAGTGGCAGCAGAACTGCGACGACGGACCGGACTGCCGGATGACTCCCAATGGCTGCCTCGACCGAGGCCAGCACGGGCCGAACTCCATCTGCATTCACGATCTGGTACTCAAGTCCGGCCTCCCAATGATCGTGCTCTAAAACACGATACGCCAGCTCTTGGGCAGCATCAATCGGTTCCTACCCGACAGATCTTGAACCCCGTGCCTACCACAGACCGTCGAGTTTGCCTGCGTCGTTCGGGCAAACGCTCCGTCCTCCCCGCGTGCCCTCAATCTGCCTTTGCGATGGTGCGTCTATACGCCTCGTAGAGATCGTGAATGCTCCGCGCACTCACGATATCCTCATCCGAGACGAGCGCGCCGAGCTCCTCGACAATGAGGTCCAGTTCGTACATTTGCAAGGAGTCAAAACCTAAGGCCTCAAACGTGCCCGCTGTCAGTTCCCGTCGAGAGATCCCTAACTCGGCAGCGACCCGGTCCACAAAATCATCCTCCGACAGCATCCATCTCCCTCCATCACCGGATGTTGCGCCCGATTCGCTGCCACCAAGGTTTCCATCGACTCCCATCTTGTGACCGGAATGGCCTCGGCCTACGAGACGGTCTTCGGCCGCTACGGGGTCGAACCCGCGATGAGCGAACGAACTCGCATTCAAAGCTTGGTAATCGCCGCCGCCTCCCACTCATCACGGTAGACGGCAACGATCATGTAGTCCCAGTATCTGCCGTCACAGAAGTGATGCTCGCGCAGACGGGCTTCCTCATGGAGCAGCCCCTTCAGTCCACTAGCAAACTGCTGGAGGTTGAACTCGACCGTCTCGCCGTAGAGTTTGTGGAAGTTGAACATGCGGAATACATAGTTGAAGAACAGATCGCTCGCTTCGAGTCCGAACCCGACGCCCGCGAGCTGAGGGTCGACGACGACCGAAACGACGCCTGTGCCGTCGCGGAAGTTCGCTCGCGTAAGTATGACGTGACCAATTGCTGTGCCGTCGGCAGTGCGGCACACGACAAACTGAACGAGTACGTCTTGCCACAGGCGTGTAAGGAACTGCTCTGGGCTGGGTGTCTCGCCTCGGAATAGCCAGCGATACCCGACACGCTCATCCGTGGCGAGAGCCATCAGGAACGCGTAATCACGTTCTGTGATCGGTCGTAAAGCGACTCGACGCCCGGCTAACGATGGAAGCATAGGCGCAGCTGTGCTGCGTGGACTAAACGTCTCGGCCTCCGATAAGACTCCGACTCGTAGGCTCTGCGACTTGTAAGGAAGCGAGATCTCGCCCCCCAGTGCCGCATCGAGGTGGCTGTCGTCTTTTCCACCCGACAAGTCGCGCGCCGAGGCACGATTGGACTCGTAGGCCCTCCAGTCCGACCGGAAGAGAGCCAAGATGAAACGCTCTCGATATTCCCCGTCGTAGAACTCGTGTTGCTGGAGGCAACCTTCCTGCCGGAATAGGGCACCAATCCCTGGCAGCGCTACGAGCTTGTCTCGACCTTGTTCCGAAACATCTGCGTAGACCTTGCGAAAGCTCCAAGTCTCAAAAAGGTACCCTACAAACTGCTCGAGCGCATCAACCTGATCCCTGCTGGAACCGGAGTTGAGCGGAAACCAAGCCACCTGAACAGTGCCATCAAGCGGACTCATCGAGCTCGCGACGAGCAGGGAGATCGCCTGGCCTCGCTTCTCAGCAATCAGTTGCACTAGGACCTTCGCCCACAAGTTCCGAACGAAGTCCTCTGGGCTCGGCGTACGGCCTTGAAATCGCTCGAAGAATCCGCCCTCTCTGATAGCCACCACCTTGTACAAGTCGTCGTAGTCTTGCGGTCTAAGAGGGCGCAGTGTCACCCGCACCTCCCGGCTAAACACTGGAACGAGCCCTCACGGCCTCGCGGGTCAAGTTCACGCCGCAACTCTGCGACGACGCCATTACTTACCCTGCCAGACGCTGACTCCAGCCTCAGCAGCCGCGAGAATTATCTCGCCCGCGACTTGTACCTGCTTTTCGGCAAGGCCGCGCTCCTCCCATTCGACGTAGATTGTTATGGGACCTATCGGGGGCAGTGGCCAGCACCAAGCCCGGAGTGAGAGTCTGTGTGATCCGCTCATAGCTCCGTCGAGCAGGATAATCGGGACATATGGCAGCCCGTCTTGGTCCTTCGGCTCTCCGAATATGTCGTAATACTCCTCCCCTGCGCATCGCCCGTTGGCGAATTCAAAGCCAATTCGTAGGGGGTCGGCACTCCTCCCGGGCTCCCACGGCGGCCAACTCCCGGCAAATGCCGTCGGTAATGGCAATCGGGTAGCAACGACAAAATGAAGCTCGAAGCCATTCGGATAGGCGCGGATGACATCCAACGCAATAGACACAGTCTCGCTGTGGCCGACTGGCAACTGCAGTGGGACGACACCACCGAGCGTGTATTGCGACGGCCCGGTCCAGGTTGGCGGAGAATACGGACTAACCCCCGTTGGTGGAGGCACGAAGGCTTCCCGCACGACAGGTTTGAAGAAACCCACAGCCGATCCAAGTGAGGTTTCGAGGTCAGAATTCCGCTCGCGAACCTTAGCAGGATCCGGCTTGCAAACTCCTCTCATCTCACGAATCATCGCGCTATGGATGAGTCGTGGCTCCTAACTCGCGCGCTCAGCCGTTCTCCTGAGATTGCGCCGAGCGTCACTGCCATAGCAGACCTGTCCACTGAAATCTCTTACCGCGAGCTTTGGAGTAGATCGAACGCGTTGGCCGACGAGCTTCGTAAGCGAGGCGTGGGGCGACACGAGGCACTGGCGGTTCTCGGCCGCTTCGACACCACCGGGGTATTCCTGGTCTTGGGTGCGATTCTGAGCGGATCCCATATCTGTTTGATCGACGCGAGCCAGCCACCGTCCGTCCAAGCAGCAATCCTTGAACAGTTCCGACCAGCCTTCGTCGCTGGACAACTTTCGGATCTTGCACGTGTCAACGCGCGACCCGGGGCAAGCGAGGCGAATGGCAATCTCATCCCCGGCATTGACCTCCTTCTCGGTTCCCAAGCTCACACACCAGCGCCCACGCCGGCCGCGGTAGGGACTATTACGTTCTTCACATCCGGCACGACTGGACGGCCGAAGGGAGTCGTGCACGATCAAAGGTCGTTACTCTTCGGAATCTGGTCGACCCTCGCAATCCAGATTGAAGTACTCGGAACGCGGGTCGACGTCCCACGATCTGCCACCGCCCTGGATGCAGCTGTCTCCTCGCTCACAGAGTCGACACGCCCTTTGGGGCTCTGCCTTAGTTCGGCGATGCCGTTTACGACGATTTCTGGGTTCTCGATGCTGATGCGCTCGCTGGTGGTGGGAGGCGCGTGCTTCGTTATCAACGGTCCTTTCGATGCAGATAAGACCCTTGAGCTCATCGAACACCGCGGCGTGACGAACCTGGCCGTCTCGCCATTCATGGCTCAGTCGCTGCTGCGCTCTCAGCGCCGGCGCCCTCGCGACACGAGCCGCCTGCTCTCGCTAGGGCTTGGCGCGGGGCCGGCCGACTCATCGCTCGTACCCTCCTTAGAGCAAACATTTGGCTGCCTGTCACTAATTGGCTACGGAACGACCGAGACAGCTGGTGTCTTGACGATGTCGAGTCCGAATGACCCTGTCAATACGCGGGCCTGCACAATCGGAAGGCCAGTCCTCGGCGTCGACGCTTGGGTCAGCAACGAGGCCGGCGATCCCGTTTCAGACGGCTCACCAGGACAGCTCATTGTCTCTACGGAAGCGCTCATGCTCGGATACGTCGGCGACCCCAGGCTTTATGACGCGGGGCAGAGACCGGGTCGGGGCATCTTCGCCACTGGCGATCGAGCTGTCATCGGATCCGATGGATCTATTCAGCTACTCGGTCGACTTACTGAGCTCATCGTCCGTGGCGGTCAGAACATCGATCCAGTTGCGATCGAACAGCACCTCGAGGCGCACCCGAGCGTGAGGTCTGCATGCGTGCTCGGAATTGCAAGCCGGGTTGCAGGTGAAGAGGACATTGTCGCGATGGTCGAGCCAGAACCTGGTCAACAGATCGATCCAGTTCTGGTTCGTCGGCACTGTTTATCCACCCTCGGGGCGGCTCGCACCCCTTCTAGGATCGTAGTGGGCGAACTACCGCGAACCTCTGATGGAAGCGTACGCCGCGGCGAGGTTCGCACATCGGTGCATTCTTCTCGTCACAGTCACGAACCCAACTAGGGTGATTCGGCGCAGCGAATCCGGACTGCATTCGGTCGTACGCTACGCCCCCCTTAGAGGGCTACCTCGGGATCTCGCACGGTAGCCAGTTCGACAGCAAACTTGCTGACGAAGGCGCGACTGCTCAACGCGCTCTCCGTTTCGGAGTGTCACAAGCGATCGCCCACAAGATCCATGAACGCAACCCCCTGCTTGCGGTTGCACTGCAGAGCCGTCGAGCCGCTAGCTAGGAAGTCCCGCGCGAGGCTCATCGCGCACGGCGACGCGTCGAGATCATGCGACAAGCTGCGAAATAGGGTCAATGTGCTATCGACCAGAAGGCGGTGAGCCTGCTCGGCGTAGGCAGGCGGATGAATCGGGTCATATTCCCCAGTAAGCATGAGCGTCCGGGTGTGGTTGCCCGCCAGAGAGATCCGATCGAAGCTCGAAGTCGGCCTGATGCCCCAAGCCCCGCAGATCGTCCTATGTATCGTCACGGGCGTCCAGTCTCCGATGAGCGGAAGGGCAGAATTATCCACCGACGACGTGAGATCTTCGCTGCATCGCGTAGTGAGGTACACGCCGCTGATGGCCGGCGTGAGTGATGTTGGCCCCACTGTCCCAGCGTCGAAATCGCCTCTGATGATGGCATCCATCGTGGCGGGAACGAAAGGCAGTGATTCTGCCGACGCGAGCTGCGCCTGAATAACAGAGGCAGCCTCTGTCCCTCGGGGTGAGTCTGCGACCGCGTCGCCAGGGGTCCGTGGTCCGCGGGTCACAAAGCTCATCCAACGGCGAGAGAGATTCGGGTACCTCGTTGCGCAACCAGGCGCCGAATCGCACGCTTTCACCATGGCAGCGAGGGAGGTCTCAAAGTTGGCGGCGGCATCGGAAATGATGTGTTCACCGGGAGGTGCAGGTGCGGCGAGTACAACCCGTCGGAGGGACCTCGGATAGCGGGCCATAACAGCAAAGGCCGCACGAGTACCCTCCGAGTCGGCATAGATGTCCACCCGCGAGTAGCCGAGCAAGCCACGAAGCGCATTGAAGTCGGCGGCATTCTCAAGGTTGTTGTAGTCAGCAAGATCAATTCCGAGGTCATCGAGGCGAGCGCGGCACCTTCGCACTGCGTCGGCGAACGCAGCTGGGCGAGCCTGAACGAGACCGCCGGTCTCTGGGCAATCCAGACTTGGGGTTGAGCGACCCGTGCCCCGATAGTCGAAAGCCACAGCGCTGCGCCCAGCAGCAACGAACGCGGAAAACACGGCAAACGACTGATCTATGGCGGATCCGCCGGGTCCACCTCCCAAGACGAAGACTGGCGGGGCCGAGGCAGGACCCGACCCTGCCCTGACAAAGAAAATCGACTGAGGAGGCCGGCCGTTCCCGCGGACAACCATTCGTCCGCATCGAGCGTCCGGGATTCGTATCTCCGCTGGACACGCTTCGGCGCGAAGGACCGGACCCGTCGACCGCGGCGAGGACGGGTAACTCAGGGCAGGTGCGAGCGCCACCCACAGGGCAATGACAACTGACTGTAAGAGGGTGAACCTAGTCAGCCGTTGCCCTTACCTGATTAGAAGTTCAGCAACTGGGTGACGGGAAAGCCCCCGAAGTTCGGGACGGGGCTGTTCGGGTACACTGCGCCACCGCCGTAAGCATAGCCCGAGCTATCGAGGAAGTCGGTCCCTCCACAGCCATCCGCGATCCCCGATGCAGCGGTAAAGCCAATCGAGTAGACCTTGCCGGTGTTGTTCTGGTAGTAACTCGTGCCCCCGAAGTTGGGTTTGGAGAAGGCCGACGAACTGATTCCACAGAAGCCGCCATCGATCTGAGCGGTTCCAGGTGTTGTGAAACCAAGTTGGTGCTCGCGAGCTTCGCCTTCTCCAAGTGTGCGATAGCAATCAGCGATATTGCGCGCCGGCCACACAACACACGACTTCGCTTCACCAGTGCGGTAAAGCGTCGCGATATCGACGCTCTGGCCATAGAAATTCGCGTAACCAGGCGCGGGGACGCTCGCAGCGGGGCCCGTCGGCTCTGTCGAGGGCGACCCGGGCTGCGCCGCTGCAGCACCGGAATAGGCGAGGAGAGGCGAAACGCCCGCTATAACTGCCGCAACGTTCCGGACCCTGAGGGTACGCCGCTTGGCCATCCCGCACCTCCGAGTTAGGCATCGCAAAGGATCGCGACGCACTCTCCTCTTCAGTGTCCCATAGTGAGAGCCCGTCCGCAAGGGAACGGACCCCGAGCGGCCCGCCATCTTCCCGTTCGTGCGTTGGGCCGC
>PLJD01000062.1 GCA_003140175.1 Actinomycetota bacterium
CGCCCGCCGCGCGCCGAGCGGGGACGTGGCGGCGCGGCTGGTCGCGCGGCGCGACGATTCGGAGATGATGGTCGTCGAAGCCGCGGCGTGGGCTCTCGGCGAGCTCGGGCAGAACACCGCAGCGGTCGTCGAGGGTCTCGCGGCGAACGTGACCGGCCAGGCCGACCCGCTGGTTCGGGAGGCGGCGGTGGCGGCACTCGGCGCGCTCGGCGACCGGCGNNCGGGACTGGCAGGTCCGCCAAGCCGCCGAGGATCTGCTCGGCGACGACGCCCCAAGCGGGGAGGCCGACGACTAGTAGGTGCGGCGGGGGGTGGTGGGGCGGGGCCGGTCGAGGAACATCTCGCGGACCCGGTCGAAGGATTCGAGGCAGCGACCCGCGCCGAGCACGACGGTCTCGAGGGGCATCTCGGCGAGGCGGACCGGCACGCCGGTGTCGTGCTCGACGCGCTGGTCGAGGCCGCGCAGCATCCCGCCGCCGCCGACAAGGTGGATGCCCATGTCGAGCAGGTCCTGGGCCAGCTCGGGCGGCGTCTCGCCGAGGGCCAACTTGGCGGCGCCGACGATCCGGGAGAGCGGCTCGTCGATCGCCTCGCGCAGCNNCGGCGTGCAACTCCTCTTCGAGTTCGTAGGCCGAGCCGAGGGCGATCTTGATCTCCTCGGCGGTGCGCTCCCCGACCGCGACGCCGTGGTTCCGGCGCAGATGGTTCGAGATCGCGGCGTCGATGTCGAAGCCGCCGATGCGGACGGCTTGGAGGGCAACGATCCCTCCCATCGAGATGACCGCCATCTCGCTGGTGCCGCCGCCGATGTCGATGACCATGTTCCCGAGCGGCTCGTGGATCGGCAGGGAGGCGCCGATCGCGGCGGCCATCGGCTGCTCGATCAGGTAGGTCTGGGCGGCGCCGGCCCGGCGGGTCGCTTCGAGGACCGCGCGCTGCTCGACGTGGGTGATCGCCGACGGGACGCAGACCAGCACCCGGGCTCGCTGCATCCGGGTGATGCCGGCCCGGGCGAAGATAAGCCGGATCAGACGCTGGGTGATCTCGAAGTCGGTGATCGCGCCGCCGCGCAGCGGCCGGACCGCCACGATGTGGCCCGGGGTCCGTCCGATCATGTGCCAGGCCTCATGGCCCATCGCGAGGACGTCTTGGGTCCGGCTGTTCAGCGCGATGACGGTCGGCTCGTTGAGGATGATCCCCTGGCCCCGCGAGTAGACGAGGGTGTTCGCCGTTCCGAGGTCGATGGCGAGGTCGCGAGGCACGAGCGGTCCCTGCTACGCCGAGCGCGCCGCGTCGACGTCGCGAACCGGGTGGGCGCCCGTCGCCCAGTCGGAGCCGCCGGCCCAGTGCTCGCGCTTCCAGATGGGGACGGTCTCCTTCAGGGTGTCGATGGCAAACCGGGCGGCGTCGAACGCCTCGGCACGGTGCGGGGAGGAGGCCACGACGACCACCGACGGCTCCGAGAGGGTCAGGTCGCCGACCCGATGCAGCAACGCCAGGCGTTCGACGACGGGCCAGCGGCGCCGGGTCTCGGCCGCGACGTCGGCGAGCCGGCGGACCGCCACCTCCTCGTAGGCCTCGTAGGTGAGGCCGCGCACCCCGGCGCGGCCTTCCGAGTGGTCGCGGACGATCCCGCAGAAGGTAACGACCGCTCCGCTCGCCGCCGTGCCCGCCCAGATGGTGGCGCGCTCGACCGGCAGCGGTTCGCTTGTCAGCGTGACCCAGTCCGAGCCCGCACCGGGTTTCAGCACGCGGCCAATGGTACAGACGGCGGCGGTGTGGCTCCCGGGGGAGGCGGCGCGCGGCGCGCGTCCCGCGGTCGGATTGCGAGAACCCGTCAGTACCATGGCTGGTCGTGCCGGTGGAGGAACCTGACGACGAGGGGGAGGGCGGGGCGCCCCCTGATCCCCTCGATCGGGTCTGGTTCCACCCCAGCGAGGTCGGCGCGGCCATGGCCGCCTGGCGCAGCGGCGGGACCACCACGCCGCCCCGACGGCGGGAATGGGGCCTCGCGGCGGTCGTCGCGGTCCTGAGCGTGGTCGCCACGGTCGGGGTACTCGCCCTCGCGGGCGCCTTCTCGGGGGGGCCCGACCCCACCGGTGGGGCCTCGGTCGCCCCGGCGTTTCCCGGCCCACCCGAGGTGCACGACTGGGCCGACGTCACCGACGACGCGGCGCCCAGCATCGTCTCGGTCCGGGTGGACGGGCCCGGCGGCGAGACGCTGGGCTCCGGCGTGGCGCTCGACGGGTCCCGGGTCCTCACCAGCGCCTCGCTGGTCGGGCAGGCCACCACGATCACGGTGGCGAGCAGCGGCGGCCACCTGAGCACCGCCCGGGTGCTGGGCACCGATTCGGCGACCGACGTCACGCTGCTGCTGGTCAACAACGGTGACCTCACCGCGGCTCGCCTCGACCACAGCGACGAGCTGCGGGTCGGGCAGAGCGTCGTCGCCCTCGGCATCGACGGCGACAACCAGCCCCAGCCCGCGCAGGGCATCGTCAGCGCGCTGCACCGCGTCGGACCCCTCCCGGGGGGTGGGGTCCTGCCCAGCCTGGTCGCCACCGACGCGACGGTCCCGGCCATCGACGGCGGCGGCGCGCTCGTCGACAGCAACGGGGGTGTGGTGGGGATCCTGTCCGCCGCGCTGCCCGGCGAAGCGGTACCAATCGACCTCGCCCAGCAGGTGGCGTTGCAGCTCGAGAACAGCGGCGAGGTCCAGCACGGCTGGCTCGGCGTCGCCGCGGTGGACGCCACCAACCGTCCCGGCGGTGGCGCCCAGATCACGGTCGTGATGCCGGGCAGCCCGGCCGCGCAGGCCGGCCTCGCCCCGGGCGACGTCGTGACCCAGATCAGCACGTCGGAGATCAGCGAGCGGGTCAACGACGCCGGCGACTTGGTGGCGAGCATCGAGGAGCTCAACCCGGGCGATCCGGTCACCATCACCGCCTGGCGGGGCAGCGTGCATCCCTCGCTGCACCAGGGCGTGATGCTCACGGACCGGCCGGCACCCGCCCCGCGGATGTTCGGGACCGCGGCTTAATTTGCTGGCCCGGGGACGGACCGCCACGATGGAGGCGCGATGAGCGAGCCAGGCCTGAGCGACCAAGACCGCGAGTTGCTGAACGCCGTGCAGTGGGACTTCCCCCTCGAGGCGCGACCCTTCGCGGCCCTCGGGGAACGCCTGGGGCTGGCGGAGCCCGAGGTCCGAGCTCGGGTCGAGGCGGTCAAAGCCGCGGGGGTGCTGCGCCAGCTCTCCGCCATCTTCGACACCCGGGCGCTGGGCTACGACTCGTCGCTCGTCGCGGCCAAGATCGACCCGGACCGCATCGACGAGGCGGCGGGCGTGATCAGCGACCACCCGGGCGTCAGCCACAACTACAAGCGCAACCACGCGTTCAATCTCTGGTACACGATCGCCGTCCCGCCGGACGAGTCCCTCGACGCGCACCTCGACGTGCTGCACCGCGAGTCGGGCGCGACCGTGACCCGCAAGCTGCCGACGCTGCAGCTCTACAAGATCGGCGTGAAGCTCGACATGACCGGCCAGACGGCCGCCAACGCGAAGGCGGAGGTCTCCGAGCACGAGCGGCCCGAGCGACGCCCCCACATGGACGCGCCGGTGCTGTCCGACCTCGAGGTCGACGCGATCCGCGTGGTCCAAGAGGACCTCCCCGTCGTGGAGCGACCCTTCGCCGCCCAGGCCGACCAGATCGGCTGCTCGGAAGACGAGGTCCTCGAGCTGCTGGCGTCGTTTCGAGAGCGCAAGCTGATGCGACGCTTCGCGGCGGTCATGAACCACCGCACCGCGGGGTTCAAGGCCAACGCGATGGGCGTGTGGGCGGTGCCCCCCGACCGTCTCGACGAGCTCGGCCCCCAGATGGCGAGCTTCGCCCTGGTGAGCCATTGCTACAAGCGCCCCACCTACCCCGACTGGCCGTACTCGGTGTTCACGATGGTGCACGGCAAGCAGGGCCGCGACTGCGAGGCGACGATCGCCGCGATCCGCGACGAGACCGGCGTCGAGGACTACGCGCTGTTGTGGTCGGTCAAGGAGTACAAGAAGACCCGCGTCCGCTACTTCACCTCGGAGTGGGACGGGTGGCGCGCCGAGCACCTCGCCGCCAGCGACGCCCCAGCCACCACGCGGTGACGCTCGCGCCGGCGAACGCCCCGCCGGCGAGCGCGAGCCAGGGGCGCAGCGACCGGGCCGGGCCGAGCGAGGCGAGCCCGTCGACGATGGCCTCCTCGTTGTCGTGGCGGGGCGCCCAGCCGAGGGACCGCAGCCGGTCGTTGGCGATCACCCAGGGATGCATCACGTAGGGCAGCGCCTCGGGTGGCACGTCGCCGATCCCGACCGTCCAGCTCCACCCGAGCAGCCGGGTCCAGACCTGCGCCGGGAGTGCCGGCACCGGCGAGGCACCGAGGAGCGCGGCCGCCGCGGCATGGTCCAGCCAGCCGTCGGGGGCCACGTTGAACGTCCCCGGGTAGTCGTCGAGCACGACCAGCGCGAGCGCGGCGACGAGGTCGTCGACGTGGACGGCCTGGACCGGAGGGGTCGCGCCTCGGACCCGGACCGGCGGTCGACCGAGCAGCAGCCGGGACGGGAGCCGCTCCGCCCCCGGGCCCACCACCGGCGCTGAGCGCAGCGTGGTGACGACCACACCGGGGTGGTCCTCGCGCCACTCGGCGAGGAGGCGTTCGACCTCGGCGGCTTGCACCGCGGGTGAGAACCCCGGGTTGGGTCGCAGCGGGGAGTCCTCGGTGAGCGGCACCGGGTTGTTCGCCCAGGCGCCGTAGACGGCCGCGCTCGAGACCCGCACCAGGCGCCGCACCCCCACCGCGGCGGCGGCGTCGAGGACCCGGCGGGTCCCGTCGACGTTCACGCGGGCCATGACCGCCTCGTCGGGGATCGGGTCCACGACCGACGCGAGGTGCACGAGCACGTCGACGCCTTCGAGGAGCGGCTTGAGCTCGGCGCGTGCGACGTCGACGAGATGGAAGTCGAGGCGGCGGGCGCGGCGGCGGGGCGGGCGGACGTCGAGCCCCACCAGGCGGGTCACGGCGTCTCGCTCGGCGAGGACGGGCAAGAGCCGCTGGCCGACGAGACCGGACGCTCCCGTAATAGCGATCGTGGTCACGTTCATAGACTGGCCGCGTGGCTGGCGTCCCTCAACCTGGCGACGAGCCGGCACTCCCGTTCGGGTTCGGCGACCTCGATCTGAACCAGCTGCTGCGCATGCTGCAGTCCAGCGGGCCGGTGAACTGGCAGATCGCGGGTCAGGTCGCCCGGCACGTCGCCACCGACGGTGAGCCGGAACGACCGATCGACGCGGCAGCGGCCACCGAGCTCGAGGGGCTCGCCCGCGCCGCGCAGACCCAGGTGGTGGCCGAGACGGGGCTGACCGCGACGTTCGCGACCACGGTGCTCACGACCGGGCGTCAGGGCTGGGCCGAGCTGCACCTCGAGGCGCTGCGACCGGTCCTCGAGGCGTTGGCCACGACGCTCGGGACGGCGTTTCGACCCCCGGGGACCGAGGCGCCCGAGGGCCTCGGCGGGCTCGAGGGGCTGGGCGGACTCGAGGGGCTCGAAGGGCTCGGCGCCCTGGGCGGCCAAGGGGGCGACCCGATGGCGGCGCTGCTTCCGATGCTCGCCCCGCTGCTGCTCGGCGTCCAAGCGGGCTCGATGATCGGCTACCTCGCCCAGCATGCGCTGGGCCGCTACGACCTGCCGCTGGCGACCGCCGACGAGCCGTCGCTGTGCTTCGTGGTCCCCAACGTGGACGCGTTCGAGGAGTCCTGGTCGCTGGACCGCACCGATCTGCGGTTCACGGTGGCGCTCCACGAGGTGGTCCACGCCGCGATGCGCTCGGTTCCCTGGGTACGTCAGCACCTGGTGGCCCTCGCCACCGATTACGTGTCCGCCTACGAGGTCGACCCGACGGTGCTGAGCGCCCGCCTCGGGGACCTCGACCCGGCCGATCCGGAGGCGCTCCAGCGGCTCGCCGAGCGTCCCGAGGAGCTCCTGGGCGCGATGACGTCGGCTCGTCAGGGCCAGCTCCTCGAGCGGGCCCGGGTCTTCCACGCGGTCTTGGAGGGGTACGCCGACGACGTGCTGGGCCGCATCGGGGGTCGGCTCGTGCCGTCGTTCGGGCGGGTGCACGAGGCGCTGGCCCGGCACCGAATCGAGCGGGGCGAGGCGACCCGCTTCGTGGAGCAGCTGTTGGGCCTCACCCTCGAACGCGAGGACTACGAGCGGGGCGCGGCGTTCTGCGCCGGGGTCGTGGAACGGGCCGGACCGGAGGCGCTCAATCGCTTGTGGGAGGCGCCCCGCTTGACGCCGACCGCGCCGGAGCTGGAAGCCCCGGGCCTGTGGCTGGCTCGGATCGACCTCAACCTGGAGTGATCGGCGATCGCGGCCCGGGCCGCGCCCGACACCGGACCACGGAGGACTGCTCGTGAGTGACTCGTTGCGCGTCGGTGTGCTGGGGGCGGGCGTGATGGGGAGCGGCATCGCGCAGGTGACGGCGACGGCCGGGTTTCCCACGGTGTGTTTCGACGTCGAGTCGGGCGCGCTCGAGCGAGGACGCGAGCACGTCACCACGGGCCGCTACGGCCTGGAGCGGGGGGTGGCGCGCAACAAGCTGTCCCGTGAGGAGGCCGACGCCGCGCTGGCTCGGCTGCGCTTCACCGACGTGTTCGAGGAGGCCGCCGCCGCGGAACTGGTCATCGAGGCGGTCCCCGAGCGGCTCGCGCTCAAGGTGGCGGTGTTCCGTCAGCTCGACGCGGTGGCGCCGCCGGGCGCGATCCTGGCGTCGAACACGTCGGGGTTTCCCATCTCCGCGCTGGCGGCGGCCACGGACCGGCCCGCCACGGTGGTCGGCTGGCACTGGGCTTCCCCCGCGCCGGTCATGCGCTTCGCCGAGATCGTGCGCACCAAAGAGGTCAGCCAGGACACGCTCGACACCGTGTGCCGGGTCGCGACGGCGTGCGGGAAGTCGCCGGTGGTGGTGCGCGACCGCGACACCGCGTGGGGTTTCGTCGCCAACCGCGTCTACTTCGCGATGGTCGCCGAGGCCCACCGGGTCGTCGAGGACGGCGTCGCGACCGCCGAGGAGGTCGACCAGCTGATGCGGGACTGCTTCGGCTGGCCGACCGGCCCGTTCGGGATGGTGCAGGGCGCGACGGGGGGCTGGAGCTGAGTCCGTCGCCGGAGTCGGCGGGGAACCAGGTGAACGCGAAGCAACCGTGCCGCCGCAGGGATCGCGGGCCCGCACGCCGCGGGCTGAGTCGGTCTCGGCGGTTGGTTGGCCGTTCGGCCGGGCGGGCTTCAGTAGCGGATGTCGAGGGCGTAGCGCAGGGCCCGGTCCAGCGCGGCTCGCTTGGCTTCGTCGAGGCGCCCGATGGCCTCCGGGTCGAGGACCGTGTGTGGGATCGTGACGATGTTGTCGCAGCTGACGACGCTGGGCGCGGGAAGTCCGTGTTCGCTGCCAACGTCGACTTCGGACTGGATGCCACGGATGGTTCGCGTGATCGGCGCGCAGGTCACGCTGTGCAGCACGGCGATCGCCGCGTCGCGGGTCAGGACGCACACCGGTCGCCGACCCGCCGGGGGTCCCAGGTCAGCCCAATAGACGTCGCCGCGGGCTACCACGCCGGGCTGGTCTCGGCCGCGAGTCGACGCGCGGCCTCGATCAGGCGGGGATCCTGAGGCTGACGGCGGTACGCGTCTTGTAAGGCAGCGTCGGCGGCACCCAGCGATTCGGCCTCCAGCACCGCGAGCGCCCCTCGCCGGACCAGCTCCGACCGGCTCACGCCCCGTTGGCGAGCCAGGCCGTCCAGGCGCGTCACGAGGTCGTCATCGAGCTGGACCAAGACCTCTCGTCGAGCCACGACCATATGCTAATGCATATGGTCGGCGCGACCTGAACCCCGCGGCCGGGGCTTGGCAAGGCGATCGCTCGTCGCGACATCCGGCCGCTCCGTTCAACCGCAGGCGCCCGGGCGCGAGGAACGGCGAACCCCAGGATCAGAACCAGGTGAACGGGTAGGGCAGCGGGTCGCTGGCGAACAGGGCGTCGGCGTGGGCGAGGGCGCCCGCGCGGCGCTCCTCGACGAGTCCCGCCCGGGCGAGTGTCGTCCAGCGCACCCCGCCGAGCCACGCGGCGGACAGCGCGCTCACGCCGCAGGCCAGGTCCGCGTCGCCGCCGGGCTTCACGGTCGCTCCGTCGGGGCCCCCCTCGAGGGTCACGGTGCCGTCGGCGGCCTGGTGGGGTCGGAACTCGTCGTGGACGGCGAGGCCGAGCCGGCCCTCGGCGGCGTAGGTCCGGGCGGCGAGCGCGGCTGGCACATCGAGGAGGCGGGTCCACACCGCGGCGGCGAGGCCGTAGATCACGTCGTTGGCGATTTCAATTGCCTCCTCGATGGTCTTGAAGGTGATCGCCGACAGCACCGGTCCGAAAATCTCTTCGCGCGCAATCGTCATGTTGGGCTTCACCGCCTCGAACACGGTCGGCTCGATGAAGTAGCCGCCGCTGTCCTCGCGCACGCGTCGCCCGCCGAAACGCAGTTCGGCGCCGTCGTTGCGTCCGGAGTCGATGTACCCCAGCACGCGTTTCATCTGGGTTTCATCCACTATCGCCCCGAGACGCGTGGCCGGATCCAGCGGATCGCCGGGCTGCATCTTGCGGCTCACCGCCTGCACTTTTTCCAGCAGCGCATCCTTGATGCTCTCCTGCACCAGCAGGCGCGAGCCCGCGGAACACATCTCGCCCTGGTTGAAGAAAATCGCGAACGCCGCGGCCTTGGCGGCGCGATCCAGGTCCGGGTAGTCCGCCATCACAATGTTGGGCGACTTGCCGCCACACTCGAGCGACAGACGCTTCAGGTTCGACTGCCCGGCGTACTGCATGATCTGCTTGCCGGTCGCGGTCGAGCCGGTGAAGGCGATGCAGTCGACATCCGTGTGCAGCGCGAGCGCCTTGCCGGCGGTCTGCCCGAGTCCCGGTACGACGTTGAGCACCCCCGGCGGAATGCCGGCCTCGACCGCCAGTTCCGCGACCTTGATCGCCGTGAGCGGGGATTTCTCGGAGGGCTTGAGCACCAATTAATTGCCCGCGGCCAGTATGGGCGCGAATTTCCACGCCGCCATGAGCAGGGGAAAGTTCCACGGCACGATGGCGCCGACGACACCCATGGGCTCGCGCGTAATCAGGGCGAGCGCGTCGGGGCCGGTGGGCGCCACCTGGTCATATACCTTGTCGATCGCTTCGGCGTACCAGCGGATGCAGCGCGCCGTGCCGGGGATATCCACCTTCAGGCTGTCGTTGATGGGCTTCCCCATGTCGAGCGTTTCGAGCAGCGCCAGCTCATCGCCATGCGCCACGATCAAATCCGCGAACCGCATCAGCAGGCGTTTGCGCTCCGTGGGCGCAAGATCCCTCCAGCTGCCCGCGCGGAACACGGCGCGCGCGGAACTCACCGCGCGGTTGATGTCCTCCTGGTCCCCGGCGGCCACCCGCGCCAGGAGCTTCCCGGTCGCGGGATTAATGCAGTCGAAGGTGGCGCCGGAGGCGGCATCCGCGTAGTTGCCGCCGATGAAGGCCTGGGTGCGAAACTGCAGCGAGCGCGAGCGCTCGTGCCAGGAAATGCTGTTGGGTTTTGCGTTCATGATGACGGACCTTCAGGTTCAAAACGTCGCCGGCGTGCAGGCGCTGATGATCTCACACGGCTCGCGCCCGACGTTGCGGAAGCGATGCGGGAGCTGGCTGGCGAAATAATAAGCCTCGCCGGGTCCAAGCACGCGCGTGGCGCCGCCCACGGTGAGTTCGATCCGGCCGCGAATCACAACCCCGGCCTCCTCACCGCGATGGGCGAGCATCTCCTCGCCGGTAGCGGCGCCGGCGGCGTAGCGCTCATGCAGCACTGTGAGCTGGCGCCCGGTGCGCTGCGCGGCCACCAGGCGCAGCGAAACCTCGGGGTTGCCGAGCTCGACGAGTTCGTCCGCGCCGAAGAAGGCCTGCGGCGCCACGCTCAGGTCCATGGTGAAAAACTCGGCCAGCGGCATGGGAACGCCGTCGAGCACTTTCTTCAGCGAGCTGACGGACGGGCTCACCCGGTTCTGCTCGATAAGAGAGATGAGTCCGTTGGTGACTCCCGCGCGGCGCGCGAGCTCGCG
>PLJD01000060.1 GCA_003140175.1 Actinomycetota bacterium
GCCCGCCCCCTTCGACACCGACGTCGAGGCACGCGCCGGGCTCGGGCTCCAGCTCGTGGACGGGATCGCCCGGCTCGCTCGCGTCGACTGGCGCGCCCGAGGCCTCGAGGGATTCGGAAAGCCCGACGGCTTCCTCGAACGCCAAGTGGACCGCTGGCTCGCACACCTCCAACGCAACGGCTGTCGCGATCTGCCAGGAACGGACGTCACCGCCGCGTGGCTGCGCGACCACATCCCGGCGACCTACGAGCCAGGCATCATCCACGGTGACTACCAGTTCGCCAACGTCATGTTCCGCGACGGCGCCCCGGCGCAACTCGCGGCCATCGTCGACTGGGAGATGACCACGATCGGCGACCCGCTCCTGGACCTGGGCTGGGTGACGAACAGCTGGCCTCTGGAGGGCGAGGACGCCTCCCAGGCCGGCTACGTCGACATGGTCGGCATGCCGGCCAAGGAGACGCTGCTCGCGCACTACACGGAGGTGAGCGGCCGTTCGACCGCCGACATCGACTACTACGAGATCCTCGCCCGCTTCAAGCTCGCCATCGTGCTCGAAGCCCAGTACGCCCGCTTCCAACGCGGCGGGGCGGACAACCCCAAGATGGAAGCCTTCGGGCCGATCACCGTGGACCTCATGGAAAAAGCCGCCGAGCACACGACCCGAGCCCACGGCGGCTAGCCAGACGCCGCCGGCAGCCGACGGCCGGTCTACGCCCAGGGGCGGCCCGGCGTCGTGCCCTCACCCCAGGTCGGGGCCACCCCGCACTGGGGGGCGTGCCGCCCAGTCCTAGCGCTGGTGGGCGTGGTGGGTCATCACCTGCAGGTGGAGACGCCCGCCGGATCGGGTGCGCAGCCCGGGGGTGAGCACGGGCGGGCCGAGCCGCTCGAAGCCCACCGATTCGAAGAAGGCGAGCGCGCTCGAATTCTCGGCGAGCGTCTGCAGGTGACAGCCGATGTCACCCTGGACGTGGAGCGCCTCGAGCCAGCGCTGCACCAGCTGGCGTCCGAGCCCCTGGCCCCGTGCTTCCGCCAGCAGGTTGATGTGCAGATGCGCGGGCCATCTGGGATCGGAGAACTCGAGGTCGCGTACCGAGACTCGGCGCCGGGTCACGTCGACGATCGTGTCGCCCATCGTGCGCCAGATCACCGCAGCGGTACCGGGTCGAAACGCGAGCCCACGGCGAAGGAGGTGTCGACCCGCGATCGCTCCGGGTTTCCACGCCCGCTCGGAATCGGTGCAGCCCAGCAGATATCCCCAGACCCGTCCCGAGCGCTCCACGACGAAGGCTGAGCCCGGCTCACCGTCCGTGTAGTAGCTGCTGAAGATGTCGGCGAAGCTCTCCGCGTCGCGCCACTGCCAGTCGATCGGCTCGCCCATATAGCCCGTCTGGTGGCAGACCCGGCGCACCCCGGCGCGGTCCGCGCCAGCCGCGTAGGGGCGGATCACGAACTCGTCGCGCCCAGGAGCTGCGCTCACGGGCGAACCTTAGGACCGGGCCGGCCTCGGCCGTGCTCCCCGCACGCGAACCGTGTCGACATCGCGCGCGGGCGCGCGATCAGCGCGGATCGAGCACGACCACCGGGATCTCGCGGTCGGTACGGGTCTGATACGCGCTATACCCACCCTTGTTGACCTCGTCGGCTTGAGCCCAGAGCCTCGACCGCTCCTCACCCTCCGCGACCCGAGCGTGCACCGCGACACGCTGGCGGCCCACCTGGATCTCGACCTCCGGGGCCGCCATGAGGTTGTGGAACCAGCCCGGGTGGCGCGGATCGCCGCCCTTCGATGCGATCACGACGTACGCGTCGCCGTCACGGACGTACAGCAGGGCGGACGTGCGCGGCTGGCCGCTGCGGCGTCCGACCGTTCGGAGCAGCAGCATGGGACGGCCACCGAGGCTGGCGCCGACCCGCCCGTCGGTCGCCGTGTAGAGCCACTGATGCACGACCAGTCCCTTGCCCAGGACCTGTTCGATCTTCGAGTTCATGCTCGTACCCTCTCGCGGTGGTCGGCTCGATCCGTTGCCGGGCGCTCGTGCGACCGCCGCCCGGCGGGCGATGGCATCGCTCGCGGCTGCAGCGTCGAGACGTTGCTACGCTCGTCGCACGTTGCGTCGCTTGATCGGATCACACGACGCATCAGCGCTCTGACGGTAGCGGCTGACGGCGACTGCGATTGATCATGACCATCGACGCGGCGGGGATGAAGCAGGTCTTCGAGCAGCGGCTGCGATGTCTCGGGGTGGAGGGATTCACCGACGAGGAGACGGGCGGCCCCATGCCCGAGTTCTTCCAGGTGCCAGGACTCCGCAAGGTCCTGGACAGCAACCGATACGGGGAGCGATGGACGGGCAAGCGCCACGATCGAAAGGTCACCGTGTGGCGCGGCACCAAGTGGTTCCGCCTCGCCAACGACGTCCGAGTATCGGGGCCCGCGGAGCCCCTCGACGCCAAGTCCCAGCACGGTCGATGGGTGGAGGGAGGCACGGGCGCCACCAGCGCGGTGCTCGCCGCCAATCCCGCCGGTCCCGGAAGTGTGCGACTGCAGTCCGGGCCCGACGGAGTGAGGATCCGACGGCGCCAGAGCACCACCGACTTCATGACGCCGCTCGGCCAGTCAGCGCAGTGGGCCGACCTCATCCTTGCCGAGCGACTCGCCGGTGAGGGGCCCGATGTCCCGCCCGCCTGAGCTCCCGCGAGCAGGAGACGACCGCCACGGCTCGATCTGGCGTGGGCACATCGTGGAGCATCGGGTGCGAGGAACGGGCGGGGAACAACCCGAGGTTGCGTGACGGGGGCCCCAGGCCCGAGAGTGTGAGAGGACAGCCATGGCGCCGAACATCGCGACCGCTCGTCGCGTCGAGCGGGTGGAGCTGCTCGACGTTCTTCGCCCGCGTCACCGCGGCATGCTGGCGACCCGACGGGCGGACGGATGGCCTCAGCTATCCCCGGTGACCTGCGGCGTCGATTCAGAAGGCCGGATCGTCATCGCCACCTATCCCAGTCGGGCGAAAGCCCGCAACGCTCGACGAGACCGAAGCGTCTCGTTGTGCGCACAGTCAGAGGACTGGAGCGCCGAGTACGTGCAGGTCGACGGACACGCCGACGTGCTGGATCTCCCCGACGCGCTGGAGCCGCTGGTCGAGTACTACCGGGCGATCGCGGGCGAGCACCCCGACTGGGACGCCTACCGTGACGCCATGCGCCAGCAGGGCAAATGCTTGATCCGCATCGCGATCGACCGGTGGGGTCCGGTCGCGACCGGCGGCTTTCCGCCCGAGCTCGCAGACGCTGACGCCCGGTGAGCCTCGTCGACCGTCACTCGGGGAACGCGACGCCCGCGGCGACGCGAGCGCGCCTGTCCATCGTCATGGCCGTCCTGGCGGGCACCGTGGCGGTGAGCTGCAGCACCTCAGGCTCGTCGAAGAGTTCGGCCGCGTCGACTCCGCCGCCGTCGCATCGCATGGTGTGTCAGACGAGCCACCTGCGCGCGTCCTTCACCGACGAGCAAGGCACGCCCGGCCACTATCACGCGATCGTCGTGCTGACGAATACCGGAACGCAGGCCTGCACCATCGTCGGGTATCCGCAGCTGCAGATGCTCGGACCGGCGAACCAGCCGCTGGCGACATCCGTGGCCCAGGACCACTTCCACGGTCCTTCCCGACTGGTCGTCCTGGCCCCGTCTCGCCGAGCGTCGACCGCGCTGACCTGGGTCGAGATCTCGTCGGGGGAGGTCTGTGTGCAACCCCAGCAGGTGCAGATCACGCCGCCGGGCAACGTCCAGGCGCTGCTCCTGGCGTGGCCTGCCGAACACAACGTCGTGTGCGACCACGGAGTGATTCAGGCGGGGCCGATCACCGCGGGCCTCCCCCTTTTCTGACGACGAGACACGACCCGACCTGATCCGATACGCACCCGTGCTGACGACGCCACGGCTCGCCCGGGCGCCGCGGCTAATCAGGCGGCGAGCCCCGCGCTGGCGAGCGCGATCATCACGACCAGTGCGGTGAGGGGCGTTGCCGCGTGGGTCGGTGAAGTCCGGGCCCGCGAGTGGCCTGGCCGCGCGGGGGAGTCGATCATCACTGGCGCGCCCGGACGGTGCAGACCGCGCCGCGCCGCGCCAGTCGCGCCGTCGCATCGGGGACTGGCAGTCACCATGTGAGCCGGTAGCGGGGCCCAGGCGTGGGATGCCGGGACCCTTCGACTTGGCGTCGACGCCGAGTGGGCGGTTCAGGTCGGCGAGCCGGTCGGGAGTTCGCGCCGGGCCCAGACCGCGTAGAGCGGATCGCCGGGATGGCCCGGGGGTGTGCGACGTTCCGCGACGACCGTTCCCCAGCCCTCGGAGTGGTGGAAGTACTCCCGGACCACGCCGAGATGGCCGTCGTCGTCGGCGGCGAGCCAGCCGTGGATCGCCTTGGTTGGGAAGCATCGATTCGAGAAGGTGCAGACGAACGCAGCGCCGGGTCGCAACACCCGGGCGATCTCGTCGAAGACCTCGACGGGCCGCACCAGGTAGTCGACGGACACGCAGCAGGTTGCCCCGTCGAACGAGCCGGTCGCGAACGGCAGCTGGGGCTCGGCGTTCAGGTCGTGGATGAGCCAGGAGGCGGCCTGGGCGTTGCGCTCGAGCTCGGCGGCGTTCATGCCGAGCGCGACGAGGCGTGCTGGTGGGACGCGAAAGTGTGAGACCCACGACGAGCAGAGGTCGAGCACCGCGCCGGTGAGACCGAGCTCTGCGTACAGGACGCCGACCGCCTCGATGGCTGCCTGGTCGAGGTGGGTCACCAGCCGGGTCGGCGCGTAGAAGCGTTCGTCGGGCGACGCGTCGTCACGGGCGAAGAACCCGTCGGGAAACCCGCGGTAGCGCTCGTCCACCGGCCCATGATCGCGAACCGGCGATCCCCGCGGCGACGTCGCCGCGCTCGGGCCGGACCAGCCACCACGCGGATCCGACGGGCCGCGGCAACCCGCTCCGTTGGCAGGGACATCGTCGTCCCTCGGCCCCGCCGGCTGCGAGGCCCAGCACCTGGGCTGGCGCCCGAGGGACCGCCCAGGGCTGCAGGCCGCCGCCCGCCCCCGCGGTGGGGATCCGGGTCCGTCGCCGCCGGTCAGCATGCTTGAGTGGTCGGCCAGCTCGGTACCGACGAGGGGACCATCCAGAGATGTCGCCACCCATTATCCTGCCTCTGGATCCGGGAGATGCGAACATCAAGGTCTCACCTTCGGTGCCCCAGAGACGTAGGTCTTCTTTCGTAGCAAGGCGACGACTGGTCCAACGGGCGCTTCGGTCTGTGGTGGGGCGACGGCACCGCCAGCGGCCACGATTGATTCCATCTCTGTCGCGAAACGTGTTGCGTTCGATCGAGGCAAGGGCATGACGTGGTTCCAGACCCGAGACAAGCCCACGTCGTTGGTTGAGGGAGCGTGCGTGGCGAGTCGTGGGGAAGCAACATCGTGAAAATCCGGTCGGTGCTGTTGCTCATCGCCAGTTTCGGAGTGTTGGGGGTTGCCTGTCGACCTGCGGCACCGCCTCCTCCCCCGCCACCGACCGTCATTGTGTATGGAGACTCGTTCCTGACTCAGGCACAAAGCTACGTAACCGCACACGCGGCCCAGCCGGGGTGGAACGTGGTCATTCGCCAGTACCCAGGTACGGCATTGTGTGACTGGTTCCCAAACATGCGTCAAGACGCAGCGACGATTCCTAACATCAAGGTGGTGGTCATCGTCTTCACCGGCAACCTGTTGACGCCGTGTGCTCAGGGACGTGGCGACCAGACTGCCGTCTACACCGCGGATGGCAACATTGCGGCCGCGTTTTGGCAGTCGCACGGTGTCCATGTTGCATGGGTTGCCCCGCCGGGAGCGGTCGAAACAACAGACCCCCAGCCGATGGCCAGCGTCTACCAAGGCGTGGCCGCTGCTTATGGACAGGGCTACGTCGATGGTGGAGCCAACTTTCGCGATCCAACGACCGGCGTGTGGGCGGTGACACTTCCTTGCCTCAGTTTCGACGTGAGTGCGGAACCGGCGCCCGGGGCCTGTGGAAGCGATGGCACCGTGCAGGTGCGCTTTTCTTCTAGCAACGGTCATATCTGCGACGTTGACTCTGGGCTAGCTCCATGTCCCGTCTACTCGTCGGGAGTTGTTCGATGGGGTTCCGCAGTTGCGTCGGCGGCATTATCGTCTTACGCCGAGCACTGAGCCCGCGGCACTGACAGGGCCGCCTCGTCCCCGTCCGCCACCTTCGGCTGGCTAGTCGGCAGCGACGCCCGGACCGCGGGTTAGGCGCGGGGGAGGCCGAGGATTCGGGTGGCGAGGATGTTCTTGTTCACCTGGGTGGTGCCGCCCGCGATCGTGTGGGAGCGGGCCATCACCCGGTCTCGGCCCCACTCGCCGGTGTTGGCGTCCGGGCCGAGCACGTCGCCGGCTACCTCGGCGACGTACTGCTCGGTCTCGCTCCACACCAGCTTGGCGATGCTGCCCTCGGGTCCGAGGGGGCGGCCGTGCAGCTCGCCGGAGATGGCGCGATCCGAGATGAGCTTGAGCAGCTCGGCCTGCAGGTAGGCGCGAGCGAGTCGGGCTCGCAGCGCCGGATCCTCGCTCGCCATGCGCCCGTCGCCGAGCGGCGTGCGACGCGCCTCGTCGAGGAGCCGCCCGACCTTGGCTCGCAGACCGAGGTGGAGCTTCGCGACGCCGCCGCGCTCGTGGGCGAGCGTGGTCATCGCGACCCGCCAGCCCTCGTTCACGGGCCCGAGGGTCTGGTCGAATGGGACCCGGACCTCGTCGAAGAACACCTCGTTGAACTCGTGCTCGCCGGTGATCGTGACCAGCGGGCGGATCTCGACCCCGGGTCGATCCAGGTCCACGAGGATGCAGGTGATCCCCCGGTGTTTGGGGGCGGCGGGGTCGGTGCGCACGAGCAGCTCGCACCAGTTGGCGACGTGCGCGAGCGTCGTCCAGATCTTCTGGCCGGTGATGACCCAGTCGTCGCCGTCGCGGGTCGCGCTCGTGCGGAGCGACGCGAGGTCGGATCCCGCGTCGGGCTCGGAGAAGCCTTGGCACCAGATATCGTCCCCGCGCCGGATCCCGGGGAGCAGGGCCTTCTTCTGGGTCTCGGTGCCATACGTCATGATCGCCGGGGCGACGTTGGGGATCCCGAGCACGTTGATGGGGCCCGGCGCGCCCGAGCGGTGCAGCTCCTCGTTCCATACGACTTGGTCCATCACGCCCGCGCCGCGTCCCCCGTACTCCGCCGGCCAGGAGATCGCGGCGTAGTCGGCGTCGGCCAACTCGCGGTTCCAGTCGCGGAGGCGTTCGAGGCCCGCCGATCGGGGGTCGAGGCGGGCGGCCATGCCGAGTGAGCGGATGTCGTCGGTCACGTGCGCGTCGAGCCAGCCGCGCAGCTCGGAGCGGAAGGCCTCCGCCTCGGCGGGGTAGGTGAAGTCCATCGGCGTCGTCAGTCGTCGAGTCCGCCGGCGGCGAGGCGGGCCTCGACGTCGCGTTGGCGGGCCACGTTCTCGGCGTGGAGTTCCTCGGTGGTGCGGATTCGCCCGTCGACCTTCAACTCGCCCATGACGTGCACCTCGCCCAAGGTGTCGTGCAGGTATCCGGGTCCCTCGCCGGTCGGGATGAACCACCCGGTTGGGCACATGGTGAGGATCTCGACGAACGAGAAGCCCTCCCGGCGTTCCTGGCATTCCAGGGCGCGTCGCACCATCTTCTTCGTGCGGGCCACCGCGCCGGCGTTGTGGACCGAGCCGCGAGCGACGTACGTCGCACCCTCGAGGCGGGCCAGCAGGTCGCCGATCAGGATCGGATACCCGTGGTACGCGGCGTCTCGACCCTCGAGGGTGTTCTTGGTGCGCTGACCCAGGACGGTGGTGGCGGTCATGTGGCCGCCCGTCTCGCCGAAGACGCCGTTGTTGAGAAGCACGCAGGTGACCGCCTCCCCCCGCGCCGCGGTGTGCAGGACCTCCTGGAGACCCTCGTTGACCATGTCGCCGTCGCCCTGGAGGGTGAAGACGGTCGCGTCGGGCCGCATCCGCTTGACGCCAGTCGCGACGGACGGTGCCCGCCCGTGGAGCGCCTGGACGAGGTCGACGTCGAGGGTCATCGAGAACGCCGTGTAGCAGCCGATTCCCATGACGCCGATGGTCTGGGCGGTGAGCTCGAGCTCGGTGATCGTGTCGAGGAGGCAGCGCAGCGCCAGCGGCTCGCCACACCCGGGGCAGAGATGGTGCTCGCCGGTGATGAGCAGGTCGGGTTTGAGCGCGCCGACCTGGCGGGCGTTGCTCGGCGGATGCTCGGTGTCGATCGTCACCATGATCTCTCCTTACCAGAGCGCACGTTCGTTGTCGGGCAGGGCGGGCAGCTCGGCGTCGGGGCCGCCACGGTGCACGGCGAGGATCCGCTCCCGGACGCGCTCCACGTCGAGGAGCTGCCCGACGCCGAAGCCCGACCCGTCGGTGGAGATGCCGCCGATGCCGACCACCGGGGCGCGCCCCAAGACCGCCAGGCGCACGTCGTCGATCATCTGCCCGGCGCACAGCTCGAAGGTCGCCACGGTGCGGACTCCGTCGGCGGCCGCGGCGACCGCGTCGCTCGGGAACGGCCAGAGGGTGATCGGCCGGACGTAGCCGATCCGCTCGCCCGTTGCCCGCAGCTCCCGAACTGCGGCGCGCACGAAGCGGGCGGGGCTGCCGAACGCGACGACGACGGTCTCGGCGTCGTCGACGAAGCCGGTCTCCACGCGCGTCTCGCGGCGTTGGATCTCGGCCTGCTTGGCGGTCATGCGTCGCAGGTGGGCCTCGATTCCGACCGGCTCGGTGCCGACCTTCGCGATGCCGAGTGGGGAGAGGAGCCGGGCGTCGCCGGTCCCGGTGCGGGATCCGTCGACCGCCCAGTCCTTGGCCGGGACCGACCCGAAGTTGATCGGCTCGATCGTCACGGACTCCTGGACGTGGGCGGTCAGGTAGTCGCCGTAGACCAGGACGGGGTTGCGCCACTGGTCGGCGAGATGGAAGGCGAGCTGGGTGAGCTCGACGGTCTCGGTGATGTCGAGCGGCGCGAGCACGACGTGTCGGTAGTCGCCGTGGCCGCCCCCGCGGGTGGCCTGGAAGTAGTCGCCTTGGTTGCGGGCGAGGTTGAAGATCACGAGCGGCAGCTCGGCGAGGGAGATCTCGGCGAACGATTCCTGCATCAACGACAAGCCTTGACCGGTCGAGCCGGTCGCGGCGCGCGCGCCGGTGGCGAGCGCGCCCCACGTCATGCCGACGGCCTCCAGCTCGCTCTCGGCGTTGATGCAGGTCCCGCCGACCTCCGGCAAGCAGCGCGCGAAGTGCTCGAGGACCTCGGTGAACGGGGTCATCGGGTACCCGGCGAAGAACCGGCAGCCCGCGGCGATGCTGGCGAGCGCGATGGCCTCGCTGCCCTCCATGAGCCGCCGGGTCGGGCCCGCCACCGTGGTGGTCACGCCGGAACCGCGGTTGCCATCGGCTGCTCGAACCGGAAGACCTCGAAGCAGAAGTCCGGGCAGACGAAGAGGCACGCCGCGCAGCCCGTGCAACCCGGATGCAGCAGCGGGGAATGGAAGCCGGCCTGGTTGAGCGCGGTACCCATCGAGAGCACCTGGGGCGGGCACGCGGTGATGCACAGCTCGCAGCCCTTGCACGCTTCAACGTCGATCGTGATGGTGCCCCGACTGGTGATCGTGCTCATGGGCGGGCCAGCTCCTCGCTCCAGGCGGGCACCGCGAGCGAGTCGAGCGCCTCGGCGCCGATCCGCAGCGCCGCCTCGTTGCGCTCCAGGTGCTGGCGCCGGTAGGCGGGCACGGACTCGCGCATCGCGGCGAGCAACGCGTCGAGACCGACGAGGCCCGTCACCGCGGCGTACGCGCCGACGATCACCATCGACGTGGCCAGCTCGTCGCCGGCCTGCGCGGCGAGCTCGGTCGCTCGAACCCGGTACACGTGGTACCGGGTGTCGTCGAGCGGGGCGCCGAACGTGGCCTCGTTGACGACCACCACCCCGCCGTCGCGCACCTTCGGTGCGATCGGCGCCCAATAGCGGTCGTGCATGGCGATCGCCGACCAGGTCGTGGACAGGAGCGGGGGAGACTGGATCGGCCCGTCACCGACGACCACCGTCCCGTCGGTGTTCATGCCGCGCATCGCGCCGCCGTAGATGCCGAAGAGCAACACGTCGCGTCCCTCGAGCACCGCGGCGGCGGCGAGCACTTGGGTGGCCAGCTGCACGCCTTGGCCGCCGATGCCGGTCAGGAGCACCTCACGTTCGGTCATGCCGGCTCCGCTCCGATGGCGCGCAGCGCGAACGTGACCGTGTGCGTGATCTCGTCGATCGCCGGCGTCGTCCCGCGGGCGATCGCGTCCTGGGTCTGACCCATCGTGAGGTGGTAGATGGCGTCGGCGTCTCGGCTCGGGTCGCCGCCGGTGGCCGCGATCGCCGCCCGGAGGGGGGCGACGACTCGTTCGCGCTGGGTGGCGGTCGCGTCGGGATACTGCTCGGTGAGCCGGGCCCCGTTCAGCGCGAACGGCCGTGTGTTCGCCGCGGCCTCCGTGTTGCGGGCCTGCTCGAATACCCCCTCGATCCAGGCTCGCACCGGGCCCGTCCCCGGCTCGGCCCGCGCCATGCGCCGCTCGAGGGCGCCGACGAGTCGGCGCTGCCCGTCCTCGAGGACGGCGAGGAGCAGCTCGTCCTTGCCGCGGAAGTGACGGTAGAACGCCTGGTTCGAGAGGCCCGCGGCGGTGACGATGTCGCTGACCCGAGGGTCGACCGACCCGGTCCGGCGCATCACCGCGTAGGCGGCGTCGACGAGGCGGCGCACCTCGTCGGCGTACGTCTCGGCCCGGTCAGCCAGGGTCCGGGCCGCCACCGCCCGCTCCACGGGAACGACGTTCTGCATTACCGGAACAATATTCCGACCGGGCCGGGACGGGCAAGTCCCGCCCACCTTCGGCGCGTCCCGAGCGCCGGGCACGGTACCGTGCCAGCGCCAGCCACGACGGGGGAAGTCGGATGGCACTCGAACTCCAACGGCGCGGAATCGACGAGGCGAGGGCCCGCCGCTACGTAGCCGACGGCTCCTGGACCGACCAGACGCTCGGCACCATCCTCGCCGAGGGTCTGGTGGAGGGCCGCCACCTCCCGCTCGTCATCTTCTCGGACACCCACCCGTTCCGGGGCACGTTCGGCGACGGCTACGAGCTCGCCCGCCGGGTCGCGGGAGGCTTGGCCGCGGTCGGGGTCGGGCCGGGGGAGCCGGTGGCGTTTCAGCTGCCGAACTGGATCGAGGCGGCCGCGACGTTCTGGGCGGTCGCGATGCTCGGCGCGATCCCGGTCCCGATCGTGCACTTCTACGGGGCGAAGGAGGTCGGCTTCATCCTCGAGCAGTCCCGGGCCCGGGTGCTCGTGACCGCCGACCGGTTCGGGCGCCTCGACTTCCTCGCCAATCTCGAGCAGGTGGCGCCGCGCCTCGACGCGCTCGAGCATGTCTTCGTCGTCGGTGACACGGTCCCGACCGGGGCGACGCCGTTCGCGTCGCTGGCCACCGCGGCGCCCATCGACGGGCCGGTGCCGACCGACCCGTCCGCGCCCGCGCTCGTGGCGTACACGTCGGGCACGACCGCGGATCCGAAGGGGGTCGTGCACTCGCATCGCACGATCGGCTTCGAGATCCGCCAGCTCGGGAGCATCCAGGCCAAGGGGGGACTCCCGGCACTGGTCGGCGCGCCGGTCGGACACGGCATCGGCATGCTCGCTGCGCTCCTCATCCCGGTGTGGCGCCGCGACCCGATCCACCTGATCGACGCGTGGGATCCGGGCCGGGTGCTCGCCACCATGCTCGACGAGGGAATCACGAGCGGGAACGGCTCGACCTACTTCCTGATCAGCCTGCTCGACCACCCCGACTTCAGCGACGCCCACCGGGCGCTCATGCCGCACATCGGCTTGGGTGGCTCGGCGGTCCCCGCGACGGTCGGGGAGCGGTGCGCGGCGATGGGGATCTCGACGGTGCGCAGCTTCGGGTCGACCGAGCACCCGTCGATCACCGGCATGACGCACGCCGCGCCGTACGAGAAGCGGCTCCACACCGATGGGCGGCCACTGCCCGGCGTCGAGATCGAGCTGCGAGGCGAGGACGCCCACCCGGTCGGTGTGGGCCAGCCGGGCGAGATCTGGAGCAAGGGTCCGGACTGCTTCGTCGGGTACACGGACCCGGCGCTGACCGCGGCGGCCTTCGACGCCGACGGCTGGTTCGACACCGGCGACGTGGGGGTGCTCGACGCCGACGGCTATCTCTGCATCGTGGACCGAAAGAAGGACATCATCATCCGAGGCGGCGAGAACATCAGCGCACTCGAGGTCGAGGAGCAGCTGCTGCGCCTGCCGGGTGTCGCCGAGGTCGCGGTGGTGGCGGCGCCCGACGCCCGCCTGGGTGAACACGGCTGCGCGTTCGTGCGTATGCACGAGGCGGCGAGCCCGCCGTCGCTGGAGACGCTGCGCGACCACCTGGAACGAGTGGGCCTGGCCCGCCAGAAATGGCCCGAGGAGATCCGCCCCATCGCGGAGTTCCCGCGCACCGCGTCGGGCAAGGTCCAGAAGTTCGTGCTCCGCCAGGGCCTGCGCGAGGAGGCCGCACCCTGACCCGAGCCGCTCAGGGCGACTCGCCGAGGTAACCCGCCACCAGCTCGCTCGCCGCGTCGCGGGCCGCGCCGTGCCACACCACCCGGCCCCGCCGCAGAATCACCGCCTGGTCGGCGAACTCGAGGGCCCGCTCGACGTACTGCTCGACGAGCAGTACCGCCACGCCCTCGCCGCGCGCTCGGGTCAAGGCGTCGAAGACCAAGTCGACGAGGCGGGGAGCGAGGCCGAGCGACATCTCGTCGGCCACCAGCAAGCGCGGCGGCGCGGCCAACACCCGCGCCAAGCTCAGCATCTGCTGCTCGCCCCCCGAGAGGGTGCCAGCCTGCTGGCGTCGGCGATCGGCGAGGATCGGGAACGTCTCGAAGGCCCGCTCGAGCGCGGCGGTCCGCTCGCCGCGCGCCACGGCGTAGCGGAGCCGCACCCGGAGGTTCTCGAGCACGCTCAGGTGCGGGAAGATCGCCCGCTCCTCCGGCACGTACGCGAGACCCTGACCGCTCATGCGGTGCGCCGGCCAGCCGGTGACGTCCCGGCCGGCGAGCCGGATCCGGCCGCCTGCCGGACGGACGCGACCGCAGATCGCGCCGGCCAGCGAGCTCTTCCCCGCACCGTTGGGACCCAGCACCGCCACGACCGCGCCCGGCGCCACGTCGAGGCTGACGTTGAAGAGGGCCTGGGCTTCGCCGTACCTGACGTCGAGGTCCGAGACGTCGAGTAGGGGCTCCGTCATCGCGGCGTCTTCTGGGCGGGCGCGGTGCCGAGATAGGCGGCCTGGACGTCGGCGCTGGCCCGGATCTCGTCCGGCGGCCCGTGCGCGATGACCCGGCCGAAGTCGAGCACCGTGATGTCGTCGCAGAGCTGGAGCACGAGCTCGACGTCGTGCTCGACGAGCACGAAGGCGACGCCCCGGTCGGCGCGCGCGGCGCGCAGGGCGGTCGCGACCCGCTCGGTCTCGTGGACGTCCAGGCCCGAGGTCGGCTCGTCGAGCAGCACGACGCGCGGCTCGGTGGCCAGGGCACGCGCCAGCTCCACGATCCGCCCCGTTCCGAGCGGCACCAGGGGTACCGGCTGGTTCGCGAACTTTCCGAGGTCCAGGAGGTCGAGGAGTGCGTCGACCGCTTCGTCTTCACCGGGCGAGGGTCGCCGTCCTAGCCCGACCAGGTCGCGGAGCAGGGACCGGTCGCGCCGTTCACGGATGCGGCGGGCGACGACGAGGTGGTCGCGCACGGTGAGCTCGTCGAAGAGCTCGAGGCGCTGGAAGGTGCGGGCCAGCCCGAGCCGGGCCCGACGTTGGGGGCTCGCCCGGGTGACGTCGGCCCCGGCGAGTTCGACCCGCCCGCTCCGGGGGCTCAGCAGGCCGGACAGGACGCCGAAGAGCGTCGTCTTGCCCGCTCCGTTCGGACCGACGAGCCCGACGATGGACCGGGCGGGCACGGTGAGGTCGACGCCGGCGAGGGCCCCGACGCCGCCGAAGCTGACCGCGATCTCGTGCGCGTGCAGCAGCGGGTCGCTCACGCGGGAGCCTGTCCTTCGAAGGTGGGGGACCGACGGGCGCGTCGTAGTCGCAGGACGCGGACGCTGTGCTGGATGTCGAAGAGCGAGCCCCGGGGGTTGACCGCCAGGCGGATCGCGCCGAGTCCGAACAGCAGCGTGGGGACCATCGCCCAGCTGGTGGGGAGGTGCTCGCTGAACAGCTGGGGGACCACCGCGAACAGCAGCCCCGCGATCAGGGCGGCGAGGACCGAACGGGTTCCGAAGCTGGCGACGATCGCCAGCCAGACGATGCCGATGAGTACCTCGAAGCTGTCGGGTGAGGCGCGTCCGATCGTGATCGCGAACAGCGCGCCGCCGAGCCCGGCGATGAACGAGCTCACGCCGAACGTGAGCAGCTTCGAGCGGACGATCCGCACGCCGATGGTGGCGGCGGCCTGTTCGCTGGATCGCATCGAGGCCAGCACCAACCCGGTGGTGGCGCGGCGCAGGTTGACGGTGAGGACGGCCAAGACGCAGAAGATGGCGGCGAGCAGCAAGAAGAAGGTACTGGTGTCGTTGAAGTTGATGCCGAGGAAGATGGGTCGACCGAGCGAGATTCCGGCCCCGAAGTTGTCGAACTCGGGACGGGCGAACACGAGCTGCTCGATGAGCAGCGCGAACGCCAACGTCGCCAACGCAAGGTACACGTCGCCGAGCCGCAGACTCAGGGAGGCGACGAGCAGCCCGATCGGCACCGCGACGAGCGCGCCGGCGAGGACCGCCAGCCCGATCGGCCAGCCCGTCGCCGACGAGAACGGGTTCGGGACCAGCCATCCGAAGAGCGGTGAATGGGTCGCCAGCGAGGCGGTGGTCAGCGCGCCGATGCCCGCCAGCGTGGCCTGGCACAGCGAGAGCATGCCCCCCTCGCCCGTCACGATGGTGAAGGTCAAGAAGAGGATGGCGAGCGCCGCGCCCTGGCTGACGACCCCCACCCAGAACGTGCTGAGCCACAGCGGCACGGAGAACAGCGCGACGGCGACGGCGAGCGGGCCGATCGCGGCCCGCCAGCCCCGGAGGGGTGGTGGCGGCGCCACCTCGCGTGCCCGGGCGCCGGCCCGCCGGTCGACCTCGAAACGCTCTCGTCGCAATCCCGGGTAGAGCAGCAGGCAGCCGAGCATGACGATGAACGGGACGCTGGGCCGAAAGCCGGTCGACAAGACGCCGTGGCTGGGGAGGAAGTCGACCGCAATGCCTTGGATGAGCCCGATGGCCATCGCGCCGAGGAACGTGAGCGGCAGGCTGGTGAGCCGGCCGACCACCGCGGCGGCGAACGACGCGACGAGCAACAGGGTGAACTCGCCGTTGCTCAACCCGAGGATCGGCGCGAGGAGGATCCCGGCGAGCCCGGCCAGTGCCGTGCCGACCATCCACGATCCGGCGGTGACCATCGTGGTGTTGATCCCGGAGATCGCCGCCGTGCGGGGCGAGTCGACCGTCGCCCGGGTCGCCAGCCCCACCGGGGTGGCGCGGAGGAGCGCGCTGAGTCCCACCACGACGACCGCGCCGCCGATCAGGACCGCGACCTGGTTCGCGTTGACCGAGACGCCGAGCGCGCTGAGGTGGTAGATCGCGACCGGCACCGTCGCGAACCCTTGGGGCTGCAGGATCTGACCCTGGCTGAACGGGAACGCGAGCTGTACCCCGGCGGGGAGTGCGACCCAGAGGCCCACCGTGGCGAGGAACCGGACGTCAGGGGGCGAGTGGGTCAGATGTCGGAACAAGATTCCCCACAGCGCGAGGCCGAGCAGGGGTGAGAACACCAGCAGCGAGATCGCCGCCGACGCGGGGATCGACCATCCCTGCACCTGATTCAACCAGTGGAAGAAGACCGCGACCGTGTACGCGGTGGCCCCGTGCGCGAAGTTGATGACCCGCGACGACGAGTACGTGAGCACCAGGCCCAGCGCCGAGATGGCGTAGATGCTCCCGAGCACGAGGCCCGCGAGGACATACCCCTGCAACGCCCCTCCTCAGTCGCGGCGGGGCCGGCCCGGACGAGCCGGCCCCGTCAACGACGCGGTTCTAGCCCTCGGCTTGCTGAGCTGCGGTGAGTTTCGTGATCTTGTTTCCGTTGATGACGCCGGTGGCGCAGAACGGCTTGCTGTTGAACTGCGGCACGAACACGCCGTTTTGGACCTGGACGTAGTACACGCAATAGAAGGGCCGCCCGAAGATGTTCGAGAAGTCGATGGGTGCGAACGCGCCGTGCGCGGTCCAGCCCTTCTCGAGCCGCAAGTTCGTGACGAAACCCTTGCGGGTCGGGCAGCTCAGCCCGGCTGCCTTGAGGCCCTCGATGAACGTGTCGGCCGAGAGCCACCCGATATAGGGAATCTCACCCTGGTAGTACTTCCCTTCCTTCTGCATCTGGGCCTTGTAGGTCACGTACGCCGGAGGGTTGGACTCGAACGGGATGACCTCGAGCCCGAAGTACACGCCGTTGATGCCGGGCAACGACGTGACGCGGCTGTCGTACCCGCCCGGGTAGACGGTCGCCTTCAGCTTGTGGTTGTCCTGGACGAGCGCCGCCGAGAGCGCCACGTTCTGGAGGAAGTCCATCCCGGTGACGAGCGCGTCCGCTCCGGTGTCCTTGATCTTCTGGGCCTCGGCGGTGAAGTCCTGCTGACCGACTGCCACGTCGGCGGTCTGGTACACGACCTTGATCGGCGACTTCGTCAGCTTGATCGACTTGGCGATCTGATCGACGAACGTCGCGCTGTTCGACGTGTTCACCCCGACGAGGGCGAGCTTGGTGACACCCTTGGTCTTCAAGAAATCGGCGGTGTTGGTCGTGAACGTCGTGGCCGGGTTGGGCGGCTGACTGTTGCGCCACCCGAACATGTTCGGGTACTTGCCGAACGACGCCAGGCCGAGGTGCCAGCCCGCCACCGGGATGCCCTGCTGGTTCAGGTACTTGGCGCTGGCGTCCGCCGAGAGGCTGTTCTCGATGATCCCGAAGACACCGTCCTGCTCGACGAGCTGCTGAGCGGCAGTCACGTTGCGCGCCGGGTCACCGATGTCGTCGACGACCGTCAGGCTGATCTTGCGCTTGCCGAGTTCGCCGGTCGCGTTCGCCATGTCGATGCGGGCCCGCATGCCGTCCTCGGAGGCCGCAAAGGACGGGGCGTCGGGTCCGGTCTCGGGGAGGATCGCTCCCACCTTGATGTCGGTGCTGCTCACCCCGTCGCTGTTCGGGCACGGATTGGGTGCCTTCACTGGCTTGAGGTTCGAGAACTGCCCAGACCCGCCGCCGCTGCTCGCCGCACCGGCCGTCCCACCCAGCAGGCCTGCCGGCCCGACGGTGAGCGCAACCGCGAGCACCAGTGCCACGCGTCGAATGACCATCGTTTCCCCCTCGAGCTATGGTCACCAGAACCGGTGGAGTATCCACCCTGGCGGTGGTGCCCGTCAGGTTCTGGACGCCGCGCTCAGGCGCTCGACGAGCAGGGTGCGCTGGATCTGACCCGTCGCGGGCGTCCGGGGCAGCGCCTCCACGACCTCGAGGCGCCGGGGTTGCTTGAACGCGGCGAGGCGGCCGTCGCAGTGCGCCCGCAGCGACTCGACGCTCAACTCATGGCCCCGACCGGTCGCGGGCACCACGACGGCACAGACCACGTCCCCCCACCGGACATCTGGGAGCCCGATCACGGCGACCTCCGCCACGGCCGGGTGGGCGGCCAGGACCCGTTCCACCTCCCCGGGTGAGACCGTCTCACCCCCCGTGCGCAGCACGTCGCGTGCCCGTCCGACGATCGACAGGTATCCCTCGTCGTCGAGCGCCCCGAGGTCCCCGGTGTGGTACCAGCCGTCGCGCAGTGCTCCCTCGGTTGCCTCGGGCTGCTCGAAGTAGCCATCCATCAGGAACTCGCTGCGGACGCAGACCTCGCCGTCCTCGCTGAGGCGCAGGTCGACGCCCGGCGCCGCCAGCCCCACCGAGCCCGGCTTGCGGGCCAGGTCGATGTCGCCCAGGAGGGTCGCCGGCCCGGCCTCGGTCGAGCCGTAGTAGATGCGGGTGGCGGTACCCGGAAAAGCCGCCTTGATGGCGCGGAGGAGCTCGGGCGGCGTCGCCGAGGTCCCGGTGTCGCACTCGCGCACCGAGCCCAGGTCGTAGCCGGCGTGACCATGCTCGAGCACCCGGTCCCACACCGCGGGCAGGCAATACAGGCGGCTCGCCCGGCGGCGTTGCGCGGTCTCTAGCAGCACCGCCGCCTCGGGCGACGAGAAGTGCACAGGAAGCCGCATCTGCCAGGCGTTCAGCGCCATCGACCAGCCCGACATGTGGAAGAGCGGGAACATGCACACCGTGCCGCCCTCCCAGTCGGTGATGAGGTTGGGGAAGCTGCGGAGATAGCTGCAGCGATGCGAGAGGACGACGCCCTTCGAGCGGCCGGTGCTCCCGCTGGTGAAAAAGATGACGTGGGTATCGCGCTCCTCGAGCGCACGCTCGGCGACGTCCGCTCCCTCCGAGCGCGCCGCGTCGTGAAACAGCTCAGCTTGGCGGACGAACTCGAACGCCGCCGCCTCGTGGGACGCGTCGACCACGGTCAAGCGAGGCCGGGCGTACCCGATGACCTCGGTCGCCTCGTCCACACCCAGGCGGGCGTTGACCGGCATGAACGCCGCACCCAGCTTGGCCAAGGCTCCGAAGATCGGCATCGCCTCGAGCCCGGTCTCGCCCCACCACGCGACCCGGTCGCCCCGGCCGACCCCCCGGGCGGCGAGGGCCCGAGCCACCCGGTTCGACTCCACGTCGAGGTCGCCGAAGGTGAGCTCGTCATCGCCCATCGTCGCCGCCAGGCGGCCCGGGACCACCCGTGCCGCGTGGCGGATCACGTCGCCCACCAACAGGCCCATCGGGGCGAAGCGTAGGCGGGCCCGCCCCGCCCGCCTCCGGCGACCATCCGGCCGGGCTTGCGGCGGCCCGCCGATTAGCAGACGACAATGATTGTCGATAAACTGCTCTTGTCATGAAGACGGTCGAGGACCTCACCGAGCGGTTCCGGGAGCGGGGTCTTCGCGTGACGCCGCAGCGCCAAGCCATCTTCGGGCTGCTCCACGCTGACGCCAGCCACCCCACGGTGGAGACGCTCCACGAGCGCGCCCGGAGCTCCATGCCGACCATCTCGCTCAAGACCGTCTACCAGACCGTCCACGACCTCGAGGCGATGGGCGAGGTCGAGCTCATCCACCTCGGCACCGGAAGCGTGCGCGTCGACCCGAACGTCGAGCACGCGCACCATCACCTCATCTGCACGGTCTGCGGCAACGTTCGCGACGTGCTCGTCGACGTGCGCGATCTCCGCCTCCCCGCCCGGGATCGACGCGGCTTCACCGTCGCCGACGTCGAGGTTCACTTCCGCGGCGTCTGCGACGACTGCGCCGCCCGGCAGCTGTCATAAAACCGACGATCCAAACGAAGATCCAAAAGGAGCAAGCCCACCATGCCTGGACTCAACGGAAGCCAGACCCACGACAACCTCAAGACCGCCTTCGCTGGTGAGAGCCAAGCGAACCGCCGCTACCTCTACTTCGCGCAGAAGGCCGATGTCGAGGGCTACCCGGACGTCGCGGCGCTGTTCCGCTCCGTCGCGGAGGGCGAGACCGGCCACGCCTTCGGTCACTTCGACTTCCTCGCCGAGGTCGGCGACCCGGTCACCGGCGTCCCGGTCGGCCCGACCCAGGACAACCTGAAGTCGGCCGTCGAAGGGGAGACCTACGAATACACCGAGATGTACCCCGGGTTCTCCAAGACCGCCCGCGACGAGGGCTTCGACGAGATCGCCGAGTGGCTTGAGGTGCTCGCCCGCGCCGAGAAGAGCCACGCCGGCCGGTTCACTGCCGGACTCGGGTCGCTCGACAACTAACCCGGAACCGCACGACGGTGTCGACGGCCCCGGGAACCTCCCCGGGGCCGTCTGACGCGACCAGGCAGGCGACCACGGGCCTCGTCGCCGGCGACTGCCACCTGGCGAACCCCGCGATCCGCGAGGCCGCCGAACGAGTGCCCCCGGATCCCGTCGAGTCCCGGCCCGTGCGGACGGGCTGAACGAGGAGGAGTGAAGCGGTGCGCAAGCTGACCCTGAGCGACATCAAGGACCTCCGCGAGTACGAGCGGGAGCGAGAAGCCTTCCGGGCCGAGATCGTCGCCGCCAAGAAGCGCCGCCGCATCCAGCTCGGCGACTTGATGACGATCGTGTTCGAGAACGCGGCCACCATGCGCTTCCAGGTCCAGGAGATGGCCCGCGCCGAGCGGATGCTGCGAGACGAGCAGATCGCCCGGGAGATCGAGACCTTCAACGACCTCATCCCAGCGGACGGCGAGCTCTCGGGCACCCTGTTCATCGAGATCACCGACGACGAAGCGCTCCGCTACTGGCTGCCCCGTCTCGTCGGCATCCACGAGCACCTGCACATCGTCGTGGGAGCAGCGATCGTGACCGGGTACGCCGAGGACGTCGACCGGCTCACCCGGCCCGACACCACCTCCACCGTGCACTACCTGAAGTTCGCCTTCACGCCGGACCAGCAGCAGACCTTCGAGACCGCGCCGGTCCGGCTCGTCATCGACCATCCCGAATACCAGGTCGATGTCACGCTGAGCGACGAGCAGCGAGACGAACTGGTCGGAGACTTCGCCGCTTGAGCCTCCGGATCCCGATCTCGCGGCTCGACCCTGCGCTCGCGCTTCCCGAGCAGGCCCACGAGCACGACGCCGGCTACGACCTCACCGCCCGCGTCGACGCCGTGCTCGACCCGCGGGGCGGCCGTGCGCTCGTCCCCACCGGAGTCGCGGTGGCGATCCCGGCGGGTCACGCCGGACTCGTGCTGCCCCGCTCCGGGCTTGCGCTCCGCCACGGGGTGACCTGCCTGAACACCCCGGGGCTGATCGATCCTCCCTACCGCGGCGAGCTCAAGGTGCTGCTGATCAACACCGACCCCCACTCGCCCTACACCGTGCACAGGGGTGATCGCATCGCACAGCTCGTCGTCACGGCAGTCGAATCGACGATCGACTGGATCGAGGTGGAATCGCTCGACGAGACCACGCGCGACACGTTCGGGTTTGGTTCGACCGGACGCTAACGCCGAGCCGACATCCCGCGGCCACCGTTTCGACCCCCGCCGATGGACCCCCGAGTCGGCTCGCCACTAGCGTGCGGCCGTGCCCCGCGACCGCAAGTTTCGCTTCGGTGTCATGGCGCCCCGAGCCGAGTCAGCGACGCAATACCGCGACGCGGCCCGCCAGTGGGAGGACCTCGGCTACTCGACGCTGTTCGTGCCCGACCACTTCGTCGACCACCCCTTAGCCCCGATTCCCGCGATGGCCATGGTCGCCGAAGCGACCACGCACCTGCGAGTCGGATCGCTGGTGCTCGGCAACGACTACAAGCATCCCATCGTCCTGGCCCGGGAGGCCGCGACGCTGGACCTGCTGTCCGAGGGTCGCCTCGAACTCGGCGTCGGCGCCGGATGGATGACCGCCGACTACGAAAAAGGCGGGCTCCCCCTCGACCCGCCCGGGGTGCGCGTCGACCGACTCGCGGAATCGGTCGCCGTCCTCAAAGGCCTCTTCGGCCCTGAGCCGTTCACCTTCGACGGCCAGCACTACAACATCCACGAACTCAACGGACTCCCCAAGCCCGTCCAACAGCCCGGACCGCCAATCCTCATCGGCGGCGGCGCCAAGCGCGTCCTATCACTGGCGGCCCGCGAAGCGGACATCGTCGGCATCAACGCCAACCTGCGCCGCGGCGAAGCCGAACACCCCGACGCCGCGCAGTCCCTGAGTGCCGCGGCAACCGACCAGAAGCTGGCGTGGGTCCGCGACGCAGCCGGGCCCCGCTTCGACGACCTCGAGATCCAGCAGTACGCCGGATTCGTCTTCTTCACCGAGGACCGCCAATCCCTGGCGGAGGCCATGGCCCCCGCCTTCGGTGTGAGCCCCGACGTGGCCCTCGAGACCCCGATCGCGATCGTCGGCACCGCTGAGCAGATGGTCGACGACCTCATCGCCCGGCGCGAGCGGTGGCAGATGAGCTACGTCGTCGTCGACGATGCGGTGGCGGACCAGTTCGCCCCGGTCGTGGACCGGCTGGCCGGCACCTAGCGAGGCGAGATGGCCCACGATCACAAGTTCCGATTCGGAGTCCAGGCCGGCGGATCGCACGACCCCGCCGGCTGGCGAGAGCTCGCTCGCAAGATCGAGGGTCTCGGCTACTCGACCCTGTTCATGCCCGACCACTTCATCGACACCGAGCTCGCCCCGATGGTCGGTATCTCCTTCGCCGCCGCCGTGACCGACCACCTCCGCGTCGGCATGCTCGTACTCGGCAACGACTACAAGCACCCCGCCGTCACCGCCAAGGAAGCAGCGACGGTCGACGTGCTCTCGGAAGGCCGACTCGAGTTCGGGCTCGGGGCGGGATGGATGCAAACCGACTACGAGGCACTCGGTTTGGCGTACGACTCGCCCGGCGTGCGCATCCAGCGTCTCGAGGAAGCCTTGGCCATCGTCAACGGTGCATGGGGCGACGGCCCGTTCGACCACACCGGCCCGAACTACACGATCCGCTCCTACAACGGCATCCCGAAACCGCCCCAGCAACCGCGACCGCCCGTCCTCATCGGCGGCGGAGGTCCCCGGCTGCTGCGCCTCGCCGGACGCGAGGCCGACATCGTGGGGATCAACCCCAACCTGCGCGCCGGCGCCATCACCGCCGACGCGATCCAGTCGGCGGTCGCCGACCAGACCGTCCAGAAGATCGCCTGGGTACGCGAAGGAGCCGGCGCTCGCTTCGACGACCTCGAACTCCAGATCCGGTACTACCTCTCCGCCATCACCGACGACGCACGAGGCCTCGTTGAGGCGCTCGCTCCCGGCTTCGGACTCACCGCCGACGAAGCGCTCGCGTCCGGGACCGCTCTGGTCGGGACGGTGGACGAAGTCTGCGACACCCTGCTGCAGCGCCGCGAGGCCTGGGGCGTGTCGTACATCGTGGTCGGCGACGACAACTTCGAGAGCTTCGGCCCGGTCGTCGCCCGCCTCGCCGGCACCTAGATCGCGCCGGACCACCAGTGCTCATGGCGCGCGTCGAGTCGAGCCTCCACTCGTCGTAACCGGGCGGCGCCGACGGACAGGGCGGAGGCCTTCGTTTCGGGGCTGCTGCGCTATCCTCTACCGCTCGCGCGGACGTGGCTCAGCTGGTAGAGCATCACCTTGCCAAGGTGAGGGTCGCGGGTTCGAATCCCGTCGTCCGCTCCAACAGAAGCCCAGCTCAGAGGCATGAACGGGGGGAGGAGGAGCCGCGTGCGTTTCGACGGGAAGACCGTCATGGTGACGGGCGCAGGCGGCTTCATCGGCAGCACGCTTGTAGAACGCCTCGTCGATGACGGCGCGCGCGTTCGAGCGATGCTGCGCTACACCTCGCGAGGGCAGCGCGGATGCCTCGACCACGTGCCGGACGCGGTGATGCGGAACGTCGATGTCACGCTCGGCGATGTGCGGGATCTCGACGCCGTGCGCGAGGTCGCCCGCGGGGCTGATGCGATCTTCCACCTGGCCGCGCTCGTCGGCATTCCCTACTCCTATGAGCACCCCCAGGAAGTGATCGATACGAACATTATCGGCACTTCGAATGTTCTGCTGGCCGCGAAGGATCTCGCGACGTTGGAGCGTGTTGTGGTCACCTCAACGAGCGAGGTGTACGGCTCCGCGCTGCGCATACCGATGGACGAGCAACACCCGCTGCAGGCACAATCGCCGTACAGTGCGACCAAGATCGCGGCCGATGCGCTGGCGCTCAGCTTCCACCGCTCGTTCGACCTGCCGGTGACGGTCGTCCGGCCCTTCAACGCCTACGGGCCGCGACAGTCTGCCCGTGCGGTGATCCCCGCCATCATCACCCAGGCATTGGTCGGCACGACCCTGAAGCTCGGGACCCTGGAACCGACGCGCGACTTCACCTTTGTCGAGGACACGGCTCGGGGGTTCGCCGCCGTCGCCTCGTCCGATGAAGCACTGGGCGAGGTCGTCAACATCGGTTCGGGCACCGAGGCGAGCATCGGAGACGTCGTCGCGAAGGTTGGCAAGATCGTTGGCCGCGAACTCGTCGTTGTCGGCGATGAGCAGCGCGTCCGCCCGGTCAAGAGCGAGGTATCGCGGTTGTGCGCAGACAACACGAAGGCTGAGAAGCTCGCCGGGTGGCATGCTCAGGTGTCGCTCGAGGAAGGGCTCCGGCGGACGGCCGAGTGGATCGAGGCGCACCTCGACGAGTACCGGCCTTCCGAGTACGCGGTATGAAGACTGTGCTGCTCGCCGGTGGGCGGGGTGTTCGGCTGCGTCCCCTGACGTACAGCATCCCCAAGCCATTGCTGCCGGTCGGTGAGCGTCCGATCCTGGAGTTGATCATCGAGCGGCTGAAGACCTTCGGATTGCGCGACCTCGTCATCGCCGTGGGCTACCGGGCCGAGCTGATCGAGACCTACTTCCGAGACGGCTCGCAACTGGGCGTGCACATCGAATACGTGCGCGAAGCCGAGCCGCTGGGCACTGCGGGGCCGTTGGCGCTGGTGCGCGATCAGTGTGGTGCCCGAGGGGATGAGTCGCTGCTCGTGATGAATGGCGACCTCCTCACCGACCTCGACATGCGACAGGTGGTCGAGTTCCACGAGCGCGGCGATCACGACCTGACCGTGGTCACCCGCGAGTACCAGCTCGAGCATCCCTACGGTGTCATCCAGTGCGAGGGCGACCGGATCGTCTCCATCGTCGAGAAGCCTGTCGTGACCGACACCGTGAACGCGGGGGTCTATGTGTTCCGGTGCTCGACGCTCGACCTCGTACCAACCGGGACGGTGTTCGAGATGCCAGAACTCATGAACATCGCTGTGGCAGCCGGGCGCGACGTCGCGGCGTACCCGTTCGACGGCGCATGGCTCGCCATCGACCGCATGGAGCAGCTGGCTGACGCCGCGCGCGTCGTGACCGATACCCACGCGTGAAGCTATCGATCGTCATCCCAGTCCGAAACGAGGTCGCCACGGTTGCCACGCTCATCGAGCGGGTGCGTGAGGTCGACTGCGGTATGCCAAAGGAGCTGATCGTCGTCGACGGCGCGTCGACCGATGGCACCCGAGAGCTCCTCCTCTCGCTCGGTGACGTCCCGGGTCTCGTGCTCGTGCTCGAAGATGAGGCGCGCGGCAAGGGGCGGGCCGTGCGCACAGGGTTCGAACGGGCCACTGGCGACATCGTCATGGTGCAGGATGCCGACCTCGAGCTGAATCCCTCGGAGATCCCGTCGCTGCTGGCACCGATCCTGGAGGGCGAGACCGCGGTTGTGTTCGGGTCGCGCTTCAAAGAGCGCGGGCGCGGCACCGCGCCGCTCGTTGGCTACCTGGGCAACATGGTGCTGACGTGGACGGCGAACGCGCTCTTCCTCGCTCACCTCTCCGACATCCTCACGTGCTACAAGGTGATGCGGGCCGACGTCGCGGCCGGCCTCGCCCTTCGTTGCGACGGCTTCGACATCGATGCCGAGATCACATGCCGTCTGCTGCGCGAAGGGCAACGCATCGTCGAAGTGCCGATCACGTATGAGCCGCGCGGCGTTGACGACGGCAAGAAGCTCACCCGCAGGGTGGGATGGAGCGTGCTGCAGGCCATCCTGCGCGTCAGGTTCGCGCCACGCGTCGGGCCTGCCGAGTCGTGAATCCCGTCCGGCGGTCGGAGCTCACACTCGGTCTCAACTGAGGCGACTGGCCGGCCCCGTCAGCTCCGGAACGCCGACGACCGATCGCGGTGTCGGCGGCGGTTCTGAACCCTCTGGGCAGGTCCGTCCCAGCGCAGCCGGGTCATTTGCACGAGGGGCCCTTGGGGATGGGTGGGCCGAATACGGCGGGATTGACCGCGCCGTTGCCGTTGGCGTAGGTGTCGCCGGCGCTGTCGGTGGTGGAGGGTCCGGCGGCCTGTGGTGTCCCGGCGACGGATGGACCGACGCTGACCGATCCACCGCCGCTGGGGAGCGTGATCGAGGTGAAGTCTTTGCCGAGGACCACTTCGACGGTCGCGCCCTTGATGGTGGGGTCCTCGAGGAGCTGGGTGGTCGGCGTGAGGTATTGGAGCAAGAGCTCCCCTTGGTCGATCGCGCCGGGCTTATAGCGGACTTCGGTGTGGTCTGGTGGGTGGGCGACGCTGCCAGTTCCGCCGGAGCGGAAGCCGGCTTTCTGGACGAAGTCGTGGAGGGTGCTTTGGGCGAGCGCCGCGCTTCCGGTCGCGTCGACGACTTTGACATGCACCTGGGGCGGGGTGATGGTCTTGATTGACCCGCTCGTGGCGATGCCGCTGAAGTCGCGGAGTTGAGCCAGGACGGACTGGTCGTCGGGAGTCTTGACGTAGAGGACGTCTTGGGCGCCCTGCATGGGGCCGTACATGTACGGGAGCGTCTCGAAGTCGAGATGGCTGGTGTCGTTGGGGTTCACGGTCCGGAACGCGTCGAGGAGGTTGAAGATGTCATTCTTGGTCAGGTTCTGGTCGAATTCCATGTAGCCCAAGACCTCGCCGGCGATCTCGTTCGCCGTGATCGGGTCTTCGAGGCTGCGTTGGACGGCGATTCCGGCGAGCTCGCGGATGAACTGTTGTTGGCGGGCGATACGGCCGATGTCGGCGGTGGGGTCAGCGAGGATCCATTGGTGGGACAACAAGCTGTAGAACTCAAGAGTTCTCGACCGCACGTACGCGAGGGCTTGGAAGCCGTTGAGCTCGCTGCAGCCCCCCAGGGGGATGGCCAGGTCGCTCTTCGGGTCCCGGGCCGGATACGGGAAATACACCGGCACTGAGCCGATGGTGTCGATGATGGATTGAAAGCTCTCGAAGTTGACCGAGATGAAGTGGTTGATCGGGACGTCGAAGTCGGCTTCGAGGGTCTGAATCGTCTTGTTGGGTCCGGCACCGAACGCGTTGTCGATCTTCGCCATCCCTATCCCTGGGACGTTGACCCACAGGTCGCGGGGGAACGAGACGATGAGCGTCTTCTTCAGATTGGGCTCGACGTGGACGACCATCATCGTGTCGGAGTTGACGCCGGTGACTCCCTGGTCGCAGAGTCCAAAGGCGGAGCTCTGGACCTTCAGCGCGCAGCGTGAGGTCGAGCCGAGAACCAGATAGTTCGCACCTTGTGCCGGTGCGGGCGCGACGGTCACGTTGACGCGTCGCACGCTGGCGATCTTCGTCGAGATGTCCTCATTCACCGCGACGACGCCGCCGATGGTGAGCACGGCACAAAGCCCGAGGGCGATGAGGAAGCGCCTTCCCAGTCGACGGGTCATGGGCCCTCCCATCCAGACGCGGTACGGGAGCGGGGATCGAATGAGGCCGGCGGCTGGACCGCCACGCTCGGCTGCGCAAAGAGGCTCGAGCTGGTCGGTGCGCTGGATTTGGATGTCGGAGCGACGGAGGCCGCGTTGGACATCGCGCGGCGACGCTTCGACCGAGCCACGAATACCGAACTCAGATGATCCGCTGCCCAACCCGTTCGAGTGTGACGCCCCAGCCGGTTCATTGCTCGTCGCTTCTTCTAGGTGTGCCAGTGGTCATGTTCGATTGTCGCGTGAGCGCCGGCCACCGTATCGAGATCGCGTCCCGTGTGGACCGCGGCCCGGTCGAGGTGGGGGCTAGGGTGTCGGAGGTCGCGGTCCACTGCCGGACTCGCCGCCAGGGGTGGATCCCGCGCCTCAGGTGTCTACCTGGTCGACTCATGGCCGACTGGCCACCCGGCGGGCCCCTCGAGCGGAGAGCTCGGGAGCGGGTCGTGGTCGGCCGCGTTCTTGACAGATTCTTGACGCGTTCGGTGTCCCGCGATGCGAGCCATGCGCCACTCGATCCGCTACAAGAAGTGGATGGGCGTGAGCGCCACGCCGTGCCCAGCGGGAAGCCGCTCGTCGTGGGCCCCGAATCTGCCCCGCACGACACCCTGACGCTCCAGCCCGACACCACATGAGCGCGCGGCGACTAGGTGAACGGTGAACATCCCCGGCCACGGTGAGGCCACGATCAACGCGTCGAACACCGGGGGCCCCAGCTGGTCATCGACACGATGACGGTCGACTTCGGCATCCCCATCAACGACCACGTCCAGTTCCAGGCCATGCCCTCAGCGGAGGGCCCTCGGCGCGCCGCCCGCGAGGCGGGGACGGACTGAGATGGCCAAGGCGGTCCGGTGCCCGAGCTGTGGCACCAAGAGGCGAGTCGAAGGGCTCGACTCCGCCACGTTCCGCTGCGAGCAGTGTGGACAGGTCCTGAAGGTGCCCCCCGCCGTTCGTCGGGGGGCGAAACCCGCGCCGGCGCCTCCCCCCCGACGCTCGCGTGGCCCGGCGCCGATCGCCGCGCCCGCACCGGTCGCGGCCCCCCCGCCACCTCGACGCTCCCCAGGATCGAGATCCTCTTCTCGGGGGCTGCGGAGAGCTGGCCACGCGTGGCGGCGCGTCCCCGGCGAACGTCGTCGCCACCGCAAGCTCAAGTGGACCGCGGGAATCCTCGGCCTGGTCATAGTCCTGGTGGTTGGCTCCGCCGCTGGCTATGCGTGGTACCTCAACCACGAGATCCAGCGGGTGGATGTCAAAGATCTCTCGGCGGCCCCCACCAGGGGCGCCGACGCCAATACCGAGAACATCTTGATGGTCGGCTCCACGTCGCGCTGTGCGCTGAAGGTACAAAACGCGGCCTATGGCCTGTGCTCGCAGGGAGTCAACGCGGTGAACAGCGATGTCGTGATGATCCTGCACCTCAATCCCTCGACGCATTCGGTGTCGATCCTCTCCATCCCCCGTGACCTCTTCGTGCCCAACGCCCGAAGCGACGGTGCGAACAAGATCGATGCCGCCCTCTACCAAGGCCCCAACCAGTTGGTCGACGCAGTCCAGGAGGACTTTGGCATCCCGATCCAGCACTACGTGGAGCTCAACTTCGACAGCTTCATCAACGTCGTGAACGCTCTCGGCGGCATCAAGATGTACTTTCCCGAGCCGGTGTACGACTCGTACTCGGGGCTGAACATTCAAACGACCGGGTGTATCCAGCTCAACGGGACCCGAGTGACGCAGGCGCACGGCGAGCGGATCGCCCGCCACCACGACTCCGAGGACCACGCTGGCGGGGCCGCCCCGGTCAGTCAACCAGCTCGGCGCCGACCGCCACCGTCGGGAGCTCCAGCGACGGCCTGTCCACTCAGCACGGAGCCGCGCGCGGCGCCGGCGGTCCGAGCGCGGCGGTGTTGGAGATGGAGGCGTGCACCGCCGCGCTCGGCGGTGCGGTCGTCACGGTGGTGCTGCCGGTCGCACCGGCCGTGGGCGCGCCGCCGGGACTCGGTGCCGACGGATTGGCACCGATGCCCGTTCCGCCGAGGCTGGCGACCATGGCGCTGGCACCGGGATCGCTCAGGTACAGGACCGACTGACCGTTCTGGTTGGGGCCCTCCGCTGAGGGCATCGTTTGGAACCGGACATGGTGGGTGTCGTTGGGGTTGATGCCGACGAACGTGTCGACCAGGGTCAGCACGTCGTCTCGAGAGAGGCCGCTGTCGACGGTCAGGTGCTCGAGGACCCGGTCGGCGATCTCGTTGGCGGTCAGGGGGTTGTCGCGACTCTTGGCAAGAGCCAGTGTGCCGAGCTGGCGGACGAAGTCCTGCTGGCGGGCGATGCGGTCGATGTCGGGGACCGCGTCGGCCGAGAGCCATGTTCCCTGCGTCGGGCTGTAGTAGGAGAGGGTGCGGGAGCGGACGTATTGGAGCGCGTCGTAGCCGGTGAATTGCTTGCAGCCGGCGATCGGGGAGTAGAAACCGGCAATGTCGTCCCGGGCCGGGTAGGGGATGTACACGGGCACGGTGCCGATGGCGTTCACGACGTCTTTGAAGGCGGGGTAGTCGACCTGGACGTAGTGATTGATGGGGATGCCGAAGTCGGCTTTCATCGTGTCGATGACCAGCTGGGGCCCCCCATTGTTTGACGCGTTGATCTTGGCCTCACCGTGCCCGGGGATGTTCACCCACAGGTCGCGGGGGAACGAGACGACGAGCGCGGTGCGGCGAGCCGGATCGACCCGAATGACCCACATGGTGTCAGAGAGGTCATCCTCGGCGGCCTCGTCGGCGCCGAGGACGAGGAAATTGACCGGACCGCTGGTCGCGATCGCGGTGTGGACACGGACCCGCTTGGCGGTCGCGAGCTTGACGTTAATGATGTAGTTGACAGCGACGACGGCTGCGGTGGTCGCGGCCGAGGTGATGACGAGGGCAATGAGCATTCGACGGGCGAATGCCTGGAGGAACCCGCGTCGACGTCGCTGAGGCACGGGGTCCACCTAGCCCCAGCACGCTCGTGTGGTGACACGCTGGGGCGTCAAGGGGTGCCGCTGGACGGAGTCGGACCGCACGAGGGGCGCCTCGGTGCTGGGCACGACGATGGCGCTGACCCTCATGCTCTCCTTGTAGCGGATCGAGTGGCGAGTCTCCCGCTTCACAGGACCCCCAACGCGTCAAGAATGTGTCAGGAACGGGCTGGCGGCGGGGATGCAGGCGGTGCACCCCCGCTGAGCGTGCCACCACCGGCGCGTGGGCAGCCGTCCGCAGCTGGGGCTTGATCCCTACGCTGATCAGCGATGGCAATAGGAGCCGACCTCGCCTCGATTCGGCCGGAGGCGCTCCAGCACGGGGCCCGGTTGAGCGTGACGCGGTGAAGTTCTCGACAATCGCCCGCTACGTTTCTGCGCTCGCCCTGATGGTGGCAGCGACGGCCGCGACGAGGCTCGCCGGCGTCGACCTGACCGTCGCGGCGATGGTGTTGCTCATTGCGGTGCTGTTCGCGGCGCTGCTCGGACCGGGGCCGGGAGCGCTGGCCGCGATCGCGGGTTACTTCCTCTACGACTACTACTACACGCCGCCCGTCCACCACTTCGACTTCCAACACGGAACGAACATCATCGCCGGTGTCGCCTTCTTCGTGGCCGCCGCGATCATTGGTTGGGTCGTGACGACTATTACGCGGCTTCGGGCCCGCGAGTCCAAACGAGCCCGCGAAGCGCAACTTCGCCTCGAACTCCTGAACCGCATCGACGCCGGCGAGGAGCCCGACCAGCTCGCGCGGCACACGGCGCTGGCCATCACCCAGCTCTTCGACGTTCGGCGCTGCATCGTGCACCTGGGCGAGGATCTCGGTGCCGCGCCAGACACCGAACCTGGTCCCGTGGATGGGCTCACGACCTTCGCCGCGGGTCAGGTGACGGTTCAGATCGCCGAACCGCGTGAACGACTCAGCGGCGGCGATCGCGAGCTGCTCGAGGCGCTCGTCGTCACGCTCGACGGCTCGCTGGAACAGGCGCGACTGCGACTCGAGTCCGAGCAGGCGACGATCGCGTTGCAGTTGAGTCGCTCCCGGGCCGGGCTCGTGTCAGCGGTCAGCCACAACCTGCGGACCCCACTGGCGTCGATCCGCGCCGCGGCCGCGACCCTCCGCGCACCCGATGCGCAACTGGACGCCGATGACCGGGGCGAGCTCCTGGCCATCATGGCCGACGAGAGTGAGAGGCTCGAGCGGATGGTCATCAAGACACTGGACCTCAGCCGGATCCGAGCCGGTGGTCTCGAGCTTGAGCCCCAGACGGTCGACGTGGGCGATCTGGTTGCGGCGGCGGTCCGTCGCATCCGACCGCTCGGCTGTCATGATGCAGTGCACCTCGACGTCGATCCCGAACTTGAGCCCGTCACGCTCGACATCGCCTTGATGGAAGACGTCCTGCTTAACCTGTTGGAGAACGCGCTGCGGTTCTCACCGCAAGGAGCGTCGATCACGGTCGACGCGGCATCGAGTAACGACTCGTTCGAGATCCGGGTCAGCGACGAGGGGCCAGGCGTGCCTCCGGACGAGCGGGAACGGATCTTCGAGGAGTTCGTGCGGGGCGGGAGCCGCTCCGACACGCCCGGCACGGGGTTGGGCCTCGCCATCGTTCGGGCCCACGTCGCCGTCCACGGCGGGTCCGTCTGGGTCGAAGACGCGCCCGGTGGCGGGGCCAGGTTCGTGGTCCATCTGCCGCGAAGCGATCCCGCGTGAACTCGGTGCTCGTCGTCGAGGACGACGCTCCGCTGCGTCGGGCCTTGCGGGTGAGCCTCCGGGCCCGTGACCTGCGGGTCGATGAGGCCGATACCGGGGAGACCGCGTTGACGGTGCTCGCCGAGCGTCGCCCGGACCTCGTGATCCTCGACCTCAGCCTTCCCGGTATCGACGGGAACGAGACCCTCCGGCGATTGCGGGTCTTCTCCGACGCGCCGGTGATCGTGCTCACCGCTCGCGACCGACCGAGTGACAAGGTCGCGGCGCTCGACGCGGGCGCCGACGACTACGTTACGAAGCCGTTCGACATCGACGAGCTTCTGGCCCGGGTCCGTGCCGCGCTGCGACGCCGACCGGGGGCTTCGGATCACCCACCGGTGCTGCAGGCCGGTGCCCTGGAGGTCGACTTGGTGCGGCGCGAGGCGCGCCTCGATGGCCGGCCGATCCACCTGACCCGGACCGAGCTCGCGATGCTCGAGATCCTGGTGAAGAACCCAGGCAAGCTGCTCAGCCACGAACATCTGCTCCGCGAGGTGTGGGGTCCGACCTACAGCACGGAGAGCAACTACCTGCGAACCTATGTGGCTCAGCTGCGAAAGAAGCTCGGGGACGACGCCGCGACGCCGCGACTCATCCTGACCGAGCCCGGCATCGGATACCGGTGGATCGCCGACGATCCGGCGGCATACGGGTAGTGGCCGCCAGGTGGTTTGGGACGGAGGCAACAGCGGGTCGTCTGCGAGACGGCATTCTCCCGTCGTGTCATACGTACCGGGAGAGCGCGACATGCACGCCAGGTCCGGGAGAGGTCTGTGCGCCGCGCGGGTCCGTGTTCTCGATGGCCAGCGACCAGCGCTATCGCACGCTCTCGTGCGGGCTCGTCATCAGATGGGCACGTGCGTCGCGGCAGTGTGGCGTGCGCAGTCTTTCGCTCAGATCCACCGATTCACCTAGTCGTTGTTGAATGAGAAAGCCGGCACATCCCAACCGAGGAGGACGAACAGCTATGGCAATGCAACGGAGCCAGTGGCACAAACACCCAGCGGTACGCAGCGATGACGAGCTCACCTTCGGGGAAAGGGCCGCCGATGTCATGCGCAATGGCATGGGCTCATGGATCTTCGTCGGTGGCTTCTTCGCGGTGATGATCCTCTGGGCAATCGCCAACTCGGCCTTCTACCTCGGCGGCAGTAACGGAAAACACGGCTTCGACCCCTACCCGTACATTCTGTTGAACTTGTTCCTGTCGATGCTGGCTGGCGTACAAGCCGCTGCGTTGTTGATCGCAGCCAAGCGCCAGGACGGTATCAGCAGCGAGCTGGCAATCCACGACAACGAACTCCTCACCGAGAACACCAAGATCACCAAAGAGGTGCATATCGGAGTCCAACACGCTCTGACGAACACGCAGCTCTTGCACCGAATCTGCGAGAAGTTCGATATCGAGCACGAAGACATTTTGCACGAAGTCGCCGACTCCTAGGTCCGCCCGACTGGCCAAGGGGGCGGGTCGCTGCGAGATCGGCCCCTTCGGGGGCTGATCTCTCTGAGGCCTCGTTCGCCGGTGCCAACCTCACCGGCGCCGGCTTGTCCGGCGCGAACCTCTCCGAGACCACGCTCGTTGGCGCGAATCTCACCGGCACGGATACGGCGGGAGCCAGTTCTGTGACACCCTCATACGGAATGGATCGGTGGCCAACCTGACGCCTGGAGCCTGCTGATCTCTGGCAGCGTCGGATGTGCTGGTGACGGCAACCGAACATCACCCAGTCTGGTGAAGCAACATGAGGAGCACGCAATGGAGATCGCGGGCAAAGGCTCGATCGTGGTCGGTGGTGCGTCCGGGATGGGGCGCGCGACGGCGGAGCTGCTCCGAGCGCGAGGAGCCTCGGTCGCCATTCTCGACCTCCAGCACTCGGCGGGGTCCGAGGTGGCCACCGGACTCGGCGGCTCGTTTCATCCCTGTGACATCACCGATGAGACCAATGTCGAGCAAGCCCTCAACGCTGCGGTTGCTGCGCTCGGCGGGGCTGTGCATATCGCGGTGAACACCGCCGGTGGAGGCATCGCACGTCGGACCCTCACCAAACAGGGACCGCACCCGTTGGACGAGTTTCGACGGGTGATCGAGTTCAATCTCGTCGCGACGTTCAACCTCAACCGCCTGCAAGCGTCCGCCATGAGCCGAAACGACCCGGTCGACGACGAGCGTGGGGTGATCGTCAACACCGCGTCGATCGCCGCGTTCGAGGGTCAGATCGGCCAGGTTGCCTACGCCGCCGCGAAGGCCGGAATCGCCGGCATGATGTTGACGATGGCCCGCGATCTCGGAGGTCTCGGCATCCGCACGGTCGCGATCGCCCCGAGCCTGTTCTCGACGGGACTGACTGCCGGCATCCCTCCCGAAATGGCTGAGCAGCTCACCCGCGACGCCGCCTTTCCGAAACGTATGGGCCGGCCCGACGAATACGCCCGGCTCGTCGTCGCGATCGCCGAGAACCCGATGCTCAACGGCGGGACAATCAGGCTCGACGGAGGGCAGCGGTTCGCACCGAAATGAGGCGGTCCCGCGCTGCGGTGCTGGCTCCACCAACTTCACCGTCGACGGGTCCGGCTACCACCCCGAAACCTGCGTCAACCGCCCATCTCCTCCTCGGCGCATTCGATCGCATCGGCGAGCAGATCGCGACCCGCGGACCCGGAACCGGCATCACCGAGCAACGCGCGCCTCAGAAGCGCCGGGTCATAGTCAGCGAACGCCGCGAGCAGCTCGGCGGCACCGCGACGATCCTCGGTGTCGTTAGGCCAGACGCCGGCCTCGAGCTCGATGGCGCGTTGGCGAAGCTCGGCCGGGCTCACCGGCATGACGGTACGGGGGGCCTGTGACAACGATGCTGCTGGCGAGTCGAACCGCCAGCTCTCGGCGACCTCGCACGGCGAGTGCTCGGCCGAGCCCGTCATGGCGCGGATGAGGGTCATCCCTCTTTCGGGTTCGATCGCCCGACGACCGCTGCAAGCCACGAAGCACCTGAAGGAGCCCGCTTGCCGGACCCTCGGGCGCCGACTGCGTCCTGAGCATCATTCACGACCCGGCCACGAAGACCTTCCCGCAATCACCTCACGCGGCAACGACCGGTTGGCGGCTGGACAGCTGGTCCTGGCAGCCTTTCGATTGTGGACTGGCCGCACGAGTCGGGAGGTGCTGGGGAAGCTTCGGGGGCGGTCCGACCGAGGGAGGGTGGTTGGAGCGATCCCACGCAAGCGGAGGAGTACCTCGATCGTCTTGATCGCCTCGCACCCCGAGCCGCCGGGGAAGCGGTGCTGCTGGACACCTTGCCCGCTGCCCCCGAGCGAGCGCTCGACCTGGGGTGCGGCGATGGGCGGCTCGCCGCGCTCGTTCTTGACGGCCGGACCTCGGTCAGCGAGGTGATCGCGGTCGACATCTCCCCACCGATGCTTGCTCGCGCGCGGGAGCGCTTCTGGGGGGATCCCCGGGTTCAGGTCTTCGAATGGGATCTCGAGGAGCCGCTCGACGAACTAGGTGAGTTCGATCTGGTCATCTCGGGTTTCGCGATCCATCACTTGGAGCACGCCCGGAAACAGTCACTGTTCAAGGAGGTCGCTCACCAGCTGCGACCCGGTGGCCTCTTCGCGAACCTGGAAGTCATCCAGTCCGCGACGCCAGAGCTCCATGCGACGTTTCGTCGCCTCATCGGACGCGAGATGGATGATCCAGAAGATCGCCTCGCTCCGGTAGAGGCCCAACTCACCTGGATGAGGGAAGCAGGCCTCCAACACGTCGACTGCCTCTGGCGGTGGCGTGGCTTCGCGCTGCTCGTGGGCACTGCCGGCCCACCTTCACCGAGCGTCGTCACCCGGACCTGACCCCTTCCCCGCGGGGCGGCTATCCGCGGTCCAGTTCTTGACGTATTCCGAACGTATGTTCGATACTGAGGCGATGCCGAACCCAGCACCGTCCCAGCCGTTCCGCGGTGTCTTGCTGGGCGAAAGCCTTCGTCTCAGCATCGTCTTGGACGGTCCCGACCTCAGTGTCCGGCGGATCTGGCGCAGCGACTCGGGCGATCCCAACGCGGGCCAGCCGTCGCGGTGGACCTTCATCGAGTTCGAGGTTGCCGGAGCGCTCGCTGACGACCTCGCCACGGCGCTGCGACGGGTGCTCAATGCGACCGGCGGCTGGTATTGCTCATTCGGGTCCGACGACGAGATGGTCGTGGTCTTTGCTGGCCGATCCTTTCGCTACGCACGGAGTGACCACCAGGCCCGCCATGACGTGGAGATCTACGCACGCTCAGTGGGTGTGCCCGAAGCGCAGCTCGACTGGGAGACCTGGCGGCCTCCGCCCCGCCGGGCGTGAGGGGTCGCAGGCACCTCGCGCGTCACTTGGGTTTGTGGGTCTCGATGAGAAAGCGTCGCGCGTGAGCGACGAACGGGCCCTGGTGCTGGATCTGGTCGTGGAGGGCAGCGAGTTGACGGCGATAGCGGTCGACGGTGAATCCGGGGACCGTCCAGGGAACCTTGCGCAGGAAGTAGACCACGGCGCCGATGTCGTGAAAGACGGTGCGAAGAACCGCGTGTCGCAGATCGATCACGACGAGGCCCGCCGCCCGCGCACCCTCCGCAGCTCGCGTCGCGTTGCGCGCTTGGCTCACCGGCTGCGGCCCCATCATGCAGTCGGTGAGCTCGCGGACCGACCCCGCACCGACCTGTTGTGACAGATACGTACCGCCGGGACGGAGGACTCGCGAGATCTCGGCCCAGACCGTGACGGTGGGATGTCGGCTGACCGCCAGGTCGAAGCAATCCGCGGTGAAGGGCAGATCGGCGGCGTCGGCGGCTTCCACGACGGAGGCCGGCAAGGATCGCAGTGTCCGGCGGGCGACCTCGACATTGGGTGGCCATGACTCCGTGGCCACCAGCAGGGCCGGTGGGTCGGTGATACCAGCGAGGACCTCGCCGCCGCCGGTCTGGATGTCGAGCGCGGCAGAGGCCTGGGCCATACGCGCCGCGAGAATTCGCGAGTACCCCCACGACGGGCGTTCTTCGCTCGCCCGTCCGTCGAACCAAGAGAAATCCCATCCCTGGACCGGCACCGCTTGAGCCTCGGCGAGCAGTTCCTCGAACGTCGCCGGCTGACTCACCGCATGACGATCCCACGACGCGGCCCGTCTTCGCGCTGCATTCTCCCGCGCGTCGACATGACGCGAATCACGAGTCGGCTGGGACGCGGACGCAGCGTGGCTCTTGGCTACTCGACGTCATGTGCGCGGGCGACCGCCAGAGCTGAAGCCCACCAAGCGAGGTCGTCGGCGAGCGTCTTCAGCTTGGGCTCGAGCGGGGCGAAAACCGCGGTGTCGAACGGGTCGGGCGACCGCATGGCGGGCACCATGAGGTCGGGCAGGATGTGGACGGCGTGTCGCAGCGGGGCCATCTCGAATTCGACGGCGACCTCACGCAGCTGCTCGATCGCGCGGGCTCCTCCGACGTTGCCCCAGCCGACGAAAGTGACGGGCTTGCGCTGCCATTCTACGAATGTGTGGTCGAGCGCATTCTTGAGCACCGCCGGATATCCGTGGTTGTACTCGGCGGTGAGGATGACAAAGCCGTCCGCCTGGTCGATCCGGCGACCAAGTCGTGCGATCTCGTCCGTCGGGTAGTCGCGCCGCGTACGGGCAGGGGGCGCCTCATCGAAGAACGGCAACGGATAGTCCCGCAGGTCGACGAGTTCGACGCTGAAGTCATCGCGGGCCACGAGCTGCTCGACGACCCACGCGGCGACCTTCTCGCTGAACCGACCGCGTCGGGTGGTGCCGGTGATGGCCAGGATATGTGTCATCAGATCGTGTCGCACGCCTGCTTGGCATCGAGTCAAGCGAGACTATTCGAGGCGCCTCAACCGATTTGCCCTCGCGTCCGACGCCCTGACCGAGCCGTCCACTGCTCGCTGCACCTCGACCGATCCAACTGTCGTTCGGCCGTCGTCCGGAGACCGATGGACGTACGATCTCCTCAATGCGAGATGACGACGTCAGCGTCCGCGCCCGAGCGTTGGGCGCGGCCCTGGAGCCGGTGGCCGGTCAGGTGTACTTCTCCCGCGAGTGCCACGCCGCCTATGAGGCGCTCGGGTTCGGGCCGAGCCCCGGCCTGACCGGTGAGGTCGCGCTGCCCGACGGGCCGGCGTATCTGTGCAGCCGAGGCTCGATCCTGGGCCCGGTGTCGGGCGAGCTGATCGCCGCGGCGTTCGGGGTGTTCAACCCGGCCGCAGTCGTGCCCGCCGTCGCCTACGGCTGGACCCTGACCGACGCCGCCACGATCTGCGACGCCCGCACCGCCGGAGCGACCGCCCAGCTCGTCCGCATCCTCAGCGAGTGCCCCGACGGGATCGAGGACGCGACGGGACTCTTGGCTCGGGCCAACGAGCAGCTGCGGCCCGAGGGGCGACCCCTCTACGCCGGGCTGGTCTCCCTCGGATTGCCCGGGAACCCGATGGGTGATCTGTGGCGTCTCGCCGACCGCCTCCGCGAGTACCGCGGTGATGCACATACCGCGGCGTGGACCTCGGCGGGCTTCGACGCCACCGAGATCGGCCTCATCACCGAGCTGTACTGGGGCCTGCCCCCTCGTACCTATGTGCGGACGCGAGCCTGGAGCGACGCGGACCTCGACGCAGCCGACGCCCGGCTCGTCGAGCGCGGCCTGCTCGTCGGGGGTGAGCTCACCGAGGTTGGTCGAACGTCGCGCGACGACGTGGAGCTGGCCACCGATCGCCAGTGCCGGCCCATCGTCGAGGCGCTCGGTGACGGCTTCGACACCCTCGTCGGAATGCTCGCTCCGTGGGGCGCCGCCATTCGCGCCGCGGGCGGCTATCTCCCGTCCGGCCCTCACGACCTGGCCCGTGCTGCCGCCTCCTAGTTGTATTGACCACGGACGTTGTTGAGGGGTTGGGTGGTCCGCGAATGAAGAAGCCTCCGAGGGAGGGTGGTGCTGCTGAAGCAAACACCCGGCCCTGGGGGGCTCTCGTGCACGGTGGACGGTCGAGGTGGCGGCCGCTCGTCGCTGAATCACGCACGACTCGTCAGTCGAAGCCGAGGAGGTGTCGTGACCGGAGTGCTCATGGCCGATCAGTGCTGGTGAGCTCGCGGTGAGCGGGCGCCGGGTCGCCCGGGCCGCGTGCGCTCATGGCGCGGCGAGCGGCTTGCGGGGGTGGGGCGCCGTTGCACTGAGCACGGTGCTCCTCGGCGTGTGGATCATGCCCGCCGGTGCTTCGGCCTCGAGTTCCAAGCCCCGCGACCAGGCGATCCTGGCCGCCGGGGTGCTGTCGGCGAAGGATGTGCCCGCCGGGTGGATCTCTCGCCCGGTGTCGAGCGGCAATCAGTTCACGGGCTTTCGGGGTATCTCGGTGTGCAAGCAGATCGTCGCGGTCGACGCCGCCGCCACCGCCGGGAGCCATGCTGTCTCGCGGGCGCTCAGCGACCCGGCCGTCCCGAGCCGCGAAGCGACCGCGACCGACGAGGTCTATGCGTTCAAGAACGCGAACGCCGCGGCCCGCTATCTGGCGGCGTTCCAGGCCCCCGGCGCACAGACCTGTCTCCAGGCCGGCCTCAGCCAGCAGACCGGGGGTCAGGTTGGGGTGGCCGCGGCACCGAGCCACGTCCAGGGCGTCGGCGACGACAACGCGGGCTTCGACACCGTGCTGTCGACCACCGACCAGCAGGGGAAGCCGTTCACCGCCATCTTGGACTTCGTCCTCGTTCGTACCGGACGGGCGGTGGTCGATCTTGCGTTCACGAACCCCGGCACGAATCCGCTGCCCCAGGAGCAGGCGATCCTCGCCGCGGTCGTCACGCGGCTCGGGCGGGTCCGGACCTGAGCGCCGGGGGCTACGGCGGGTCGGGTCGCCTTCGGAGTCGGCGGTGTCAGTCTCGGCGGGCTGACCCGGCGGCGGAGGTCATCTGACGCCACGCCGCGACGTCGGTGTCGTCGGCGAGGCGACCGACGCGGGTCACCGTGTCGACGTCGCCGACCTCACCCCGAAGGGCTCCGACGGTGCACCGCGGACGCGGACGCGTCGCGAACGGATCGAACTGGAAGAGACGCATCGCGTTCTGGTGTGTGAGCTGGTCCACGACACCTGGCTCGAGGTTGGCGAAGAGCTTCCCGAGACTCTCGGGGGCACCAGGCCAGCTGCTGTCCGAGTGTGGGAAGTCCGACTCCCAGCACACGTTGTCGAGGTTGAACTCGTCGAGGAGCTCGATCCCCACCCGATCGTCGATGAAGCAGCAGATGATGCGCTCGCGGAACAGCGCGCTCGGACTGAGGCCCTGCGGTAAGGCCTGGCGCATCCACGCGTTGTGACGGTTGAGGGTGTGGTCCGCGCGCTGGAGGAAGTACGGGATCCAGCCGATGTCGCCTTCGGTGAGGGAGAAGCGCAGGTCAGGGAAGCGATGCCAGAAGTCGGCCCACAGGAGATCTCCGAGGGTGTAGATCGACATGGTGGGGGACAGGCTCATCGGGACCGGGGGTGGCGCGTCGCGCGATGTCGACGCCGACTTGGACGAGGACCCGACGTGGCAGCACAGCACGGTGCCGACGTCGGAGCAGGCAGCGAAGAGGGGATCCCATGCGTCGGTGTGGATGCTGGGCATCCCCAGGCCGGTGGGGTTCTCCGAGAAGGTGATGGCATGGCATCCCTTCGCCGCCAGTCGTCGGACCTCCTTCGCGGCCTCCTCGGGGTCGAAGAGGGGCAGGATGCCGCAGGGAATGAACCGCTCCGGATGTGCGCCGCACCACTCGTCGACGTGCCAGTCGTTGTAGGCGACGATCATCGCCAGGTTGACCTCGCGGTCGGGTCCGAGGTTCAAGACCTGTCCGGAGAAACCGGTCCAGTTCGGGAAGTTCAGGCCCGCGAGCTGACCACCGGCCGACATGTCGCGCACTCGCTCGTCGACCTGGTAGCAGCCGGGTCGCATCTCCTCGTAGCGACTGGGGTTCACGTTGAACATCTCGGGCGGTTTGCCGGCGACGGCGTTGAGCCCGAGGTTTCGTCCCGCAACGTCGCCGTAATACCATTGCTGGGAGCCGTCGGGGAGATCGACGACCCGGGGGGTGGCGTCCCGATATCGCGCCGGAACGTGACCCTCGAACATGTCAGCCGGCTCGCAGATGTGGTCGTCGACCGAGATCAAGATCAGCTCGTCGATGTTCACGGTTCGCTCCTCATGGCGTCCGTCCCTGACGACGCCGCGACGGGTGGGGTTCGACGATGCGCTCGGGCTCAGCGTCATTGGTCATCGAAGAGGCCTCGGCTCTGGAACAGCTCGACGACGAGTTCGCCCTGGCGCTGCATCATCTGCACGTATTCCTCGCTCGCCCGGTCGCCATCCGCCGCGGCGACAGCCCGGGCGATGGCGGCCAAGCCGGTTCGCTCCACGTCAGCCGCACCGGGCACCAACGCGAAGAAGTTCCCGGGCACGAGCCCCGACATCGCTCGCAGGAGCACCGCGACTCGGGGGGAGGCTGCGGTGTCGACGATCGTGGCGTGGAACGACAAGACGAGCCGTTGGAGCTCGACGGGATCGTCGCACGACGCGACGAGCCCGGCGAGGTCGCCGAGGCATTGGCTCAGCCCGGTCTGGTCGCGGGCCGTGGCGCGGCGTACCGCGAACCCGTAGATGAGCGCGAAGAGGTCGTAGTGGTCTCGGACCGCGGGTTCGTCGAGGGCGTTGACGAACGCGCCGCGGTGCAGCTCGATGGTGACCCAGCCCTCACGTTCGAGCGCGATGAGCGCCTCTCGGATCGGGATGCGGCTCAGTCCGAGCGTGTGGGCAATCTCGTCTTGGGGGACGCGATCACCGGGGCGGAGCCCGCCGTCGAAGATGAGGCGCCGGATGTAGAGCGCGGCATGCTCGCCGCTGCTGCGCCGGACGAGGGGCTCGGCGCCGAGGCGGGGCCCCGCGTTCCTGGCCGGTGCCGACTGCGTTTCGATGATTGCATATGATATCTACTCGGCTCTGAGATGAGCGATGGCAACGCAGCTGGGACCCAACCTCGCCGATCTGCTGCTCGAGCACCCGTTCGGCGACGACGCGGCGCTCCTGTACACGGTCGATCGGTCGCTCAGCGCCGGCGCGGCGCGTCGAGCCGCCCGCACGGCCGCCGAGGCGCTGCGGGCCGCCGGCGTGCAGCCCGGGCAGGCCGTCGCCGTCCAGCTCCCGAACGGACTCGAGGCGGTCACGACGATGTTCGGGGTGTGGATGGCCGACGCGGTGTTCGTGCCCGTCAACGACCGCGCGCCGACCGAGGAGCGAAATCGGATCCTCGAGACGATCCGACCGGCGGCGCTGGTCACCGCGGCCGGCGTCGAGCCGCTCGCCGAGCCCGCGTCGTTCGGGGACGGGGTGGCGTTCGTCCTCTGGACGTCGGGCACCACCGGCGTGCCAAAGGCGATCCTCCACACCCACGAGGCGTACTACGAGCTTCTCGACCGGGTCCTCGGTCCGCTCCGGGCCAAGCCCCGCGACCCCGCCCGACCGCCCATGGCGAACCTGGTGCCGGTCGCGCTCGCGCTCAACGCCGGTATCTACAACCTGCTGTTCGGCCTGCGAGCGGGCGCCCCGGTCGTCATCATGGGACGGTTCGAGACGCAGCGATTCGCCGACCTGGTCCGGCGGTTCAACATCACCTCGACGGTCTTGCCTCCCGCCGCGATCTCGATGCTCTGCGACGACCCGGCCATCACCGAGCTCTCCCCGCTGAAGTACGTGCGCAGCATCACCGCGCCGCTCTCGCCGATCCAGGCCCGTCGGTTCACCGACCAGTTCGGTGTCGCGGTCCTGAACGGGTACGGGCAAGCGGAGATCGGCGAGGTCATCGGCTGGACCGCGGCCGACACCACGACCCATCCGGACAAGGTCGGCGCGGTGGGCCGCCCGCACCCCGGCGTGGAGATCCGGATCGTCGGCGACGATGGACAGCTGGCGACGAGCAACGAGGTCGGCGAGCTGTGCGTGCGCCCACCGAGGATGGCGGTCGGCTACGCGGCGAAGGCATCGAGCGCCGGGCTCGGGGAGCGCGTCGACCCGGACGGGTTCGTGCGAACCGGTGACCTGGCGCGCGTCGACGACGACGGATTCGTCTGGATCGAAGGTCGGATCGGCGACGTGATCAATCGCGGGGGCAACAAGGTCTTCCCCGAGCACGTCGAGGAGGTGCTGCGCCTGTCACCCGGCGTGCGGGACGTCGCAGTCGTCGGGGTCCCCGACGACCGCCTCGGCGAAGTACCCGTCGCCTTCCTCGTCGGGGACGTCGCCGACGACG
>PLJD01000103.1 GCA_003140175.1 Actinomycetota bacterium
ACTCCTACGGAGGACCCGAGGCTGACACTGCCCTCGGCGTGGACCTCGGTTGGTCCGTCGGTGGCGCCGAGTTAGGTCGCTACGCCTACGAACGGCACGCCGAGGACGACGACTTCGGTCAAGCTGGGACGCTGGTGCGCACAGTGATGAGCGACACAGACCGCGAACATCTGGTCACCAACATCGTGGGGCACGCCAGCGACCACGTCTCCGAGCCGGTCCAACGGCGAGTCATCGCGTACTGGACCAATGTCGACCCGGACCTGGGCGGCCGTGTCGCTACCGGGCTCGGACTCGGAGGCAAACCCAACGGCGAGGCAGCTGCAATCGTCTCTGCTCGCGCCAATCGGGCGTGACGATCGGCAGCCAAACCGCTCGTCCTGCCCGTGCACTACGAATGGGCCCCACGCCAAAACCGGTCCGCACGAGCCGGTGCAGGGGTGCTTCTGCGGCAACCGGTAAGCCTTCAAAGTAAGGCCTGAGCCGCGTGGCACCGCCCCTCCCATGCGCGATTTGATGCCGCTGGGCTGAAGTTTTGGTGTATTGCTGCTCCCGCACATCACGCGAGCCGGCGCGGGAGGGCCACCCACGAACCCCTCTTATCCCTCAGCTCTCATCGAGTGGCCGGGTTTCCTCGGGCGGTAGGTATCGACGGCGAAACTCTGCCATCCCGTCCGACTCGAACACGACAACGGGAGTTCGGGCGTCGGGTCAGCCGCGGTTAGCTCCAGTCGGCCGCCGGGTGAGGATGCCGATCTCTTGCACAGGCGCGGCGTCGGCGGACCCTACAGGTAGGTGACGGCGAAGTACGCGAGGGCGGCGAGGGCCATGAGCGCGGTGGTGAACCATCCGAGGGTGAGGGCGAGGCGGCCGTTGAGGTGTTCGCCCATGATGCGCCGGTCGTGGGCGATCATCATGACCAAGATGAGGAACGGAGCGGCGATGATGCCGTTGATGAGCGCGACATAGATGAGCAGCTTCACCGGGTTGACGCCCACGAGGGTCAAGGCGGTCCCTCCGATGGTGCCCAACCCCAGGAGCCCATAAAAGACGGGCGCGTCGCGGACTGATCGGGAGAACCCCCACTCTTTGTGGAGTAGGCCAGCCATCCCGACCGAGCCAGAGCCGGCGAGGACGGGAATGGCGAGCATGCCGCTCCCGATAAAGCCGAGCGCGAACAAGACTTCCGCGAGGTTGCCGGCGATGGGACGCAGTGCCTGGGCCGCTTGGGCCGCGCTGTCGATGGTCTTGGTGCCGTGGGCGCCCAGGGTGGCGGCGGTCGCCACGATGATGGCGAACATGACGAGGTTCGAGAATGCCATCCCGGTGAAGACGTCGGCACGGCTGGTGCGCTGCTTGTGCTTCGCGGTACGGCGGCTGAGCCGTTTGAGGGGCACTGGTTCGTCGCCACCTTGCGGTTCGTCTCGGAGTTCTTCGATGCGATGGGCGCTCTGCCAAAAGAACAGGTATGGCGAGATGGTGGTACCGAGTACCGCAACGAGCAAGAGGATGTATTCCTGCGAGAACTCGACGTGCGGTATGAGCGTGTTCGACGCGACCGAGCCCCAGTCTGCGTGGGTAACGAACATCACCCCGACATAGGCGAGTAACGCCGCGCAGAGGAGCTTGAAGACCCGTGCGACCATCGCGAAGGACCCCAGCACAATCAAGACAGTGATCGCGCCCCCAGCGATGAAGGACCAGATCGCCACGGGACCGGCGTGCAGAAGGTTCATACCTTCGCCGACAGCAACGACATCAGCCGTGATATTCAAGACATTGGCGAGGAGAAGCGCCCCGATCAGTACCGCGATGACCACGCGGCCACGCGGAAAACGCCGAAGCGCAAGCTCACCGAGGCCTTTGCCGGTCGCCAACGCGGTGCGGTCACAGATCTCTTGCACCGCGGCCATCAACGGCAAAGTCAGCAAGCTCACCCACAACATTGCAAAGCCGAACTGGGCGCCCGCCTGCGCATACGTCGCGATCCCCGACGGATCATCATCAGACGCGCCCGTCACCAGGCCCGGACCCAACGCCCGCAAATACGCGCGCCAACCCGGACCCGCGGACGCCCTCGTCGTATCAACGCGTGACCGGCTCAAAGCCGACCGAGCCTTCGACTCACCCGGCACGGTCCGTACCTACCCGGCGACTGCGGAGTAGTCCCTTTGACCCGGTTACTCCCGCCGTCGAGGTCCACCCCGAGCCCGTGCGACCACCGCGAGAGCGCCGCCCTTGACACGCCGCAGGCGGACTCACCAGAGCTGGGAATGTACCCGGCCACCGCGGGAACGTTCACGATCGAGCCGTCCCCCTGCGCTCGAGTAAGACGGGGCAGGCACACGCGTCGGCTGCCAACGATGCGCGCCCGGCCAGACGCGTAATAACGCGCGTAGGCCGCCAGGTTCGCCCCTCGAAGCCGCTCAGGCACGAGCACGGTGATGGGCGCTCTACTAGGTCCTCTGGACGCCAGCCGAGGAGCCGTTCCGCTGCCGGATTCGCATACAAGATCCGATTGTCGGCAGCAGCGACAATGATGCCCTCATTCAGCGCCTCGACGACCGGGACCTCCGTTCCAGGCAGCATCAACAGGCGATCGCGTCCCTTCTCACTGAGGAACCAGTTGACGTTGTCGTCCACCGATGTTCCCTATCTCCGTCTAGCCGACCTAAGGAGCGGAGCTATTCGAGCGTTTCGCCGGCAAGGAGGCGCTCGGCAATTTCAGCGGTGCGCATCCGCTGGCGTCGCGCGGCAGATCGGAGGCGTTCGAAAGCGGCTGGCGCCGCAACTTGCTCCCGCCCCATGATCATGCCGACGGCACGTTCTATGACGACTCGATGATCGAGCGCATATTGCAATTGCTCGATAATCACGCCCTGCGTGTGCGCGGCGATCGCGGCTTGCAATAGTCGCTCGACGAACCCTTCGAAGGCCCGGATGGCAGCTCGGTCACTGGCGTCCCAGACGTAGCGACTCTCGGCATAGACATTCAGGCTGCCGACCGTCCCGCCGCTCAGCCGGATCGGAACGCCCAACACTCCTCGCACCCTCGGTTTTTCATGCCACCGGCCAACTCGGGCCATCGCTCGTCGGAGGTCACATCCGGGCTCTCGACAATCACCCCGTATACCGCCGCGTCCACGCAGGGGCCCTCCCCGGCATGTTCCTGGACCTCTTCGAGGACGCGGGCGCGCGCGTCACTCGCGGCTACGTAACGCAACACCTCGAGGTCATCGAAGGTCATGACGCCGGCGCCCGCAAGCTTGAACAGCTCGTGGCTCGACTGGACGACCAACCCGAGAGCGTCTTCGAGCCCGACGCCATCGGTCGTCGAGGCGCTGAGCCGGGTGATGGTCTGCTCGAGCACCTGACCATCGACATGGCCCGAACTCCCGGGCTCGACCCCGAATGGCTGCCCGCCGCTCTCGACCAACCAGAGCTCCCTTGGGTTGTCCCGATCGGACCGCGGGAGTCAGGGCGGCATCCGGACAATAGCCGCCCTAAGCCCTAACTTGTCGTCTCCCCGAGGTGTGGCGACGCCCCTTCTACGGTTAGCGGGCCAACATTTTGGCGTTTCCGATGACTTGTTCGGTGGGTTCGTCCCTTGGTCCAGCGTCCGGTGTGGGCGCGGTCGGACACGGCACACACTGATGAAACGGGCACCGCAGGAGGGCTTCGATGTGTGGGGGGATGAGGAGCTCCCCCGCTGGCTGCTCAAAACAGCCACATCGGCCCGCGCCACGCGCCGGCAGCAACAGGTCGCTTCACACTCGACTGCCCGTTGCCGAAGCTCCGAAGGGACCAACACCTGGACGTAGGGGTCGATTCGCAGGGCCGCGGCGAGTGGCGTCACGCTGGCGTCACTCTGGCGAGTGCATGATCAGATTCCATCGCGATTCGCTGCTGGAGGGGATTTCCCGTGTTGGTACTTGGGATCATCTTGCTACTGCTCGGTGCACTATTTGGTGTGTCCATCTTGTGGGTGATCGGCCTGGTGCTGGCTGTGGTCGGCGGAGTGCTCTGGATCGCCGGATCAACTGGCCACAAGGTCGGCAGCCGCGCCCACTACTGGTAAGCGGCCGTTAGCTGGTAATCCGCGGCTCAGACCGTGAGCCGAGCGGTAAAGACCCCTGCTCAAGGAGAACATCGACATGGCCGAAGCCCACAACAAGGCACGTAACGCGGCGCAAGGTACAAAGGGGAAGGCAAAAGAGGCCGCGGGCCGCGCGACTGGCAACGACAGACTCAAAGCCAAGGGCAAGACCGATCAGGCCAAATCGAAAGTCAAGAAGGCTGGTGAGCGCGTCAAGGACCGCCTCCGGTAGGTCGCCCAGCCACCGTATGTTCGCCCACAGCACGATCACCGTCCGGCTCCCCTGACTGCCATAGCCGCCTCATAGTCCCAGAGAGCGACACCCAGTATCGCGTTCCGGATATCTCGCCGCGCGGCTAATTTGAGTCGCCTGAGCTAAAGAACGTGGCGAAGCTGCCTGCGACGACGGTGATGACGAAGACGGCCCACACCTCCAGGCAGACGTCGACAACCTTGCCGGGCGACGTCAGCGGGTTCTTGATCTGCGACGAAACAGTCAGCATCTGCACGGCGCAGAAGAAGGCTGAATCACCGAGTCCGTGGATATCCCCGCCTTTTCGTCCGCTCTCAAGCGCCCAGATAAGCATGGTGCCGGCAGTGAAGACTGCAATTGATGCGGCGAGTGCCAGCAACAAGCGGGCGAGCAGCCGCCGGTGCCGTTCCCCAACCGTTAACAGTCTCGATAGTTCCTCTCGTATCACCGCTTCCTCTCCCTCCGCCCTGCGCGTCGGTGCGAGGACGTCCGATGATGCTTCCGCGCGCCGTCGGGAGGCAAAGTCGCAAGCCCCATCAGCCCGAACGCGGCAGCATGAACACTGCGCGCCGAACGAACGCCATTTTGGTCGGACTGTCCGCAGCACGTTTGAGTGTGGAACGTGACGGTGACGCGGATGG
>PLJD01000006.1 GCA_003140175.1 Actinomycetota bacterium
GATCGACTAATGACACCCTTCAGGTTCAGTTCTCGGCCATAGTCCCAGGTGTCGCAGGAGTCGAGAGAGGAGACGCCGATGAACCGGGCCGTATGCACCGAGGCGATCCTGGCCGCGAAGCAACGCAAGGGTCTGACACTGCAGGGACTGGCCGACAAGATCGGCCGTCATGTCGTGTGGACCACGGCTGCCATCATGGGTCAAGCGACGATGGACGCCTCGGAGGCCGAGCTTCTAGGCGAGCTGCTTGACCTCGGTCCTGAGGTGGTCGAAGCGTTGCAGCAGATCCCGACCAAGGGTTCGCTGGCCGGCGCTGTTCCGGTCGATCCGCTTCTGTACCGGCTGCATGAGATCACCCAGGTGTATGGGACGACGATCAAGGCAGTGGTCCATGAGATGTTCGGCGATGGGATCATGAGTGCGATCGACTTTGAAATCGACATCCGGCGTGTGGCCGATCCCAAGGGTGACCGTGTCCAGATCACCTACAACGGCAAGTTTCTTCCTTATCGGAAGTGGTGAGAGAACGCGCGACTGGTCGGCTGACCACAACGGATGGGCGCGTGGAGCAGTCGGGTGCGGCCTCGCCGGGCGCTGACGGACGTTGGAGTACTTGAACCCGGGCTGGACTTGTGGGTGCCCGAAACTCGGTTCGGCGCTGTGACCTGCTGATTTCGTGATCGGCCGATCCCGGGGTCGCGCTAATCCGAGGCTCGACCTGCCCAGCATCTGGTTCGCCCGTGGCAACACTGACCTCGTGAGCAACAGGAGCGTTTCAGTTCGCGCCGCGCGAACAGGCTTGCACAAGCACCCAGTCAGTCGAGGGCATCACCCAAAATCGCAGGTCAGCGACGTGACCGAATTTTTCGGCACCCACAGGTTCGCCCGGGTGCCGCTAGGCGGGCGGGTGCCGCACCCGACGACGTTGATGAAGATCACCTCACGCTGCGGTGAGCAGGCGGTCGCGGCACTCACGGAGGTGTTGGCTGGCGGCCTTGGCGTGCTCGACCTTGGAGCCGAGGACATCGGTCATGACTCGTCCTTCAATCTGTCCCGCGGCGGGGCCCCGTGTGGACCGACGCGGCACGCCTCGTGGCGCGCCGCGCTGACCCTCGGTCAGCGGTTGGGCTGGGGGGTGGTCCGCAGGTAGGGCTTGAAGGTCGTGAAGCCCTTCGGGAACTGGGTCTTCGCGTCCTCGTCAGAGACCGCCGGCGAGATGATGACGTCGTCGCCGTCGTTCCAGTTGACCGGGGTGGACACCGGGAACTCCGAGCTCAGCTGGAGCCCGTCGAGCACGCGGATGATCTCGTCGATGTTGCGGCCGATCGAGGCCGGGTAGGTGAGCGTGAGCCTGACCGTCTTGTCCGGGGCGATGATGAACACGGTGCGCACAGTGGCGGTGGCGATCGCCTTCGGGTGGATCATCCCGTACAGGTTGGCGACGGTGCGGTCCTCGTCGCCGACCAGCGGGTAGTTGAGCGCGGTGCCCTGGGTCTCCGCGATGTCGGAGGACCAGCCCTTGTGGGACTCGACGCCGTCGACGCTGACGCCGATGAGCTTCGTGTTGCGCTTCGTGAACTCGTCCTTGCGGTTGGCGAACGCGCCGAGCTCGGTGGTGCAGACCGGCGTGAAGTCGGCCGGGTGCGAGAAGAGGATGCCCCAGCTGTCGCCGAGGTACTCGTGAAGCCTGACGGTGCCCTCGGTGGTGTCGGCGGTGAAGTCGGGGGCGGTGTCGCCGAGTTGGATAGTCATCGGAAGCTCCTGTTCCGTCGATTCTTCTAGTTGACACAAGAACAATACCGGCAGTCCCAAAAGTCGACCAATCAAGTCGAGAATTTGTGCGGCGCACCCCAACCTGGCAGTCGTTGCATGGCTGGGAGGTGGGTGACAACGGCGAGGTCGTGATGCTCGGGCGTCATCTCGACCTGGTCGGGTCGAAAGATGCTGGCGACGACGACCTCCGCGTCGAGGAGGCGAGCGCGTCGGCCGGTCCAACCGAGGGCCGCGGTCGATGCGTCGGATCCGTCGGCGCCAACGAGCAAGTGCTTCGTCTCACACCTGCGTTTCCCTTTGTCACCGACAATATGGAGCCCCATGAGCGGCTGTATCCGGGGAACTGCGCGGATCGAGCTTGCGGCTAACCCAGGAGGCGGGCTCCGCGGTCGCTACTCGCGTCGGTGGTTCGTCCGCTCGCTGCGCTGCCGTTCGGCGGCGTAGCGGACCAGTTCGGCGCGGGTCTTGAGGCCGAGCTTCTGCATCACGTGGGTGCGGTGGGACTCCACCGTACGTAGGGCGACCCCGAGCGAGGACGCCACTTCGGCGTTGGTGTGGCCCAGAGCGAGGAGCTCGAGCACCTCCTGCTCGCGACGGGTCAATGCGAACAAGGCGTCTTCGTGGTGCCGGCGTGGCATCCCGTCCCAACGGGCCAGCGCCGCGCCGAGCGACGGCTCGACGTACTCCCCGCCGGCCGCCACGCGACGAACGGCGTCGATCAGCACACCGGGGGCGGACGTCTTGAGGACGTCGCCGCGCGCGCCGGCGGTCATCGCGAGATGGACGTAGGTCGGGTTGTCGACGCGGCTGAGCACGACCAGCGACGCGCTCGGAAAGCGCTGACACAGCCTGGCGACCACCTCTGGGCCGGTCAGATCCGGCAGGAGCAGCCCGTGTACGACCACGGTCGGGTCCCAGGTCCCGTCGAGCGCCTCGGCCAGGGTGGAGACGCCCCCGCACACCTCCAGATCGGGTTCGGCGTCGAGGAGCAAGCGGATCCCGCGGCGCACGACCGCGTACTCCTCGATGAGCAGGATGCCGGTACGCCCCAGATCGGGGCGGCTTCCGGACGTCCGCGTCAGCCGGCCGCTCATGAGAGGGTGGGCCCCTCTCCTCCGGGGAATGCGGCGCCTCGCTCACGTTGGCGGCCGACCTCCTCAGGTGCCCGTTACGACAGCACCAGGGTCATCGTAGGTACCCGGTTCCGGTACGGCGCGCGGGGGTCGGCAACGGTTCTCCACGGCGCGCCCATCGGTTTTCCCGCACCATCTCGACCGCGCGCTTCCCCTGACGTAGAGGCGGTCACCCATCCCTACGATCGGCGTAGACCCCCACCAACCAGGAGGAGGCGTCAGTGTCGCAGCCAGCCACACGGCGCGACCGTAAGGGTGACCCTGCGAGCACGGCCATGAAGCTCGTCATCTACGAGGACTTCAACTGCCCCTACAGCTGCCTCGCCAGCGCCCGTACCGACGACCTGCTCGATCGGGGGCTGGCCGGGGTCGAGTGGCGAGCCGTCGAACACGATCCCGATATCGCCGTGCCCAGCGAGGTCGTGGACGATGACCTGGCCGCCATGCTCGACCGGGAGATCGCCGAGGTGCGCGGCCTGGTTCGGCCCGCTGAGGCTTTCCCGATAGCGCGGTCCTCGGTGCGTCCGAACACGGCTGCAGCCGTCGCTGCCTTCGCCGATGCCCGCCCGGCGGATGCCGACCGATTGCGCCGGCGCCTGTTCGCCGCGCTGTGGTTCGACGGACGCGACATCGGCGACCACGCACTCGTCGCTGACCTCGCCGGCCAGACCTCCGACCCCGCCGTTCCCCTCGTGACGCTGTGGCGGGACACGTGGTACGGCCTGGAGCGCCCGATGGTGCCCATGCTCGTGCTCCCCGACGGCTACGTCTCGCGAGGCTTGGGCGCGTTGGCCCGGCTGGCCGACGTCGCCGGCGACGGCGCTGGGGACGGCGCCGCGCCGGGTGCGGTGAGCCGATGAACCCCTACCGGTTCCTCGACCAGCTCCCCGACTTCGACTCCGGCGAGTCCCAGGAATGGATCGACTCCCTCGACGGCCTCGCCGGGGCTCGCGGCAAGGCCCGCGCCCGTCACGTGCTGCTGCGCGTCCTCGGGCGAGCCGAAGACCTCGGGATCGAGGTCCCGCCGGTCACGGTGACGGATTACATCAATACGATCCCGGTCGCCGACGAGCCGCCCGATCCGGGCGACGAGGACCTCGAGCGGCGCATCCGCCACCTCATCCGGTGGAACGCGGCGGTGATGGTTGCTCGGGCCAACCACCGCTTCGACGGTATCGGTGGCCATCTGGCCACCTACGCGTCAGCCGCCACCCTCTACGAGGTGGGCTTCAACAACTTTTTCCGCGGCAAGGCCGACGGGGCCTTCGGCGACCAGGTCTTCTTCCAGGGCCACGCGTCGCCCGGCATTTACGCCCGCGCGTTCCTCGAGGGTCGCCTCGACGAAGCCGACCTCGACCGGTTCCGCCGCGAGGTGGGCGGTGGCGGGCTGCCCAGCTATCCCCACCCCCGACGCAGCGACTTCTGGGAATACCCCACCGTCTCAATGGGCCTTGGCCCCCTCACCGCCGCCTACCAGGCCCGGTTCAACCGCTACCTCCACGACCGGGGCATCGTCGACACCAGCGCCTCGAAAGTGTGGTGCTTCGTCGGCGACGGCGAGATGGACGAGCCCGAGAGCCTGGCCGGCCTGGCGCTCGCCGGGCGGGAACGGCTCGACAACCTCATCTTCGTCGTCAACTGCAACCTGCAGCGCCTCGACGGACCGGTACGGGGCAACGGCAAGGTCATCCAAGAGCTCGAAGGGCTGTTCCGGGGCGCGGGCTGGAACGTCATCAAGGTGGTCTGGGGCCGAGAGTGGGACGACCTACTGGCCCGCGACGTCGACGGCACCCTCGTGGCCAAGATGAACGCCACCGTCGACGGCGAGTTCCAGAAGTACCGCGTGGAGGCGGGCTCCTACATCCGCGAGCACTTCTTCGGTCCCGATCCACGTCTGGCCACCCTGGTCGAGCAGCTCTCCGACAGCGACCTGCAACGGCTGCGCCGTGGCGGCCACGACCCCCGCAAGGTCCACGCCGCCTACCGCGCCGCGCTCGACCATCGGGGCGCGCCCACCGTCGTGCTGGCCAAGACGGTCAAGGGTTGGGCGCTCGGCCCCGACTTCGAGGCACGCAACGCCACCCACCAGATGAAGAAGATGACCGAGGCGGAGCTGAAGACGTTCCGTGACCGGCTCGACCTACCGGTCACCGACGAGCAGCTGACCGAGGAGCTCCCCCCGTACGTCCACCCGGGCGTCGACTCCGACGAGTACGAGTACCTCATGGCCCGCCGCCAGTCGCTGGGCGGCACGCTGCCCGGCCGAGTCGACCGCCCCAAGACGCTCGCCCTGCCCGGTGAGGACCCCTACCGTGAGCTGCTCGGCACCGGCGACAAGCTGGCGACGTCGACCACCTCAGCCTTCACGCGGCTCCTGCGAAACCTGCTGCGCGATCCCGAGGTCGGCCGACGGGTCGTGCCCATCATCCCCGACGAGGCCCGCACCTTCGGCATCGACGCCCTGTTCCGCCAGTCGAAGATCTACGCGCCGTCCGGGCAGCTCTACGAGCCGGTCGATGCCGGCCTGCTGCTCAGCTACCAGGAAGCGGCCGACGGTCAGATCCTCGAGGAGGGCATCACCGAGGCGGGCTCGATGGCCTCGCTGATCGCAGCCGCCACCGCCTATGCCACCTGGGGCGAGCCCATGATCCCGTTCTTCGTCTTCTACTCGATGTTCGGGTTCCACCGCCTCGGAGATCTCATCTGGGCGCTGGGCGACATGCGAGGCCGAGGGTTCCTGCTGGCAGCGACGGCCGGGCGCACCACCCTGCAAGGCGAGGGGCTCCAGCACTGTGACGGCTACAGCCAGGCCTGGGTCAGCACCGTCCCGAACTGCCGGGCCTACGACCCCGCCTTCGCCTACGAGGTGGCGGTGATCATCGGTGACGGGATGCGCCGCATGTACGGCGACGCACCGGAAGACATCTTCTACTACATCACCCTCTACAACGAGACCTACCCGATGCCGCCAATGCCCGATGGTGTGGAGGACGGCATCGTCCGCGGCCTCTACCGGTATCGGCCCGCTCCCGAAGGGCGTGCCCATCGCGCCCAGATCCTGGGAAGCGGCACAGGGATGCTGGCCGCTCTCGAAGCTCAGCGCCTGTTGAGCGACGAGCACGACGTCGCCGCCGACGTGTGGAGCGCGACGAGCTACAAGCAGCTGCGCGACGACGCGCTCGGTGCCGAGCGGTGGAACCGGCTGCACCCCACTGACCCGCCGCGCCGGCCCTACGTCGTCGAGGCGCTCGCCGAAGCAGAAGGGCCGATCGTGGCGGTCAGCGACTTCGTGAAGGTCGTGCCCGACCAGATCGCCCGCTGGGTCCCGCAACCGTTCATCCCGCTCGGCACCGACGGCTTCGGGCTGTCCGACACCCGCACCGCCCTGCGCCAACACTTCGAGGTGGACGCAGCCCACATCGTGGTGGCCACCCTGCATGAGCTGGCCCAGCGCGGCGATCTGAAGAGGGACGCGGTGGCCGACGCCATCGACCGGTACGGGATCGACAAGGACGCGCTCGATCCGAGGGACGCGTGACCCGCTCGCGCGAAGGAGGAACCATGACCGTACGCGTGGGCATCAACGGCTTCCCGACTGGGAGTATGAGATGAACGTTGCCATCACGTGGGGCACGTCACTGGTGTTGACCGTGGCCACGCTGGCGTGGGCCGCCTCCCACAATCGACTCTTTGACGCGATCACACGGCGGTCCGATAGAGAGTGGTGGTTGCGCCAGTTCGGCAGATGAACGCGCAAGCGACCTCGGATGCAGCCTCTACGGCACCGTGGGTGCGTCCAGTCACCCCTCGCCGGTGACGACCGGGTTGTCGAGACCGTCGAGGAGGTGGATGGAGATATCGGCCACCTTGACCTGGTCATTCTCGTAGCCCTGCGCTTTCACCCCGTCGTCGAGCATGACGCAGCAGAAGGGTATGTCTTCGGCGACTAGATTCGTGGATACTCTGACACGAACCTGAGATGTCGTGACGTGTCCGCGACAACTGCTCCCGTCTTCTATCGCGTTCATGCCGGCGCGAACCGGCCCGCAAAGAGGAGGTCACACGATGCGTGTCGACTACCGCAGGGTCTATCCCGCCGCGATCCAGGCCATGAGCGGGCTCGAGGACGCCGTGCACGCCAGCTCGCTCGAGCCGGAGTTGCTCGAGCTGGTGAAGCTGCGCGCGTCACAGCTCAACGGGTGCGGTTACTGCGTGGACATGCACACCAAGGACGCAACCGCCATCGACGTCGAGGCCCAACGGCTCCATCTCGCGGTCGTGTGGAGAGAAGCGCCGGTGTACTCGCCGCGCGAACGTGCCGCGCTCGCCTGGTGCGAGGCCCTGACGTTGCTGCCCCAGTCGGGCGCGCCCGACGATGTCTACGCGCAGGTGTCGCGCGAGTTCAGCCCCGAGGAGATCGTGGCGCTCACACTTGCCGTCGTCGCCATCAACGGCTGGAACCGCTTCGCGGTGGGATTGCGCTCACCGGTCGGCAGCTACGTGCGGCCCGAACACGCCCACCGCTGACGCGGCAGGACTCCTCCACCGGGAACTCGCGGTTCGTCCCGCGAATGTCTGCACAGGGACGGTTCGGCACGTGTGCGTGCCGGAAACTCGTCCGGTCGGGTGGGGAGGTGTCGGCCCGTTGTCGCTTGTGGGGGCAGGTGTGAGTTCGGGCGCGTCGAACCCGGCGTCTTCGTTTCGAGGGTTCGTTGGGGCTTGTACGTTCAGGCCGCTTGGCGGTATTCGTTGATGAGGCCGTTGCAAGTGGTGTGTTGTCGGATCGGCTGGCCGGGGCGGAACTCGACAACATCTCCGCGGTGGGGCGCTCGCTGACCGAGCCCGCGGTGAGGGCGATGCCGGTTGTCGTGCTCGACGTAGTCGTGGAGCTGGTTCCGGAGGTGGCCAGTGCCGAGGACGATGGTGCGGTCGAGGAGTTCGCGGCGAACCGTGCCGACCCATCGTTCCGCGTAGGCGTTCGCGACGGGCGTGTAGGGCGGGGTCCGGATGGTCGTGGCTCCTTCGCTCCGGAAGATCTCGTCGAAGGCGGTGACGAACTGGCCGGCGCCGTCGCGGATGAGGAATCGCACCGGTCGGCCGAGACGAAGGAACAGGTTCCGGGCTTGTTGGGTGGTCCACGCACCGGTTGGGTTCGGGGTGATGCCGGCGAGGTGGACGCGGCGGGTGTCGAGTTCGATGAAGAACAGTACGTATAGGCGGCGTAACGAGACGGTGTCGACGCAGAAGAAGTCGCAGGCGACGATCCCCGCGGCTTGGGCGCGCAGAAAGCTGGTCCACGATTCGGAGGAGCGTCCCGGTGCTGGGTCGATGCCGGCGTTCTTGAGGATTGCCCACACGGTCGACGCGGCGATGGGGATGCCCAACCGGGTGAGCTCGCCGTGGATGCGGCGATACCCCCAAGTTGGATTCTCGTGGGCGAAACGGATGATCGTCTGGACGGTCCCAGCGGCAGTGCAGGGCCGTCCGGGCTGACGGTGGGGGTAGGTCCAGTGCTTCGTGATGAGCCGTCGGTGCCAGCGCAGCAGCGTGTCGGGCTTCATGAGCAAGACCGTCCACCGGTCACGTCGCAGGACGCGAGCGAGCGCGGAGAGGAACATGCGGTCGACCGGTTCGAACTGGGGTCGGGGCACCTGACGGTGCAGCACGCCCAGCTGATGCCTGAGAACGAGGATCTCAGCATCTTTGGAGCGGTCCCGTCGACCACGCAGTACGAGGAGGTCCAACACGACGCGGACAAGACGGTAAAGAAGACGAATCACGCCGATGATGTTGGCAAGCTCAGTCAGAGCCCGTCAGATCGGGCCAAACGCTGTGCCTGGAAAGCCCGGACGAGCTTCCGGCACGCACAGGCAGCCGGTAGTGGTGTGCGC
>PLJD01000120.1 GCA_003140175.1 Actinomycetota bacterium
GACGTCGCGCTGACGTAGGTCGAGCCGGGGATCGTCTCCACCACACCGACCTCTTGGAACGACACGAGCTTCGGTGTCGGGATGTAGTCGAGCGTGTTCCCGCAGGTGTTCCCGATGTTGCATTCTGGGGGGTTGTTGCCGCACGCGTTCGAGCCGAGCTGCGCTCCGGTGTTCAGGTCGTAGGCCGTGTCGGTTGAGCCTGCCTGGCAGCCCGTGATGACCTCGGGTGCATTGTCGTCCGGCGGTCCCGGCAGGTCCCGGGTCGGAAGCGGGATGACGTCGAAGACGTTGGGGGAGATCGGCCCGGAGACAAGGCAGTTGTTGCCGCCGAAGACCCGCGTCAAGCCGGCGATCGCCGTGCACAACGTGGTGGTTTCCGGCTTGTCGACCTGTCCGCTGGCGACGAGATTCCAGGGGTTCGCGGACGCGTCGCTAACCCCCGTCGCTGCGACGATCTCGAGTATCGAGAGCGACAGGTTGGTCGTGCTGGTGTGGACGGTGAAGGCGATGCTCGTGCCGTTGGCGACGGCGCTCAGCGTCCCCGCCGCCGAGCTGATCGTGGCGACGTGGACCCCGTCGGCGAGCGTCAAGCTGTAGGAGCCGGCAAGGACCGGTGCCCTGTTGAACGTCACGGTCAGCACCGTGCCAGTGCCGACCGTGCCGCTACTGGGCGACTCGCTCGTCGCGGTCGAGACCAGCGGCGCCGTCGCGGCGGCGGCGGCGGAGGCGGAGGCGGAGGGGACGACAACGGATCAGCCAACGGCGGCGGGGCGAGCCAAGCCGACCGCAACCGCAACCGGCGCGTCGCACTGGTGCTCACCGTGCTCCTCTTGCCGTTCGCGGTCGCGGTGATCTGGTTCGTCCTGCAGATCTCGCCCCAAGGCGGCACCACGAAGACGACCGCGCCCCCCGGCCCGCAGTCCGGTGAGGTGAACCTGTTCTTGCGACCCGGTCTCACCGTCTCCCAGATCGGCGACGTCGTCGCAACCCTGCCCGGGCACACGAAGACGAGCTTCCTTGCCCAGGCCAACTCCGGTCAGATCCGCTCGAGCTACGAGCCGGCGACCGGCAAGTCGCTCGAGGGCCTCTTGTTCCCCGACACCTATTTCGTCGGCACGCACGAGAACGACGCGTCGATCCTGCGCCGCCTCGTCAACCAGTTCGACCAGACCGCCGACCAGATCGGCCTCAGCGGCGCGACGACGGTCACGCCGTACCAGACGGTCATCGTCGCGTCGCTCGTCCAACAAGAGGCGAAGCTGCCCGGCGACGAGCCGCTGGTGGCGGCGGTGATCTACAACCGGCTGCGCCTGCACATGCCGCTGCAGGTCGACGCCACCCTCTGCTACCTGAAAGGCGGGTGTCCGCCGGTCCCGACCGCCACCGACGAGAAGATCAACTCGCCCTACAACACCTACATCATTCCCGGGTTGCCGCCGACCCCGATCGCGAGCGTCACCCAGGCATCGCTCCAGGCCGCGATGCAGCCCGCCAACGTGCCGTATCTCTACTACGTGATCGGCGACGCGACCGGGAAGCTGGCGTTCTCGACCACGCTGACCCAACAGGAGCACAACGTCGCGCTCGCCAAGCAGAAGGGGCTTTTGTGACGCTGCCCGTCACCGGGCAGACCACCGTCGCAGGAATTATCGGGGATCCGGTCGCCCATTCGCGTTCGCCGGCGATCCACAACGCCGCCTACGCCGCGCTCGGCCTCGACTGGACCTACGTGGCGTTCCGAGTGGCCCCCGGCACGGTGGGAGCAGCGCTGGCCGGTCTGCGGACCCTCCACGTCGCCGGCTGCAACGTCACCATGCCCCACAAGCGCGAAGCCGCCGAAGCGTGCGACGAGCTGGCCGTGACCGCCGCCGCGCTCGGCGTCGTGAACACCGTCGTCGTCCGCGACGGCCGGCTGGTCGGCGACTCGACGGACGGGGCAGGCTTCGTCGACGCGGCGCGCGAAGCCGGCGTTGCGCTCACCGGCGTCGCGCTGCTGGTCCTCGGCGCGGGCGGGGCGGCCCGGGCCATCGTCCACGCCGTCGCCGGGCCCACCGCGCGGCTGCGCGTCGCCGCCCGCCGACCGGACGCCGCGGCGGCAGTCGCCGCGCTCGCGCCGGGCACGGCACCGGTGCCGTTCGACGAGCTCGACGACGCGGTGGCCGCCAGCGACGTCGTCGTGAACGCCACGCCGCTCGGCATGCACGGCGAGGCACCGCCGTTCGCGACGGACCGACTCACCCCGCACCATGTGGTGTTCGACACCGTCTACGCGCCGTCGGAGACGCCCCTGCTCGCCGCGGCGCGAGCCCGCGGCGCGCAGGCCGTCAACGGACTCGGCATGCTCGTCCACCAAGCAGCCCGGTCGTTCGTTCTGATCACCGGCCGGGACGCGCCGCTCGAGATCATGTGGGCCGCGGCGCGCGACGACCGATGACCGCCGCGCTGGTAGCCGGCTGCTGCGTCGCCGGGGCGCTCCTCGGCGCCTGGCTGCCCGTCGACGTCGTCCCGACCGAGGACGGCCGCACGGTCGCCGAGGGCCCCCGGCCCATGCCCGCGGTCGTGGTGCGCTCCGGGTGGGGTCGGGTCATGATCCTCGCCACCGCGGCGCTCTGGGGCGCGCTCGCCGCACGGGTGGGGACAGCCGCCGTGCTGCCCGCCTACCTCGTGGCCGGCGCCGGGCTCGTCGCGCTGGGCGTCGTCGACCTGCGCTCCCAGCTCCTGCCCCGACGGATCGTGGTGCCGGTCGGCGTGGCGACGCTCGGGTTGCTCGCCGTGGCGGCGGTCGCGACGCCCGACGGTGCGGCGCTGCTGCGGGCGATCGCCTGCGGCGCCGGCGCGTACGCGTGCTTCGCGGTGCTGCGCTTCGTCAGCCCCCGGTCGCTCGGTGGGGGTGACGTCAACCTGGCCGCGCTGCTCGGGCTGACGCTCGGATGGCGGTCCGTCGACGCCGTCCTGCTCGGCCTCGGGGCGGGGGCGGTGCTCGCCGCGGCGTTCGCGCTCGGCGGCCTGGCCAGCCGCCGGTTGCGACTCGACGCGGCGCTGTCCTACGGACCGTTCCTCATCGCCGGCGCGCTCCTCGTCTTGCTGGTCGCCCCCGACGGGCGCCTGCTCGGCTGAACTGTCCCGGCCGGTCCCCGAGGGCCCCGGTATCCTGCCTGGATCGCTCGCCGCGAAGCGCCGAACCGAGCGCCCATCCCGAGGAGACTGGCGTGCTGCGCTTCTTGACCGCGGGGGAGTCCCACGGCCCGGCGTTGGCCGTGATCGTCGAGGGTCTCCCCGCCGGGCTGCCGATCACGATCGACGACGTCGCCGGGGAGCTGGCTCGCCGCCGACTCGGGTTCGGCCGCGGCCCCCGCATGCGCTTCGAGCAAGACGAGGTCGAGTTCCTCGGCGGGGTACGCCACGGCCACACGTTGGGCTCACCAGTCGCGATCGTGATCCACAACACCGAATGGCCCAAATGGACCGACGAGATGTCGCCCGCCCCCGGCGTGACCGCCACACCACTCCACCAACCCCGCCCCGGTCACGCCGACCTGGTCGGCATGCAGAAATACGGGTTCGACGACGCCCGCAACGTGCTGGAACGGGCCAGCGCCCGGGAGACCGCAGCCCGGGTCGCGGCAGGCGCGCTCGCCAAGGGCCTGCTCGGTCACCTCGGCACGCAGGTGCTCAGCCACGTCGTGGCCCTGGGCCCGGTCCGGGCCTCGGCCGAGCGTCGCCCCAAGCCCGCCGACCTCGAGACCGTCGACGCCTCGGCGGTGCGCTGCTTCGACCCGGACGCCGAGGCGGCCATGATCGCCGAGGTCGAAGCCGCCGCGGCGGCGGGCGACTCGCTCGGCGGTGTCGTCGAGGTCCTCGGCTACGGCGTGCCACCCGGGCTGGGGTCTCACGTGCACTGGGATCGCCGCGTCGACGGCCTCCTCGCCCAAGCCCTGATGAGCATCCAGGCCATGAAGGGAGTCGAGCTCGGCGACGGGTTCGAGACCGCCGCGCGACGCGGCAGCGCCGCCCACGACGAGATCCTCTGGGACGAGCAGGCCGGCTACCAGCGGGCCTCGACGCGCGCCGGCGGGACCGAGGGGGGCATGACGACCGGCGACCTTCTCGTCGCCCGGGTCGCGATGAAGCCGCTGTCCACCCTGAACCGTCCGGTGCTGCGCACCGTCGACGTCGAAACGAAAGAGGCGACGGTCTCGTTCAAGGAACGCACCGACGTCACCGCGGTGCCTGCCTCGGGGGTCGTGGCCGAGACGATGGTCGCGCTCGTGCTCGCCGGCGAGGCACTCCGCAAGTTCGGCGGAGACTCGCTCGACGAGCTGGTGCGCAACCACGACGCGTTCATCGCCGCGTTGCGGTGACTGACACCGCCAGCCGGCACCTGGTCCTGGTTGGGCTGATGGGCGCCGGCAAGACGACGGTCGGGGAGCGATGCGCGGCCACGCTCCGCCGACCCTTCGTCGACACCGACGACCTGGTCGAGGCCCGCACCGGGCGGACCGTCGCCGAGCTGTTCGGCGAGGGGGAGCCGACCTTCCGGGCCGCCGAGCGCGACGCGGTCACGGACGCCTGCGCATCGCCGGCGCCGCTCGTCATCGCCTGCGGTGGGGGAGCGGTGCTCGACCCCGACAGTCGACGGCGGCTGCGGTCGGCAGGCTTCGTCGTGTGGCTGCGCGCCGCGCCCCGCGTGCTCGCCGCCCGCGTCCAGGCCGACCCGGTCGAGCGGCCACTGCTCGCACGCGAGGGCCGCCTGGCGACCCTCACCCGGCTCGCCGAAACTCGCGCGCCCGCCTATGAGGCCGCCGCCGACGTGACGGTGACGACCGAGGGCCGCAACCCCGACGAGGTCGCCGCCGCGGTGCTCGAGGAGCTCGACCGATGCGCCGCGTAACGGTGCCCCTCGACCCGCCGTACGACGTCGTCGTCGGCTCCGGGACCTTCGACCAGCTGGGCGCGACCCTGGACGACCGGTGCCGCGTGGCGTTGGTGAGCCAGGCCGACGTCGCGACGCAGTACGCACCCGCGGCGCGCACCGCGCTGGCCCGCGAGGGCCGCGCCGTGGAGCGCTTCGAGATCTCCGACGGCGAGGAAGCCAAGACCCTCCCCACGGTCGAGACCCTGTGCCGGGGCTTCACCCGATGGGGTCTGCGCCGCGGCGACGCGGTCGTCGCGCTCGGCGGCGGGGTCGTCGGCGACACCGCCGGGTTCGCGGCCGCCGTCTATCACCGGGGTGTCGCGCTCGTGCAAGCCCCCACGTCGCTGCTCGCCATGGTCGACGCCGCCATCGGCGGCAAGACCGCCGTCAACCTACCCGAGGGCAAGAACCTCGTCGGAGCATTCCACCAGCCGCGCGCGGTCGTCGCCGACGTCGACACGCTCGCGTCGCTACCCGAGGAGCAGTACCGGTCCGGACTGGGCGAGGTCGCGAAGTACGCACTGCTCCCGGAGGGAACCGCCGTGGCCGCGCTGCTCGCGACGCGCACCGACGCGGTGTTGGCCCGCGACCCCGAGACGCTCACCGACCTCGTCGCGCAGTGCGCGGCGATCAAGGCCGCGGTGGTCGGCGCCGACCCCGAGGAGCGCACCGGCGTCCGGGCCAAGCTCAACTACGGGCACACCCTGGCCCACGCGATCGAGACCACCGGCCAGTCCGCCATCCCGCATGGTGACGCGGTCGCGATCGGCCTCGTCTTCGCCGTCAACCTGGCCCGGACCCTCGAACGGGTCGACGACGCCACCGTCGCCTCGACCCGAGCGCTCCTGGACGCCCTGGGCCTGCCCGTGACCGTCCCCGAGGACCGGCGGCGCGACGAGCTGCTCGTCGTCATGGGCCGGGACAAGAAGGCTCGCGGCAACCTCACGTTCGTCCTGCCCGGCCCCGACGGTGTCGAGCTGGTCGACGACCCGCCCCCCGCGCTCCTCGAGCGCGCGTTGGGCGCCGTCGGCGTGCGAGGCTGAGCGGTCGTGGCGACCATTCTCCTGGTGTCGGGACCGAACCTGAACCTGCTCGGCGAGCGGGAGCCGGCCGTGTACGGGACCGACACGCTCGACGAGTGCGTGGAGGACGCCCGGGCCGTCGCCGCCACGCACGGCCACACCCTCGAGCACGTCCAGTCCAACCACGAAGGCGACCTCGTCGACGCCGTCCAGGGCGCCCGGGGCCGCTGCGCGGCGATCATCATCAACGCCGGCGCGCTGACCCACTACTCCTACTCCCTGGCGGACGCCCTCGCCTCCTACGACGGCGTCGCGGTCGAGCTGCACCTGACGAACCCGTCGGCGCGCGACGCGTGGCGTCAACGCTCCGTCGTCGCCCCGGTGGTGACCGGCACCGTCGCCGGGTTCGGGCGCGCCGGGTACCGCCTCGCCGCCGACGCCGCGGTCGGGGAGCTCGCCCGACGAGGCGAGTCGTGACCGAGGTCCTGACCGAGGTCCTGACCCCGATGGACGTGGCCGGCCGGCCGGCGCGGCTGCGGGCCCGCCTGCGCGAAGCGGGCCTCCCCGCGCTGCTCGTCACGCGCCTCCCGAACGTCCGATACCTCACCGGGTTCAGCGGCTCGGCCGCGATGCTGCTCGTCACCGCCGACGACCTGCTCCTCGTCACCGACGGCCGATACCAAACCCAGGCCCTCGAGCAGCTGCGCGCGGCTGGGGTTGACGCACGCGTCGAGATCGGTCTGACCTCCGCCGACCAGCACCGCATCCTCGCCGGCGCGCTCGGCCCGCGGGGGCCGCTCGGCCTCGAAGCCCAGGGGGTCACCTGGGCCGAGCAGCGCACCCTCGCCGGCGTGTTCGCCGACGTCGAGCTCATCCCGACTGAGTCCCACGTCGAGGAGCTTCGCTGCATCAAGGACGCGGGTGAGGTCGCCCGCATCCGCGCCGCGTGCGCGATCGCCGACGCGGCGCTCGCCGAGATGCTCCCGTCGTTGGGCGACCACCCGACCGAGCGTGACTTCGCGGTCGAGCTCGAGCACTCCATGCGGCGCGGCGGCGCAAGCGCGATGAGTTTCGACCCGATCGTCGCCAGCGGCCCGAACGGAGCCAAGCCGCATGCCCGCCCGAGCGAGCGGGCCATCGGGGAGGGTGAGCTCGTGGTGATCGACTTCGGGTGCATCGTCGACGGGTACTGCTCCGACATGACCCGCACCGTCAGCGTCGGCGATCCGGGACCCGACGGGCGCCGACTCTGGGACCTAGTGGCGGCGAGCCAGCGGGCGGGGCGCGACGCGGTCCGCCCCGGGGTCGCCTGCGCGGCGGTGGATCGCGCCAGCCGGCACGTCATCGAGGAAGCGGGACTCGGCGACGCGTTCGTCCACGGCACCGGTCACGGGGTCGGCCTCGAGATCCATGAGGCCCCGCGGGTCGCGCGGACCGCGCCTGGTACGTTGGGCGTCGGCACGGTGGTCACCGTCGAACCCGGCGTGTATCTCCCTGGCGTCGGCGGCGTTCGAATCGAGGACACCGTGGTCGTCACCGAGGACGGCGCCGAAGCCCTCACCGAGTTCCCGAAGTCGCTCGTCGTGGCGCCGAGCTGAGACCTCCCCCAAGGACCCCCGATGAGCATCTCCACCAACGACCTCAAGAACGGCATGGCGTTGAATCTGCCCGACGGGCTGATGACGGTGGTCGAGTTCCAGCATGTGAAGCCCGGCAAGGGTGGCGCCTTCGTGCGCACCAAGCTCAAGAACTTCCGCACCGGCGCCGTGCTGGAACGCACCTTCCGCGCCGACGAGAAGGTGCCCCTGGCGATGATCGACAAGCGCGAGATGCAGTACCTGTACCGCGAGGGCGACTCGTACGTGTTCATGGACACCGCCGACTACGAGCAGCTCCACGTCGAGAGCCCCAACCTCGGCTCCGCCGTCGACTACCTCAAGGAGGGCGACACCGCGGTGCTGCCCGTCTACGCCGGGGAGGTCGTCGGCGTCGAGCTGCCCGCCGCGGTGACCCTCTCGGTGGCCGACACCGAGCCCGGCGTCCAGGGCGACCGGGTCTCTGGAGCTCGCAAGGCGGCGACGCTCGAGACCGGCCTGGTGGTCCAGGTACCGCTGTTCGTCGGACCGGGCGAGATGGTGAAAGTCGATACGCGCACCGGGGAGTATCTCGCCCGGGCGTAAGGGCACGAGCGGGATGGCGACGCGGCGAGAGGCACGGGAGCGGGCCCTGGCCCTGTGCTACGAGCTCGAGGTCAAGGGACAACGCGCCGCCCCGCTCCTGGACGCGCTCCCGGCGCCACCCGACGAGTACGCCGACACGCTCGTGCGGGGCGTGGACGAGCACGCCGACGAGCTCGACGCCCTGTTGCGCAAGTACTCCGAACGCTGGGCGGTGGAGCGCATGCCGGCCGTGGACCGTGCGTTGCTGCGCCTGGGCGCCTACGAGCTGGTCTACCTCCCCGACCTGCCGGTCGGGGTCGTGATCGACGAGGCGGTCGAGCTCGCCCAGCAGTACTCGACCCAGGAATCCGGTCGCTTCGTCCATGCCCTCCTCGCCCGCATCGCCGACGAAGTACGGACGTGAGCGCACCCTCCGCGCCGACCCGCGTGGTTCCGGCACCCCCGGCGCCCCTCGAGGTCCAAGAGCCCGAACTCGACGAGTCGGTCGGCACCGACCGACCCTGGCTCGTGATCGTCTGGAACGATCCCGTCAACCTCATGTCGTACGTGGTGTACGTGCTCCAGAAGTTGTTCGCCTACTCCCGGGAGAAGGCGACCCGCCTCATGCTCGAGGTGCACCACGACGGGAAGGCCGTCGTCTCCGACGGCAGCCGCGAGAAGGCCGAGGCCGACGTTGCCCGCCTCCACGCGCACGGCCTGTGGGCCACGATGGAGCACTCCGCGTGACGGCGCGTTTCACCCGCCGACGCGATGGCCGCATCGACTTGACCCTGGAACGGGCCGAGGCGGACCTCATCCAAGGCCTGCCCGAGCAGCTCCTCGCGCTCTACGAGGGGGAGCGCACCGACCCGGCCCGGGAGCGGCTGTTCCCCCGCGCGTACCTCGACCCGACCGAGGAGGAAGCCGAGATCCAATGGGAGGCCCTCGTGCATCCCGACCTCCTCGCGGGCCGCCTCGCCGCGCTCCAACAGCTCCGCGCGTCGCTCGAGGACGCGGAGCCGGCTCGTCGGGACCGGGTCGTGGTGCACATCGCACCCGACGACGTCAACGCCTGGCTCAGCGTGCTGAACGATGCCCGCCTCGCGCTCGGCTCCCGGCTCGGCGTCACCGAGGACACCGACCTGGCCCAACTCGATCCCAGCGATCCGGAGTCGGCGGGCAAGGCCGCGTACGCGTGGCTGACCTACCTCCAAGGCGAGCTCATCGAGACGCTCCTCGGGGATCTGCCCGGATAACGTCACCACGCCGACGAAGGGAGGATCCGTGGGGTACCTGGATGGCAAGACCGTCGCTGTCACCGGCGCGGGACGCGGCATCGGACGGGCGGTCGCGCTGGCGTGCGCGGCGGCGGGCGCCAACGTGGTCGTGAACGACTTCGGCGTCGGCATCGACGGCCAAGACCCCAACAGCGAGATCGCCAACTCCGTCGTCGCGGAGATCGAAGCCGCGGGCGGCCACGCGGTCGCGGTCGCGGACACGGTCACGACGATGGAGGGCGGGGCCCGGATCGTCCAGACCGCGGTCGACACCTTCGGGCGAATCGACGGGGTGGTGTGCGTGGCCGGCATCCTGCGCGAGCGGATGCTCTTCAACATGTCCGAGGACGAGTGGGACCCGGTCATCGAGACCCACCTGAAGGGTACGTTCACCGTCTTTCGCGCCGCCGCGCCCCTGATGCGGGCCCAGAAGTCCGGGACCCTGATCGGGTTCACGTCCGGCGCCTACGCGGGGAGCGTCGCACAGGCCAACTACAGCGCGGCCAAGGGGGGCATCGTCTCCTTCGTGCGCAGCGCCGCCCTCGGCATGCACAAGTACGGGGTCACCGCGAACGTCATCGCCCCGGTCGCCAAGAGCCGCATGTCGGGCAACGTGCCGTTCGGCCTCGAGATGGGCGAACCCGAGGACGTCGCCCCCATGGTGGTGTTCCTTCTGGGCGACGCCGCCCGCGAGGTCACCGGGCAGGTGTACACCGCCAACGACGGGATCATCGCGGTCTGGAACCAGCCGGTCGAGGTCCGCGAGATGCGCAAGGACGGCCGCTGGACCCCCGAGGAGATCGCGACCCGCTTCGACGAGGTCGGCCAGGAACGCATGGGCATGCTCGACCGCCTCGAAGCGATGGCGAACGCTGCCGCGGCCGGCGACACGCCGAACCAGTAACGGGCAGGCATCCCCGAGGCGTCCGCTCTTCACCGGGTGAGCGCGCTCGCGGGGACGTGCATGAGCCGGAGCGTCACCGGGCCTCAGTACGGTGTCTGGGCGGTGAGACGTCGCGTCGATGACGCCGGGGTGGGCACAACTGCCCGCGAGATCGCCCGGCAAGGCTGAGAGCGCCGGTGGGACGGTCATCGCGGGCAGTTGGGGCCACCACTTGTCGGGGACATGGCGCGCCGAGGGGTTCGAGTGCCTGGCGTGCGGTCATGTCGCCGCCGCGCTCAGCACCCCAACGCGGCGCAGGGCCGAAACGAAACCACTACCCGGCGCCTCGGGGCTGCTATACAGGAGTACCAGCCCGTGAAGGGGGTCCCGTGAGGCCCCTACGGAGGATGGCAGATGAGCGCGCCTGACGCCGCACAACCGAACCCACAGGACCCGGCCACCCGAGAGGGTGGCCGTTTCGTGTTCCGGGCCCGGGTCTTCTCACCCGAGGACCTGCGCCGGGCCCACACCCGCATCGCGCACGAGATCGTCGAACGCAACCACGGCGCGGAGCAGCTCGTCCTGGTCGGCCTCTACACCCGGGGGGTGGCGATCGCCCGACGCCTCGGTGAAGTCATCGCCGGCTTCGAGGGCCTCGAGGTGGCGGTCGGGTCGCTCGACGTGGCCTTCTACCGCGACGACATCGGCCTGCGCCCGGTGCAGCCCCTCGGAACGACCGAAGTGCCCGTCGACGTGGGTGGGCGCACCGTGGTCCTCGTCGACGACGTGCTGTTCACCGGCCGTACGGTCCGCGCCGCGCTCGACGCGCTGACCGAGCTGGGCCGGCCCCGCGCGGTGCAGCTCGCCGTCCTCGTCGACCGCGGGCACCGAGAGCTGCCGATCCGGGCCGACTTCGTCGGCAAGAACCTGCCCACCAAGCGGGCTGAGGACGTCCGGGTCCGCCTGGCCGAGGTGGACGGCACCGAGGACGGCATCGAGCTGTGGGGACCCGCGGACCCGGCGGGCGAGGAGGAGGCGTGATGCGTCACCTGCTGTCGATCGACGATCTCGAGCGCTCCGACCTCGACGAGCTCCTGGACCTGGGCGAGTCGTTCCTCGCGGTGACGCGCCGCGACATCCCGAAGGTCCCGGCGCTGCGCGGTAAGACCGTCGTGTCGCTCTTCTACGAGGACTCGACGCGGACCCGCCTGTCGTTCGAGACCGCGGCGAAACGGCTGTCGGCCGACACGATGGCGTTCTCGGTCAGCGGCTCCTCCGTCGCTAAAGGCGAAAGCCTGCGCGACACGGTCCAGACCATCGAGGCGATGGGTGTCGACGCGGTGGTGGTCCGCCACCCATCTGCCGGCGCGCCGCACCGAGTCGCAACCTGGATCGACGCGGCAGTCGTCAACGCGGGCGACGGCCGCCACGAGCATCCGACCCAGGCGCTCCTCGACGCACTCACTCTGCGTCGGCATCGGGGCATCGGCCTCGACGGTGCCCGGGTCGCGATCATCGGCGACGCCCGCCACTCCCGGGTCGCGCGCAGCACCGCGAAGGCGTTCGCCGCGCTCGGCGCCGAGGTCACCCTGGTCGGGCCGCCGACCCTGCTCCCCGAGTCGCTCATCGGGTGGCCGGTCGCGACGACCGGCGACTTCGACGAACTGCTCCCCAGCCTCGACGTCGTGTACCTGTTGCGGATCCAACATGAACGGCAGGACGCGACGCTGTTTCCCTCCTTGCGTGAGTACACGACCCGCTACGGACTGACCGTCGAGCGGGCGGCCCGGTTGAAGCCCGACACGTTGATCATGCACCCGGGGCCGATGAACCGGGGCGTCGAGATCGCGGCCGAGCTGGCCGAGGGTCCCGGGTCGGTGATCACCGAGCAGGTCGCCAACGGCGTCGCGGTGCGGATGGCCGTCCTGTACCAGCTGCTGGGGACGGGAGCACCCGTTGCCTGAGTCCCTCCTGGTGCGCGGCGGCCGGGTCGTCGACGCCACCGGCGAACGAGCCGCCGACGTGCTCATCGAGGCGGGGGTCGTCGTCGCGGTCGAGCCCGGCCTGCACGGCGACGAGACCCTCGACGCGGCCGGCTGCGTCGTCGCGCCGGGCCTCGTCGACCTCCACACCCATCTGCGCGAGCCCGGCCACGAGGAGGCCGAGACCATCGAGACCGGCGCGCGCGCCGCGGCGCGCGGCGGGTTCACCGCGGTGGTCGCCATGCCGAACACCGAGCCCGCCCAGGACGACCCAGCCGTGGTCGCGGCGGTCCTCGCCGCGGGGGCCCGCTCGACCTGCGACGTGCGGGCCGCCGGGTGCATCACCCGCGGCCGGCGTGGCACCGACCTGGCGCCGATGGGCGAGCTGCACGCGCTCGGGGTGCGGGTCTTCACCGACGACGGCGCGTGCGTCGAGTCGGCGGCGATGATGCGACGGGCCCTCGAGTACGCGGGTTCGCTGCCCGGAGCGGTGGTCGCCCAGCACGCCGAGGACGCCGCGCTCTGCGAAGGCGGCCACATGCACGAGGGCGAATGGTCGAGCCGGCTCGGGATCCCGGGCCGGCCGGCCGTCGCCGAGGTGAGCGTCGTCGCCCGCGACTGCCTCCTCGCCGAGCTGACCGGCACGCCGGTGCACTTCCTGCACGTGTCAACCGAGGGCGCGATCGCGCTGATCCGCGACGCCAAACAACGGGGCCTGCCGGTGACCGCCGAGGCGGCGCCGCACCACTTCACGCTCACCGACGCCGAGTGCGCCAGCTTCGACCCGATGTTCAAGGTCCATCCCCCGCTGCGCTCCGCGGCGGACGTCGCGGCGGTGAAGATCGGGCTGGCCGACGGCACGATCGACGCCATCGCGACCGACCACGCGCCCCACGCGCCCGAGACCAAAGAACGGCCGTTCGAAGAGGCGCCCCCCGGGATGCTGGGCCTCGAGACCGCCCTCGGCCTCACCCTCACCGAGCTGGTCGAGCCGGGCGTGGTGTCGCTCAGCGACGCGCTGGCGCTCCTGTCGTGGCGTCCCGCCGCGGTGGCCGGCCTCGTCGACCACGGCGGCCCGGTCGCGCCGGGCCGTCCCGCACATCTGGTGGTCTTCGACCCGGCCGCGACGTGGACCGTCGACCCCGCCCGGCTGGCGAGCAAGGCCCGCAACACGCCCTATCCGGGCCGGACCCTCACCGGCCGGGTACGCCACACCCTGCGAGCCGGGGAGCCGGTCGTGATCGATGGTGAGGCGCAACGATGATCGAGGCGTGCCTGGTGCTGGCCGACGGCACCGTCTTCGAAGGCGAGCTCGCGGGCGCGCCGCCGCCCGGCGGCGTCGCGGTGGGGGAGGTCGTCTTCAACACCGCCCTCTGCGGCTACCAGGAGATCGTGACCGACCCTTCGTACGCGGGGCAGATCATCACGTTCACCTACCCCCACATCGGGAACTACGGCGTGAACGCCGACGACGCGGAGAGCCGCGGCGCGTTCTGCCGAGGGGTCGTGGTGCGCGAGTTCACGGAGCGGCCCAGCAGCTGGCGCGCCACCGAAGGCCTGCTCCACTACCTGGACCGGCTCGGCGTCCCCGCGCTGGCGGGCCTCGACACCCGCCGGCTCACCCGACACCTGCGCGAGACGGGCTCGCTGCCCGGCGCGTTCGGCGTCGACGAGACGGCAGTGCGCGAGCGGGCCCGGGAGGCATCCGGGACCGAGGGCGTCGACCTCGTCGCCGACGTCACCGCCGACGCGCCGTACCGAGTCGGGGACGCCGACGCGCCGTTCCGGGTCGTCGCCTACGACTTCGGCATCAAGACCAGCCAGCTGCGCTACCTCGTCGCCGCGGGCTGCCACGTGGAGGTGGTCCCGGCGGGCACGTCGGGCGCCGACGTCCTCGCCCGCGCCCCCGACGGGGTGTTCCTCTCCAACGGCCCCGGCGATCCCGAGGCGGTCGCCGGCGCGGTCGACCAGGTCGGCGCGCTCCTCGACGCGGTCCCGGTGTTCGGGATCTGCCTCGGTCACCAGATCCTCGGGTTGGCGCTCGGCGGACGCAAAGAGAAGCTGCGGTTCGGCCATCACGGAGCGAACCACCCGGTGCGCCACGAGGCGAGCGGACGGGTCGAGATCACGAGCCAGAACCACAACTACGCGGTCGAGGTCGACGGGATCTCCGGGGTGCGCCGCACGTACGTCAACCTCAACGACGGGGTCTGCGAAGGCCTCGAAGCGCTCGGGAGCCGTGCCTTCTCGGTGCAGTACCACCCCGAGGCTGCACCCGGCCCGCACGACCCGGCGTACCTCTTCGACGAGTTCACCGCGTTGCTGGCCGGGGCCCGGTAACCGGTGCCGCGCCGCGACGACCTGCACACCATCTTGCTGCTCGGCAGCGGACCCATCGTGATCGGCCAGGCGTGCGAGTTCGACTACTCGGGCACNNAACCCGGCCACGATCATGACCGATCCCGAGTTCGCGGACGCCACCTACATCGAGCCCCTCGACGTCGAGACCGTCACCCGCGTCATCGAACGTGAGCACCCCGACGCGCTCCTCGCGACCCTCGGCGGCCAGACCGCGCTGAACCTCGCCATCGGCCTCCACGAGGCGGGGGTGCTCGACGAGCACGGGGTGTCGATGATCGGCGCCAGCGTCGAGGCGATCCACACTGCCGAGGACCGGTCGCGGTTCAAGGAGGCGATGATCGAGATTGGGCTGGGCGTCCCCCGCTCCGGCCTCGCCTACCGCGTCGACGAGGCGCTCACCGTCGCCGCCGACGTCGGCTACCCGGTCGTCGTGCGCCCGTCGTTCATCCTCGGCGGTGGTGGCACCGGCTTCGCCGACGACGCCGACGGCATGCGCGCCGCCGCCGAGCACGGCCTCAGCGCCAGCCCGGTGGGGGAGATCCTCATCGAGCGCTCGGTGCGAGGCTGGAAGGAGTTCGAGCTCGAGGTGATGCGCGACCACGCCGACAACGCGGTCGTCGTCTGCTCGATCGAGAACTTCGACGCGATGGGGGTCCACACCGGCGACTCGATCACCGTGGCTCCCGCCCAGACGCTGACCGACCTCGAGTATCAGCGGATGCGCGACGCGGCCTTCGCCTGCATCCGCCGGATCGGGGTCGACACGGGCGGGTCGAACATCCAGTTCGCGGTGGACCCCGCCACGGGCGAAATGGTCGTGATCGAGATGAACCCCCGTGTCTCCCGCTCCAGCGCGCTGGCCAGCAAGGCGACCGGGTTCCCGATCGCCAAGATCGCCGCCTGCCTCGCGGTGGGCTACCGCCTCGACGAGATCCGCAACGACATCACCGGCGAGACCCCCGCGTCGTTCGAGCCGACCATCGACTACGTCGTCACCAAGATCCCCCGGTGGGCGTTCGAGAAGCTCCCCGGCGCGTCGCCGGTCCTGAAGACCGAGATGCAATCCGTCGGTGAGGTCATGGCGATCGGCCGCACGTTCCCGGAGTCGCTCCAGAAGGCGATCCGGAGCCTGGAGACCGGCCGGCTGGGCCTCAACGGCGACCCCGGCGGGACGCTGGTGGACGAGCTCGACGACGAGGAGCTGGTGCGCCACGCCGCGACCCCGACGCCGGACCGGCTGTTCCTCCTCGAAGCCGCCTTGCGTCGGGGCGTGTCGGTGGAGCGGCTCACCGAGGTCACCGGCATCGATCCGTGGTTCCTCGACCAGCTGGCACGGGTGGCCGAGACCCGCGCCACGCTGGCCGGACGACGCGCCGAGTCGCTGACGCGACGCGAGTGGCGGACCGTCAAGCGGCTCGGCTTCGGCGACGCGCAGCTCGCCCACGGCTTCGGCCAGGACCCGGAGCTGGTCCGCCAGGCTCGCCTCGACGCGGGCGCGCCGGTCACCTTCAAGACCGTTGACACCTGCGCGGCCGAGTTCGCCGCCCACACGCCCTATCACTACGGCACCTACGAAGACGACGACGAGGTGGCGCCGCTGACCCGCCCCGCGGTCGTCATCCTCGGCAGCGGCCCCAACCGCATCGGCCAGGGCGTCGAGTTCGACTACTGCTGCGTCCACGCCGCCTTCGCCCTCTCCGACGCCGGGTACGAGACGGTGATGGTCAACTGCAACCCCGAGACCGTCTCCACCGACTACGACACCAGCGACCGGCTCTTCTTCGAGCCGCTCGCCCTCGAGGACGTCCGCAACGTCTGCGACGCGCTCACCCGGGCCGGCGAGCTGGTCGGCGTGATCGTCGCCCTGGGCGGCCAGACCCCGCTGAAGCTCGCGCCGGGCCTCGAGGCGGCGGGAATCCCGATCCTCGGCACCAGCCCCGCGTCGATCGACCTGGCCGAAGACCGGGAGCGGTTCACCGCGCTCTGCGAGCGGCTCAACCTGCCACTCCCGCCCGGCGGCATCGCCGCCGACGCCGACACGGCGCGTGCCGTCGCGGCCCGCGTCGGCTACCCGGTGCTCGTCCGACCGTCCTATGTCCTCGGCGGGCGAGCCATGCGGATCGTGTACGACGACGCCGAGCTCGACGACGCGATGGGGGAGCTGACCCGCACCGGCAGCCTCGGACGCGAAGGCGGGCTGTCCGCCGAGCGTCCCGCGCTGATCGACCGGTTCCTCGAAGACGCGGTCGAAGTCGACGTCGACGCGCTCCGCGACCACACCGGCGAGGTGCTCGTCGGCGGGATCCTGGAACACATCGAGCAGGCCGGCGTGCACTCGGGCGACTCGGCCTGCGCGATCCCACCCGCCACCCTCCCCGGACCGGTGCTGGGCGTCATCGAGACCCGCACCCAGGCCCTCGCCGAGGGCCTCGACGTCCGAGGTCTGCTTAACGTGCAGTTCGCGGTGAAAGACGGCGAGGTCTACGTCCTGGAAGCCAACCCTCGCGCCAGCCGCACCGTGCCGTTCGTCAGCAAGGCGACCGGTGTACCCCTGGCGAAGGTCGCGGCCCGGTTGATGGTCGACGCCACCCTGGCCGACCTGCGCGCCGAGGGGCTCCTCACCGAAGTCCCCGGGCTGGGCCACGTGGCGGTCAAGGAAGCCGTCTTGCCCTTCGATCGCTTTCCCGACGTCGACATCATGCTCGGACCCGAGATGCGCTCCACCGGCGAGGTCATGGGCATCGACCGCTCCTTTGGCCTGGCGTTCGCCAAGAGCCAAGCCGCGGCAGGGAACCGGCTCCCCGCCGCCGGCACCGTGTTCCTCTCCCTCGCCGACCGCGACAAACCCCTCGGCCTCGCCGCGGCGCGCCGCTTCGCCGAGCTGGGCTTCGCGCTCGCCGCCACCGCCGGCACCGCGGCCGCGATCGAGGCCGACGGCGTGCACGTGGACACCGTCGTCTCGAAGGTCGGGGAGGGCACGGGCATCGACGCGGTGGACCTGATCTCGGAGGGGAAGGTCGACTTGGTGGTGAACACGCCCCGGGGCCGTGGACCCCGCGCCGACGGTGACCACATCCGCCGCGCCGCGATCCGCCACCGGGTGGCCTGCATCACCACCGTCGCCGCCGCCGTCGCCGCCGCGGCCGGCATCGCCGAACGCGCTGCGCACGAACCCCAGGTGCGCGCGCTCCAGGACTACCACCGCGACGCGCAGCTGCGCCTCGACGTGTGACATGACGCTCGACACCCGGGTCCGGCTGGGGACACTGGAGCTCCCGAACCCGGTCGTGGCCGCGTCGGGCACGTTCGGGCACGGCGACGAGCTCGGCGCCCTCTGCGACCCCGCCCGCCTCGGCGCGGTCACCGCGAAGTCCCAGGCGCCGTTCGCCTGGGCGGGCAACCCGCCGCCCCGGCTCCAGCCGGTCGGCGCCGGGCTGGTCAACTCGGTCGGCCTGCAGGGTCGGGGCATGGACCACTGGGTGACGACCGAGCTACCGGCGCTGCGCGCCCTGGGCGCGCGGGTGATCGCGTCGGTGTGGGGCCACACGGTCGACGACTTCGCGGCCGGCGCCGCCCGGCTCGGCCCGGTCACCGACCAGCTCGTCGCCCTCGAGGTGAACGTCAGCTGCCCGAACCTCTCCCACCACGGCCGCCCCTTCGCCCACGACGCCGCCGAGACCGCCGCCGTCGTCCAGGCGGTCGCCGACGTCGACCTCGACGTCCCCCTGCTCGTCAAGCTGTCGCCCGACGTCGCCGACCTGCCCGGGATCGCCGGGCGCGCGCTCGAAGCGGGCGCGGACGCCCTCACCCTCGTCAACACCGCCCGCGCCCTCGTGATCGACGCCGACCTGCGCCGCCCGGTGCTCGGCGCAGGATCGGGCGGCCTCTCCGGCCCGGCCCTGAAGCCGATCGCGCTGCGAGCTGTGCACGACGTCGCCCGCGCCCACCCCGGCGTCCCCATCGTCGGCACCGGCGGCGTGCTGAGCGGCCTCGACGCGGTCGAGATGCTCCTCGCGGGAGCCAGCGCGGTGGGGGTCGGGACCGCCACCTTCCTCGAGCCGCGTGCCACGTTGCGCATCCTCGATGAGCTCACCCAGTGGTGCGACCGGCACGGGGTGACACGAGTGGCCGAGCTGAGCGGTGCGCTGCGCGCACCCGACCGGGAGGAGAACCCATGAGCGAACCCCGTGACCACCTGGCCCTGGTCCTCGACGTCGGTGGCCTCGAGTCGGCCCGGACGCTCGCCCGGCGCCTCACCCCGTGGTTCGCGATCGTCAAGGTCGGCTACGAGCTGTACGCCGAGGCCGGCCCCGCGGCGGTCGACGCCCTCCACGAGGACGGCTTCGCCGTGTTCGCCGACCTCAAGCTCCTCGACATCCCCACCACGGTCGAACGGGGCGCCCGCGCCCTCGCCCGGCGCGGCGTTGACTTCTTGAACTTCCACGCGGTCGGCGGCGTCGAGATGCTGCGCGCCGGCATCCAGGGCCTCGCCGACGGGGCACGCGACGCGGGACGGGACCGGCCCATCGGGCTCGCGGTGACGGTCCTCACCAGCGAGCCCGATGCCAGCGCGGTGCCCGAGCGCCTCGAGGTCGCCCGGGCGGCGGGCTGCGACGGCGTCGTCTGCGCCGCCGCGGAGGCCAGCGCGGCCCGTGACCTCGGACTTGCGCCGATGGTCCCTGGAGTACGACTCGACGGCACCGACGTGCAGGACCAGGCCCGGGTCGCGACCCCCGGCGCGGCGTGCCGGGCCGGCGCCGAATGGCTCGTCGTCGGCCGGACCGTGACCGGCGCGCCCGACCCGGAGCGCGCCGCCGCACGCGTCGCCGCCGCGGTCGGCGACGCGCTCGCCGACCTCGGGGCCCCCAGCCCACGCCGGGGCCGGTAGGTATGCTCACCGGCGCCCAGCCGCCCGCGGAGGTCGCCGATGTCACTCCCGCCCGCTCTCAGCCTCGACCAACGCCGCGCCGCGCTCGAGAAGGCAGCCGAGGCGCGACGCCAGCGGGCGGCGGTGAAAGAGGAGCTGAAGGCCGAGCGGCTCTCCATCTCAGAGCTGTTCGAGCGCAGTGAACGCGACGAGATCCTCGGCAAGCTCAAGGTCGTGAGCATGCTCGAAGCGATGCCCCACACCGGCAAGGTCAAGGCACGTCGCCTCATGCAGGACCTCGACATCAGCGAGAGCCGCCGGGTGCGAGGCCTGGGGCCCAACCAGAAGCGGCGACTCATCGACCATTTCCACCGCGTCCCCTGAGCGTCTGCTTCGTCGTCACCGGCGAGTCGGGCGCCGGGAAGACGACCATCGTGCGCGAGCTCCTCGCCCGCGAACCGGCGCTGTGGTTCTCGGTGTCGGCCACCGACCGGCCGCCGCGCCCCGGCGAGGTCGACGGGCGCGACTACCGATTCGTGTCGCGTGAGGAGTTCGAACGCACCCGCGACCAGGACGGGTTCCTCGAATGGTTCGAGGTCTACGGCGACCTCAAAGGCACACCCCGGGCCCCGATCGAGCAGCACCTCGCCGCCGGCGACGACGTGCTCATCGAGTGCGACGTGCAGGGAGCGCGGGCGATCCGCGAGGCGCTCCCCGCCGCGTTCGTGGTCTTCGTGCGGGCACCGTCCCGAGCTGTGCAGCGAGACCGTCTCGTCGGCCGCGACCCGGATGCCGCGCCCGACGCGCTCGAGCGGCGCCTCGACGAGGCCGCCACCGAGGAGCAACTCGCGGCGCGCTTCGACGCGGTGGTCGTCAACGACGATCTGGACCGGGCGGTCGACGACGTCGCGGCCCTCCTCGAGCGCGAACGCCACCGCACCTGAGCGCTCCCACCACCCGGCCCGCGCGGCCCGAGCCGTCCGAGGACCGGGCGGGGGACGGCCGGCGGCCGATGGTGGTGCGCCAGCCCGCCCCGGTCCGGGCGCGGGATTCGCGGCTGATCCGGCTACCATGTGGGGCTGCGCGCCCGCCCCGCGCGTCGTCCCCCACCCTGGAGTTCCCCTGATGGCCGAACGTCGTGCCTCGCTGATGGAGCCCCGCATGGAGCGGCTCCTCGACCGGGTCGGGTCGAAGTTCACCCTGGTGACGTTGGCCGCCAAGCGGGCCCGCGAGATCAACGACTACTACAACCAGCTCGGCGAGGGCCTGGGCAAGATCGTCCCGCCCCAGGTGACCTCGGTCTCCCGCAAGCCGCTCACCATCTCCCTCGAGGAGATCACGGCCGGCAAGATCATCGCCGTCCCGCTCCCCGAGGAGCCCGAGGGTGACGAAGCGACCGCGGAGACCGACACCCCCGAGCCGGTCGCCGAATAGGGGCGGCGCCGACCCCGGCGCGCCACGATGACCACCGCGCTGCCCGCCCGGGCCACCCTTCCCGGCCGCTTCGTCGTGCTCGGCGTCGCCGGCGGCATCGCCGCCTACAAGGCGGTCGAGGTCTGCCGCCAGCTCGTCGAGAGCGGCGCGCACGTCGCCCCGGTCCTGACCGACGCCGCGCAACGCTTCGTCGGCCCGCTGACCTTCTCGGCCCTGGCGTCCGAACCGGCCCGCGTCGACCTCTTCGACGCCCCCGAGCCGATCCCCCACACCACACTCGGCCGGCGCGCCGACCTGGTGGTCGTCGCCCCCGCCACCGCGACGCTGCTCGCCAAGTACGCGGCGGGCATCGGCGATGACCTGCTGAGCGCCACGTTGCTGGCGACCCGAGCGCCGGTGCTCCTCGCCCCCGCGATGCACACCGAGATGTGGGAGCACCCCGCGGTCCGGGCGAACGTCGACGAGCTCACCGAGCGCGGCGTGCACTTCGTCGGCCCCACCGCCGGCGCGCTAGCCGGCCGCGACGAAGGCCCGGGCCGGCTCGCCGACCCGGACCTGATTGTGGACGCCGCCGGCCGGGTCCTCGCCGAGGGCCACGACCTCGCCGGAGTCCGGGTGCTCGTCACCGCGGGCGGGACCCGCGAACCGATCGACCCGGTCCGCTTCGTCGGCAACCGCTCCTCCGGGAAGATGGGCCACGCGGTCGCCGACGCCGCGGCTCGCCGCGGCGCCCAGGTGACGCTGGTCACGACCACCGCCCGCCCCGCGGCCCCCGCGGTGGCGCGCGTCGCCGTCGAGACCGCCGAGGAGATGGCCGACGCGGTGCTCGACCGCTTCGCCGACAGCGACGTCGTCGTCATGGCCGCGGCGGTCGCCGACTTCCGCCCGAAGGTCGCCGCGACCGACAAGCTCAAGAAGCACGACGGCGTCCCCGAACTGGTGCTCGAGGCGACACCCGACATCCTCGCCGCGCTCGGACAGCGCCGGCGCGACCAGATCCTCGTGGGGTTCGCGGCGGAGACCAACGAGCTGCACGAGCACGCGGCGGCGAAGCTGGCCGCCAAGCACCTCGACTTCGTGGTCGCCAACGACGTCTCGGAGCCCGACGCCGGCTTCGAGGTCGACACGAACCGGGCGGTCCTGCTGGACTCTGACGGGTCGATCGAGGAGCTGCCCCTCCTCCCCAAGACGGTCCTCGCGGGCCTGGTGCTCGACCGGATCCGCGACCGGCTGACTGAGCGAAGACCACAAGAGAGGGATCAGTGAGCGACCATTACACCTTCACCTCGGAGTCAGTGACCGAGGGCCACCCCGACAAGATGTGCGACCAGATCAGCGACTCGGTCCTGGACGCGATCTTCGAGGAGGATCCCTACAGCCGCGTGGCCTGCGAGAGCATGGCCACCACCGGCCTCGTCGTCGTCGCGGGCGAGATCTCCACCAACGCCTACATCGACATCCCCCGTGTCGTGCGCGACACCGTGCGCAGCATCGGCTACGACCGCGAGTCCTACGGATTCGACGGCAACACCTGTGGTGTCATCACTTCGATCGACGAGCAGTCCCCCGACATCGCGATGGGGGTCGACAAGGCGGCCGAGCAGAAGGCCGGCGCCGATGATCTCTACGACGAGATCGGCGCCGGCGACCAGGGAATGATGTTCGGGTACGCCTGCGACGACACCGACGACCTGATGCCGATGCCGATCTGGCTCGCGCACCGCCTCGCGCACCGGCTCGCCGAGGTCCGCAAGTCCGGCGTCTTGCCCTACGTGCGTCCCGACGGCAAGACCCAGGTCAGCATCGAGTACGAGGACGGCCGCCCCACGCGGCTCTCCACCGTGCTCATCTCCACCCAGACCGGCCCGGGCGTCGACGTCGAGACGATGCTGAAGCCCGACCTGCTCGAGCACGTGATCCGTCCGCTGCTCCCGACCCAGTTCGCCGACGACGACTTCGAGGTGCTCTGCAACCCGACCGGCAACTTCGAGTTGGGCGGCCCCCACGCCGACTGCGGGCTCACCGGCCGCAAGATCATNNGGCGGCGGCGCGTTCAGCGGCAAGGACCCGACGAAGGTCGACCGGTCCGCCGCGTACGCGGTGCGCCACGCGGCGAAGAACATCGTCGCGGCCGGGATCGCCCGCCGCTGCGAGGTGCAGGTCGCCTACGCGATCGGCGTCGCGCATCCGGTGTCGGTGATGGTCGACACGTTCGGCACCTCCGAGATCGATCCCGCCAAGCTGCCCGCCCTGGTCACCGAGCACTTCGACCTGCGCCCGGCGGCGATCATCGAGAACCTGGCGTTGCGCCGCCCCATCTTCCGACGCACCGCGGCGTACGGCCACTTCGGACGCAGCGAGCCGACGTTCACCTGGGAGCGCACCGACCAGGCGGCCGACCTGCGCGCCGCCGCCGCCACGCTCGCCTGAACCGCCCCGCCCGGTGAGCGGCGCCGTCTGGCGCGTCCTGCCCGACGTCCCCGCGCTCGACCGGGTCCTCGATTACTGGGCGCCGCCCGGCGTCGACGCCCCGCTCGGGACGATCGTTCGCGTCCCGTTGCAGGGCCGCCGCGTCCGAGGCTGGCTGGTCGGCGTCGCCGACCGGCCCGACCCTGCCGCCCAGCACGTCGTCGCCGTGACCGGCCTCGTCTCGGAGGGACCCCCACCCGAGCTCGCGGCGCTGTGCGAGTGGGCCGCCTGGCGCTGGGCGGGACCCCGTCCGCTCCTGCTGCGGGCGGCGTCCCCCCAGAACGTGGTCCCGATCGGCAGCGGCCCCGCCGAGCCCGACGTCGCCGTGCACCCGCCGACCGACCCGCCCCTGGACCTGCCTGCCGGACCGCGCCGCCTCGTGGTGTGCCCGCCGGTCGGGGACCGGACCGACCTGGTGACGGCGCTCCTCGCCCCAGAAGGCTCCACGATCGTGGTCGTGCCCGACCCCCGCGAGCGCCAAGCCCTCGACGCGGCCGTCGCGGCGACCGGCCGACCGGCGGTGAGCGTGCGCGGCGACGACCCGGCCGCGGCGCGCACCGCCGCCTGGCGTACGGCGCGCCGGGGCGCGTGCGTGGTGCTCGGCGGCCGCGTCGCCGCCTTCGCGCCCGTGCCCGACCTCGCCGCGGTCGTCGTGCTCGACGACGCCGACGCGGCGCTCGTCGAGGAGAGCGCCCCGACCTGGCACGCACGCGACGTCCTGCTCGAACGAGCGACTCGAGCCGGCGCGGTGGTCACCCTCGTCACACCCGCGCCGACCATCGAGGGGCTGGTCGCGTGCGGCTCGGCCCAGACCAGCCTGCGCGCCTCCGCCCGGCGGGGATGGCCGCCCCTCGAGATCGTCGACCGGCGCCTCGACCCGCCCGGCCTCGGGCTCCTCGGGGAGCGGCTGGCCGGCGCGCTGCGCGCCACCCTCACGGACCATCACCGCAGCGTCTGCGTCCTCAACCGTCGGGGACGAGCCCGGCTGCTGGTGTGCCGGCGCTGCGGGCAGCTGGCGCGCTGCGAGCACTGCGGCGCGGCGATGATCGAGACCGACGCCGGGTTGGACTGTCCCCGGGGCGACTCGACCCGCCCCCGCGTGTGCGCCGAGTGCGGATCGAGCGCACTGCGCATCGCGCGTCCAGGAGTCCAACGGCTGCGCGACGACCTCGCCGCCCTCCTCCCACGGGCCCGGGTCCACGTCGTCGAGGGCGGCGCCGCCACCGACGTCGACGCCGACGTCATCGTTGGGACCGAGGCTGCCCTGCACCGGGCCGGGGCGGACGGCGACCCGCCCGGCCTCGTCGCGTTCCTCGACTTCGACCAGGAGCTCCTCGCACCCCGGTTCCGAGCCGCCGAGCAGGCACTGTGGCTGCTGGTCCGGGCCGCTCGGCTGGTCGGGGCACGCGGGCGGGGTGACCGCCTCCTCGTGCAGACCCGGGTGCCCGACCACGAGGTGCTCCTCGCCGCGAGTCGGGGCGACGTCGAGCTGATGGCCGCGCCGGAGCTGGCTCGCCGCCAGGCGTTGTCGCTCCCGCCGTTCGGGGGGCTCGCGGCGCTGAGTGGCGCGCCGGCCGCGGTCACGGCGGCCGCCGACCTGCTCGCGGAGCGTCTCGACGTGCGCGGGCCGGTCGACGGCGGCGCCCTCGTGCGCGCGCCGTCCAGCACCGCGCTCGCCGACGGGCTCGCGGCGATCGATCTGACGCCGGCGCGAGCCCAGGGGCGCCTGCGCGTCGAGGTCGACCCGCGACGCGTCTGAGCGTGCCGCGCCGCGTCGGTCCGCGGCGGAGACGCAGCCGCAGCCGCGACCGTCGGAGATGGGCGCAGAGGTGACTGGTACCCTGGACCGGTGACGACCTTCGAAATCCGTCAGTTCGGCGACCCGGTGCTGCGCCAGCGCGCCCGCGAGGTCACCGAGCTCGACGGCGAGTTGGCCCGCCTCGCCGAGACCATGATCGCCACGATGCACGAGGCGCACGGGGTCGGCCTCGCTGCCCCCCAGATCGGCGTGCAGAAACGGCTCTACACCTACGACGTGGAGGAGCTCGCCGAACGGGGCGCCGCCGCGGCGGGCCCCGGTGTGCTCGTGAACCCCGAGATCGTCGACGCGGACGGCGAGTCGGTCTACGAGGAGGGCTGCTTGTCGGTCCCCGGGCTGCACTTCGACATCGTGCGGCCCGAGCGCGTGACCGTGCGGGGCCTCGACCTCGACGGCCACGAGGTCATCTTGAGCAGCGACGACTTCATGGCTCGCGTGATGCAGCACGAGATCGATCACCTCGATGGGATCTTGGTCCTCGACCGCCTCGACGTCGACGCCCGCCGGGCCGCGCTGCGGGAGCTGCGGACTCGCGACTTCGACGCTGCCGCGCCCGCCGGGGGCGCACACCGTCTCTAAGCGCACCGGCGTGCGGCTCGTCTTCTTCGGCACCCCGACTCCGGCGGTCCCCGTGCTCCACGCGCTCCACGACGCCGGACATGACGTCGCGCTGGTCGTCACCCAGCCGGAACGGCGCCGCGGCCGGGGTGGCGCGCTCATCCCGAGTCCGGTTCACGCCGCGGCGCGCGAGCTCGACGTCCCCGTCCGCACCCCCGACCGGGCCCGCGAGGTCGCCGACGAGCTGGCGTCGCTCGACCTCGAGGCCGGCGTCGTCGTCGCGTTCGGCCAGCTGCTGCCCGACGCGGTGCTCGGCGCGGTTCCCGGCGGGCTGGTGAACCTGCACCTGTCGCGGCTGCCCCGCTGGCGCGGCGCCGCCCCCGTCGAGCGGGCGATCCTCGCCGGCGACCACGAGACCGGGGTCAGCGTGATGCGCATCGACGCAGGGCTCGACACTGGACCGGTCTTCAACGTTGTCCGCACTCCGATCGGCGACGACGAGACCGGCGGCGAGCTCACCGACCGGCTCGTCGCGCTCGGGACCCCCGCACTGCTGGACGTGCTCGGTGCGCTGCCGGGACTCGAACCCGAGGATCAGCGTGGCGAACCCACCTACGCCGAGAAGCTCCGCGTCGACGAGTTCCGCCTCGACCCGAGCGATCCCGCCGACCACCTGGCGCGCGTCGTGCGGGCCGGGAACCCGCGGCCGGGCGCGTGGCTGGTCGCGGACGCCAAGCGGGTCAAGGTGCTGCGCGCGCACGCCGTGCCGGGCGACGAGTCGCACGCGTCGCCGCCGTACGAGCTGCGCTGGCCCGGCGCGACGTTGCAGACCGCGGCGGGGGGTCTCGTGCTCGACGAGGTGCAGGTCGAAGGCCGACGGCCGATGACCGCCGACGCGTGGCTCGCCGGCTCGGGCCGTCGGCGGGGCAGCGTGCCGATCTCGTGAGCACCGCCCGTGGGGTCGCTCGAGACGTGCTGGTACGCGTCGAGGACGGCGCCTACGCCAACCTCACCTTGCCGGAGGCGCTGCGCCGCACCGGGCTCGACAGCCGCGACCGGGCGTTCGCCACCGACCTCGTCTACGGGACGTTGCGGGCCCGCCGCCGCGTCGACGCGCTGCTCGCCCCCCAGGGCCGCCGGCCGATCGCGGACCTCGACCCGCCGGTGCGGGCCGCGCTGCGCCTCGGCGCCTATCAGCTGCTCGCCGGCGTCGCACCCCACGCCGCGGTCGGGGAGACCGTCGCGGTGACGCCACCGCGCGCCCGCGGGTACGTGAACGGTGT
>PLJD01000026.1 GCA_003140175.1 Actinomycetota bacterium
GGCCGCGGCGGCGCGCGCCACGGGATCGTCGACTGGCTTCGTGGTCACGTCAGTCCCCCGAGCGTCGGTGGACGAACCGCGCGCGACAGCCAGTGTCAGCTCGTCGGGATCAGCGACACGAGCACTTCGATGGCGAACGCGGTGAGGAAGGCAGCCCCGAGGCCAACCACCACGATGAGCACGATCCAGCGCACGATCGCCGAGCTGGTCCGAAAGAGTCGGATCTCGCTCAGCTTGCGCCCGATCGCGACCGCTCCCGCGATCAGGTCGGGGCCCGGGGGGGCCGGCCCGCCCGCGCGGGGCGGGTGGGGGCCTGGGGCCGGCCGGCTCTCGCGGGGCGGGTTGGGACGCGGCGGTTGCCTGCGCTCGCCCGGGCGTTGGATGGCAGGCTGGGGCTGGTCCACGTCACCAGTATCGACCACGCGAGAGGAGCGGGGAAGCCGTGGTGAACCCGCAACCCTCGCCGCCTGGCCCGCCTGGCCCGCCCAGGTCCCGGCACCGCCGACGCCGGATCCTGTCCGTGGCGGCATCGCTCCTCGGGGGGCTCCTCGTCGTCGCCGCGGTCGCCGCGGCGGTCATCCACGTGCCGTACGTCATCATCTCGCCCGGCTCCGCCACCCCGCTCAGCTCCCAGGTCGTCACCGTGTCGGGAGCGCCGACCTACCGCCACTCGGGCCGGCTGCTGTTCCTCACCGTCGAAGTCACCACCCAAGACCCCAACCTCTACTCCTACGCGTTCGCCAGCCTCGACGCCAACGACAGCGTCCAGAAGAAGCAGGACGTGATCGGATGCGCCTCGTACGCGGCCGACGCTCGGTTGAACACCCTCCTGATGACCGACTCCCAGAACACGGCCAAGGAACTCGCGCTGAGCCGCGTCGGGTACCAGGTCGCGCACCTCAGCGATCGCGTCGTCGTCGCCGACCTCGAGTGCGGCGGTCCGTCGGATCATCACCTCCAAGAGGGCGACATCATCACCGCCGTCGACGGACACCCGGTGAGCACGGCGACCGGCGTCCGCCCGCTCGTCCTCGTTCACAAGCCCGGCGACCTCATCCACCTCAGCGTGCAGCGAGGGGGCCAGGCCGTGCCGGTGACCGTGCGGGCCGGGCACAACGGCCCCAACGCGTTCCTCGGCATCGTCACCCAAACGCTCAGCACCTGGCGGTTCCCGATCAACGTCACGATCAACACCCAAGGGGTCAGTGGCCCCTCCGCCGGCCTGGCGTTCACGCTCGCCCTGATCGGCGACCTGAACCCCGGCGACCTCACCGGCGGCCACCGCGTCGCGGTGACCGGAACGATCGCGTCCGACGGCAGCGTCGGGCAGGTCGGCGGCGTCGCGCAGAAGGCCATCGCCGCGCAGCGCAGCGGCGCGGTGGCGATGCTCGTCCCCGCCGGCGAGGCAAGCGACGCCCGGTCGCACGCCCACGGACTGCGAATCATCACCGTGCAGACCGTCGACGACGCGTTACGGGCCCTCCGGAGCCTGGGCGGCGCCCCGATCGCGGCGCCGCCGTCGACCGCCGCGAGTCCCCAATAGCATCAGTGGATGGCCGACGATCCGGGACCCGCCGAGTCGAGCGAGCCGGACCCTCCCGAGACCACCGCGCCCGTCGCCGCGACCCGCCGCCCGCCCGGTGACGACGAGCGAGCCGCGCAGCTGCTGCGCGACGCCGAAGGCGCGGCGGCTCAGCGCGGCCGCGAGATGGTCAACCAGGCCCGCGTCGTGCGCAAGCGGATGCTCGACGATGTCGACCGTCGCCGCCGGATCCTGCTCGACGAGCTCGACCGGGTCCGCGACCTCCTCGACGAGCTCGCCGGCGGCCTCGACGAGCCGGTCCGACCCGACGAAACGAGCCCGCCGGCCGCGAGTCCCGACCACACCCGCGACGAGCCCGCCGCCCGCGACCTCTTCGCCCGCCTGCGCGAGGAGCACGAGCGGGGCGACCGGGCAGACGCCAGCCCGGCGCCCGTCCCCGCGCCGGCCACCCGTGAGACCTCCGACGAGTCGGCGCCCGCCCCCGACACCCCCGACCCGCCCGACGCCGTGGACTCGACGACCGACGAGGCGCCCGACCAGACGGCGCCCGGTTCAGAGCCCGAGGCGCCGAGCGCGCCCCCGCCCGCGCCGAGCCCCGACGACGCGACCCGACGACGCCGCGACGAGGTCCTCGCGCCGCTGACCGTGCCGCTCCTCCGAGCGTCGAAGCGTCTGCTCCAAGACGAGAGCAACGACATCCTCGACGCGATCCGGCGCAGCCGCGGCCGCGTGGAAGCGTCCCGGCTGCTGCCCGACATGGAGAACCAGCACGCGGCCTGGTCGGCTGTCCTCGCCCCGACGATCGACGAGGCATACACGGTCGGTCGAGCGCTCACCGGTCGGGGTCGTCGGCCCACCAGCGTTCCCCGCCGGCTCGTCGCCGAGCTGGCCGCCGGGCTCATCACCCCCCTCCGCGAGCGGTTGACCGCCGGCATCGACGCGGTTCTCGCCGAGGGACCCCACGAATCGGTGAGTGAGCTGCACGCGGCGCTGGGACCCGCGATCAGCGCCCGGTACCGAGAGTGGCGCGCCCACGATCTCGAGAACCTGCTCGGCGACCTTCTCGCCGTGGCCTACGCCCGGGGCGCCTACGACGCGACACCGTCCGGCGCGACGTTGCGGTGGGTGCCGGCCGAGGTGGGGCGCTGCCCCGACGCCGACGACAACGCGCTCGAGCCCACCGTCAAGGGTCAGCGCTTCCCCACCGGCCAGGCCTACCCGCCAGCGCATCCGGGCTGCCGGTGCCTCGTGGTTCCCACCGACCGGGACCCGGCGCCCGACCCCACCGAACCCCCCGGCCGAACGGCCCCCATGACCGGCGCCCATTAGGCTGCGCCCCGATGCGGGTCCCGACTCAGGAACGGCGCTCGTTCCGGCTGCGCGCCTGGATCATCGGCTTCGTCGCGATCCTGATCGTCTTGCTGCTCAGCCTGCGGGGACTGGCCGGCTTCTACACCGACTTCTTGTGGTTCGACTCGCTCGGTCAAGGCGCCACCTGGCGGGAGCTCCTGGCGGCCAAAGTCGTGCCCGCGGTGGTGTTCACCGCCGTGTTCTTCGTCATCATGGCGGTGAACCTCTTCATCGCCGAGCGGCTCGCACCGAAGGTGCGGCCGGTGGGCCCGGTCAGCCCCGAAGAGGAGCTCGTCAACCGCTACCAGCAGGCCACCGCCCGCTTCCAGGGCCGGATCCGGGTCGTGGTGGCGGCGTTCTTCGCCCTCATCGCCGGGATCGGGGTCTCGTCGCAGTGGCGCAACTGGGTCCTCTTCACCCATCGGGTCAACTTCGGGATCAAGGATCCCCAGTTTCACAAGGACATCGGCTTCTACGTCTTCCAGCTGCCGTTCATCCGGTTCATTCTCGACTGGCTGTTCGCCGGGCTGGTCATCGTGCTCCTCGTCACCGCGGTGGCGCACTACCTCAACGGCGGCATCCGGTTCCAAACCTCGCTGCAGCGGGTCACGCCCCAGGTCAAAGCCCATCTCTCGGTGATCGTGGCGGTCATGGCTCTCGTGAAGACCGCCGAGTACTACTTCTCACGCTTCGGGCTCACGGCCTCGACTCGGGGGGTCGTCGACGGCGCGACGTACACCGACGTCAAGGCGCAACTCCCCGCGTACAACCTGCTGATCTTCATCTCGATCGTCGCCGCGGGCCTGTTCCTCTGGAACATCTTCCGGCGGGGCTGGGTCCTGCCGGTCATCGCGGTGGGCCTGTGGGGCTTCGTCTCCATCGCGGTGGGGACCATCTACCCGGCCTTCATCCAGAACTTCAAGGTCAAGCCCAACGAGCTCGCCGACGAGCGGCCCTACATCGCGCGCAACATCAACGCGACGCGAGCCGCGTTCGCGGTCAACGGGGTCCAGGTCCAGAACTTCAACTACACCCAGAGCCTCAACACGTCGGTCGTGAACGCCAACCGGCCCACGATCGACAACGCCCGGCTCTGGGATCCCGACGTGATCCAGTCGACCTACCAGACCCTCCAGGGCCTCCAGCCCTACTACCGGGTCAACAACGTCGACATCGACCGCTACGACATCAACGGTCAAGCGACCCAGGTCCTCATCGGCGCCCGGGACCTCAACAGCTCGAGCCTGCCGAGCCAGTCGTGGGTCAACGAGCACCTCGTCTACACGCACGGCTACGGGGCGATCATCTCGCCCACCAACCAAGCGTCGTCGAGCGGCGACCCGCTCTTCAACCTCTCGAACATCCCGCCGACCAGCAGCGGCGTCGCGCTCACCGACCAGGGCGCCCAGCTCTACTTCGGCGAGAACCTGAGCGGCTACACCATCGTGGACGCCAAGCAGGCTGAGTTCAACTACGCGCGCTCGAACAACACCAACGCCATGACCCGCTACCGCGGCAAGGACGGGGTGAAACTCTCGAACCTCCTGCGCCGGGCCGCGTTCGCGCTGCGCTTCGGTGACATCAACCCCCTGATCTCGGGCCAGGTCACGTCGAGCTCGAAGATCCTCTTGATCCGAGACATCATGAGCCGGGTCCAGACGCTCGCCCCGTTCCTGCAGTTCGACTCGGACCCGTACCCCGTCGTCGTGAACGGCCGCATCACCTGGATCCTCGACGGGTACACGACCAGCAACCAGTACCCGTACTCCGAGAGCGAAAGCGGCGAGGGCGGCCTGTCGAACAGCGTCAACTACGTCCGCAACTCCATCAAGGCCACCGTCGACGGGTACAACGGCACCGTCCATTTCTACGTGGTGGACAACAAGGACCCGATCGTGGCGGCCTACCGCAAGGCGTTCCCGAGTCTCTTCACCGACGGCTCGAAGATGCCCGCCGTCATCCGCGCACATCTGCGCTATCCGGAGAACCTCTTCCAGCTGCAGTCCAACGTCTTCTCGAAGTACCACGTGACGAACACGTCCTCCTTCTACGCCGGGACCGAGCGCTGGCTGCTCTCACCCGATCCGAACGCGGTGCTCGGCCAGACCGTGACGCCGACCACCGCGCGCGGCTCGTCGCGGGCGGTGCAGATCACGGCCACCACACCCCGCCAGGAGCCGTACTACCTCTACATCCGGCTGCCCGGAGACACCCACGAGAACTTCTTGATCCTCCAGCCCTTCGTGCCGGTCTCCCAGGACAACCAGCAGACCCGGCTGGTGTCGTTCATGACCGCCAAGTCCGACCCCGGCAGCTACGGCCAGCTCCAAGCGTTCGTCATGCCCCAGGGGGCGAACGTCACCGGGCCGGTCCAGGTCGCCAACAACATCCAGAGCAACCCGGCGCTCTCCTCACAGTTCACCCTGCTCAGCCAGGGTGGCTCCGACGTCATCAAGGGCAACATCCAGCTGATCCCGGTCGGCAACTCGCTGGTGTACGTGCAGCCGATCTTCGTGCAGAGCTCGTCGAACGGCTATCCGCAGTTCAAGTTCGTCGTCGTCTTCACCCAGGGCAAGACCCCGGTCTTTGACTCGACGGTCAACACCGCGCTCACCGACCTCTTCAACGGCGGAAGCAGCTCCGCCGGGACGACGCCCTCCACGACCCCGACGAGCCCCACGACCCCCACGACGACTCCCTCCGCCGGCTCCTCCACGACCACGCAGAGCCTCCTGACCCAGGCGTCGCAGCAGTTCGTCGCGGCCAACACCGCGCTGCGCAACGGCGATCTCGCGACCTACCAGGCGGACATCGCCCTCGCGCAGCAAGACGTCCAAGCCGCCCAGCAGGCCAGCGCCGCCGGCCACTGAGTTACCTTCGGCCAGCCGCCTCGACACGCGGTCGGCGCAATCGCGCGTCAGGGCGCCGTTCGGTACGTCATCGGACGACCACTCGGCTCGCAATGGCCAAAACGTGAATCGCCGTTCAGAGAGCGCGGCTTAGCGCGAATGGGGTGTGGGCGGAGACCCCTGCGCTTCCGCACCTGAGACGCCCGATGATGGAGCGCTCAGGAGACGGGCCACGTTCGACTCGTCCGCGAGCTTCAGCAAACCAAACAAAATATATCCAAACGTCAAAGGTATAAGGCGATCAGCTATAAAGCGCGCAGATGGGTATAAACCCCGGGGCGGGCTACCCCCGTGGCGGTCGAAGAGCTTGACGGCGGGTTCTTCCGGGTCCGTACGGGTCGTCTCACCGACCAGCAGCGCGCGTACCTGCGGGCCAGGGCCGAAATTGGCGCGGGCCCGATGCGTTCGGCGGACGTCGCCGGAATGCTGAACCGGACGACGACCGGCACTCGGCCCCGTGTGAGACCAGCTCCTCACGAAGGCGCTGTGCTACTCCCCCCGCTGGGGAGAGCTTGATTTCACCGTCCCAACGTTCGACGCGTTTATGCGTCGTTGGATCCCAGTGTTCGAGCCCAGACCCAATCGGTAGTACTCGCAGGACGGCGCTTCGTTGGGTGTGGGGTATCCGGGGTGCAGCCCAGCCCAGAACCCGACGGACTGGCCTCTTGTTCGCCGGGTGCCGCCACGAGCCGAACGCCGCGTGGGGCGATCCGGGAGGGCCCGACTCATGATCTCGGCCGACGTGACCGACCTGATCCCCTCGGGCCAGGTCGCTCCCATCATCGAGGTCGAATGCCACGCCAGCGAGCCGGCCCCAGACGTCGGCGACCGGCTGCGCCTCGGGGATTGTCGGACCCCCCGGGGATTGTTACTATCTGCGTAGTGGAAATTCTCGGCGTCGGGCCCCCCCACCGGCGCCGAGCCACCTAACGCGAACAGGAGCCCATCGCATGGCGGTACGCGGCATTGACCTCGGCAAGTACCAGCTCGGCTGGGCCGACAGCACCGACGACTACGTCTATGCCCCCAAGAAGGGCCTCAACGAGGAGATCGTCCGCGACATCTCCGGGCACAAGAGCGAGCCGGAGTGGATGACGACCTTCCGCCTCAACGCGCTGAAGCGCTTCGAGCGCAAGCCGATGCTCAGCTGGTTCGCCAAGAACATGCCCGACATCGACTTCGACGACATCTACTACTACCTCAAGCCCACCGAGGCCCAGGTGTCCGAGTGGGACCAGCTCCCCGACGAGATGCAGGCCACCTACGAGAAGCTGGGCATCCCCGAAGCGGAGCGCAAGTTCCTCGCCGGCGTCACCGCCCAGTACGAGAGCGAAGTCGTCTACCACAAGAACCGCGACGACCTCGCCGAGCAGGGTGTCATCTTCACCGACATGGACACCGCGGTGCGCGAGTACCCCGAGATCGTCCGGCAGTACTTCGCCAAGGTGATCCCACCGGGTGACAACAAGTTCGCCGCGCTGAACTCGGCCGTGTGGAGCGGCGGCAGCTTCGTGTACGTCCCGGCGGGTGTACACGTCGAGATGCCGCTCCAGGCCTACTTTCGGATCAACTCCGAGAACGCCGGCCAGTTCGAACGGACGCTGATCATCGCCGAGGAAGGCGCGTCGGTGCACTACGTCGAGGGCTGCTCCGCCCCGGTGTACTCCGGCGACTCGCTGCACTCCGCCGTCGTCGAGCTCATCGCCCGGCCCGGCTCCCGGATCCGCTACACCACGATCCAGAACTGGTCCCCGAACGTCTACAACCTCGTCACCAAGCGGGCCCGGGCCGAGACCGAGTCCACCGTCGAGTGGATCGACGGGAACCTCGGCTCGAAGCTCACCATGAAGTACCCGGCCGTCGTCATGGTCGGCCCGAAAGCGCACGGCGAGGTCCTCTCCGTCGCCTACGCGGGACCCGGCCAGCACCAAGACGCCGGCGCGAAGATGACCCACGCTGCCCCCGAGACGACGTCGATCATCGACTCGAAGTCGATCTCCAAGGACGGCGGACGCACCACCTACCGAGGCCTGGTGAAGGTCGAGGAGGGTGCGTACAAGGTCAAGAGCCACGTGCGCTGCGACGCGCTCATCCTCGACGAGGACAGCCGCTCCGACACCTACCCGACGATGGAGATCGACGAGAAGGACGCCCGGATCGGCCACGAGGCGACCGTGTCGAAGGTCGGCGACGACCAGCTCTTCTACCTGATGAGCCGCGGGCTCACCGAGCAGCAGGCGACCGCGATGATCGTGAACGGCTTCATCGAGCCGATCACCAAGACGCTCCCGATGGAGTACGCCGTCGAGCTGACCCGCCTGATCGAGCTCAACATGGAAGGCGCCGTCGGGTAGTGCCTGGCTTCACGCCTGACACTGCCCAGACACTCGGCGGTCACGACTGGCTGGTGGCGCGCCGCGTCGCCGCCGCGGAACGACTCGCGGCCGTCACCTGGCCGTCGACCAGCGAGGAGATCTGGCGCTACTCGCGCATCGACGACCTCGACCTCGAGCGCTACCAGCCCCGCCCCGCCGACCAGCGCTCCCTCGCCGTGCCGGTCCTCGACCCCGGCCTGGTCGCCAAAGGCGTCGTGGTCGGCGATCTCGCCGACCTCGACGACCCCGACACGGTCGACTGGTTCGGCACCTGCTCCGACGCGTCCCCCGACGCGTTCACGCTGCTCCACGACGCCTTCGTCGCCGGCGGCGCCTACGTGCGCGTCCCCCCCGGCGTGGTGGTCGACGAGCCGCTCTTCTTCGAGCACCGCGTCGGCGGCGACGGCCTGGCCAGCTTCCCCCACACCCTCCTGGTCGTCGGTGAAGGCGCCGAGGTGTCCGTCGTGGACCGCTTCGCGGCTCACGGGGCCCCGCATCTCTGCGACATCGTCATCGAGCTCCTCGTCGGCGACGGCGCCCGGGTCCGCTACGTCTCGGTCCAAGAGCACGGCCCCGAGACCTGGCAGGTGGGCCTCCAGCGAGCCCACGTCGGTCGGGACGCCTCGCTGCACTCCTCCGCGGTGGCGCTGGGCGGCGACTACGCCCGGATGCGCACCGAGTCGTTCCTCGAGGGCCAAGGCGGCGAGAGCGACCTGCTCGCCGTCTACTTCGGCGACAGCGACCAGGTGCTGGACTTTCGGACCCTCCAAGACCACGTCGCTCCCCACACCCGCAGCGATCTGCTGTTCAAGGGCGCGGTCGAGGATCAGGCCCGCTCGGTGTACTCGGGCCTGGTCCATCTGCGCGAATCGGCCCAGCACGCCCGCGCGTCGCAGACCAACCGCAACCTCGTGCTCACCGAAGGCGCCAGCGCCGAGTCGATCCCCAACCTCGAGATCGAAGCCAACGACGTGCACTGCTCCCACGCCAGTGCGGTCGGTCCCATCGACGACGACCAGCGCTACTACCTCGAGACGCGCGGCATCGCGCCCGACGAGGCGGAGCGGCTCATCGTCTTGGGCTTCTTCGACGACGTCTTGAACCGCCTGCCCGTGCCCGCGCTCGCCGGGGCGCTGCGCCGCACCATCGAGCACAAAGTGAGCCGACTCCGTGGCTGAGGTCCGGGTCTGCTCGGTCGATGACGTCAAGCCCGGCTCGGCCCGTCGGGTCGATGTCGATGGGTTGCGTCTTGCCGTGGTGCGCCTCGCCGCTCGCGACGGGGAGGCGGACGACGACTGGTACGTGGTCGGGGACCGCTGCTCGCACGCCGACTACTCGCTCTCCGAGGGTGAGGTGTGGGCCGATGAGCGCGAGATCGAGTGCCCCAAGCACGGCTCGACGTTCTCGCTCGAAACCGGGGAACCCCAAACGCTGCCCGCCACGAAATCAGTCCCCGTCTTCGCGGTGCGGGTCGACGGCGACGACGTCTACGTGGAGGTGTCGTGACGACCCGGCTCGTCATCGAGGGTCTCCACGCCTCCGTGAGCGGCGTCGAGGTGCTGCGCGGCGTCGACCTCGAAGTCGCCTCCGGCGAGGTCCACGCCCTCATGGGCCCCAACGGCTCCGGCAAGTCGACCCTCTCCCACGTCGTCATGGGCCGAGACGACTACGAGGTCACGGCCGGGTCCGTGACCCTCGACGGCACCGAGCTGCTCGGGCTACCGACCTGGCGGCGCGCCGAGCTCGGCCTGTTCATCGCCATGCAGTACCCGGTCGCGGTCCCGGGCGTCCCCGTCGGGGTGCTGCTCGGCGCGGCGGTCGCGGGCCGCGGCGGCGACCCCGGCGGCGTCGACGCCGCCGTGCAGCGCGAAGCCGCACGCCTCGAAGTCCCCGCCGAGTTCCTCACCCGAGGCGTCAACGACGAGTTCTCCGGCGGGGAGCAGAAACGCATGGAGACCCTGCAGCTCGCGGTGCTCGAGCCGCGGATCGCCCTCCTCGACGAGCTTGACTCCGGCCTCGACGTCGACGCCTTGCGCGACCTCGCCCAGCGAGTCGTCGCGTTGACCCGCGACTCGCAGCTCGGCGTCCTCGCCATCACCCACTACGCACGCCTGCTCAGCGAGCTGCGCCCCGACCGGGTCCATGTGCTGATGTCGGGGCGGATCGTGACCAGCGGCGGGCCCGAGCTCGCCCAGCAGCTCGAGCAGACCGGCTACGAGGGCCTCGCCGCCGAATTCGGCGTCGAGGAGCTCACCGTGCGCCCCCCCGAGCCGGCCGACCCCTTCGCCGACCCCGGCTTCTGATCCTCTCGCCCGGCTGATGGTCAGCGGGCGGGGACCGCGACCCGGACCGCCTCGAGCTTCGCGCCCCGCTCGGCGCGGGAGCGCTCGGGCTGGCCGTGGGTGGACGACGTGCACACGAACAAGGTGCGCTCGTCGTGGCCGCCGATCGCGCACGCGATGGCGTGGCGCCCCGGGAAGTCGAGCACGTCGGTCACCTCGCCGCCCTCCAGGACCCGCACGCAGCGGTCCCCGACCGGAGACGCGATCCAGATCCCGTCCTCGCCGTCGATGCAGATGCCGTCGGGGTACTCCGGCAGCTCAGCCCACACCCGCTGGTTCGAGAGCGTGCCGTCCGCCGCCAGATCGAAGGCCACCAGGTCCTGGCCGGCGCTCTCGGCGACCACGAGGGTCGACCCGTCCCGCGTGACGACCAACCCGTTCGCCATCCGCAGCCCCGCCGTCGCCTCGTGGACCGACCCGTCCGGGTCGACCCGCAGCAGCGGGGCGCGGCGGAACTTCGCGCCGCCGTGGAAGTCGAAGCCGAACTGGCTGATGAACGCGTGGCCGCGCCCGTCCACGACCAGGTCGTTGATCTCGTACGGGGCGACACCCGAACAGTCCGCCACGACCTCGAGCGGCGAGGACCCCTCGAGGCGCAGCAGGCGGCGGTCGCGCATCGACACGATCAGCAGCGCCCCGTCGGGCAGGAACCCAAGCCCCGACGGGTCACCCTCCACGCGGGCCACGACCTGCGCCGGGCCGCCGCGCGTGACCCGCAGCACCTCCTGGGCGTGCATGTCGGACACCCACACCGCCCCGTCGTGCCACCGCGGTCCCTCGAGGAACGCCCGTCCCTCCACCAGCGTCGTCGCCGCCGCGTTCATCGCCCGACCGGGACCCGCGGGGCCAAGGTCACCGTCGACGCGGGGGCACGCGGCGCTCGGGTGGGCGGGTCGTGATGGCGGAGCAGCGCGCCGGCGAGGACGATGGCGCCGACGAGCGCGAACGAGATGCCGAGGCTGACCACGACTCGTCGAGGCAGGACCTGGCGCAGCACGGAGCCGGGATGGTACCGGGGGAACCCTGGTTTCGCACGGGTCGGTCGCAGCGCAGCGGGTGCCGGGACGTGCCGGCCGCGCCGGCGGAATCAGCTCGGAAGGAGGCCGGAGCCGCGCACGGTCCACTGCCACTCGCCGGTGTTCGCGCGGCCGCCCAACGCGCCGAGCGCCGCCACCGAGAACTCGACGAGGCTTGCCGACGACGTGCCCGGCGAGAACAGGCAGTCGAGCGCACCCGGACCCGCGACCATCGTGGGGGCGTGCACGTCGGCGGCCGCGAGCTGGGGCTCGGCGTCGCTCGGCGTCACGCCGCGCGGCGGCAGGATCGAGACGATCGGGCCCTCCTGGGCGTTGAGCGGACGTCGGAGCACCGCGCGCCACAGGGTCGGAATGTCGATGCGGGTCCCCGCCTTCATCCGCCTCAGCCCCGGACGCAGGCCCAGGTTGGGTCCGGCGGAGACGATCTCGAGCCCGTCGGGCCCGGGAATCGACGGGTCGGCGAGGATCTGCTGCTCGTATGCCGCACCGGGCTCGGTCGGGTCCGTCGTGAACCAACCCATGTCCTCGATGGGGGGACCCTAACGGCGGCGCCTCGACGACCGCAATAACCGGAGCTACGACGCGCGGGTCGAGGGTGGGCGCACGCGGCCGTCCGGCGCGACCGAGGCGAGCCGAAGCGAAACGTGTGGCCATTAAGGTCAGCGCCGACCAGGAGGTGCACGCCGTGCGGTTCTTCTCGTTCCACCTGATGCCCTACATCGGCCTGGACCCCTCCTACACGGGCCCGGCGTGGGTGACGTGCCCGAACTCGCTGTTCGATCCCGAGCAGGGCGGCGCGCTGTACAACCGCTATCTCGACGAGCTCGTCTACGCCGAGGAGCTCGGCTTCGACGGTGTGTGCGTGAACGAGCACCATCAGAACGCGTACGGGCTCATGCCGTCCCCGAACCTGATGGCGTCGATCGTGGCGCGGCTCACGAGCCGCATGAAGGTGGCGGTGGTCGGCAACGCGCTCCCGCTGTACGACCCGCCGACCCGGGTCGCTGAGGAGTTCGCCCTCATCGACTGTCTCAGCGGCGGGCGGCTCATCGCCGGGATGGTCGTCGGCGGCGGCCCCGAGTACTACTCGTTCTCGGTCAACCCGGCCTATGCACGCGAACGGTTCCAGGAGGCCCACGATCTCATCTTGAAGGCGTGGACGACGCCGGGCCCGTTCGAGTGGATCGGGAAGCACTACCGGATCCGGTACGTCAACCCGTGGCCCCGCCCGGTGCAGCAACCGCATCCTGAGATCTGGATCCCGGGGGCGGGCTCGGTCGAGACGATGGAGTTCGTGGCGCGCCAGCGGTACGCGTATATGGGAATCCCGTATTTCCATCTCGACGTGTTCAAGCGCACGTTCCAGATGTTCCGCGACGCGTGCGAAGCGGAGGGCTATCAGGCCGATCCGCTGCAGGCCGGCTGGTTGGTCCCGATCTACGTCGCGGAGACCGACGCGCAGGCCCGCCGCGAGTACGAGGAGCATCTCTGGTACTTCGTGAAGCGGCTCCTGCCCGGGATCACCATTCAGCCGCCCGGCTACACGTCGGCTCGCTCGCTCGCCAACATCTTGAAGGGCGCGGGGACGTTCCTGTTGAACGTGACCGAGTGGGACGAGATCGTCGCGGGGCGCTACGCGATCGTCGGGTCGCCCGAGACGGTCACCGAGCAGCTCGTCGACGCGCTCGGCCAGCTGGGGACCGGCAACCTGCTCGGGCTGTTCCAGCTCGGCAGCCTCCCCGCCGACCTCACCCGCCGCAACCTCGAGCTGTTCGCCCGCGAGGTCAAGCCGCGCCTCGAGCGCGAGTTCCCGCCCGGCGCGCCCGTGCACCGTCCCGCGGCGGCGGTGGCCTGATGGGAACGCTCCACGAGGAGTTCGTCGCCGCGCCGCTCGGCAAGATCCAAGTCCTCCGCGGCGGCACGGGGGCGCCGCTGGTGTACCTGCACTCCGCGGGCGGCGAAGCCGCAGGCGTCGAAGCGCTCGAGCAGCTCGCCGAGCGGTTCGAGGTCATCGCGCCGATCTTCCCGGGCTTCGGCGAGTCCGAAGGGATCGAGCAGATCGACGGGATGGACGACGCCGTGTTCCATCTCCTCGATCTCTGGGCGCTGCTCGGTCTCGACGCGCCGAACCTGCTCGGCTGCTCGCTCGGCGGGTGGATGGCGGTCGAGCTCGCCACCCGCTACCCCGAGCGGGTCGAGCGCATGGTGCTCGTGAACCCGGTCGGCCTCTACCTCGCGGCGGCGCCCATCGCCGAGATGTTCGGTCGCTCCCCCGGTGAGCTGGCCGAGATGCTCTTCGTCGACCAGACCCATCCCCTCGCCGCCGCGATGCACGCCATGGACGAGTTCAGCGGCGACGTCGGCAAGCAGATCGACATTCCGATCGAGCTGGTGCTGCCGATGTGGAAGGCGCTCGGCGCGACCGCCCGGATCGGCTGGGATCCCTACCTGCACGACCCGAAGCTCCGCGGCCGGTTGCGGCGCGTCACCGCGCCGACCCTGGTGGTCGCCGGCGCCCAGGATGGTCTCGTGCCCCTCGCCCACGCGCAGACCTACGCGGCCGAGATCTCCGACGCGCGCGTCGCGGTCGTCGAGGACGCCGCGCACTGGCTGATCTTCGAGCAGCCCGGGGAGCTCGTGGCCCTCACCGAGGCGTTCCTCGCCGAGCCCCGCTGAGCGGGACGGGTCGGCTCGGCGCTACGCGTCGATCTGGACGGGAGTGCCGAGCGGCGCGACCGCCGCGATCTGGAGAATGTCGGGGTTCGGGATCCGAACGCAGCCGTTCGAGATGGACTGGCCGACCTGGGTCGCGTTGTCGGTGCCGTGCACCGCGACCTGGCCGGGGCCGCCGTCGAAGCTGGTGAGAACGTTCGAGTAGGCCGACAGGCCGAGCGCGAACACCCCGTAGGCGGTGTTGGGATTGGATCGCAGGTCGAGGGGGTCGGTGATGTAGAAGAGGCCGGTCGGGGTGGGCGTGGCGGCGGTGCCGATCACGACCGGGGTGTCGAGGACCGCCTTGCCGGCGTTCGTCAGCCACAGATGATGGGTGCTCAACTGGACCGTGATCTTGTAGGTCGTCGACGACGTCGTGACGTCGGCCTGTTGGATCCAGCCCTGGGTGTCGTTGGGGCGCTGCGGGAGCAGCACCTCGTCCCAGCCTGGCTTCTCCGCGGTGACGAGCATCGTGCGGGCCAGCCCGTAGCTGGTCTTGGGCGAGAACATCCCGAGGACCTTGGCGGTCGTCACCGGCTGGGCGTACGCCACCAGCACGAGCACCTTGGTCGTCGCGATCGTGGCCGGGGCCGGCGTCGCCGCCGCGGTGGTCGGCGGAACCTTCAATCGGACCCGCTCTGCGGTGGGGGTGCTGCCACCACCCGAGGTGACGACGATGCCGGCGACCAGCGCCAGCACGGCGACGAGTGCGACGCCTGCGGCGATGATGCGGCGACGGTCGCGGCGCCGCTTGCGGCTTTGGGCTCGAGGCGCCGAGGAACCGTCGGAACCGTTTGGCACGGCGAACCCGGCGACGGTGGCGTCGGGCTCGCCCGGGGTTTCGTCGAACCCGGCGGTCGGCTGGTCGACGCCGGTCGGCTGCTCGGCGCGGCGGGCCGGGCGGCGCTGGGAGGGGCGGATCCAACCCGGGTCGGCCCCGCGGGGCTCCTCGGCGGGCGGGATGGGCCCGTCGCCGTCGCCGGGGTCTCGCGGTGCAGCCATGCGGCGCTGAGCCTACCGAGCCGTTCTGCGAGGTCGCAGCCGGGCGGGCCTAGCTGGTGGTGGGGGTCGGGGCCGCCTCGTCCGCGGCGAGGAGCAGCAGACGCAGGTCGAGGAGCAGGTCGGTGACCTCGGAGCCAGCCACCAGGTCCCGAGCCCGGTAGCTGTCTAGGGCCTCGTCGATGAGACGCGTGAGCTGGGCGGTGAGCTCTGGGTCGTGCATCTGGCCTCCCTCTCCTTGTAGAAGAGCAACCTACCAACGCCTCGTTTCATGCCCGTGACACCCCGGTAAACGCTGATGAGCCGCTGCGATCGGTGTCCCGGGCGGGTTCAGGCGGGCTGGGGCTGGCCGGCCTCGTCGAGGCCCTGTTCGAGGGTGTTCCAGGCCAGCGTGGCGCACTTGATCCGCACCGGGAACTTCACGACTCCTTGCAGGGCCTCGAGGTCCCCGAGGCGGACGCCGTCGAGCGTCGCGCCGTCCTCCCCGTCGGTCTCGCCTTCGAGCTTGGATTCGTGGATCGACATGAGGGCCTTGAACGTCCGGATCAGCTGGCGGGCCTCCTCGATGCGCAGCCCTTTCACCGCCGCGCTCATCATCGACGTCGACGCCTGGCTGATCGAGCAGCCCTGCCCCCCGGTGCGGACGTCGCGCACGACGCCGTCGTCGATGTCGAGGTACAAGACGATCTCGTCGCCGCACAGCGGGTTGTAGCCCTCGACTTGATGCGCGGGGGGCACGGGGAGCTCGCCCCGGTTCCGAGGCGCGCGGTAGTGGTCGAGGATGATCTCTCGGTACAGGTCCTCGAGTCCGGCCATCTGCGGGGCTCCTAGATCGCGAAGAAGCGTTCGGCGGCGGCGAGGGCCTCGACGAGCGCGTCGACGTCGGACTCGTCGTTGTAGACGTAGAACGAGGCTCGGGTGGTCGCGGGCACCCCGAGCACCCGCATCAGCGGCTTGGCGCAGTGGTGGCCGGCTCGGACACAGACGCCGTGCTCGTCGACCACCTGGGAGATGTCGTGGGCGTGGATTCCCTCGAAGAGGAACGAGATGGTCGCGCCGCGACGTTCGGTGGTCCGGGGCCCGTAGATGGCGAGGCGGTCGCCGAACCGGTCCTCGAGTGCCCGCAGCGCGTACGCGGTGAGGTCGGTTTCGTGCGTGGCGACCGCGTCCATGCCGAGCGCCTCGAGGTAGTCGACGGCCGCGCCGAGCCCGACCGCCTCGGCGATCGGCATGGTGCCCGCCTCGAACTTCCAGGGGACCTCGTTGGGGGTGAACCCGTCCCGGCTGACGTCGCGGATCATCTCGCCCCCGCCGAGGAACGGCGGCATGGTGTCGAGGAGCTCGGGGCGGGCCCACAGCGCGCCGATGGCGGTCGGGCCGAGCATCTTGTGGCCGGTGACGCCCACGAAGTCGGCGCCCCACTCCGTCACGTCGAGGCGCCGGTGGGGGGCGAACTGGGCGGCGTCGACGAGCGCGAGCGCACCGGCCGCGTGGGCCGCGTCGGCCAGGAGCGCCACGTCGTTGAGGGTGCCGAGCACGTTCGACGCGGCGGAGAAGGCGAAGAGCTTGGCGCCGTCGAGGAGCGCGTCGAGGTGCGACACGTCGAGGCGGTAGTCCTCGGTGAGTGGCACCCAGCGCAGCTCGATGCCGCGCTCGGCGGCGAGGATGTGCCAGGGGACGATGTTGGCGTGGTGCTCGAGGTCGGTGAGGACCACGACGTCGCCCTCGTGGAGGTTCGCGTGGCCCCACGACTGGGCGACCAGGTTGATTGCCTCGGTCACGTTGCGGGTGAACACCAGCTCCGAGGGTGACGGGACGCCGAGGAAGGACGCGACCCGCGCCCGTGCCCCCTCGTACGCCGCGGTGGCTTCCTCGGCGATCGCGTACACACCTCGGTGCACGTTGGCGTACGACTCGCGGTAGAGATGATCCATCGCCTCGAGCACCGCGGTCGGCTTCTGGGACGACGAGGCCGAGTCGAGGTACACGAGTCGCTGGCCGTGCACCTGGCGCTTCAAGATCGGGAAGTCGGCCTGCACGCGGGCCACGTCGAGGGGCGCGGCGCTCATCACGCGGCTGCTTCGACTTCGCGACGGATCCCGTCGAAGCCCTCCCGCTCGACCCGGTCGGCGAGCTCGGGTCCGCCCGAGGCCACGATCCGGCCTTTGAGGAGGATGTGCACCCGGTCGGGAGTGAGATGCTGGAGGATCCGGCGGTAGTGGGTGATCAGGAGGACGCCGAGCGCGGGGCGCGCCGCGCGCACCTCGGTGATGCCGTGCGCGACGACCTGCAACGCGTCGATGTCGAGCCCCGAGTCGGTCTCGTCGAGGACCGCGACGTCGGGCTCGAGGAGCGCCATCTGGAGGATCTCGTTGCGCTTCTTCTCCCCGCCGGAGAAGCCCTCGTTGAGGTAGCGCAGCACGAACTGGTCGTCGGTGCCGAGGCGTCCAGCCCAGTCGAGCAGCGCCATGCGCACCTCGAGGACCGAGAGGTCGGCGATGCCTTGGCGGGCGGCCATGGCCTGGCGCAAGAAGTTCAAGACGCTGACCCCCGAGATCTCCTCGGGGTGCTGGAACCCGAGGAACAGGCCCCGGGCGGCTCGCTCGTCGGTGGGTAGGGCGGTGACGTCTTCGCCCTGGAGCACGATTCGGCCCCCGGTGACGACGTAGCCGGGGTCGGCGAGCAGGGTCTTGGCGAGGGTCGACTTGCCCGAGCCGTTGGGTCCCATCAGGGCGTGCAGCTCGCCGGCTCCCACCTGGAGGGAGACGCCGCGCAGGATCGGGTTGCCGTCGACGGCCACGCGCAGGTCATCGACCTGCAGGGCGGGCGGGACGGGCGCAGGGGGCGCGCTCACGGCCCCATTGTATTCTCCCTATCCCCGTAGTGAAAACTCCAGGCGGTCGACGTCGTCGGCGTCGCAGTAGGCGTGGAGCGACACTCGCAGGACGCTCCGGGTGAGGTCGGCGGGGGCGCGCGCGGCGGGGATCGCCGTCGTCGCGATCCCCGCGCCGAGCAGGTCGGCCGCCACGACGAGCGGGTCGAGGTCGGGGTGCGCCAGGGTCACCAGGCCGGAGGGCTCGTCGAGGGGCTCCTGGACCCGCCAGCCGGCCACGCCGTCGAGCCGGTGGCGGGTCAGGGCGCCCAGGGCGGCGATCCGGGCGCTCACCGCGGCGGGATCGGCCGTGGTGAGCTCGTCGAGGGCGACCGTGAGGCCCACCCGGGCCGCGATGGATGCCTCGCCCAGCGCGAGTCGGGCCACGCCGGGGCTGCCCGCGCTGATCAGGCTCGGGTACTCGGGAACGAGGTCCGCCGCGAGGCCCGGCGCCACGGCCAGCCAGCCGCTGCCGCGGGGGCCGCGCAGCCACTTGCGGGCCGTGCCGACCCAGGCGTCGGCCCCGACGTCGCCGAGGGCCACGTGGCCGGCGGCCTGGGCCACGTCGAGGAGGACCGGCACGCCCGCCTGGTGGGCGAGCGTGACCGCCGCCCGGGCGGGCTGGACGACGCCGCGCTGGCTGGCCACGACCGGGAAGGTGACGAGCTCGACCCCGGCGCGGAGCTGCTCCCCGAACGCGTCGACGCGCAGCCGCCCCGCCGGGTCCACGGGAAGGTCGACGAGCTCCCAGCCCCGCCGGCTCGCCAGCGCCACCAGCGCGAGCCGGTTGCTCTCATACTCGCTGGACAGCACCCCGACCCGCGCGCCGGACCCGAGCGGCCACGCGCCGAGCAGGCAGGTGAACGCGGTCGTGGCGTTGGCGGTCAGCGCGACCGCGTCGGCCGGGAGGCCGACCAGCGCGCCGAGCTGCGCACGACCACGCTCGAGGGTCGCCGCGGCCTCCGCTTCGGCCGCGTACCCGCCGACGTGGGCTTCGCGGCGGAGGTGGGCGATCGTGGCCTCCAGCACGCCTCGCGACGGGCAGGCGCTGCCGGCCGCGTCGAGGTGCACCACGCGCGGGTCGGCGAGCGCGTCTCGCCATCGGCGCGCCAGGTCGGCGCCGGGCAGGTCGGTCACGTCCGGGTCGCCAGGGAGAGCCCGAAGTCGCCGGCCGGGTCGGTGAAGAAGCGGCGCAGCGTGAAGCCGGCCCGGTCGAGCTCACCCTCGACTCGCTCCGCGGTGAACTTGGCGCTGATCTCGGTGCGGACGTCTTCGCCCTCGGCGAAGTCGACGGTGAGCCCGATGCGGGCCACCCGCACCTGGTGGGCTTCCCGGGCCCGCAGCCGCATCTCGATCCAGGCCGCGTCGGGGTCCCAGCGGGCGACGTGACGGAACCGGTCAGGGACGAAGTCGGCGTCGAGCGCCCGGTTGATGACCGACAGCACGTTGCGGTTGAACTCGGCGGTGACGCCCGCCGAATCGTCGTACGCCGCCTCGAGGCGCCGCGGGTCCTTCACCAGGTCGGTGCCGAGCAGCAGGCTGTCGCCGGTCTGGAGCGCGTCGGCCAGCCCGGCGAGGAAGCCAGACCGGACGGCGGGGGTCAGGTTGCCGATCGTGCCGCCGAGGAAGGCGACGAGTCGGGTCCCGCCCTCGGGGAGCTGATCGAGGTGCGCCTCGAAGTCGCCGACGACGGCGTGCACCGCGATCCCGTATTCGTCGGAGACGGCGGCTGCCGCGGCCCGCAGCGTGGCTTCGCTGACGTCGAACGGTGTGAACGTCCGCAACGTCCCCTCCTCGGTGAGCGCGTCGAGGAGTAGGCGCGTCTTCTCCGAGGTTCCCGAGCCGAGCTCGACGAGCGTGTCCGGTCTCGTCGCGGCGGCGATCTCCGGCGCGTGCGCGGCCAGGATCGCCCGTTCGGCGCGGGTCGGGTAGTACTCGGGCAGGCGGGTGATGGCGTCGAAGAGCTCCGAGCCGCGGTCGTCATAGAACCATTTCGGTGGCAGCTCCTTCGGGGTCGCGGTGAGACCGGCCCGCACGTCGGCCTCGAGCGACGCGGCGAGTGCGGCCGGCGAGAGATGGACGTCGACTCGAACCCCGGACGCCTCGGTGCTCACCATCGGGAGCTCACAGCGGGACGCAGCGCGACGAGGCGGCGTCGGCGGTCACGAGCGTGCGGTCGGGAACGCGAGTCCATCCCTCGGCGTCGTCGGTCGGCTCCGACGCGACGACGATCGAGCCGTCGTGGCCGCGGAGGAACAGCGAGTTGCCCCAGGCCGTTGCCGCGATCGACTCGCCGTCGGTCAGCAGGAAGTTCAGTCGCCCGCCGGTGCGGGCGGTGACCAGCGCGACGACCTCGGCCAGCGCCTCGGACGGCGAGACGCCGGCGTCGAGGCGGTCCAACCCGAGCGCGAAGAGGGTCTCGCCGTCGGAGACACCTTCGATGCCAGCCGCCCGGCCCGGCGAGACCAGGGACGCCAGCTCGGCGCCGACCCCGTCGTGCCAGCCTTCGACGATCCCGTTCAACGACCAGGCGAACCGGTCGGCGACGAAGGGGGCGTTGCCCGACTGCTCGACGGGAGAGCCGGGCGACGCGAGCCGTGCCGCGCCGAGCGCGACCGGCGTTCGGACCGCGCCGAGGACCCCGACCTCGGGGTCCTGCCAGATGGCCGTCGCGCTGCGGTACCGCTGGGGGCTCGGGTCGTCCGGTTCGTACCAGGCGACACCCCACCCGTCGGGGTTCGACCGGCCGCTGGTCTGGAAGCGGGGGTGGCGGGCTTGGTCGACGAGGCCGTGCGGCGCGTCGACGAGGAGGGCGCCGAGGCCCGTCGGCGGTCCGAGGTAGGCGAGATGGCGGCACATGCTCAGTCGTCGCGCGCGCAGCGGAACCCGGCGAAGATCTGGCGGCGGATCGGGTAGTCCCAGTTCCGAAACGTGGCACGGCAGGCGCTGGGGTCCGTGGCCCACGAGCCGCCGCGCAGCACCCGGTACTCGGTGCCGAAGAACACCTCGGAGTACTCGCGGTACGGGAACGACCGGAACCCCGGGTAGCCCGTGAACGTGGTCGCGGTCCACTCCCAGACGTCGCCGATCAGGCCCTGGACCCCGGCGGGGCTCGCCCCCGCCGGGTGGGCGCCGACCGGGACCGGGCCGAGGCGGCTGCCACCCAGGTTCGCGAGGGACGGCGTCGGGTCGTCGTCGCCCCACGGGAAGCGGCGCGTGGCGTCGTCGGGGGCCCACGAGGCGGCGAACTCCCACTCGGCCTCGGTGGGGAGCCGCTTGCCCGCCCAGCGGGCGAACGCGTCGGCCTCGTGCCAGCACACGTGCTGCACCGCCTCGTCCGGGGCGAGGTCGAGGCGGTGACCGAAGCGCAGCACACTCCACGCTCCGTCCCCCTCGCGCCGCCAGCCCTGCGGGTGTTCGAGGCCCGCCTCGGTGCGCCACGCCCACCCCGACGCGGACCACAGCCGCTCGTCGTCGTAGCCGCCCGCCTCGACGAACGCCCGGTAGTCGGCGTTGGTGACCGGCGTGACGTCGACATGGAACGGCGCCAGCTCGACCCGGTGCGCCGGGCGCTCGTTGTCGTACGCCCACGGCTCGAGGTCGGTGCCGAGCACCACGGACCCACCCGGGAGGCGGACCTCGCCGTCGCGTCGCGCGCCACCCGAGATGGGGACGGCAGCGGGCGGGGGGACCGACCCGCCGGGGTAGGGGCGGTCCATGAGCCCGATGGTGGCGAGCATCGTCTCGCGGTGCTGGTGCTCGTGCTGGATGACCATCCCGTAGACGAAGGCGTCGCGCAGCAGCGGGCGGTCGTCGAGCGGGATTCGGTCGAGGACGTCGAGGACTCGGCCGCGCACCTCGGACGCGAAGTGGCGCGCCGCGCACGGAGTCAGGATGTCGAGCGCGGCGCGTTCGCGACGCGGGTGGCGGAACGCGTCGTACAGATCGTCGAAGCGGGGATCCGTCGGTGGGGAATCGACCAGCGACCGCAGCAGCCACAGCTCCTCGTAGTGCGCGATGTGGGCGAGGTCCCAGCCCAGCGGCGACATGAGCGGCGAGACCTGACCCTCGAGCTCGCGGTCGTCGAGCGGGCTGAGGACAGACAGCGTCTGGTCGCGAGCGCGCTCCAGCTGCACGCGCGCGCGGGTTCTTAGGTCCACGCGTGCACGACGCCTTCCGCAGCTGGCACGAGGACCCCGCCCCGGTAGTACGACTCGAGGCGGTCGTCGGCTGGGCAGCGGCCCCGGGCGACGTAGCAATCCACGAAGGATGCGAGGTCGTCGAGGGTCGCCGCGTCGGTGCCGTTCGCGAGCAGCGCGTCGGACGCGGCGGCGAAACAACGGCGCGCGGCGCGGGCCAGCTCGGGGTCAGCGAGGCCGCAGCGTGCCGCGACGGTCCAGGCGTCCCGCACCGGCGCCGCGGCCGCCGCCACCTCATCCGCGATGCCCGGCTCGCTGATCAGCGCTGCGCTCACCGCGGCGGCGACCCGCCACCACGGGTCGGGGAGCGCGTCGATCATGCGCAACTCGAGCCAACCCCGAGGCCGGACCGGCGGGAACAGCGTCGTGAGGTGGTAGTCGAGGTCATCGACCGTCGGCCAGCCCAGCGGATGTCCCCGCCGGACCCAGTCGCCGAACGACACGCCGTCGGTCAGCGCCACGTGGTCGGTGTCGGAGCACCGCACGAGCATGACCCGGGCCGCCAGCGCGTAGTCGGCCCAGGCGTCGCGGCCCGGGCCGCGCCGAACTGGGGCGCTGCGTCCGGGGTCGAGGTCCGACCACACCGCCAGCCGCGTGGAGCACCAGCCGCTCGGTCGGCCGTGCGCCAACGGCGAGTTGGCGAACGCGGCGGCCAGCACCGGCGCCACATCGTGGGCCAGGTTCCAGCGACGCTCGAGCTCGTCGGGTCCCCCGTGGTCGACGTTGACCTGGAACGCCGCCGTGCTGCGCATCATGGTCCGGCCGGCCGCGCCGTCACAGTCGAAGAAGGCCTCCATCGCGTCATAGCGCGGGTTGGAGATGACGCGCTCGCGTGGCGTGCCCGGTTCCAGACCGACCGCCATCAGGGCCACGCCCGCCGCGGCGAGGGCCGGGGCCAGGACCGCGACGTCGCGGCGGAGGGCATCGCAGGCGCCGAGACCGGGCAGCGCCGGGGAGCTCAGCTCGATCTGACCGCCCGGCTCGTAGGTGATCCGGCTCCCGCCGGGCAGAGGACCCAAGGCCGCCGCGGCGTCGCGGACGGCGTCGGAATCCGCGGGGCAGTTCGGGTCGTCGGTCCTTACGGTGAGCCACTCCAGCTCCACGCCGACCTGGCACACCCCGGACGGGCCCATCCCGGGCCCACCAAAGCCGCGCTCGCCGATGAGGCGTCGAGCTTCCGTCTCGCTGAGGACCCGCTTCGGAGCCGGCACGATCTACCGGTGTCCGAAATGTGCGGTCAGCCAGTCCATGTCGCGGACCGAGCCGAGCTGCAGGTGGCGGGTGAGTGGCGTCTGCATGGCGGTCCTCCCTTCGTCTTGGTGTTCTCTACGGCACGAGACCGGGGTTTGGATGAGGCGCGCGGTCGCCGGGCGGTCCCCGGTAGCAACCCGGCCGGGCGCGGCACCGTTCCCAGCAACGACCACGGCTGCGACCGGTCCTCCGGGCGGGCAAGAAGAAAGACTGTGATCGGAGTCGAGCCAGGCCATGGCGGGAGCCTCCGGGCCGGTACCGCCACCCTAGCGCTCGGTCCCTCGCGTCTTGGTTCTCGCCGCGGCCACGACGGCGCGAAAGATGGCGGCGAAGCGCTCCGGCTCGGGATCGCGGCGCGGCGAACGCGCCGCGCGCCGCGCCGGACTGGTGCCGGGCAGCTCGTCGAGCTCGGCCACGATGGCGTCGGCCAACGCGGCTGGGTCGCGGATCGGCACCAGCCGTCCACTCCCCGGCGCGGCCGCGTCGAGGATCTCGCGGGGACCGCCGGCGTCGGTGGCGACCACCACCGCGCCGCTCATCAGGGCCTCGACGAGCACGAGCCCGTACGGCTCGGGCTCGGTGGACGGCAGCACGAAGAGGTCGAGGTCAGCGAGCAGGTCCGCGACGTCGTCGCGGCCGCCCAGCCAGTGCGCGCCGGGGGTCGCTCCGGCCACGCCCGCCAGGTGCTCGAAGACCTGCTCCTTTCCCCGCACCGGGCCGCCGGCGACGACGAGTTGCACGTCCTGGCGGGCGGCCCGAACCCGCCCGAACGCCTCGAGCAGCACGTCGAAGCCCTTCCAGGTGTCGACCCGTCCGGCCGTCCCGATCAGCGGGAGGTCATCGGCGATCCCGACCCGGGCCCGGAACCGACCGGCCCGGCTGGGATGAAACTCGGCCGGGTCCGGCGTCTCGTACACCACGGTGACCTCCACGCCGTCGAGCTGATCGGCGATGGCGTGCGACATGGACAGCACCCGAGCCGAGAAGTGCGGGATGAGGAAGCGCTCCAGCGCCAACGCCGCCCCCGACTGGACCACGATCTCCCGCCCGTGCCACACATGAGGCCGGCGGACCAGCACCGCCGCGGCCCAGGCGTACCACGAGTGAAACGAATTCGTGTGGACGACGTCGACGTCGAGGCGGTGCAGCAGCGCCGCGAGTCGAACGACCGTCACCGGCCATGCGAGGGCGTACTCGATCCACTCGCGAGCGCGGTGACTGCGTGAGATGCGCCGCATGGGCACGACGTGGACTCGGACGCCGGCGGCCTCGAACTCGGGGCGGAGGGGCGGGTCCGCGGGGACGATGACGTGACACTCGAACTCCGGCCGTGGCAGGCTGCGCAGCATCCGCAGGAGCGCCTGATCCGAGCCGCCGCGCTCGGCAACCGGTTGGATCGAGCACAGCCTGATCATGCGCGTCGCCCTCAACCTCGAGCAGCTACTCAGTCGCCCGCCGGGTGGGATCGGCCGCTACACGTCGGAGCTGGCCCGGCTGCTACCCGGCCCCGATCCTGATGGCGGCGAGCGTATCGAGGTCGTCCCGTTCGTGGCGTGCCACCGCCAGTCGCGAATCGGCGCCGCGCTCGGAAGCTTCGGCCTCGCCGACCTAGAACCCGTCCGACTCTGGCTGCCCCGGCCCGTCCTCTACGACACCTGGAACCTCTTCGGGTCTCCGCGGCTCGACCGGCTGCACCGCGAACTGCGCGGGGTGGACATCGTCCACGCTCCGTCACTGGCCGTGCCACCCCGCGCCGGCGGCGCGGCGTTGGTCGTCACCGCGCACGATGCCGCGACGCTCGTGTTTCCCGAGGCGTACCCACCGCGGGGGCGGTTCTTCCACCGGCGCGGGCTCGAGGCCACCGCCCGGCGCGCCGACCTTGTCATCACGCCGACCCAGGCCGCCGCGGACGAGATCACCAGCCGGACCAGGATCCGCGCCGACCGAATCCGGATCGTTCCCCATGGCGTGGCCCAACGGCGAGTCAGCGAGGGCTTGATCGCCGCGGCCCGCTCAACCCTGGGGCTCGGTGACACCCCCTACGTGCTGTGGGTCGGAACGCTCGAGCCGCGAAAGAACCTGCCGTTGCTCCTCGCGGCGTTCGAGAGCGTCGTGCGGGCGGGTCTCCCCGAACGACTCGTCATCGTGGGACCGCCCGGCTGGCGCGGCGGACCGGCCGCCGTCCACACCGCGGCCGCGGCGCTCGGCGACCGAGTCCTCTTCGCGGGACCTCTGCGCGCGGACCGCCTCGTCGCGCTCTACTCCGGCGCGACCCTCTTCGCCTTCCCGAGCCTCCACGAAGGATTCGGCCTCCCCGTCCTCGAAGCCATGGTGCAGCAGGCGCCCGTCCTGTGCTCCGACATCCCCGTCCTGCGTGAAATCGCCGGCTCGGCGGCGCGCTTCGCTCCGCCCAGCGACGCACGAGCTTGGGGTGACGCGCTCGTCGAGATGCTCCGAGACGAGCGGGAGCGAACCGCGCTGGGCCTCGCGGGGCGCGAACACGCCAGCCGGTTCACGTGGGAGCGCTGCGTGCGTCACACCCGCGCCGTCTACCGAGAGGTGCTCGGCCGCTCCGAGTAGCGGCGGGGTCGATTACCGGGCCGTGACCGGGCGCCTACCAGCCCCGCTCGGCCCATTCGTCGAGGTGGGGCCGCTCGTCGCCGATAGTCGTGTCCAAGCCGTGGCCGGGCAACACCAACAGGTCCGGGTCGAGCGTGAAGAGCCGACGGTCGATCGAGTCGAGGATCGTCTCGAAGCTGGCCCCGGGAGTCGCGGTGTTCCCCGCGCCGCCCGGGAACAGGGTGTCGCCCGTGAAGAGGATCGGTGTCCCCTCCAGTCGAAATGAGGTCGACCCCGCGGTGTGACCCGGGGTGTGGACCGACCGCAGCCGTAGGTCCCCGACGCGGTACACCTCGTCGTCGGGGATGACGAAGTCGTAGGCGGGGAGCATGGCCGCGTCTTGAGCCGCGATTCCGACGTCGATGCCCGCGTCGCGGACCGCGGTGACCGCCTGGATGTGATCCCAGTGGCCGTGGGTCGTCAGGACGCGACGCACACCGGTTCTGCGACAGACGTCCACGAGCAGCTCATGCTCGTTCGCGGCGTCGATCAGGACCGCGTCGCCGCTCTGCTTGCAGCGGACCACGAAGACGTTGTTCTCGAACGGCCCCACGACGAGCTTGTCGACCCGGGCGGTCGCGTCTTCGTAGTGTGCGGGTTGAGCCACGAGCCCAGGGTAGGTCCGCACAGCGTGCGGTGACCGTCGTTCCGCCCGCGCCGCTGTGCCGCACGACCCGAGCGCGAGCGAGGTCCCTCGCCCGCGGCCCAGATGGGGACTGGAGCTTCTGGCTAATGGGTTGAGATGTCCGATCGACCAGTTGCAGGGGTGGCAGGGAACCCCGTGGGTTATATCGAGGAGGCCGGGAAGCCCACTGCCATGAACCCCGGAGGGATCGTGTACCACGCCCTTGCGTGGTGTCTTGGATGTTCTAGTCAAGACGGACGTCGCGAAGACGTGTCGAACGCTTGGGGTGTCTCGCGCAGCCTTCTCTCGCGGGACGAGAGTCGCGGATGCCGAGGGCCGGTGGCGTGAGTGCCCAAGGGGAGGCGACTATCGGCGATGACCAACGGGGCGCCGACCCGGATGGTTCAGGAGCTGCTGACCGCAGCGGTCGTGCGCCCGACGCTCGGGACGGCTGGCGATGCCGACATCTCGAGACCGAGGCTCTGTCATCTCGCGCCGTGGGGTCCAGAGGGTCCACGTCCTCGACACCCACCGCTCGCATAACATCAAAACCTGTCAGCTCGACCGGTGGCCTGGAAAGATCAGACTGCGGCGATGCTGTTCGTCAGCGGACCACGCCCCTGAGACTTCACGTGCGTCCCGGATTCGGCAAGCGAATCGGGAGTGCCAGCGCCTTCGTCCGGCCAGCCAATGGCGGACTTTGGTCGAGGATCGTCAGACGCTTTCGAACCAGTGCTGGCTTTGGATGACGAGCGCTGCCATCGTGAGTATCGACCATACGGCTCCGAAGCCGAGAAGCGCGTATACGGGTGCGCGGAGGCGCGAACTCGGCTCCCATTCGATCAGAGCGATCAGACCGAGAATGCTGAGAGCAGCGAGGAGTGGCACGAAGTCGGCGAGATACCGCTCAGTCTCGCCGAAGAACGTCAGCGTCAGCCCCGCGGTCACGCCACCGCCGACGATTAGGGCCCACACGGGCTTGAAACGGCGGACGCGAGCCATCCCCATCGCTGCGAGCAATGTGAGCGCCGGCATGGTGTCCGTGATGCTCGCGGTGGGCTCGATGCCATCGAACTGCGGGCTCCCGATGATTCGCACCGGGTGGTACGCGGGCATCCGGAACGTAATCCAGGGGAACTTGTTGACGAACTGAAGCGTGTCGGGGCGCAGGTATTGGAAAAGATTGGTTGGCAGATTCGCTAGGTGGTTTGTACCTCGTCGTACGAGAGCGAGTCTCCGTGGATTGTTGCGGTAACCAACTGCATCTATGTACGGGGGGTTTAGGGCCGTGTGATACCTCAGCTCGTTCACAAGTACATAAGAGCCAAAAGCGACGGCAGCGCCGACGGCGAGTAGCACCGCCATCTTCTGGGAACGCGACCACCAGAGCAGCGCAGCCACGACAAGCGCCGCGCACACACCCGCGCCAATCGTGGGCCGCGAGCCAATCGAGCATGCCGCAAAGGCAACGGCGAGCAGCGCGTGGTGCGTTCTACCCGTTTCGCTGGCGCGGAGGATTGCCCAGAATGCTGCGAGACCGAACGCGACCCCCCACGCGATCGCTTCTTCGTACTTATAAGGCCGTGCGGCCACGAACAGGCTTGCCGATCCCAGCACAATCGCAATCCAGCCGGCCTCGGCGAGCGGCGCCCACCAGCGAATAACAGAAGTTTGTCGGCGAGACCACCGAACAAGTCCGATCGTCGCCGCGGCCTGGACGGCGAACGCGCTGAGGAATGACCAGGGCGCGAGGTAGGGCCAGCGGCTCGAGAACAAGCCGATGATTGGAAGTCGCAAGATCGCGGGGACAATTCCGAAGTATCCGTACCACCGGCCGTCAACGAGGATCCCTTCCCCGTCTATCTCAACGCGGAGAACGTTCAGATGCCCGTGAAGGATCGAACGCGCTTGGCCTTCGTAGAACACCTCTAGACCCACGCGGTGGAACGGATCGAAGGTTCCTCGTGTGAGCAACCCGAAGAAGAGAAGCGCCACGCCGCCAATTGCTGCGGGGACCGCGAACTGCGTCCAGTCGCGCGACATCCGATTGCCGCGCCCCTCGGTTGGCGTGCCGGATTCGAGCGTCTCTGCCGAGCTGCTTGACGGCGATCCGCCACGCGTGCTCTTCACAGTCACGGGCGGAGAGAGTAATCGTTGCGCGAACACATCGGGGCGGTCAGGGACAGCCAACGGCTGCGACACTGCCAATGGCACGATCGCCCTCGTCGTCGTGCGTATTCTGTGAGAGCGCGGCTGTCCACGTGACGAAATGTTCCTGCGACGCCTAGCCCACCATGATGTGTTCGTCGAGAGCGACACCGGTGAGCGGCTCGTCAGCGTGCCGGTGCCGAGGGCATCGAGGGAATGCGGCGGTTCCATGAGCTGGTCGCGACCCGGGTCGAGGATCCCCGGGGAGGTGCCGATCGGGTTCGAAAGCGACGGCGCGTTAGTTGTCGAAGCGCTGATCGCGGCGGGCTACCAGGTGTTCGCGGTCAACTCGTTGGCGGTGTCGCGCTGTCGAGACCGCCCACGGTCTCAGGAGGCAAGTCCGATCCGGGAGGCGCCAATGTCGCCTTGATCGGCGTGGACGGATCAAGGCCAGACTCTCGTCCAGGGATAGGGGTCGTCCGCGACACCCCAAGGGTGCGACACGTCTTCGGGACGTCGGTCTTGACTTGGAGTCGACCCCGGTGTGCTGGACACCTGGTGGCTACGCAAACGGGTCAATTCCAATCCACCCCGCACAGATCACGGCTGGCGCCTTGAGCCGTCCAACAACTGAGCCAGAGGAACCCAGCAGCGACCTGATGGACCCGCGTGCAAAGGCCGACGGCCCACCACCGGTTCCGGCTCCCTCACCACCGTCTGGGGCACGATCTAGCCCGTTAGAGCTCTGGCCTCGGGTCTTGCCGTCCGGCCTCGGGTCTTGCCGTCCGACAGCGGCCTCGGCGCCTAGCCTGTCGCACAGCCGGTCGAATCCCATTAGCGTCGCCGGACCATGGACTTCCGCGATTCTCCAGCCGAGGCTGCGTTTCGGGACGAGATCCGCACCTGGCTGGACGAACACCTCACCGGCGAGTTCGCCGCGGTTGGGGGCCAGGGCGGTCCGGCGGACGAGACGTCGTGGGACATCCGGGTCGAATGGGAGAAGCTGCTCGGCAAGGATCGCTGGCTTGGTCTCGCCTGGCCCACCGAATACGGAGGGCGCGGCGCCAGCTTCGCCGAGCAGGTGATCTTCAACGAGGAGTACGCGACGCGCTCCGCCCCCGCCCGGATCAGCTTCTTCGGTGAGGGTCTGTTTGCCCCGACGCTGCTCGCCTACGGAACCGAGGACCAAAAGCGGCGGTTCCTTCCCAAGATCCAGTCTGTCGAAGAGCTGTGGTGCCAGGGCTACTCGGAGCCAGACGCTGGCTCCGACCTCGCCAACGTGCAGACCCGCGGTGTCCTCGATGGAGGGCAGTGGGTGATCGACGGGCAGAAGGTTTGGACGACACTCGCGCACCGCGCGCAATGGTGCTTCTGCGTCACCCGCACCGACCCCGCGACGTCGGGTCACGCCGGCCTCTCCTATCTGCTGATCCCGATGGACCAACCCGGCGTCGAGGTCCGACCCCTCCGACAGATGACCGGGACCGCCGAGTTCAACGAGGTCTTCTTCTCCGACGCACGCACCGACGCCTCGAACGTGCTCGGCGACGTCAACGAGGGCTGGCGGGTCGCTATGGCCACCCTGGGTTTCGAACGGGGGACCGCCTTTCTCTCCCAGCAGCTCGGCTTTCAAAGCGAGCTGGCCGCCGTCATCGAGGCGGCGCGGGCGAGCCGTACCCTCGACGATCCCCTGGTCCGTCAGGAGCTCGCCGACTCCTACATCGGCGTCCAGATCATGCGGTTCAACGGGATGCGAATGTTGACGAGCCGGGTGACACGAGGCGTGCTCGGCCCAGAGTCGAGCATCGGCAAGCTCTACTGGAGCACCTGGCATCGAACGCTCGGCGAGCGGGCCATGCGCGTCCTTGGCCCCGCCGCGATGCTCGTCGAGGATCACCCGCCCGACGAGTATGTGCTCACCGAGCTTGAGCGCATCTTCATGTTCAGTCGTTCCGAGACGATCTACGCCGGATCCAGCGAGATCCAGCGCAACATCATCGGTGAGCGCGTCCTCGGGCTTCCGCGCGAGCCTCGATAAACGAAAAGAGGAGCAGTGAACTTCGCGTTTTCCGACGAACAGGAACAGCTGCGGGAAGCAGTCCGCAGGTTCATGGACACCAAGAGCCCAGAATCCGAGGTCCGCCGCCTCATGGACACGACCGAGGGCTACGACCCCGCGGTCTGGGCTCAGATGGCCCAGGAGCTCGGGCTCCAAAGCCTCCACCTCCCCGAGTCCTGCGGCGGTCAAGGGTTCACGTTTGTTGAGCTCGGGATCGTGCTCGAAGAGATGGGACGGGTTCTCCTGTGCGCCCCGTACTTCTCGACCGTCTGTCTCGCTGCGAACGCGATCATGAACGCGGGGACGTCGGCCCAGCAACAAGCGCTGCTGCCCGGCATCGCGTCGGGTGAGACCATCGCCGCCCTCGCGTTCACCGAGCCCAACGGACGCTGGGATGCGTCCGGGATCACGATGGAGGCCAAAGGATCCGGCGACGCGTGGACCTTGTCGGGAACCAAGATGTTCGTCATCGACGGGCATACCGCCGCGACGATCGTCGTCGCCGCCCGCCAAGCTGGCACCAGTGGCGAGGACGGCATCGGGTTCTTCGTCGTCGACGGCGACGCGCCCGGCCTGACCCGCGCGCCACTCGCGACCATGGACCAGACCCGCAAGCAGGCCCGTCTCGACTTCGACGGTGTGCAGGCCACCCCGCTCGGTGAGCCCGGTCAAGGGTGGGCGGCGCTGTCGAAGACACTCGACCAAGCGGCGGTGTGCCTCGCCAACGAGATGGTCGGAGGAGCCCAGCGGGTGCTCGACATGTCGGTCGAGTACGCCAAGGTGCGAGTCCAGTTCGGCCGACCCATCGGCTCGTTCCAGGCCATCAAGCACAAATGCGCGGACATGCTGCTCGAGGTCGAGTCGAGCAAGTCGGCCGCCTACTACGCGGCGTGGGCCGCCGCCGAGGACAACGAGGAGCTGCCGGTCGTGGCCAGCCTCGCCAAGGCGTACTGCTCCGACGCGTACTTCCACGCCGCAGCCGAGAACATCCAGATCCACGGCGGAATCGGCTTCACGTGGGAGCACCCCGCCCACCTGTACTTCAAGCGGGCCAAGAGCTCCGAGATCCTCCTCGGCGACGCCACTTATCACCGCGAGCTCCTCGCGCAGCGCATCGGCATCTAAACGCCAACCGACCCCGGCGGCGGTCGCCGAGCCACGCCAATCGGCTCGGTCCCGCCGCGGGTCCGGCGTCCGCCCCGGCCCCGATCCTGGCCCGACGAGCGGCGGGCTGGGCCGCCCGCGCCGGTCGGCCGCTCCCCAGCTCGCAGATCGTCCAAGGCGTCGGCGGCGGCCTGAGCCCGCGAGACTGGGGGGATGGCCGTCCTCGTCTTGCTCCTCGGCGTCGTCGTCGCGCTGCTCGGCGTCTTGGTGGCGGGGCTCCTGCGCAGCCACGCCGAGATCCTCCGGGCCCTCCACGAGCTCGGCGTCGGCCTCGACCCGAACGAGAACGCCCCCCGGCTGGCGCCGCCCGTGTCGCGCCCATCCACGACCGCTCGGCCGGCCAGCGATCTCTCGGGCGTGACGCCCGCCGGCGACGCGGTCAGCGTCAGCGTCGTCGACGTCGACCATCCCACGCTCGTCGCCTTCCTCACGAGCGGCTGCACCACCTGCGCCGGCTTCTGGTCCGCGTTCTCCGATCTCCAACGGCTCCGGGTACCCGGCGACGCTCGGCTCGTCGTCGCCACCAAGGGACCCGAGGCCGAGAGCCCAGCCCGGCTGGGGAAGTTCACGCCGCCCGACGTGCCCGTGATCATGTCCAGCGAGGCGTGGACGGACTTCGACGTGCCCGTTGCCCCGTACTTCGCGTACGTCGACGGCCCGAGCGGCACCATCGTCGGGGAGGGGGCCGCGTCGACCTGGGAGCATCTCCAGAACATCCTCGAGCAAGCGCTCGCCGACGCCGGCATCGCCACCGGCCCGCGCGCTCGACGTCGGCGAGGCCGAACCGACCAGTCGCGCGAAGCCCAGATCGACGCCGAGCTGATCGGGGCCGGGATCGAGCCGGGCGACCCGAGCCTGTACCCGACCCGCGACGCCGACCTCCAGCGTGGACGGCCTACCCCGCCCAACGCCTCGTGAGCGCCCTCGACGTCACCATCGCCGGGGTGATTGTCGCCGTCGTCGCCGCGGTGCGTTCCTCGTGGTCGCCGTGAGGTGAGTCGATGCTGGCGAGCATCAACCCGCTCGGGGAGCGGGCCCGCAACACCCGATGGGGTCGCACCGTGTCCTGGTACCTGGCCGGTTCCCTCGCGGGCGGCGTCGCGGTCGGCGCAGCCGCGGGCGGGCTCGGCGCCGCGCTCCGCCTGGTGGCCGCACCATCCGCGCTCGTGGTCGGCCTCGCCGCGCTCGGAGCCGCCGCGGTCGGGCTGGCCCTCGACCTCCACCTCGGCGGCCTCCCAGTGCCCACCGTCCGACGTCAGGTCAACGAAGACTGGCTGGCCCGCTACCGGGGCTGGGTGTACGGCAGCGGCTTCGGATTCCAACTCGGACTCGGCGTCGTCACCATCGTGACCACCTCGACCGTGTACCTCGCATTGGCGCTCGCCGTCCTCGCCGGGTCCGTACCGGCAGGCATCCTGATCGGAGCGACCTTCGGCCTCGTGCGCGCCGCCCCGATCCTCGCGATGGCCAGAGCTGACAACCCGGCCCGCGTGCGGGCCGTCCTGCGCCGCGCCCACGACACCGCCCGGCCAGCCAAGGCCCTCGCCCTAGGCTGCCTCGTCATACTCACGGCCGCGAGCCTCGCGGCCGTCCTCCTCTGAGGCCACGCCATGCCGCAGCTCCAAGCCCACGGCCTGACCGTGCAGACACCCAAAGGCTGGGAAGGCCGCATCTTTCGCCGCGCCCAGCAAGGCGAGCTCGGCGCACAAGCCGAAGTCCCCGGCCCCCCCGCGCCACCCGGCGGGCAGACCTACCCGGTCCTGCACGTCGCCACCATCCCCCTCGCTCCCACCGTCGCCGACTTCGCCAGCGACGCCGTCGAAGCGCTGGGGCCCACCGACGCCCTCGTCGTCCTGAAGGAGTATGCGCCGACCGAAGCGACCAAGCCCCTGTTCGCGTCGCCTGGCCTCCCGACCAGCATCGACCCCGACGCCTTCAACCCCTCGGTCCTGAACCGGCTGATCGCAGGCCAAGCCGGGCTCCAGCGGTTCTTGAACGCGAACAACCGGGCCTTCTGCCTATACATCGTGCTCGGCGGCTACCAGCGCCGCCACGACGTCGTCCCCGGCGTCAACACCGTGCTCAGCTCGGTCCGCATCGATCCGGGGACGGGGCCGACCTCGGTGCCCTCCACCCCGACGACAGCACCGCCGCCATGACGATCGCGGCGGGCCCCTTCGCGATCGCCGCGACCCTCTTGGTGGTCGCGGGCGCGTTCAAGGCGGCCCGGCCCGCCGACACCGCCAACGCCCTCGGCGCCCTCGGCGTCCCCGCCCCCCGGCTCCTGGTCCGCGCCGGCGCGGTCGTCGAGTGCGCGATCGGACTCGCCGCGCTCATCTCGGGCGACGCCATCAGCGCGACACTCGTCGGGCTCTCCTACGTTGTGTTCCTCGTGTTCGTGCTCGAGGCGCTTCGCCGTCACGCCCCGATCTCGAGCTGTGGGTGCTTCGGGAAGGTCGACACCCCGCCGAGCTGGCTGCACGTCATCGTCAACCTGGGCTCGGTCGCCGCCAGCGTCGCTGTGGTGCTCCAGCCCGGTGCGGGCCTCCTCGCCGCCGTGCGCAGCCAGCCGCTGAGCGGCGCGCCCTACCTCCTCCTCGTGGGAACCGGTGCGGGCCTCGCCCTGCTCGTCCTGTCCGCCCACGTCCGAAACCTGGCGCTCGTGCGCCAACCGCAGGTGGCCCGATGACCCGGCTGTCCGGTGGCACCGCGTGGGGAAACTGGCTCGTGTCCAAGACCAGCGGGATGCTCGATGCGAAGCTCAGTCGCCGCAGCTTCATCGCGCGGACCACTCTTCTCGGCACGGCCGTCGCCGCCACCGGCTGCGCGGTGGTCACCCAGCCCGGCTCCCCCTACACCCGGGTGACCGACTGCTCCGGCGGCCTCTGCACCGACGGCTACACGGAGTTCTGCTGCGTCATCAACGAGGGCGTCAACGCCTGTCCGCCGAACTCGTTCCCGGGCGGATGGTGGCGCGCCACCGGCTCGATCTACTGCCTGACCGGCACCCGCTACTACATCGACTGCATGCAGGACTGCTGCGGGCCCAACCAAGGTGACGGGTTCTGCGCCAGCTGCCTCCCGTGCCGCTGCGCGGTGAACTGCAACACCCGAAAGGTCTACTGCAACTACTTCCGCTACGGACAGTGCATGGAAGAGATCGGAATCACCGGGCCGATCGCCTGCCGGGTGGTGACGTGCACTCCCCCATACGACCTGAACATCGGCTGCTCAGCGTCGGACGCCGTTGACAACGCCACCGCCAACCACAACGCCGACTGCGCCGCCTACACCCCGCCGCCGCCCCCGCCCCCGCCCCCGCCAGCCGTCATGCCCGCGAGCGCGTCGGCCATCGCCGTCGGCGGCCTCCCAGTAGTTGCCTCCCGCGGGTCGGATGGGGCAGCGTACGCGAACTCGTTCAACGGCACTGGATGGTCGGGCTGGCTTCCGCTCGGCGGGGACGTGACGTCTCGGGTGGTCCTCGCCGGTCTGGGCTCGGCCTGGTGGGCAGTCACGCGCGGCGGCGATGATGCGGTCTGGGTCCAGACGGCCACAAGCGGAACGTGGGGAGGCTGGCAGTCGCTGGGAGGTTCCGCGTCGTCGGATCCGGCCGTGGTCGTCGATTCCGCGGGAACGCTGTGGGTGTTCGTCCGAGGCTTCGACGACGCGCTGTGGGTGCAGTCGGCGACTGGCGGAACCTGGGGAGGCTGGCAGTCACTGGGCGGCAACGTGACGTCGGACCCCGCGGCGGCGATCGACGCCTCGGGGAATCTCTGGGTCGCCGTGCGCAGCGGGGCCAACGCGGTCTACGTGATCTCGCGCAGCGCGGGTGGATCGTGGGGAACGTGGTCCGGGCTCGGCGGGACGGCCACGTCCGACCCGGCGATCGTGGCGACGGGCAACGGCACGGTGTGGGTGTTCGCCCGAGGCGTCGACGACGCGTTGTGGCTGCAGTCGTCGAGTGGCGGAACTTGGGGAGGCTGGCAGTCGCTCGGTGGCTCGCTCGACGACGACCCGGCGGCCGCGTCCGGCACCACGCTGTGGGTCTTCGCGGTGAGCGAGGACCAGGCCATGTACTGCCGGGAGCTGAACGCCGGAGCCTGGAGCGCCTGGGCGAGCCTGAGCGGGAGCTTCGCGCCAGTCCGGGGCGCCACCTCCTAAACCTGAGCACGGCTTGGTCAACCCGTCGAGGGTCCCAGTACCCTCGACGCGGTGGAGCTCGTGGCGGGGATGCTCGCGTTTGGTCTCGTCCTGGTGGTCGGAGCGATCCTGGTCGTGCGCGAGGCCGGCCGAGTGGCCAAGGCACCGCCGCCGGCACTCTTTGACCCCGACGACGCCTACGACTACGTCGTCGAGCGGCTCACCGACGAGGTGGCGGCGACGCTCACCCCCGCCGACGTACGCAGGATCTTGGACTTCGAGGTCGAGTTTCTGGAGGGCAAGCGCGTCTCCGGAAACGGATCCGGCACCGATCCCGGCCCGACGGTCTTCGGTGGGACCGAGACCGTCACGTACATCGTCGAACGATCGGCGGCGACCGGCGAGGTCTACCTCCCCGAGCAGGTCCAAGCGGTCGTCGACACCCAGATCGACTACCTCCGAGGGATCGGCGCCATCGGCCCCGCCGAAGACGCCGCTGGGGAATCGCCTCCGACCTGAGGTCCAGACGTGCTACAAGTTTGGTCACCAGGGAAAGGAGGTGGTCCCACACATGCATGATCAACCGGGGACTCTGGAGGTGCGCGGCCGCTAGGTCACACCTCGGATGGACCTCCTGCGGAGACCCAACCGCAGCACCGGCGTCGACCGGCGGGGATTGGTCCCTCCCGTGCGAACGGATCGACGTGTGCAACAGCCGATTGGACGGTGCGGGGCGCTTTGCGCGTCCCGCACCGTCGCGTCTGGAACCTCGGAGATGCCCCGGGGCCGCCCCTCCCGCGCGCCGTCCGCACCCATTAGCCTCTAGGCCGTGGCGCGACCAGCCCGCTTCGAGGACTTTCGGTACCTCGGAGACAAGCGCAACCAGGTGGTCTACGACCTCGACGACCCTGCCTCGACCGCGGCAGTGCAGGACGTGCTAGTCGCGGAAACCTTCACCACGTTTGGACCCGACACGCTGGCCGAGGCGCGAAACCGCGGCTACCGCACGCACCGCTGGGCACGGATGCGCTCGTCCGACGACGAATAGCGTCAGACCTTCGTCGTCTCCAGGGGGCGGCCCAACGTCTGCTCGACCAGGCGGAGGCGGGCCGCGAATGACTCGTCGGTCAGGACCGGTTCCGCCGCCACCGACGTCGGGTCGTCGGGGAGACCCTCGAGGTCGACCCAGGACGTGCAGCCGCCGTACTCGGCGCGGTACGCGAGGGTGATCGGCTCCTGCAGCCGGTGGGCGCGCACGGCGAGGATCCACAGCGGATCGCGGTGCTTCCATTGCAGCCGCGAGGCGGCGTAGTCGAGGGTCCAGATGAACTTTCCATCGAGACCTTCGAGCTCGGCGGGTTCACTGATCGTCGTCTCGGCCACCAGCTCGGCCCAGCCGTCGATCCGCAAGGTTCCTTCTGGCGGCGCGGCGGCTTGGGTCTCGGCGACCCAGCGCCGGTAGGCCGGCTTGAGCAACTCCGGACGCTGATGCTCGACCGTCGGGTACAGCCAGCAGCGATCGGACCGCACTGCGAAGTGTCGATTCGCCTCGCGGAGTCCACCCTTGCGGACGTCGAGGATCTGCTCGCCGGCGAGGAGGGCTCGCACGACGACCGCCCACTCCTTGAACGCCGGCGTCGCCATCGGCGTCGAGCATACCGAGCAGCCATCCGGGACCCACCGGCGCTCGAGTGGCCAGGGTCTGCTCGAGGGAGCTACCGGCCGGCCAGGTGACGGTATAGGACGACGAGGCTTGACACTGCCCGTTCCCAGGTGAAAGCGCCTGCCTGCGCATGACCGCCCTCGATCAGGCGCCCTCGGAGGGGGCCATCGTCCAGCACCCGGGCCAGCGCGCCCGACAGGCCCTCGTCATCACCGGGGTCGACGAGCACCGCCGCATCGCCGAGCACCTCGGGAAGGGAGCCTGCCGTCGACGCGACGACCGGCACGCCGGCCTGCATCGCCTCGAGGGGCGGCAGCCCGAACCCTTCGTAGAGGGACGGATACGCGAGCACCGTCGCCCCCGCGACGAGATCGTCTCGAGCCCGGTCGTCGAGCCAGCCGAGGCGGTGAATCCGCTCGCGGTGACGGGCGCGGTCGAGCGCCGCGCCGAACGCCTGCCCCCCCGGCCCGTCCGGCCCGGCCACCACGAGGACGACGGTTCGATCGTGCGCCGCCACGCGGTCGAAGGCACGCACCAGCGCCGGAAGGTTCTTGCGTGGTTCGACCGTCCCGAGGGCCAGCACGTAGCGCGGCGCGTCGGCCAACCGCTGGCCCTGTGCCGGATCTCCCCGCCGGGGCGGGCCGAGACCAGGGGCGACCGGCACGACCCGGTCGTCGGAGAGCTGGTAGCGCTCGCGCACCTGCGCCGCGACGAACGCGGTGTACGTGTGCACCGTGGCCCCGCGATCGACCGCGATCTGGACGAGCCTCGGGAATCGCAACACATCCCCGGAGCAGAGTTCCGGGTACAGCAGGTAGCTGAGATCGGGGATGGTCAACAGCACCGGGCTGCGCGTTGGCGGCGCGACGAAGTTGGTCGCATGCACCACGTCGACCCGACCGGTCCATCCCTCGATCCGCGGCCATGCGAGCCGTGGCCAGAGTCCACGAGTCAGCCGAGCCGGGAAGGGGCGAGTCCCCGCCCGCGCCGACGGGGGCAGCGACTGGCGCAGGCTTCCTCGACCCTTCCAGGTGATCGCGTAGGCGACCAGGTCGACGTCGGCACGCTCGGCGAGGCCCTGCACGAGCCCGGACGTCACCTGTCCGATCCCAGTCCGGACGCCGAGGAGCGACGTGGCGTCGATGGCCACCCGCAGGCGGTAGGTCTCCAACGTCTAGATCTCGAGCGGCTCGTGCTCGATCTGATCCACGAGCGAACCGAGGCTCGTGGACTGCACCCCGACGGCCAGCTGGTGGATCAGCAGCGCGCCCATTGTCGCCGCGCTGACGAGAGTCCCTGCGATGAACCCGACCTCAACCCGCAGGAAGAGGTCGCTGCCTGCCAGCGCCGTCACGATGACGAACGTCACCAGGCCCGACACCCAGCCAGCCAGGGCGCGCGCGTGACCGAGGAGCGCGATCAACGCTTGCGCGAGCGTGAGGGCCAGGATGAAGAGCGCGCTCCCCGCCGCCAGCAGCGCGAGGTCGCCGCTGCCAAGGTTGAACTTGCTGCCGAACAGGATCTTGCCCACGAATGGACCGGCGGTTCCGCCGGCGATCACGCCGACCAGCCCGATCGCGACCACGAGGGTGATCAGCTCGCGCAGGCCGCGCCGAAATTCTCCGTGCCGCCCGGTTCCGGCCAATGCGGCCAGTTTGGGGAGGAGCGCGGCCTGGACCGCCTGGAACAAGAAGATCGGGATTCGAGCCAGGAACAATCCGACAATGAAGTCCGCCACCGCCGTGCGCTGAGCGCCGCTGGACAGCAGCTGGGCGCCGAGGAACGGTGCGTAGCTCAGCGTTTGGGCGCACAACGACCCACCGAGGAGGTAGCCGAGGTTCGTCGAGAGCTCCGACCAGCGAGCTTCCGGTCCGGGGGTGAGCAAGCCGTGTTGGCCCCGGATGCATACGAGGGTCGCCACGACGGGCGGGATCGCGAGGCACAGCCCGTAATAGAAGGGATTGGAAACCCCCGCTGCGGCCAGCGCCGCGCAGGGCAGCAGTCGGATGACTCCCTCGACCGCCAGAATCATGCCGTAGCGATCGAATCGCTCACTGCCAGCCAAGGTGCCGCGCGTGAGGTGCTGGACGCAGTAGGCGAGGAGCCCAAGAACGAGGCAGAGCGCCAGGCCTCGGTTGCCGGCGAAGATCTTGCTCACGAGCGGTGTTCCCGCCGCGACCGCGACCGTGAGCACGACGAGGGCGCCGGCGAGGGCCGATCCCGCGAGGGCGGCGCGGCGGATCACCGGCCCGCCCCCCAGGCCCCGTGCCCGCCGATCGGATACGGCGCGCCCGACTTCCTGCTCGAGTGGCAGGAAGAGGCCGGGGGCGAGCACGAACACGAAGACCCACAAACCGTTGAGCGCCGTGTAATTGACCTTGTCGAGCGCCCGGAACGACAGGATCAGGAACCCGTACGCGGTGAGACCCGACACGATCAGCCCCGCGCCGACGAGGAACGTCCCTCCCGGAAGTGGCCGACGGAGGGTGTCCACGATTCGTTGGGCGCGACGGGGCACGGGGGGAAGCGTAGGTGTCGTGCGCACCCAGACCCTCGGCCTCGGGCCCGGCTCGCCGCGGCGCGCCGGCGCGCCTCGGGGCATCGAAGCCCGGGTTCGCCCGGGCGACCCTCGGGGAGCGACGGCGCCCACGATGGGCTGGCTTCGGTCCGCGAGCCGTGCCCCCGGGCGTCAACGAGGCCCCACAGCGCGCCTCGGCACCTCACGGGGCACAGCCCCGCCGCAAGTCTCGAAGGTCCCCGGGGGCCTTCGTTGCGGGCGGCCCCAAACCGCGGGTGGTGAGCGATCCAGCGGAGCGGATCAAGCAAGATGAGGAGGTGAAAACCCGGACGCTCATCCTCCTCGCCGCGCTCTGCGCGGTGGCGATCCTGGCCGCCTCGGCGGTCCAGGTGCTGCTCGCCCACTGACGGTTCGGTTGGTTGGGGTCGATGGTGAAGAATGAGTGGCGGCGAGAGGAGCACTGGTGCCGGAGCAATTCGATGTGGTCGTCCTCGGTGGCGGTCCAGGCGGGTATGCCGCAGCGCTCTACGGCGCCGCCGCCGGTCTTCGGATCGGGCTGATCGAGGAGGAACGAGTCGGCGGGACGTGTCTCCATCGGGGCTGCATACCGGCCAAGGAGCTACTGCAAACTGCCGAGGTGCTCCGAACGGTCGCGGGCGCCAAGGAGTTTGGCGTGGATGCCGGGCAACCGTCGCTGGACCTGGCGACCAGTCAGGCCCGCAAGCACCAGGTCATCGACCGGCTCACCCGAGGGCTGGAGACGCTCCTCACGGGCCGGAAGGTCACGGTGGTCAACGGAACGGGATCCTTGATTGACGGTGCCGCCCGCCACGTGCGGGTCTCCGATGGGACCGAGCTCACCGGCGACGCGCTCATCATCGCCACCGGCTCAACGCCACGGTCCCTACCCGGCCTGGACTTCGATGGCCGGCGGATCCTGTCGTCCGATCACGTGCTCGAGCTCGACGAGGTCCCCAAGCGGGTCGCCATCATCGGCTCGGGCGCCGTCGGCTGCGAGTTCGCTTCGTTGCTTGGCGATCTCGGCTCTGAGGTCACGATGCTCGAAGCCCTGCCTCGGATCCTGCCCGGCGCCGACGAGCAAGTGTCGGACGCGCTGGCGCGATCGCTCACGAAGCGAGGGATCGCCGCGCACGGCGGCGTACGTGTGACGAGCATCGAGGGGACGCGAGAACTGAGCGTCGGATTCGATTCCAACGATGGTGCGAAGACGGTGGTGGTCGACCGGGTCATCGTCAGTATCGGGCGAGCGGCTCGAACCGAGGGTCTCGGGCTCGAAGGGTCGGGTATCGAGCTTGACGCTCACGGCTGCATCGCGGTCGATGACCACCTGCGGACTGCGGTTGCCGACGTGTACGCGGTTGGCGACGTGGTCGCCACGCCTCAGCTCGCCCACGTCGCATTCTCAGAAGCCATCGTGGCGATCAAGAGCATCCTGGGAGAGGATGCGACACCGATCGACTACGACAAGGTCCCCTGGGGTATCTACTCGCATCCCGAAGTCGCCTTCGCTGGCTTGACGGAGGATCAGGCTCGTCGCCGAGGACACAACGTGGTCACCTCGGTACACCGGTTCGCTGGCAACAGCCGCGCGGCGATCATCGGTGAAACCGACGGCCTCGTGAAAATCGTCGCGGACGACACGGGGGTCATGCTCGGCGTCCACATCGTGGGTCCCTGGGCAACGGAGCTGATCGCCGAGGGCTACCTCGCCGTCAACTGGGAAGCGACAGTGAACGAGGTGGGCGCCTACATTCACGCCCATCCGACGCTGAGCGAACTCTTCGGCGAATCCGCGCTTGCACTGACCGGGCGCTCGCTGCACGGCTGACTCTGCACGAGGGAGAGATTTGTGGACATCACGATGCCGCAGCTGGGCGAGACGGTCACCGAAGGAACGATCACGCGCTGGCTCAAGCAGGTCGGCGAACGCGTCAACCCCGACGAGCCGCTCTTTGAGGTTTCCACCGACAAGGTCGACTCGGAGGTGCCCGCGTCGGCCGGCGGATACCTGAACGAGATCCGCGTCACAGAGGGCGAGACCGCCGCGGTCGGGACGGTCCTCGCCGTCATCGGCGAGGCGCCCGCCACCAGCGGCCCACCGGCCTCCGAGCCCACCCGGCCGGCCGAGGTCGACATCACGCAGCCGACCCCGGTCGTGGCCACTGCGCCTCCGCCACCGGTGATCAGCCCCCCGGTCCCTCCGAGCGAGCCGAGTGCACCGCCGCTCGCACCGCCGGTCCCGGCCGCATCACCGTCACCTGATCCGCGCCCGGTCGCGTCGGCGACGCCGACCGCACGAGGTGCTCCGCTCACCTCTCCGATCGTGCGGCGGCTCCTGACCGAATCCGGGCTCGACCCGGCCGAGGTCCACGGCACGGGTGACGGTGGTCGCATCACCCGCAAGGACGTCCAGGACGCGGCCGTTGCCCGTTCGGCTCGCCCAGCGGTCGAGCCACTGGCCCCTTCCCCGGCGGTCGCTTCGCCGCCGCCACCCGTGGCACCGGCGCCCTCCCCGGTCGTCGTCGCGCCCCCGTCGCCACCCGCGGCACCGGTTCCGGTGGCCGCGTCGCCGACGGTCATCACGCCACCGAGCAGCGCACCGTCGAGGCCCCCCGCGCCAACCGTGGCTGTTCCCCCCGGTGAGCCGGTGGTCGCGGAGCGGCAGGACCAAGCCGCCGACGAAGTCGAGCCGTTCTCGAATATTCGACGCCGTACTGCTGAGCACATGGTGCGCTCGAAAGCGACCAGCGCGCACGTGTACACCTCGGTCGAAGTCGATTTCGAGCCCATCGCTCGTCTCCGAGCCCGCCACCAAGACGCTTGGAAGCAGCGCGAAGGTTTCTCGCTGACGTACCTGCCGTTCGTCGCCCGGGCGTTCGGGGCCGCCGTCGAGCAGTTTCCGAACGTCAACGCGAGCGTCGGCGACCAAGCCTTGGTCGTGCACCGGCGGGTGAACCTCGGTATCGCCGTCGACTTGGACTTCCAGGGGCTGGTCGCGCCCGTCATCCGCGACGCCGACGGGAAGCGTCTCCGTCTCCTCGCCCGCGAGATCCGCGACCTCGCAACCCGAGCGCGAAGCAAGCAGCTGACGCCCGACGAAGTCATCGGAGCGACCTTCACGATCACAAACCCCGGCCCCTACGGGACCTTCATGACCTTGCCCATCATCAGCCAGCCTCAGGTCGCGATTCTGTCGACCGACGGTGTCCGCAAGCAGCCGATGGTGATCACCGGAGTGGACGGCGCCGATGTCATCGCAGTCCGACACACCGGAATCCTGGCGCTGACGTGGGACCACCGCGCCTTCGACGGAGCGTACGCAGCGGCATTCCTCCGCGCACTGAAGCACGACCTCGAGACTCGTGACTGGGAAGTCGAACTCGCTTGAGCCAAGACCTGTTGCGAGTCCGATGGCTGGGGCACGTCGGCTATCGAGAAGCAGACATCATCCAGCGAGCCCTCCACGCTCGCAGTCCCGTCGATCGGTTGCTGCTGCTCGAGCACGACCACGTGTTCACCCTGGGAAGCCGCGCCGACCCCTCGCACGTATTGGTACCGCCCGCGTCGGTTGGCGCCCAGCTGGTGCAGACCGACCGGGGCGGTGACGTCACCTATCACGGGCCGGGCCAGCTGGTCGGCTATCCCATCCTCACCATCCCCGGATCCGGCACGGGAATCCGCGACGTCGTAGCGTACGTGCGCCACCTCGAGACGGTGATCATCACGGCGCTCGCCGACTGTGGTGTGCGTGCTCGCCGCATCGACCGCCTGACCGGCGTGTGGGTCGGCGACGAGAAGATCGCCGCGATCGGGGTTCGGGTGGCGCGGAACCGAACCCGCCACGGGTTCGCCCTCAACGTCGACCCCGATCTGTCGATGTTCAACAACATCGTTCCGTGCGGGATCCGGGACAAAGGCGTCACCTCCATCGCCCGGGTGCTCGGAGAGGGACCCCGGATGCTCGACGTCGTCGATCGCGTCGTCGCCCAGTTCTCCGCGGAGTTCGGGTACCAGCGGGTGGAACGCCAGGACGTGGCCCCGACGCTGACGGTCCGATCGCCCGCAGCCGTGGCCGCGACGTCGGCGGGCGTCGATGGGCGGCGACTCATCGCCCGGCTCGAGGCCGCTGGCGTCCAGGTTCCCGAGGGCCCGGCGGATTTTCGGCGTCCGGAATGGCTCCGGGTGCGCGCCAACCTGGGTCCGACGTATCGAGAGGTCCAACGGCTCATGCGCCTCGAAGGCCTCCACACGGTGTGTGAGGAGGCTGGGTGCCCGAACATCTACGAATGCTGGGCCGATCGCACGGCGACCTTCATGATTCTCGGAGATCGGTGCACCCGATCGTGCGGCTTCTGTCTGGTCACCACGGCAAAGCCGGGACCGCCCGACACCGACGAGCCGGACCACGTCGCCGACGCCGTCGCCAGGCTCGGACTTGCGCACGTCGTGATCACGAGCGTCGCGCGAGACGATCTGCCAGACGGCGGTGCCGCCGCGTTCGCCGCGACGGTGCGCGCGATCCGTTCCAGAACTCCCACCGCCCGGGTCGAGCTGTTGATCCCCGACTGCAAAGGTGATCCGGAGGCGCTCGCGGTGATCTTCGCCGCCGCGCCCGACGTCCTGAACCACAACTTGGAAACGGTCGCCCGACTCCAACGCGCACTCCGGCCGAACGCCAACTATGCGCGATCGCTCGGGGTGCTGGCTCGCGCCAAGGACCGCGGGCTCGTCGCGAAGTCGGGCCTGATCCTCGGGATGGGCGAGACCGAGGCCGAAACCAGGGGAGCGATCGCCGATCTCCGCGACGTTGGGGTCGACATCCTGACCCTCGGTCAGTACCTGCGCCCCTCGGCACGCCACGCGCCGGTTGCTCGTTGGTGGCGCTCCGACGAGTTCGACGACCTTCGCGTCCACGCGGAGCAGCTCGGCTTTGCGCACGTCGAGGCTGGTCCGCTGGTCCGTTCCAGCTACCACGCCCGCCGAGCGGTCGAGGCGACGGTCGAGCTGGTGGACGCGGCGGTCTGATGGGCCGCACCTTTGAGGAGATCTCGCCCGAGGTCGCACAGTTCATCGCCGAGCAGCCGATGTTCTTCGTTGCGACCGCCCCGAGCGACGGCGGACACGTCAACGTGTCCCCGAAGGGGCTCGGGGCCGTGAAGGTGCTTGCCCCCCGCGAGGTTGCGTACCTCGATCTCACGGGCAGCGGTGTGGAGACGGTTGCGCACCTCCGCCAGAACGCCCGGATCACGCTGATGTTCTGCGCGTTTACCGACAAGCCAAACATCGTTCGTGTCTACGGTCACGGTGAGGCGATCCCGGTGGACGACGACCGCGCCGCACCGCTGCTCGGCCATTTCCCCTCGATCTCGGGCGCCCGGACAGTTATTCGGGTCGACGTCGACCGGGTGTCGACATCCTGCGGCTACGGCGTGCCGATCCTGCGCTACGAACGCGATCGCGACCAGTTGATCACCTGGGCCGAGCGCAAAGGGCCCGACGGGCTGGCCGAATACCGGTCGGTCACCAACGCCGCCAGCATCGACGACCTGCCGGGGCTCGACGCCAGTTCATGAACTACCGCGAGCGACTCGATCGAACCCGCCAACGCATGGACACGCTGGGCGTCGACGTGCTCCTCGCGTCCTGCGGACCGGACCTCACCTATCTCACCGGTTACGAGGCCGTCCCGCTCGAACGGCTGACCGCGCTGATCCTCGCCCGGGGAGACGAATCGACCCTCCTCGTTCCCCGGCTGGAAGCGGCCCGCGTCGAGGAGCGCCCGGATGTGTTCAACCTGGAGACGTGGGACGAGGACGAGGATCCGGTCGAACGCGTCGCCGCCCACGTACGATCCGCGCAGATCGTGGCGGTTGCCGACCACGCGTCGGCCCGGCTCCTGCTGGCGCTCCAGGACGCGCTCCCTCGGGCCCGCTTCATCCGCGCCAGCTTGGTCACGAGCCCGCTGCGGGCGAGAAAAGACGAGGCCGAGATCAGCCGGTTACAAGCCGCGGCTGATGCGGTTGATGCGATCGCGCATGGCTTGCGGGTTCGTCCGCTGGGCGGTCGGACGGAGCGAGACATCCAACGGATGCTGATCGAGCTGATGCTGGATGCGGGCCACGACCGTGCGAACTTCGCGATTGTCGGGACGGGACCCAACAGCGCGAGTCCGCACCACGAGCCGAGCGACCGTCGAGTGGAGGCCGGCGATGTCGTCCTGTGCGACTTCGGCGGCACCATGCGCGGCTACTGCTCCGATATCACCCGGATGTTTGTCGTCGGTGAGATCCGGCCCGAAGTCCAGGATGCCTACGACGCACTGTCGGTGGCTCAAGAGACCGCGGTGAGCGCCGCGACGGTCGGGACGCCCTGCGAGGATGTCGACGCGGTCGCCCGCGGCGTCCTCGCACAGTCGGCGTTCGCCGAGCAGTTCATCCACCGCACGGGTCATGGCATCGGGCTGGAAGCCCACGAGGATCCGTATCTCGTGGTGGGCAATGACACCCGGCTGGCTCCCGGTCACTCGTTCAGCATTGAGCCTGGGATCTACTTTCCGGGACAGTTCGGGCTTCGAATCGAAGACATCGTCGTTGCTGACGCCGCGGGTCCTCGACGCTTGAACTCTGCTGCTCGGGATCTCGCCGTCGTCGAGTGATCTGATGCGTCTCGATGTCGCGACGGTGCTGGTGCAATGGTCCGCGGGTGGCCTCCTCGGCTGCTGGGTGACGACCCGACGTCGACTGGTCGGAGTCGGCTACGGCTGGCTCTTGCGATCAGTCTTCGTCGTGCTGGCGTTCGGCGGTGCGGCGGCGGGCTTGGCTGAGTCGACGCAGACCGTGGGTGCGGTCGTGCGAGACGCCGGGGCGTTGGTGATGGCGTGCGGCGCTCTCGGCGCGCTCCTCGTCTCGGTCGTGCGGCGCAGCGCGGGTGTCGCGGGTGAGCGCTCGTTCAATCCCACGCTCGATCTGCTCGCACCGCTCGCCGGTCTGGTCGCACTCTTCGGTGCTGCCGCGGCGGTCGGGGGCGCGTACCCGCTCAGTGCTGCACGCCTCCTCGCCGGCGGGCTCCTACTTGGCCTGGTGACCGATGCCATGCTGCTCGGGCACTGGTACCTCGTACAACCAGGCTTACCCCGCGACCCAATTCGCGAGATCGTGCGTCTGTGCGCTCCCGCCTGGCTGCTCGACGTCTCGCTCCTACTCGTCCCGACGGGGATGCTCAGCGTGCTCAGCGGCTCGATCAATGACGGCTACGGCGGGTTGCTCGGTGCCATGTGGGTGGTGAGCGCGATCACCACGATCGCGCTGCTCTGGGTCACGTGGCGTGCGCTGGCCGAGCCGTACTACTCGGCCGTCATGGCAGCCACCGGGCTCCTCTACCTCACGATCTTGATGTCGTTCGGCACCGACGTCCTCGCGCGGGCGCTGTTGGCCCGATGAGAGTCAGAGTGCGCGCAGGCTCGCTCGGTCGTCGCCACGCACCAGCGACGCGAGGTGGTGGATCCTCGGCGGCGAGTTGTCTGAGGGCTCGAGTGCTAGCCTGCCTCGACCCAGCACAGCGTGCGTGAAACGCCCTGCCCTCGCACCTGAGAAGACCGCTGGGGACGCTCTGCCGTCCTTCTCGCGTCCGCGGTGAGAAGCGACGCGCATGCGCAAGGAGTGAGCGAGCCCGATGTCCCGGCCCAGACCTGGCGATGACGGCGCCGACGAATCGCCGGCGCCCGACGAGGCTCCGAAGATCCCCCGCGGCTCGCTCTCGCGAGCTGGGCTTCGCTCACTTGCGCAACAACTAGCCCCTGAGGGAACGCGGGGCCGCGACCTCCTCCGCTTTGCCAGCTTGTCCAAGCGGGACTCGCGCCAGTTCACCGAACTGGTCCGCCAACACTGGGCCGCCTGGGGCGTGACGGCCCCGGGGCATTCCTATCAGTGGTGGGCGTATTCGCAGCGGGCCCGGGCTCGTGACCTCGCCACTCAGCGCCGCGCCGCGGACCGCAACGGTGCCCCCGTGTCGGTGCACGTTGCCGTGCTGGCGGGTCCGGCCTCCGACCCGCGGGCCCTCGCGGCGACGCTCCGCTCGCTCCAGGATCAGAGTTGGCATCACTGGCGCGCCCTCGTCGCGACGCCAGCCGGCGAGGAAGCCCTCGGCGACCGGCGCGTCGTCGTCGCCCGACCCGAGCAGCGTGAACTGGCATCTATGGTCTCGAGCATGGTCGCGGCGGCCGCTGACCGAGACCTGGTGGTTGTCCTGGAGGCCGGGGATCGACTCGCGCCGGACTGCCTGTTCTACGTGGCTGACATGGCTTGGCGCAACGCCCTGATCGATGTCGTCTACTGGGACGACGACCTGCTCAACTCGGTTGGCCTTGGCCACGACCCGAACTTCCGGCCCGACTGGTCACCGGAGATGCTGTTGAGCAGCAACTACATCGGGCGGTCGTTTGCGATCCGTGCCCGCACGCTCACCGCGATTGGACCGCTCCGGAGCGATCGTGACGACGCGGTGTGGTGGGACGTGTTGTTGCGGGCCGGGCTGACTAACGACACCGTTGAGCGGGTCCCGAGAGTACTGACTCACCTCACGCGCCGTCCCTCCCCGACGCGCGACGCCAGCGTGCGAACAGTCCAGGACAGCCTCGAGCGTCGCGGTGAACGAGCGACGGTGACGAGCATCCACGACACCGTTCGGGTCGCCTGGGAGCTCGACCGTCACCCCGCGGTCAGCGTGATCATCCCCACCCGACATAACCGAGCGCTCGTGAAGCGCTGCCTACGGAGCCTTGCCCGCACAGCGTACGAGCCGGTCGACGTGATCGTGATCGACAATGGGGACCACACGTCTGAGAACCAGGCGTGGTACGACGACGAATTCCGCGGTCTCGATCTTTCGGTCGAGTGGTGGGACCAGCCCTTCAACTACTCGGCGGTCAACAATCACGCGGCGTCGATCGCGACGGGTGAAGTCCTCGTCTTTCTCAACGACGACACCGAGATCTCGGATCCAGCATGGCTGGAGGAGCTCGTCTCGTGGGCGACGCGACCGGACATCGGGCTGGTCGGTCTGCAGCTTCTCGATGGCTCGGGCCTGATACAGCACGGGGGCGTGATCCTCGGCCTGAACGGCTATGCGGACCATCTCTTTGAGGGGATGGAGCCGAACAGCGACACGATGTTCGGCTCCACGAACGTGGTGCGCAACGTGCTGGCGGTGACCGCAGCGTGCGCGGCGATACGAGCCGAGCTTTTCCAGAGCCTCGGTGGGTTCGACGAGCGCTTCATCTTGTGTGGGAGCGACGTCGTACTCGGACTCGACGCGACCATGGCGGGGAAGCGCAATGTGTGCCTGCCGTCGAACGGGGTTCGCCACCTCGAGGCGGCCACTCGAGGTACCGAGGTGCCCGGTGGCGACTTCTTCGCGAGCTACTGGCGATACCAGCGTTGGATCTTCGGCGGCGATCCGTACTTCTCCCCCAACCTCTCGCTGGAGAGCCGGCGCCCGGCCCTTCGGGCCCGCTTCGGCGCGAAGCCGCACGCGCTCGTCGCGGGGCCCCTTGGGCGCCCGATGGGCGTATTCCGCCAGCGCAACGAGACCGCTGAAGCATCCATGCTCGCCGACATGTTCCGGGCCACTGACGCGGACGTCGAACGCCTGCAGATTGCGCAGTGCGCGGATCTCGGGGCCGAGCCTCCCCGCTCGTTGACCTGGTTCCTGCCCGACATCGACAGTCCGTTCTACGGCGGCGTCAACACGGCGCTCCGCATCGCGGACTACCTCACGCGCCGGCATGGGGTTGAGAATCGTTTCGCCTTTTGGGCCGATCCGAACGACGGCTTCTTCCGCTCTGCGCTCACTGCCGCGTTCCCGTCGCTGCATGACTCGAAGATCTTCTTCTACCAAGAAGTCAATGCCGAGACGATGGGCGCCATACCCGACTCCGACGCCGCGATCGCGACCCTCTGGGCCACCGCATATGCCGTCGCGCATTACCCCGGCGCACGACGACGCTTCTATTTGATCCAGGACTTCGAGCCCTGTTTCTATCCCGCCGGCACCCTGTACGCGCTCGCCGAAGAGACGTACCGGCTGGGCCTGTACGGACTGTGCAACACCGAGCACATGCTGGATCTCTACCGCGGGCAGTATGGCGGTCGGGGTGCTGCGTTCACGCCTGCCGTCGAAGAGAGTGTGTTCCACGCCGCCGGCCGGCGAGAACCCGAGGGTGACGAGCCGGTCACGGTCTTCCTGTACGCCCGCCCGGGTCACTTTCGCAACTGCTGGGAGATGGCCGCCCCCGCGTTGACCGAACTCAAGCAGCGCCTCGGCGACCGCGTACGAATCGTGACCGCGGGGTCCTGGGCCTACGCGGAGGAGGACGAGCTCGGGGGAGGAATCGAGCACCTCGGCCTCCTGGATTATCGCGAGACGGGCGATCTCTACCGGCGATGCGATGTGGGTGTCGCCCTGACGGTCTCCCAGCATCCGTCCTACCTCCCCCTCGAGCTGATGGCGTGCGGCGTTCCGGTCGTGGCGTACGACAATCCCGCGGGCTACTGGCTGCTCAAGCACGACGAGAACTCGGTCCTCGTCCGCCGCACCGTGGACGCGCTCCGAGACGGAATCGAGCGACTCGTCGTTGACCCCGAGCTTCGGGCCCGACTCCGCGCCAACGGGCTGCGCACGATCGCTACCCACCACGCCAGCTGGGAGACCGCCCTGGCCGGGGTCTACGCCTTCCTCAGCGACCCGGGCGGCGGCTCACACGCATCATCGCCGAGGCCGGCGGTCGAGGTGCTTCCGGGCGCCGCCCCCTAAGTGGTTTCGCGCACAACTCAGTTGCCCACGCGACCGTGGGCTGTCCCCCGTCCGAGAATCGGGCGGGCGCCCGGAGCAGGTCCGTGGAGGTCTCGAGGTAGGCAGGTCGCGGGGTGCTTCGGTCCGCTGGGGTCCCGTGAGGAGGCGGCGGGCGTCGCGGCTCAGTGGCGCTTCGGAGCGCGCATCGACCTGGGGGCGAGGCCGGCCCGCATGAACAGGAAGTCGCGCAACGCTCGCAGGCGAAGCGCAGTGACCGTCCACGAGGGGCGTGCTCCGCGGAGGGCTCGGGCGATGACATCGCGCTTGGCGTACGACCCAGTCGCGGCCAGGGCCCGAAGGAAGGCGCTCGCTACCGTCGATCTCGGCGCGTAGCGCGACAGGACAAGCAGTCGGTTCCGTTCGTTGTAGTAGGTCGTGACCGGGAGACGTGCCGCGCTCGTTGCCATGTGGATGTGGCGGACGATCGAGTTGGGGGCGGTCACGTAGTTCCAGCCCTTCGTCTTGCCTCGCCACGCCATATCGATGTCCTCGTAGTACGTGAAGAGGCGCTCGTCGAGTGTCCCGACCGAACGCAGGTAGGAGCCTCGAAGCAACACGGTGGCTCCGCACCATGCGAACACCGTCTCGGGCCGGTCGTACTGGCCGCAGTCGCGGTCCAGGTAACCGCGATCTTGTACGTAGCCGTCTGGGCGCAGCTCGGAGCCGACGTTGTTGATCACGTCGAACCCGGCCTCACCGGGCGGCAGCTCGTACCAACCCGGGGCTGTACCCACGAGAAACTCGGTCTGCGAGCGGGCGTTGCGCAGGACGACCCGGGTTGGGCGCGCCGCCGTCAGCCGGAGCTCCCGAACGCCCGCGACTGGAGCTGGGAAGAGCAGGCGCGCGTCTGCGGTTGCCCATTCAAACGGGGGCTGGGTCGCGTCCCTCGTGAACTCGGGACCCCAGAATCCTTGCGCGAACCGAACCCGGCGGCCCACGTCGGAGCCGTCAATCCGCGCCCCGCTCACCTGGACGGTGACCCGTCGTCCATCGGACCACGCCAAGCGGCGAGCCGGGCCGACGATCTGGATCTCCTCGTAGCGGTCGGCGAGCAGGATCTTCGGGCACGCGGCGCCGATATCGGCGTCCGACTCCGAAGCGGCGACGAGCGGGCTCAACCAGCCGGGATCGACCGTCACGTCATTGTTGACGAGGGCCACGTAGTCCGTGTCCGGCGGGAGGTCTCGCAGCCCGAGGTTCATGCCTCCGGCAAAGCCCAGGTTCTCGTCGCTGCGGATCACCTCGACCTGTGGTAGCTCACGGCGAACCGTCTCGACGACACCATCCGATGAGGCGTTGTCGACGAGGACGACGTTGAGCGCGTCGGCCGGCCAGTCGGTTTGCACCATCGCGTGCAGACAGCTGGTGGTCATGGCTCCGCCGTTGTAGTTCAACACGATGATCCGAACGGTCGGTGCGGATGCCGCGGTCACGACTGCTGGAGCTCCGTCACCACCTGCTCCAAGGAGGCCTGGTAGTGCGGGAGCAACGGGAGTCCTTCGAGACGCAACGCCAGGTTGTCGAGGACCGAGTTCGCCGGGCGGGGAGCCGGCCTCGGGGGGTCAAGTTCGGCGGTCGTGATCGGGTGAACGCGCGACGGGTCGTCGCCGGCGGCGCGGAGGACCGCCCGAGCGAACTCATACCAGGTGGTGACGCCTTGGTTGGTGACGTGGAAGACGCCGGAGTATCGGCCCGCTGCGAGTTGGCGGGCGATGGGAGCCACGTCCTGCGCGAACGTCGGATGGCCACGCTGGTCGTCGACGAATGCCAGCTCGCGGTGCTCGCCGGCGAGGCGCAGGACGGTCTTGACCATGTTGGCGCCGTACCGACCGCAGACCCATGAGAGGCGCACGATCGCCGCATCGGGGTCGCCGGCCAGTTCGTGCTCGCCGGCGAGCTTCGAACGGCCATAGACCGACCTGGGGTTCGGTACGTCCCATTCATGGTACGGCTCGCGCTTGGTCCCATCGAACACATAGTCGGTGGAGAAATAGATGACGTGGGCGTTCACACGCCGCGCCGCCTCGGCGACGTGGCGTGTCCCCAGCGCGTTGACGGCAAACGCCCGGTCGGCATCGCTCTCGCACGCGTCGACCGCGGTCCACGCCCCGGCGTGCAGGATGACGTCGGGATTCGTTGAGGTCACCGCCGCGAGCACGGTGCTCCGGTCAGCGACGTCAAGGGTGGTGTGGTCGGCCGCGGTGACGTCATCGCCCGCGAAGGCGTGTACAAGTTCCCGGCCGACTTGGCCGGCTGCGCCGGTGATCAGGACCCGCATCTGCCGGGGTCTACAAGCTCCGGCTCTTCAGCGGAGTCCACCACCACTCGTTGGTGCGATACCACGAGATGGTGTCCGCCAGCGCCTCGGCGAAGTTGTGTCGCGGCGCCCAACCGAGTGAACGGACCTTGGAGGAGTCGATCGAGTAGCGACGATCGTGGCCGGGCCGGTCGTCGACGTAGTCGATCATCGAGTTGTCGAGGCCGAGGTGGTCGAGGATCGTGTCGGTGAGAGCCCGGTTCGAGACCTCGTTACCGGCTCCGATGTTGTAGATCTCGCCGACTGCCCCCTGCTGGAGGACGAGATGGATGGCTGCGGCGTTGTCCTCGACGTAGCACCAGTCGCGAACGTTCATGCCGTCGCCGTAGAGGGGCACCTTCTGGCCCTGGAGCAGGTTGGTCACGAACAGCGGGATCACCTTTTCTGGAAACTGGTACGGCCCGAAGTTGTTCGAGGAGCGCGTCACGACGACCGGCAGGCCGTAGGTGGTGCGGTACGACAGCGCGATCAGATCGGACGCAGCCTTCGAGGCCGAGTAGGGAGACCGTGGGCCCAGAGGATCGCCTTCCCGGAACGATCCCTCCTCGATGGACCCGTAGACCTCGTCGGTCGAGACGTGCAGGAAGCGCTCGACGCCGATGTGTCGGGCGACGTCGCAGAGCACGTTCGTCCCATCGCAGTTTGTGTGCACGAACTCGTCGGGGCTGAGGATCGACCGGTCGACGTGACTCTCGGCCGCGAAATGCACCACTGCGTCGTGGCCGCTCATGGCGGCGAGTACCGTGTCGCGATCGCAGATGTTGCCCTTCGTGAACGCGAAGCGCGGGTCGTCGTCGAGGCCCCGGAGATTGTCCAGGTTGCCCGCATAGGTCAGCGCGTCGTACACGGTCACGGAATCGCCGGTCGTGGCGAGCACATGACGCGCATAGTTCGACCCGATGAATCCCGCACCACCCGTCACGAAGAGCTTCATCAGTCGAGCACCCTAGGTCCGCAGACCCAATCGGGGCCGCAGACGGTCCTCGAGGTCCGAGCGGCGCGGATTCTTCTGGTCGCGCGCTGACAGGGTCGGGTCGGCAACGCCCCAATCGGCACCGATTTCCGGATCGTCCCAGGCCACACCGAGCTCGTCGGCGGGGTTGTAGTAGCCGTCCACCAGGTAGGTGATCGTCATGGCGGACAGCGCGCTGAATCCATGCGCGACTCCCGGCGGAATGAACACACCCCGGTGGTCATGCGTGCCGTCCTCGCGCGCGCCGAGGTCGAGGGTGAGGGTCGCACCATCGGTGGGCGACCCCACCCGCAGATCGTGGAGGACCACCCGGGCGCGGCCGTGCGGGACGTACCAGTAGTCGGCCTGGTGCAGGTGGTAATGCAGTCCCACGATGGAGCCCTGCTGGCGGTCCGCCCGGTTGCCCTGGATCATCTCTCGGCTGCCCGGCACCCAGTCGCGCCGGTAGGTCTCCACGAAGACGCCCCGCTCGTCGCCATGCAGCGTCGGCTCGACGACGTAAACGCCGGCGATGAGAGGGCTCTCGGTCACGGCGTCGGCCATGGCCTCTGTCTACTCCAGGTCCACGTTCGAGTGGTCACCGAGCATGAGCCGCACGCCGCGGGGGCGGCGGCCCGATCGGCTGACTTCAACCCACCGGCCGATCAACGAGTCGGCGATCCCCGCGATCCCACAGATCCGGCTCTCGTCGAGCACGACCGAGTGGTCCAGCTCGGAGTCGCGGATCTCGCACCCCGAGGCGATCGAGGTGAACGGTCCGACGTAGCTGTTCACGACCCTGGTGTTCTCGCCGATGATGACTGGGCCGCGGATGCGTGAGCTGATGATCTCGGCTCCCGATTCGATGACGACCCGTCCTTCGATCGTCGACAGCTCATCGACCTTGCCGTCGATACGCGCGTCGATCGTCTCGAGGATTCGGCGGTTGCTCTCGAGCAGCGGATCTTTCTTGCCGGTGTCCAGCCACCAGCCTCGGAGGACCTCGTGCCGGACACGATGACCGTGGTCGAGCAGCCACTGGATGGCGTCGGTGATCTCGAGCTCACCACGAGCAGAGGGCGCGATGGAACGGACGGCTTCGTGGATCGTGGCGTCGAAGAGGTAGACGCCGACCAGGGCGAGATCGGACGGCGGATCGGCTGGCTTCTCGACCAAACGGACGACTCCGCCGTCGGGTGCCACCTCAGCCACACCGAACTGTCGCGGGTCAGCGACGTGGGCAAGCAGGATCTGCGCGCTGGGTGGCTGCGGCGAGTCCCCGGCGCGCGCGGCCGCGAATCGCTCCGTGAACTCGGTGAGACCTTGTTGGAGCAGGTTGTCACCGAGGTACATCACGAAGTCGTCGTTGCCGAGGAACTCTTGCGCGATGAGCACACAGTGCGCGAGACCCAACGGCGCGTCCTGTGGGATGTAGGTGACGCGGACGCCCCACCGCGAGCCGTCGCCCACCGCGGCCATGATCTCGTCGCGGGTGTCGCCAACGATGATGCCGATGTCGACGATGCCCGCGCTCGCCATGTCCTCGAGCCCGTAGAAGAGGATTGGCTTGTTGGCGACGGGCACGAGCTGCTTGGCGCTCGTGTGCGTGATCGGTCGCAGGCGAGTCCCGGCGCCGCCGGCGAGAATGAGGCCCTTCATGTCACTGAGGTCCAAACTTCGTGACCGGCTGCCGCTGAGCTCTCTGACGGGCTTGGCTCAACAGCACGGTAGCACTGGCCGCTTCGGCTCCAGTTTGCGGCTTGGTCAGCGTGGTCGTCGCGCCGCGGTGGCATGCCGGTCGCAGGCAGGTTGGGCGACCGGTGCACGTCGAGGGGTCAGGCCACGAAGTACTTGGCTTCCGGGTGCGCCACGATGATCGCCGACGTCGACTGCTCTGGGTCGAGCTGGAATTCCTCCGACAGGTGGACGCCGATCCGGGCCAGGTCGAGCAGCTCGTCGAGCTTGGCTTGATCCTCGAGCTCGGGACACGCGGGGTAGCCCCACGAGTACCGCCCACCTCGGTGCTGCTGACGAAAGAGTCCCTGCAGGGTCGGTCCGTCCTCGTCCGCGAATCCCCACTCTTCACGGATTCGGCGGTGCCAGTACTCGGCGAGTGCCTCGGTCATCTCGACCGCGAGTCCGTGGGCGAGGAGGTATTCGCGGTAGCGGTTGGCATCGAACAGCTCGCGTTCTTGCTCGGTCGCTCGTGATCCCATCGTCACGACATGGAATGCGGCGTAGTCCGCGTCGCCGCTGTCGCTTGAGCGGAAAAAGTCGGCGATGCAGAGATGACGGTCGCCGCGCTGGCGTGGGAAGGTGAACCGCAGTCGCTCGGTGGTTCGGAGCTCGTCGGTCCAGACGACGAGATCGTTCCCTTCGGAGTTGGCCGGGAAGTAACCCCAGACCGCGGCAGGGACCAGCATCCCGTCGGCGTGTGCGATCGCCAGCTGCTCGCGGAGGATGGGCTGGAGACGCGCCTTGAACTCGGCGTCGCTCTCGGGCTTGCCGGCGTGCTTCTCGGGGCGGAACTGCCATTGGTTTCGAAACAGCGCGGTCTCGTTGAGGTACGCGGCGATCGCGTCGAGTTCGATTCCCTTGGCGACCCGACCCCCGAGGAACGGAGGTTGGTACACGGTGGCGTCAGGGGCGACGTCCGAGCGGGTGGTGGCCGCGAGAGCCGGTTCGTCGGCTCGCTTCCGCGGCGGGAGGTCGCGTCCGCCGAGCGCACGGCCGAAGTCGGCGTCGAGCGTTCCGGAGCGTTTCGCCGTCATCAGGGCGTCCATCGTTCGGAGCCCTTCGAACGCGTCCTTCCCGTAGAAGAGTCGACCGTTGTAGACCGTGCGGAGATCACGCTCGACGTACGTCCGCGTCAGCGCCGCCCCGCCGAGCAGCACCGGCATCTCCTCGAGCCCGAGCACGTTCATCTCCTCGAGGTTCTCGCGCATGATGATCGTGCTCTTGACCAGCAGCCCGCTCATGCCGATCGCGTCGGCCTCGACCTCTTTGGCCTTGTCGATGAAGGCCTGCAGCGGAGCTTTGATGCCGATGTTGTGGACGCCGTAGCCGTTGTTGGTGAGGATGATGTCGACGAGGTTCTTCCCGATGTCGTGCACGTCGCCCTTGACCGTGCCGATGACGAGGGTGCCCTTGCCGGCGGCGTCGGCGCGCTCCATGTGCGGCTCGAGGTACGCGACGGCTGCCTTCATCGTCTCTGCGCTCTGGAGCACGAACGGCAACTGCATCTCGCCCGACGCGAAGAGTTCGCCGACCACTTTCATCCCGTCGAGGAGCACGTCGTTGACGATGGCGAGCGCCGGCATCTCGCTGAGCTGCTGCTCGAGGTCTGGCTCAAGACCGTCGCGGTCACCGTCAATGATGCGGTGCTTCAGCCGCTTCGGGATCGGCCAGCCGGAGCGATCCTCACGCTGAACTGCCTCGCTCTTGACGTCGGCGAAAGCATCCATGAGCGCGATCAGCGGGTCGTAGTCGTCGCGTCGCCGGTCGTAGACGAGATCGAGCGCGAGCTCCCGGACGTTCTCGTCGATCCGGTGCATCGGGACGATTCGCGCCGCGTGCACGATCGCGGCGTCCAGCCCCGCTTCGACGCACTCGTGGAGGAACACGCTGTTCAGCGCGTGGCGGAGGGCCGGCTTGAGGCCGAAGCTCACGTTCGAAACGCCGAGGATGGTCGAGGCGCCGGGGAGCTCCGCCTTGACGCGTCGAATCGCCTCGATGGTCTCGATGCCGTCGCGGCGAAGATCCTGTTGTCCTGACCCCAGAGGGAACGTCAGGCAGTCGAAGATGAGGTCCGAGCCGTCGAGCCCATAGTCGCGGGTCGCCAAGTCGTAGATACGCCGGCAGACGCGTACCTTCCATTCCGCGGTGCGCGCTTGGCCTTCCTCGTCGATGGCGAGACAGATCACCGCCGCGCCGTAGTCGCGGGCGAGCGTGAGCACCCGGTCGAGCCGAGAGCCGGGCGCTTCACCGTCCTCGAGGTTCGCCGAGTTGAGGATGCACTTCCCGCCCGCGTGCTGGAGCCCGGCTTCCATCACTTGGGGCTCGGTGGAGTCGAAGACGAGCGGGAGTGGTGCCTGGGTCGCGAAGCGGCTGGCGATCTGGTCCATGTCGGCGACGCCGTCCCGGCCGACATAGTCGACGCAGACGTCGAGCACGTGGGCTCCGTCCTTGACCTGCTCCCGTGCCACCTGGACGCAGCTATCCCAGTCCTCAGCCAGGAGCGCCTCCCGGAACTGCTTCGATCCGTTCGCGTTCGTCCGTTCCCCGACCACCAGGAAGGACGTGTCCTGATGGAACGGCACGTGCGAGTAGATCGAGGCGGCACCCGGCTCGGAGACCGGTTCCCGCTGCAAAGGGGGACGGTCAGATCCGATGCGGTCGACCACCGCTTTGAGGTGCTCGGGCGTGGTACCGCAGCATCCGCCCACGATGTTGACGCCGAATTCGGAGACGAACCGCTCGTGAGCCTCGGCGAGCTGGTCGGGGGTCAGGTCGTAGTGCGTGCGACCGTCGACGACGGAGGGGAGCCCGGCGTTCGGGAGACAGGAAATGAAGGTCCGCGCGTGCTGACCGAGGTACCGGACGTGTTCGGCCATCTCGGCCGGCCCAGTCGCGCAGTTCAGGCCGATCACGTCGGGACGAAGGGCCTCGAGCGTTGTCAGGGCCGCGCCAATCTCGGAACCGAGCAGCATCCGGCCGGTCGTCTCAACGGTGACCTGGACCATCAGGGGAACGGTCGCGCCGGCGCGCTGCATGGCCGTGCGCGCCGCCGCGATGGCCGCCTTGCCTTGGAGGAGGTCTTGGACGGTTTCGACCAGGATCGCGTCCACGCCGCCGTCGAGGAGGCCCTCCATCTGGGGGACGTAGGCGTCGCGGAGCTCGGCGAAGCGAATATGGCCGAGCGAGGGGAGCTTGGTCCCGGGGCCAACCGAACCGATGACAAATCGCGGGCGGTCCGGCGTGGAGTGCCCTGATGCCACCTCGCGGGCGATCCGGGCTGCGGTCGCGTTGAGCTCCCGGGTCTGTTCGGGGATCCCGTACTCGGCGAGGACCACGGGGAACGCGCCGAACGTGGCGGTCTCGACGGCGTCGACGCCGACCGAGAGGAACTCATCGTGCATCTGGCGGATCACGTCTGGCCGGGAGAGCACCAGCTGCTCGTTGCAGCCCTCGAGGGAGGCCCCGCCGAAGTCGTCTTCGGAGAGCTCTTGGTTCTGCACCCAGGTACCAAAGGCACCATCGAAGATGACGACGCGCTCGCGCACCGCGGCAAGGAGATCGGCCACGCGCTCAGGTTACCGGTGCAGGCTCCGTGCGATGCGAAGCGGTTTCGGCCGCCGCGTGGAGGTTCGGGCCACCCGGCGCGTCCTGGTGGGTCAAATCGGGAGCCTGCGGAACACGGGCTTGGGCAGATGGCGGAGCACGACCATCACCCAGCGCAGGGCGGGTGGGACCCAGATGAGCTCGCGCCCTTCTGCGATCCCGCGCACGATGGCGTCGGCGACGGTGTCGGGGGTCACGGCGAGCGCGGCCGCCGCGAGCCCGGCGGTCATCTTCGTGTGCACGAAACCCGGTCGTACCACCAAGACCCGAACGCCGGTCCCGGCAAGCGATTCCCCGAGCCCCTGGAGGTAGCCGTCGAACCCGGCCTTGGAGGAGCCGTAGATGAAGTTCGACCGGCGCACGCGCTCGCCCGCGACCGATGAGAGGCCCACGATCACGCCGTGGCCCTGGGCTCGCAGCCGTTGTGTCACCGCCGAGAGCACCGAGACCGCACCGAGATAGTTCACGCCGGCGATCTCGACGGCCTTGGCCCGGTCGTGCTCGGCCGCGTGTTGGTCTCCGAGTACGCCGAAGGTCACGAGGATCAGGTCGATGTCTGCGGTCGTGAAGATCCGATCGACGAGGCGTTCGTGACTGGCGTAGTCGACGGCGTCGAACGGAACGCAGTCGACCTCGGTCGCGCCGGCCTCTCGAAGCTCGTGGGCCAGCTTGTCGAGCCGATCTGGTTCGCGACTCGCGAGGACGACCGACCGTGTGCGGTCGCGGACCAAGCGATGCAGCGTCGCGGCGGCGATGTCGGAGGCTGCGCCGAGCACGAGGACTCGCTGCACCGAGCCGAGTCCGTCTTGCATCAGGTCACCGAAGCGCGAGTCGGCGGGCGAGATCGGACTGCATCACGTGAGACGGGTCCACGCGCTCGCGCAGCGCGCGCAGCCGGTCGAGGTCGGGATACATCTGCGGGACGAGCTCCGGGGCGAGCCGGGAGTCTTTCGCGAGATAGACGCGTCCGCCGGCCTCGACGACCAGCTGGTCCAGCTCGTCGAGGAGCCGACCCAGGCCCGACGTGGCGGCCGGGATGTCGAGGGCCAGGGTCCAGCCGGCGATCGGAAACGACAACGGGCCGGAGTTGCCAGGACCGAATCGCTTCAGGATGGCCAGGAAGGACGGGCAGCTCGCGCCGCTGAGGCGCTCGAGGGTCTGGCGGACGGTGGTGGTCGCGGCGTCCGGCACGGCGTACTGGTACTGAACAAAGCCGCGACGCCCGTAGAGGCGGTTCCAGTCCCGCACCCCGTCTAGCGGATGGAAGAACGCGGGAATCGACTCGAGGTGGCCGAGCCGGCGGCGGGGGGCTCGTCGGAACCAGAACTCGTTGAACGCGGCGATCGTGAGGCGGTTCAGGAGACCGTTGGGTACCCAGGTGGGCGCGGCGAGCCGAGTGGTCGGGGCGAACGCGCAGGGTTCGTTCCGAAGCCCAGCCGGCAACGCGGCGAGGGGCGCGTGATCGCCGCGGGTGAGCACCGACCGTCCGAGCGATCGGCCCGACGCGAGGCAGTCGATCCACGCTACGGAGTATCGGTACCGCTGGTCGCTCTCGACCATGGTGGTCATCAAGGTGTCGAGGTCGTCGATCCGCTCGGTATCGACGAGCATGCGGGACGTCTCGATGGGAACCAGCCGGAACGATGCCTCGGTCACGACCCCGGTCAACCCGAGTGCCCCGGCGGTGCCCCAGAACAGCTCGGCGTCGCTCGCCGGGGTCACCTCGAGTGCACCGGTCGGTGTGCGCAGGGTGAACCGATCGACGTGGTTCGCGAAGCTGCCCTCGAGGTGATGGTTCTTGCCGTGGATGTCGGCGGCCAGCGCACCGCCCACGGTCACGAAGCGGGTGCCGGGCGTGACGGGCACAAAGAACCCCTCGGGCACCAGGACCCGCAGCAGCTGGTCCAAGCTGGTCCCGGCCTCGGCCCGGACGGTGGCCGCCGCGTGGTCCAGGGAGCACTGCGCGGCCAGCTGCGTGCAGTCGAGCACGTCGCCCCCCGCGTTCTGTGCCGCGTCGCCGTAGCTTCGCCCCAGGCCGCGAGCCACGATCCCCCGTGGGCCGACGTCGTCGAAGGCCTGGTCGACCTGGGTCCGCGTGGTGGGCGTGGTGACCCGGGCGGCACTGGGAGCGGTTCGCCCCCAGCCCGTCAACAGGGTGTTCGGATCAGGCATCGTGGGCCGTGGTGTGGGGTGTCGGGGTCCGCGGCGAACCCCTGGTGGCGGTGCGTGTCGTCCCGCGTGCCGCACCGATCGGGCGGTCGAGCTGCCGCGTCGCCGACCGCGGGTCGGTGAGCGGCATTGAGCAAGGGTATCGAAGCGCGGCGCTGGCGCCGCCCACCGCCAACGCGGTGGCCGGGGCGCTATAGCGTCGGGCGAGCGACCGACGAGGAGGGGCCCGGGTGCCGATCAGCTTTGGCGTGACCAGCCAGACCATTGACCGCGCACGCGCCGATCTGCTCGCCGTGCCCGTGTTCGCGGACCGAGTTCTCGGTCCGGGCGCCGATGTCGTCGACCGCGCGCTCGGGGGACGCCTGGCCGGCTTCATGGAAGACGTGGGTTTCGCCGGTAAGCCGGATGAGACGCTCACCGTGCCGACCCTCGGCTCGACCGTGGCGCCCGCGGCGGTGCTCGTCGGCCTCGGCGAACCCGCGGCGCTCACGCCCGATGTGCTGCGTCGGGCTGCGGCCAGCGTCGCCCGCCGAGCGAACCACGCCCGGTCGGTGGTGACCTCGCTGCTGGCCGCGGGCGATTTGGCGCCCGGCGTGGCGGCGCAGGCACTCGCGGAAGGGTTCGTGCTCGGCGCCTACCGCTTCGTCGAGTACAAGTCGGACCGCGGCGTGTCGAAGCTCGCCCGCGTCACGCTGGCGGGGGGGCGCGGAGCTGAGACGCGTGCCGGCCTGGACCGGGGGGCGGTCGTGGCCGGCGCCGTCAGCTGGGCTCGCGACATGGTGAATGAGCCCTCGGGTGCCAAATCGCCGGCCGAGTTCGCCGCCGCCGCCCGCCGCCTCCTGGCCGGCAAAGGCGTGACAGTCACGGTGATGAGCGAGGCCGAGCTGCGGGCCCAGAAGATGGGCGGTGTCCTCGGCGTCGGTCAGGGCTCGACGCGTCCCCCGCGTTTCGTCAAGGTCGTCTACCAGCCGCGCGGCGCCCGCGGACCGGGCACGTTGGCACTCGTCGGCAAGGGGGTGGTGTTCGACTCGGGAGGCCTCTCCCTCAAGACCGCCTCCGGCATGGAGACGATGAAGACCGACATGTCGGGCGCGGCGGCAGTCTTGGCCGCGATGTCGGCGCTGCAGGCGCTCAAGGTGCGGCATCGCGTCGTGGCGTACGCGCCGATGGTCGAGAACATGCCGAGCGGCAGCGCGATCCGGCCCGGTGACGTGCTGCGGATGCGCAACGGGACCACGGTTGAGGTCCTGAACACCGACGCCGAAGGGCGCCTGATCCTCGCCGACGCCTTGGCACTGGCCGTCTCGCAGCGGGCGGATGCCATCGTCGACGTCGCCACCCTCACCGGTGCGTGCGTGGTCGCGCTCGGCGAGAAAGTGGCCGGGATCATGGGAGATCCCTCGCCCTGGGTCGAGCAGGTCCGCGCCGCGGCGGACCGGGCCGGTGAGCCCATGTGGCCGCTGCCGTTGCCCGGCGACTACCGCAAGCTCCTCGACTCCGAGGTCGCCGATCTCCGAAACATCAGCACCGGCGGCTACGGCGGAGCTCTCACGGCGGGCCTGTTCCTACAGAGCTTCGTCGGCGACGTGCCCTGGGCGCATCTCGACATCGCGGGTCCGGCGCGGGCTGCTGCCGACGACGGGGAACTCACGCGGGGTGGCACCGGCTTCGCGGTGCGCACCCTCTTGGAGCTTGCGAGCACCTTCGAAGCACCCGTGCGTCCGAACGGCCGCCCTCGCCCCCGGACGGCCAAGCGTCGATCCTGAACCCGACGCCGCCGCGTCCGGGGTGACCACCGGTCCGCTCAGTGCGCGGACGCCCCGGCGTCGACGAGGGTCGCGTGTGGCAAACAGAGATCGTCGTACTCCGCGATGACGATCGGTGGCGCGTCCGCACCACAGGTCGGGCACGCTGGATCGCGGCGCACCTTGAAGGTACGGAAGCTCTCCTCGAGCGCGTCGTAGGCGAGGAGGCGACCGATGAGCGGGTCGCCGAGATCGAGGAGGAGCTTGATCGTCTCGAGCGCCTGGATCGACCCGATGATCCCCGGGAGCACACCGAGGACCCCCGCCTCGGCGCAGCTCGGCGCCAGCTCGGGCGGGGGCGGTTCGGGGAGCAGGCACCGGTAACAGGGCCCCTCGTAGGGCTTGAACACGGTGGCTTGGCCCTCGAAGCGGAAGATCGACCCGTGAACGACCGGGATGCGTTGGAGCAGCGACGCGTCGTTCAGGAGGTAGCGGGTCGGGAAGTTGTCCGTCCCGTCGACGACCACGTCGTAGCCGTCGATGACCTCGAGCACGTTGTCGGCCCCGAGCCGGACGTCGTAGGTCACGACGTCGACGTCTGGGTTGAGCTCGGTGAGCGTCTTCTTGGCCGAGTCGACCTTGCGCTCGCCGATGCGGTCGACGTTGTGGAGGATCTGGCGCTGCAGGTTGGACGCGTCGACGACGTCCATGTCGACGATGCCCAGCGTGCCCACGCCGGCGGCGGCGAGATAGAGGGCCGCGGGTGAGCCGAGCCCGCCCGCTCCGAGCAACAGCACCTTGCTCTCGAGGAGCCGCTGCTGACCGGCCTCGCCGACCTCGGGGAGGAGCAGGTGGCGGCCGTAGCGATTGCGTTGCTCGGGGTTCAAGACCGCAGGCGTGATCCAGTCCCGCCCCTCGTTCTTCCAGCGGCCGAACCCGCCGACCATGGACTGCACGTCGGTGTACCCGAGGTCCTGGAGCGTGTCGGCTGCGAACGCCGAGCGCACGCCGCCCGCGCAGTACACGACGATGGGCTGGTCCTTGTCCGGGAGCCGGTTCTCGATCTGGGCCTCGAGGTGGCCGCGGGGGATGAAGAGCGCGTCGGGGATGGTGCCCTGCTCGTACTCGTCCTGCTCGCGCACGTCGAGGAAGGTCGCGTCGCTGAGGCGCGCCTCCGCCGAGGCGGGATCGATCTCGCGGATTCGCTGCTTGGTCGCGCCGAGCAGGTCACGGAAGCCGGGCATGGGTACCTCCTCCTGTCTTTGAAATGCTAGGTCAAGGGTCGGAAATTCCCAACCGGGGGCTCAGAGGGCGGCGACGATCGAGGGCAGGACCTGCCCGATCCGGTCTCGGAGCACGGCGTCGGCGGCCTCGTCGAAGGGGGTCGGCTCGGCGTTCACCACGATCAGGCGGGCCCGGTTTGCCAACGCGTACTCGGGCAGTCGGGCCGCGGGGTACACGGACAGCGAGGTCCCGACGGCGAGGAACACGTCCGCCCGGGCAGCCGCCTCCTGGGCGTGGGCCAGATCGGAGGCGACGAGGTTCTCACCGAAGCTGATCGTCGCCGACTTCAAGATGCCGCCACACTCGGGGCAGTCGGGGTCGTCCTCGCCCGCTCGGACTCGGTCCAGCGCGACCGCCATCGGTGCCCGCCAGGCGCACGACAGGCATTTGACGTCGCGGACGTTGCCGTGGATCTCGATGATCTTGTCCGGGGTGGTGCCGGCGGCGTGGTGCAGCCCGTCGATGTTCTGGGTCACGAGGGTGTCCAGCGATGCCGTGCGTTCGAGGTCGACCAGGGCCCGGTGGCCCTCGTTGGGTTCCGCCGTCCAATACTTGCTGTCGACGCGGTTGCGCCAGCTCTGGCGTCGGACGTCGGGGTCCCGGACGTAGTACTGCAGCGTCGCCGTTTTCTCCGCGGCTGGGTTCTTCGTCCAGACGCCGTCGGGCCCCCGGAAGTCCGGGATCCCGGACTCGGTGGAGATCCCGGCACCGGTCAGCACCACGGTCCGCTGCGCGGCCCGCAACCACGCCGCGACCTGCTCCGGGGTGGGTGGCACCACGCCAGTCTCGCGGCTCAGACGCGAGGACCCAGGCGGGACGGGTCGGCGGGTTACCCGGAGTGCGCTGGCGCGGTGGCCTCGCCCCGGTGGGCGAGTGCCCACCGGGTCGCGTCGTGGCTGACGGCGGGGTGGAAGCCGGTCGAGCCGAGCACCCGCTCGGCGTGGTCGGCGTCGTCCCCCTGTTCGAGCAGGGCGAGTGCGAGCCGCCGGGCTCGGCGTCGCGCCTCGGCGTGGGGCGGGTCGGCGAGGCGTGCCTCGGCCCAGTGCGCGTGGACCGCCTGGAGCGTCGCGGGGAGCCGGCGCAGGTGGCGGCGGTCCACCGGCGGCAGGTGGCGCCGCACGGCGATCGTGGGCGAGCACGGATCGGCGCAAGCCAGGTCGAATTGCTCCAGCCGGGCCAGGGTTCGCACGATCGGTGAGCTGGACCCTTCGCGCTCCCCGACGCCCAGGGCGCGCGACGTCTCGGCGACCCGTAGCTCCAGGCCAGTCGGCGACTCGTCGAAGCGGGCCGCGAGATGTCGCAGCAAGAGCAGCGCAGTGGGTCCAAGCGTCGGAAGCCAGAACGTCTCGGCGTACAGCGTCCGTGGGTCATAGCCGATCGTGTCGACGATCGGGTCTGGCCACGGGACGATGGTGAGCGTGCTCGGCATCGGAGCCTCCCGGACGAGCGGGCGTCTCACGGGGACCCCACCCGGTGGGCTGGGTGACGACTTCCGACCGACGCGGGCGCCTGATGGGCACCCCACCCGGCGGGTTTCGGTGACGAGTGACCGCTCGCTACCGGCTGGCGAGGCCCGCCCAGTGCTGCTGGTCGGGGCGCGGCCCGAAGCGCTCGGCGGGGGCGGGGCGCGCGAAGAGGTAGCCCTGGCCCATCTCGCAGCCCAGCGTTCGGAGCTCGGCGAGTTGCTCGGGGGTCTCGACGCCCTCGGCGACGGCTCGCAGGCCCAGCGCGTGAGCGAGGCTGATGACCGCGGTGCAGATCGCGGTGTCTTCTGGCTCGCGGCCCAGCCCGTCGACGAACGATCGGTCGACTTTCAGCGCCTCGACGGGGAAGCGCTTCAAGTAGCTCATCGAGGAGTAGCCGGTGCCGAAGTCGTCGACCGATAGGTGTACGCCGAGTCCGCGGAGGGCGCGCAGGGTCGTCACCGCCGATTCGGCGTCGCGCATCAGGGTGCTCTCGGTGATCTCGAGCCAGACCGTGTCGGGGTTGATCTGGGCTTGGCGGAGCACAGCCGCGACCGTCCCGGGGAGTGACGGCTCGGCGAGCTGGCGGGGTGAGAGGTTCACGCTGATGGTGATCGGCGCGCCCTGCGCGTGCCACGCGGCCGCCTGACGGCAGGCGTCCTGCAGCGCCCACGAGCCGATTGGCACGACCAGGCCGGTTGTCTCGGCGAGGGATATGAATTCGTCGGGGCCGACGAGGCCGCGCTCGGGGTGCTGCCAGCGCAGCAGGGCCTCGAATCCCGAGATGTGGCCCGTTTCCAGGCTGATGATCGGTTGGTAATGCATGCGCAGCTCACCGCGCTCGAGGGCGCGGTGGAGGTCGTTCCCGGTGCGCAGGTTTCGGATCGTTTGATCATGGGCGTTGGCGTCGTAGAGCTCGGAGCGGGCCCGTCCCTGTTCCTTCGCGCGGTGCATCGCGGCGTCGGCGTTTCGCAGCAGCGTCTCGGGGGTTTCGAGATCTCCGGTTGAGAGGGCGATGCCGACACTCGCGCTGACGAAGACCTCGCCTTCGGCGAGCGCCACCGGACTGGTCACCGCGCCCGCGACTCGTGCCGCGAGCTCGAGCGCGCTGGTCTCACCGGGCACGCCGGCACACAGGATGGTGAACTCGTCGCCGCCGAAGCGGGCCAGCGTGTCGCCAGGCCGGATGGCAGTCCGGAGTCGGTCAGCGACGGCGACGAGGAGCCGGTCACCGGCGGCGTGGCCCAGGCTGTCGTTGACGACTTTGAAGTGGTCGAGGTCGACGAAGAGCACGGCGACCCGTCCCCGGGGTGTCTCAGTCGCGAGCGCCTGGTGGAGAAGCTCGACGAACCGAGGTCGGTTCGGGAGGCCGGTCAGCGGGTCGTGTACCGCCTGGTGGGCGAGGCGAGCCCCGCTGGCTCTCCGCTCGGTCATGTCCTCGACCTGGGCGACGAGGTGCAACGGTGCCTGGTGCGAGCCGCGCACGAGGGAGACGGTTGCGGCGACCCAGACCGGGCGGCCGTCGGCGTGGACGAACCGTTGCTCGATCCGAGCGCTTGTCTCGTCGCCGGTCACGAGGCGGTGGAGCCGGACCTGCACCGCCTCGCGGTCGTCGGGATACGTGAGCGCGAGCGCGGACGCGCCGGCCAGCTGGTCCTCGGCTCGCCCGACCAGCTGGGCGAGGGTCCGATTGACGCGCAGCAGACGACCGTCGAGGCCGATCAGCGCCAGGCCGTTGGGGGAGTGCTCGAAGACCGAACGCAACGCCTCCCGTGCGTCACCGACCTCGCCGTCGATCCGTCGACGCTCGCTGATGTCACGGCAGGCGAGCACGATCCCCTCCACCCCCGGGTCGCTGCGCAAGTCGTCGAGCGTGGCGTCCAACGCGACCCAATGGCCATCTTGGTGCTGGACGCGGAACTCCAGTGGATCCTGCGGTCCCGGCCCGCGCGCCGGCGAGTGGAGCGCGGCGAGGACCCGGTCTCGGTCATCGGGATGCACCAGGGTGGCGAGCGGCGATCCGGCGAACGCCGCGCTGCTCCGACCGAAGATGCGGTCGGCGGCGGGACTGAGATATCGCACCGTGCCCGCAGCGTCGACGAGGGCCAAGACGTCGCGGGACTGCCGAAGCAGCGCGTGGGTTCGGGCCTCGTGGTGGCGCAGCCGCTCACTGACGTCCTCGAGGAGCAGACGGCTCCGGCGCTCGTGGAACCACAGCACGACCGCGGTGACGAACATCCCGCCGAAGAATCCGGCGGCGAGAGCGAGCCCCGTCTCGGTACTCATGGCCGAGGTGCTATCGACCAGGAACCCGGAATTCCTGAGGCTCAGTTTTGCTCGGCGGGACCGAAGAACGTCTCGAGCACCCGGTCGGCGGCCACGGTCGGGGGTACCCGGCCGGCTGCGGCCTCGGATTCGAGGTGGGCGGCGAGCTCGGCGAGCTCGGGCTGGCTGCGGATGCGCTCGAGCAGCCCCGCGCTGATCTCACCCCACATCCAGGCTCGGGCCTGCGCGGCGCGACGGTCGGCGAGCGCGCCGCTTCGCTCGAGTGCCATGCCGTGCGCCTCGGTTGCAGCCCACAGTTCGGCCACGCCGGTGCCCTCGAGGGCCGAGCATTCGAGCACGCGTGGTGTCCACGCAGGGTCCTTCGGGCGTAGGAGGTGCAACGCCGAGCTGTACTCGGCGGCCGTCGTGGACGCGATCGGTCGGAGCTCGCCGTCGGCCTTCGTGACGACGACGAGATCGGCGAGCTCGATGATCCCGCGTTTGATTCCTTGCAGCTCGTCTCCGCCGCCGGGACCGACGAGCACGACGAAGGTGTCCACCATCGCCTCGACCGCGATCTCGGATTGGCCGGTCCCGACGGTCTCCACCAGCACGATCTCGAACCCGGCGGCTTCGCAGACCAGCATCGCTTCACGGGTTCGTCGGGTGACGCCGCCGAGCGTCCCCCCGGTTGGCGAGGGCCGCACGAACGCCTCGTCGCGGCGGGTGAGCTCACCCATCCGTGTCTTGTCGCCGAGAATCGAACCACCCGAGCGGCTGCTCGACGGGTCCACCGCGAGCACCGCGACGCGGTGCCCGAGATCGACGACGTGGAGGCCCAGCGTCTCGATCAGCGTCGACTTGCCCGCTCCGGGGGCACCGGAGATCCCGATCCGGTGCGCCGCACCGGCGGCGGGTAGCACCTCGGTCAGGAGCGCGTCGGCTTCGGCGCGGTGGTCGGGACGGGTGCTCTCGACCAGCGTGATGGCCCGTGCGAGTGCTCGGCGGTCGCCGGCGCGCAGCTGCGCGGCCAGTTCGGTCACGCGGTCGCGCGGAGCCGAGGTCCGACCGGGGAGCGGGGTGCCGACGTCGGCGTCATGGGGTGCGGCGACGGAGCAAGCCGAGCACCTCGGCGGCGGCGGCTGGGATGTTCGTGCCGGGCCCGAACACCGCGGCCACGCCCGCGTCGTGCAGGAATTCGTAGTCCTGGGCTGGGATGACACCGCCCACGACGACGACGATGTCGTCGCCGCCCTGCTTTCGCAGCTGGGCCACGAGCTCGGGGACGAGAGTTTTGTGCCCCGCGGCCTGGCTGCTGACCCCGACGACGTGGACGTCGTTCTCGAGCGCGTCGCGGGCGACCTCCTCGGGCGTTTGGAACAGCGGTCCCACATCGACGTCGAACCCGAGGTCGGCGAACGCGGACGCGATCACTTTGGCGCCGCGGTCGTGACCATCCTGGCCCATCTTCACCACGAGCATCCGGGGCCGTCGCCCCTCCGCGGCTGCGAAGGCCTCGACTGCGGCGCGAGCTCGCTCCCAGTCTTCGTCGCCAGCCGCGGCGCCGCCGTACACGCCGGCGATCGTACGGATGGTTGCCCGGTGACGGCCGAACACGCTCTCGAGCGCGTCGGAGATCTCGCCGACGGTGGCCCGGGCCCGCGACGCCGCGATGCTGAGCTCGAGAAGATTCCCGTTCCCGCGGGCCCCGTCGGCCAGCGCCTGCAGGGCGGTGTCGACCTGGGCCGGGTCGCGGGTCGTTCGGAGCTGCTCCAGGCGCCGGATCTGACCCTCCCGGACCGCCGCGTTGTCCACGTCGCGGATCTCGACGGGCGGCTCGGTGGCGAGGCGGTACTTGTTCACGCCGACGATGACCTCGTCGCCGCGGTCGACGCTCGCCTGACGGCGCGCGGCGGCCTCCTCGATCCGCAGCTTCGGCATCCCCGCCGCGACCGCCTTGGTCATGCCGCCGAGCGCTTCGACCTCTTCGATGAGCTCCCACGCCGCGTCGGCGAGCGCGCCGGTGAGCGACTCGACGTAATAGGACCCTCCGAGCGGGTCGACCACGTGCGAAACGCCAGTCTCCTCTTGGAGGACGAGCTGAGTGTTGCGGGCGATGCGGGCCGCGAACTCGGTGGGGAGCGCGAGGGCCTCGTCGAAGCTGTTGGTGTGCAGGCTCTGGGTGCCGCCGAGCACCGCCGCGAGGGCCTCGACGGTCGTACGAACGATGTTGTTGTACGGGTCCTGCCCGGTGAGTGAGACTCCGGAGGTCTGGCAGTGCGTGCGCAGCATCAACGACGCCGGATTCTTGGGCTCGAACTGACCCATGATTCGGGTCCAGAGCAAGCGCGCAGCGCGAAGCTTCGCGACTTCCATGAAGAAGTTCATGCCGATCGCGAAGAAGAAGGACAGGCGCCCCGCGAAGGCGTCGACGTCCAGGCCGCGGGCCAGCGCCGCCCGTGCGTACTCCAGACCGTCGGCGAGCGTGAACGCCAGCTCCTGCACCGCGGTCGCGCCCGCCTCTTGCATGTGGTAGCCGGAGATCGAGATCGAGTTGAACTTCGGCATGTGCTTCGCCGTGTGCTCGATGATGTCGGCGACGATGCGCATGCTCGGTTCCGGCGGATAGATGTAGGTGTTGCGGACCATGAACTCCTTGAGAATGTCGTTCTGGATGGTCCCGGCCAGCTTTTCCTGCGCGACGCCCTGCTCCTCGGCCGCCACGATGTAGCCGGCGAGGACGGGCAGCACCGCGCCGTTCATGGTCATCGACACCGTCATGCGGTCCAGGGGGATCCCGTCGAAGAGGACCTTCATGTCCTCGACCGAGTCGATCGCGACCCCGGCCTTGCCCACGTCGCCGACCACGCGGGGATGGTCGCTGTCGTAGCCGCGGTGCGTGGCCAGGTCGAACGCCACCGACAACCCCATCTGGCCTGCCGCGAGGTTCTGGCGGTAGAACGCGTTGGACTCCTCGGCGGTGGAGAAGCCGGCGTACTGGCGGATCGTCCAGGGACGGTTGGCGTACATCGTGGCCCGGATGCCGCGCACGAACGGCTCGAAGCCGGGCGGCGTGTCCACGAACTCGAGGCCCTCGAGGTCCTCGCGCGTGTACAGCGGCGAGACGCCTAGACCCTCGGGGGTCTGCCAGCGGAGGCGGTCGAGGTCCCCCTTGACCTCGGCGGCAGCCAACTTTTCCCAGTCGGCCCGGTCCCGGTGGGGGAAGCGCTCACCCATAGCACGAGGGTAGAGCCACGCCGTTGTCCCCATCGGCGTCGGAGGACGGCTCTGGCCGCGCCGGAGGCCGCGTCTCCTCCTCGTGAGCTGGCGCCGGGCGGCGGCAGGTCAGGGCCGCGCGCGGCGATGGGCTCAGCTGGCCTGGCGCAGATCGGCGTCGGACGCTCGGGCGAGCTGGTCCCGGGCGGCGGCGACACCCTGGCGCCCGACGAGGCGGGCGCTGGCGTCGAGGCGCCAATCGCTGTTCCACCGGGCCGCTCGGCGCGCACGCGACGGTGCTGGGCGCCCCCGGCGAGCATGGCTCCGAGCCCGGGCCGGGGCGGCGGTCTCAACGAGGCGTAGCTGCGTGCTCACACCAGGAGTATCGCCAAAGGGTGTGACAATCATTCCTGTCTGTGACGCACGCCACCTGCTTCGCGGCCGGGAAGGGCTCGTACACTCGAGCCGTGCCGGCCTACCTCGACCACGCGGCGAGCACCCCGATGCGCCCCGAGGCGATCGCCGCCATGGAGCCGTTCCTCGCCGGCTGCTTCGCGAACCCCTCCGGGATCCACGCGGCAGCGCGGGCGGCCAAGACCGCGCTGGAGGAGGCCCGGGAGGCCGTCGCCGCGGTGCTCGGCGCCCAGCCCGGCGAGGTGGTCTTCACCGCCGGCGGCACCGAGGCCGACAACCTGGCGGTCGAAGGGGCGGCGCGTGCTGCACGGGCCGCCGGGCGAGGCGACGGCGTCGTCACCACCGCGTTCGAGCACAAGGGGGTGCTTGCCGCCGCCGACCGGCTGGCCACCGACGGCTTCACCGTGCGCCGGGTGGGGGTCGACCCGGGCGGGATCGTGGACCTCGACGCCCTGGCTCGGGCCCTGGACGCCGACACGGTCGTCGTCTCGGTGATGCTCGTCAACAATGAGGTTGGAACCGTGCAGCCCCTCGACGAGGTCGGCGCGCTCGTCCACGCCGGTGCGCCCCACGCCGTTCTCCATACCGACGCGGTGCAGGCCGTCCCCTGGCTGGACGTAGCCCAGGCGGCCGCGGCCGCCGACCTGATCGCGATCTCGGCGCACAAGTTTGGCGGTCCGAAGGGCAGCGGGGCGCTCGTCGCGCGCGACGGCGTCGGGCTCGTACCCCTCCTCGAGGGTGGCGGCCAGGAGCGAGGTCTGCGCGCTGGAACGGTGAACGTCGCCGGGGTGGCCGCGCTCGCCGCCGCGCTCCAGGCGACGGTCGAGACCCGAGACGCCGACCGGGTCCGGATCGCGGCGTTGCGCGACCGGCTGCTCGGCGGGATCGTCGACACCGTCCCCGACACGTTCGTGAACGGAGACCCCGGGCGCAAGATCGCCGGCAACTGCCACGTGGGCTTTCGAGGTGTCGAAGCCGAGGCCCTGCTCGTCGCGCTCGACCAGGCCGACGTCTACGCGGCCGCCGGCTCCTCGTGCTCGTCGGGCGCGACCGAGCCGTCGCACGTGCTCGCCGCGATGGGCCTTTCCCGGGACGACGCGCTGGCCTCGGTGCGGGTCAGCCTCGGCTTCGCGTCGAGCGACGCTGACGTCGACCGGGCGCTCGCGGTGCTCCCCGACGCGGTCGCGCAGCTTCGGGCCCGGATGGGCGCGCTGACGTGAAGGTTCTCGTCCTGATGAGCGGGGGGGTCGATTCGTCGGTGGCGGCGGCCCGCTTGCAGTCCCAGGGTCACGACGTCACCGGCGTCACCTTGCGGCTCTGGGGGGGCGAGACCGACTCGGGCTGCTGCAGCGTCGCCGACGTCGAAGACGCGCGGCGGGTCGCGGCCCAGCTCGGGGTGCCCCACTACGTCTTCAACCTCAGCGACGACTTCGGGGCTGCGGTCGTCGAGCCCTACGTTGCGGCGTACGCAACGGCGCGTACACCCAACCCGTGCGTCGAGTGCAACCGGTCGATCAAGTTCGGTCGCGCCCTGGACCGAGCCCTGACGCTCGGGTTCGACGGGGTGGCCACCGGACACCACGCCCGAGTCGAGCGCGACCCCCCGGGCATCTACCGGCTGCGGCGCGGCGCCGACGCGGCGAAGGACCAGTCCTATGTCCTCTACATGCTGGGCCAGCGCGAGCTCGCCCGTACCTTGCTCCCGGTCGGTGACCTCACCAAGTCCGAGGTCCGATCGATCGCCAGCGACCTCGGGCTGCGCACGGCGGCCAAGCCCGAGAGCATGGACGTGTGCTTCATCGCCCGCGGACAGCGGACCCGCTTTCTCGCCGCCCGCACTCCGGCGCGGCCGGGTCCGGTGGTGGACGTCGGCGGGACGGTCCTCGGATCTCACGAGGGGGTGCAGGGCTTCACGATCGGGCAGCGTCGCGGTCTCGGCGTGGCGACCGGCACCGCGCGCTACGTCGTGGACCTTGACGCGTCGAGCGCGACCGTCACCATCGGCCCCTACGCTGCCCTCCTCGCCGACGACATCACGGTGCGCGACCTGCGTTTCGTGCACGAGGCCCCCGGTTCGCGCCCGCTCGCGGTCCAGACCCGCGCCCACGGGACCCCGCTCGCGGGCCGCTTGGAGGACACCTGCGTGCGGCTCGCCGAGCCCGCGCCCCGCGTCGCCCCGGGTCAGGTGGTGGCCCTGTACGACGGTGACCGACTGGTGGGCGGAGGACTCGCCGCCTGACGGCGCCGTCGGCGCGTCGCGCGCCGGTCCGGGTGAGGCACTCGACCGCCACCCGTCACGGGACCGGCTGGGCGCTCGCTCCGGGGTCCGTCACCTCGATGCGGACCCGCCGCCGGGCCGCCGACGCCAACATCGCGTGACGATGCGCCACCGCGACGAGGAGCGCGGGGGCCTTCACGGTCTCGGCGCGCCGGCGGGCTCGCAGCGTCTTGGTCAGCTCGGGCGGCTCGTCGAAGACGAACAGCACCGAGCCCAGCGTCGCGCCCAAGCGCAGGTCGAGCGCGCCGCCGGGTTCTTCGTCCCCGCGTAGGCCCCGCAGCACCTCGACGTGCTCCCGGGGGAACAAGACGTTGTCAGCGAGCGTCATCGGATCGACGACCACGACGCCGGCCGGCACGACGACGATCCACCGCCGCGACAGCCGGTGCAGGACCTGGGCGGCGACCGCCGCGGCCGGGAGGCCGATCGCCAACGCGACGACGCCCCAAACGAGCTGTCCGTCTGCCAGCAGGAGCGGGCCGGCGACCAGTCCTCCGACGACGACGGCTCGCGCGAGAGGCAGCGGACCGAGGAACAGGCCGGGCGGGACCCGGAGCGGATATCGCTGCTCGTCGCCGTAGGAGACCGCGTTCGCCGCGACCTCGGCGAACGCGGGATCGGCGACCAGCACCGCCGCGACGAGCGTCGCCGCGATGGCGCCGACCGCGGCGACGGTCGAGGTGTCACCGCGGGCGGCCACGACGACGGCGAGCACGACGCCGGCCGGTGCGACGGCACGGGCGACGGTCAGTCCGAGCGGTCGCGGCGCCAGGCAGGCGAGCAGGGCGAGGCCCCACGCCAGCCAGCACAGCACCGAGCCGACCACCTGCGGTGCGCCCCCCCAGGTGCGGAGACCCTCGGCGATTCCCGGTCCTGCGGTGAGGGGCAGCGTGACCCACGCCGCGCCAAGGAGCCACCGTCGCATCCGGCCAGTCTCGCGGGTTGATGGCTTCGCTGTCTGACGCGGACCCGGATCGTGGGCCGAGTCCGGCACTCGGGCGGGCGCGGGGCGGTCGGTAACCTCGCCTCGATGGCGGATTCGGGTCGCGTCGACGATGAGACGGCTGCCCGCGCCGCGGCGCTGCGCGAGGAGCTGCGCGACCACAACGAGCGGTACTTCCTCCTCGACGACCCGATCATCTCGGACGCGGAGTACGACGCGCTGCTGCGGGAGCTGATCGACCTCGAGGCGGAACACCCGTCCCTCGTCACGGCGGACTCGCCGACCCAGCGGCCGGGGGGCGCCCCCAGCGCCACGTTCGCTCCGGTCGCCCACGTCGTGCCGATGCTCTCGCTCGACAACGCGTTCACCGCCGAGGAGGTCCGGGCCTGGGACGCGCGGATCAGCCGCCTGGTGCCCGACCGGATCGTGTTCGTCGGCGAGCCGAAGCTCGACGGGCTCGCCATCTCCCTGCTCTACGAGGACGGCCGCCTGGTCCGGGCGGCGACCCGCGGTGACGGGGTCACCGGCGACGACGTCACCGCGAACGTCGCCACGATCTCCTCGATCCCGAAACGTCTGCGCGGCGCGGCCGCTCCTCGTCGACTCGAGGTCCGCGGCGAGGTGTTCATGCCGCTCGACGCGTTCGAGGAGCTGAACCGACGCCAAGGCGAAGCCGAGGAGCGGCTCTTCGCCAACCCCCGCAACGCGGCCGCGGGCAGCCTCCGCCAGAAGGACGCCCGGGTGACCGCGTCGCGGGCGTTGGACTTCTTCGGGTACCAGCTCGGCGTCCAGGAGGGCGGCCCGACGCTGCGCTCACACCACGAGATGCTGAGCTGGACCCAGGACCTCGGCCTCCCCGTCAACCAGCACATCCGGTCGCTGGCCGACATCGACACCGTGATCGACTTCTGCGAGCGGATGCTCGAGCAGCGGCACGGCCTGGGCTACGAGATCGACGGCGCGGTGGTGAAGGTCGACGATCTCGCCCAGCGCGCCGAGATGGGCTTCACCAGCCGAGCCCCCCGATGGGCGATCGCCTACAAGTTCCCCCCGGAGGAGAAGACGACGCGGCTGAACGGGATCATGGTCAGCATCGGCCGGACGGGACGCGCCACCCCGTTCGCGCTGCTCGAGCCGGTGTTCGTCGGGGGCTCGACGGTCGGCCTCGCCACCCTCCACAACCAGGACGAGGTCGCGCGCAAAGACGTCCGGCCCGGCGACGTCGTGATCGTCCGCAAGGCCGGCGACGTGATCCCCGAGGTGGTCGGCCCGGTACTCGCCAAGCGGCCCAAGCGGCTGCGCCGCTGGACGTTCCCCGCCAACTGCCCGGCGTGTGGCTCGCCACTGGTGCGCCTCGAAGGGGAATCGGATCACCACTGCGTGAACCTCGAGTGCCCGGAGCAGCGAGTGCAGCGCATCGTGTTCTTCGCCGGTCGAGGCGCCATGGACGTCGAAGGCCTCGGCGAGGAACGGGTTCGCCAGTTCGTCGACGCGGGACTGCTGCGCGACGCGGGCGATATCTACTCGCTCACCGTCGAGCGACTGGTGCCGCTCGAACGGCTCGCCGCGAGGTCAGCCGAGAACCTCGTGGCGTCGATCGAGGCTTCCAAGACGCAAGGCCTCGCCCGGGTCCTGGTCGGGCTCGGCATCCGGCACGTGGGACCCACCGCCGCGCAAGCCCTGGCCCGCGCGCTCGGGCACCTCGACCGGGTCGAGCACGCCTCGGTCGAGGAGCTGACCGCCGTGGACGGGGTCGGCCCGATCATCGCCGAGAGCGTCGCCCGCTTCTTCGCCGTGGCCGGCAACCGGGTCGTGCTCGACAAGCTGCGCCACGCCGGGGTGGATCTGTCCGCCCCCCAACGTGGCGCTGCACCCGACGTGCCGGTCGTGCTGGGCGGGTACACGTTCGTCCTCACCGGCGGGCTCGAGAGCTTGACCCGCGAGGGGGCGGAGGAGGCGATCGAGGCCCGGGGCGGCAAGGTCACCTCGAGCGTCTCGAAGAAGACCAGCTTCGTCGTGGTGGGCGAGAATCCGGGCACGAAGCTGGCGAAAGCCGAAACGCTGGGCGTCCCCATCCTCGGCGAGGCGGCATTCGTGCAACTCTTGGAGGACGGGCCGCCAGAAGGAGCCGCGTGATGGTCGACAAGTCGAAGCTGGGGTTGTCGGACGAGCCGTCCACGATCCCCATCGAGCGGGGCAAGATCCGCGAGTTCGCCCGGGCCTGCCAGACCGCCAACCCGGCGTACGTCGACGACCCGGCGCCCGTGGCGCCCCCGACGTTCCTCACCACGGTGAACTTCTGGAGCACCGGCGCCACGTCGCCGCTCGCGCAGCTCGGCATCGATCTGCGCCGGCTGCTCCACGGCGGCCAGGAGTACGTCTTCCACGGCCCGCCCCCACGTGCCGGCACCGAGCTCACCTTCCAGACCCGCGTCGACAAGATCTACGAAAAGGAAGGCAAGCGGGGCGGGACGATGACCTTCGTGGAGACCGTCACCGAGTTCCACGACCCGACCGGCCGGCTGGTCGCCGAGGCCCGCTCGACCGCGATCGAGACCGGCCAAGCACCGACGAAGGAGTCCTGACGATGGCGACCTGGGATGAGCTGACCGAAGGGACGAAGGCCCCGCGGCGCGAGCACGGGCCGCTCACCCGCACCGACTTCGTCCGCTACCAAGGTGCTTCCGGGGACTTCAACCCGATCCACCACGACGAGGACTTCGCGAAGTCAGCCGGGTACCCGAGCGTCTTCTCGGTCGGCATGCTCCAAGCCGGCATCCTCGGCTGCTACTGCACCGACTGGCTCGGCGCCGACAACGTGCGCCGCTTCTCGGTGCAGTTCCGCGAGCAGGTCTGGCCCGGCGACCACATCGTCTGCGAGGCGACCGTGCGCCGCCGCTACGACGAGGACGGCGAACGGCGCGTCGACCTCGAGCTCCTCGTCACCCGCCAGGAGAGCGGCGGCGCAGCCATCAAGGGCGAGGCCACGTTCGTCGTCCCGTGACCGCTCCGAACGGTCGACACCCTCGCCCGGCGAAACCAGGCTGACCGTGCGAGCCCAGGTACTGCACGCGCCCCAGGCCATCGAGTCCGGGCCGCTCGTCCTCGAGGAGCGCCCGCTGCCCGAGCCCGGACCGGGCGTCGCGCGGGTTCGGGTGCACGCCTGCGGGTGCTGTCGCACCGACCTGCACGTCGTCGAGGGAGACCTCGCGCTGCCGGTCCTTCCGATCGTGCCCGGCCACCAGGTGGTCGGCATCGTCGACGCGCTCGGTCCCGGCTGCTCGCGCCTCGCGCTCGGCGAGCGAGTCGGCGTGGCCTGGCTTCACCACACCGACGGGGTGTGCGAGTACTGCCGGCGCGGCGAGGAGAACCTCTGCGAAGCGGCGCGCTTCACCGGCTGGACCGCCGACGGCGGCTACGCCGACGCGGTGACGGTGCCCGAGGACTTCGCGGTGCGGCTGCCCGACGGCCTCGACGACTTCGAGGCTGCGCCCCTGCTGTGCGCCGGTGTCATCGGCTACCGGGCGCTGCGCCGCGCCGACGTCGAACCCGGTGACCGCGTCGCGCTGTTGGGGTTCGGCGCGTCGGCGCACCTGGCTCTGCAGGTGCTCTCGTACTGGGGCTGTGAGACCGTCGTGCTCACCCGCGGCGAGCAGCACCGCCAGCTCGCCCGCGACCTCGGTGCCAGCTGGGTGGGGGAGGCCGCCGAGCTCCCCCCGATGCGTTGCGACCGGGCCGTCGTGTTCGCGCCGGCCGGCGAGCTGGTCCCGATCGCGCTCGAGGTGGTCCGACCGGGCGGGACAGTCAGCCTCGCCGGGATCCACATGTCGCCGATCCCGTCCTTTGACTACGCGTTGCTGTGGCGCGAGCGGACGTTGCGCTCGGTCGCCAATATGACCCGCCGAGACGCCGAGGAGTTCATGACCCTCGCCGCCGAAGCGAACGTCCGCGCCGAGGTGGCGACCTATCCGCTCGAAGCAGCCGGCGAGGCACTCACCGCCATCGCGCACGACGCCGTGCGGGGCGCCGCGGTGCTGGCCGTCGCCGAGCGCCCGCTCAGGCCGTGACTCGGAACGTCCACGAGTAGGTGGACGGGTGGATCGGTCGCGGCTTGGTCTGGAGCCAGTACTCGACGACCACGCTGTGGGTCCCGGGCGCGAACTGCTCGAGGCCCTTGCCGGGGCCGGGTCGGTAGCTCACCTCGCCGAGCTCGGGGACCCGCTCGAGCTGATTGGTCGGGATCTCCTGCCCGTCGAGCACCAACGTGCCGGTCAGGTCGGTCTGCAGCTCCACGGTGATCGTGTCCTGGGGCCGGATGATCCCGCCGGGCGTGGGCTGGAGGCTCAGGATCGTTGTCGGGAGCGTCCCCGTCTTCGTGGCGACGGACGTGTCGGACTTGTTGAGGAGCAGGGCCCCGAGGTTCAACACGGCGATGATCCCGACCGCGACGATCGCGATCCGCCACGGATGCTTGAACAGCGGCGGTCGGGCGCGCGGCGCGCCGCCCGACGTCAGCGCGGTCGGCTTGGTGGTCTCGGTCACGCAATCTGAGCGTACCGGCGACGTTCACCGGGCGGGGCATCGCGTCGCGCGCGTGCCGCGGGATCCGCACAAGCGGCCCGTAGCCTGGAGACGTGGCTTCCAGCGCCGTCGCCGACCTGGTCGGGCGCGTTCTCGTTGCCCGGTACCGGCTCCTCGTCCCCATCGGTTCCGGCGCGAGCGGACGCGTCTACCTCGCCGACGACGTGCGGCTCCGCCGCCGAGTGGCGGTCAAGGTCCTCCAGCCCGGCCTCGCCGACGACGTCGGCTTCCTCCGCCGGTTCCGATCCGAGGCCCAGCTCGCCGCGTCGCTGCATCACCCCAACGTGATGGCCGTCTACGACTGGGGCGAGGACGAGGGTTTGGCCTTCATGGTCGTCGAGCTCCTGCGGGGTGGCTCGTTGCGGGCGCTGCTCGACACCGGCGCCCGGCTCAGCGCCGCGCAGAGCGCGGCCGTCGGTGGCCGGGTCGCCGAGGCGCTGCAGTACGCGCACGACCGCGGCCTCGTCCACCGGGACATCAAGCCGGCGAACCTCCTCTTCGACGAGCACGGCACGGTCCGCGTCGCTGACTTCGGGTTGGCGCGAGCCTTGGCCGAGGCGTCCTGGACCGAGCCGGTCGGTGCGATGGTCGGCACCGCCCGGTATGCCGCCCCCGAACAAGCGGGCGGGGCGCCGCTCGACGGCCGAGCCGACCTGTACGCCCTCGCCGTGGTGCTGGTGGAGGCCTGCACCGGCGAAGTGCCCGTCGTCGGAGACACCCCGATCGGAACGCTCGCCGCCCGCACCACCCGCGGCATTGTGGCACCACCCGCGCTCGGCGCGCTCGGCGCGGTCATCGAGCGCGCCGGACGCCCCGACCGCGTGGAGCGCTACCCCGACGCGGCGACGATGGTCGCCGCGCTCCGTGACGTGTCGCGGCGCCTTCCCGCACCGGAGCCGCTTCCGCTCGCCGGGCTCGGTGAGCATGCCGCCGACGCCGACCCGACGAACGTCGGGATCCGCACCGCCGGCGATCCCGGGGCGGAAACCGACACGACTCGCGCCGACGCCGACCTTCCGTACGCCATCCCCGTACCGGCCAGGTCTCGCCCGCGCCTCGCGGTCGCCCCGTTCGTCGTCGGCGCGGCGATCCTGGTCGCGCTCGTCGTGGCCGCGGTGTTGCTGTTCAGTGGCGGGCCCGGCGCGTCGGTGCCGTCACCGACCTTGGTCGGGCGGACCGAGACCAGGGCGGGATCGATCGCCACGAACGCCGGCGTGCTGATGCGGGTCATCGAGCGCCGCCGCGCGGACGACCCCGCGGGTCTGGTGATCTCCCAGAGCCCGGGGCCGGGCGCGTTCGTGAGCAAGGGCGGCGACGTCGACGTGGTCGTGTCCCGGGGACCGCCGCCCGTCCCGGTCCCCAGCGTCGTGGGGCGCTCCGCAACCGACGCGCAGGCCATCTTGAGCCAGGCGGGGTTCGTCGTCACCGTTGACCATCGCTACGACCCCACGATCCCGAACGGGGTCGTGATCAGCACCACCCCCGCGGGTGCCGCGCGTGCGACGCCCGAGTCGACCGTGAAGGTGCTCGTCAGCGCCGGCCCGGCACCGGTCGCGGTGCCGACCGTCGCGAACCAGAGCTTCGCCGCCGCGGCACAGATCCTGAACGCCAAGGACTTCACGGCGGTGGCCCAGAACGCGTACAGCGACACGGTGCCCGTCGGCCAGGCGATCGGCACGAACCCGCCCGCGGGGACGCTGGCCCCCCACGGCTCGCAGGTCGCGGTACAGATCAGCCAGGGCCCCCAGCCGGTCGCGGTGCCCAACGTCGTCGGGCAGAGCGTCGAGGCCGCCAGCCAGGCGCTGACCGCGGTGGGGCTGGTCCCCGACGTACAGAACTACGGCCCCGGCAAACCGGTGTTGAGCGAGTCGCCGGCATCGGGAACCATGGTGAAGAAGGGGAGTTCGGTCACCCTCGTGCTCTGACCCGACGTGCGGATCCAGGCCAGCGGACCCCGCCCGGCCGCCGGGGCGGTCACGGAGCCCAGACCGCCTCGGGCTGCACCCTCGTCGGTGCGTACGATCCGTCGAGTCCTGACTGAGGGAGACACGAGTCGATGGGCACGCTGGACGGACGAGTCACGATCATCACCGGCGCGGGGCGGGGGATCGGGCGTGAACACGCCCTCTACGCCGCGTCGCAGGGCGCCAAGGTCGTCGTCAACGACCTCGGCGGCGACATCCACGGCGACGGAGCCGACCGAGCGCCGGCCCAGCAAGTCGTCGACGAGATCCTCGCCCTCGGCGGACAGGCCGTCGCCAACACCGACAGCGTGTCTGACTTCGAGGGGGCGAAGCGTCTCATCGACCTTGCGGTGGACACGTTCGGGGACCTCCACGTGCTCGTCAACAACGCGGGAATCCTGCGGGACCGAGTCCTCGTGAACATGACCGAGCAGGAATGGGACGCGGTCATTGCCGTGCACCTCAAAGGCCATTTCTGCCCCACTCGTCATGCGGCCGCGTACTGGCGTGAGCAAACCAAGGCCGGTCACGAGGTCCGGGCCTCGATCGTGCACACGTCGTCGACGTCGGGGGTGCTGGGAAACGCCGGGCAGACGAACTACGGCGCCGCCAAGGCTGGCATCGCCGCGTTCTCGACGATCTGCGCTATGGAGCTCGGCCGCTACGGCGTGCGCTCCAACGCGATCACCCCGATGGCCCGGACCCGGCTCACGGAGCAGACCCCCGGTCTCGACGAGCTGGTGAAGGCGCCCGACGACGCGGCGAAGTTCGACACCTGGGATCCGGCGAACATCTCACCGATGATCGCCTACCTCGCGACGACGGACTGCCCGTTCACTGGGGAGACGTTCTTCGTGCAGGGCGACGTCGTGGCCCGATACCAGCCGTACATGTTGGCCGAGGTCATCTCGAACCACGGCGAGCGTTGGAGCGTCGAGCGTCTGATCGAGGAAGGGCCCAAGCTGGCGCCGGGCGATGACCGCCGGGGCGGTCCGAACGAGCTCGGTCGGGTCAGCACCTGATCGACGGAGGCGCGGCGGCTACTCGGTGATCCCCTGCACGGCGGCTTGGATGTCGTTGGCGCCACCCGGGCCGCCGCCGGCCTGCGCCGCCATGAGCTTGGCCATGTCGCCTTGCACGCGGACCTTGCCGGACATGAATGCCTGCATGCCCGCCGCGGGGTCCCCCGACACGAACACGTCCTTGGCCGTCGCGTAATCGGTCGAGATCTGGAGATCGGCGTCATCGAGGTGTCCGATCCCCCAGTGGGGGCGGCCTCCTCGCACGCCGAGGTGCAGCCGGCGTTCGGTGTCGAACGGCGTGTCGGTGACCGTGAGGTTGAGGATGACGTCAGCCGTCCCGGGTGCCTCCGCTCCGTGCTCCTCGACGAGCTGGTCGACTGCGGCGAACCACTGGTCGGAGAGGAACTGATACTTCGGCACTGCGTTCTCCCTGCGCCCGCGTGGCCAGATCGTAGCGCCGCCCTTCGCTGAGGGATCTGGCCCGCCCGTAGACTCGCCGCGCTATGTCGCGTTCGATCACCCGTGCCGAGGTTGAGCACGTCGCTCGCTTGGCGCGGCTCGCGCTGAGCGACGAGGAGCTGGACGGCTTCGCTCGTGAGTTGGGCGTCATCCTCGAGCACGCCGAGGACCTCGCCGCGCTCGACCTCGACGACGTCGAGCCCACCGCGCATCCGCTTCCCCTCGTCAACGTGCTGCGACCCGACGAGGTGCGTCCCTCGCTGGACCGAGACGAGGTGCTGGGCCAAGCCCCCGCAGTGGAGGACGGCCGGTTCCGGGTCCCTCGGATCCTCGACGCGCCATGACCGCGACCGAGATCGCCGCTGCGGTGCGGTCGGGTCAGCGATCGGCTCGCGACGTCGTCGAGGAGCACCTGGCCGCCATCGCGGCACGCGACAGAGACCTCCACGCCTTTCTGGTCGTGGTGGCGGACCAGGCCCGCGAGGCAGCGGCCGCCATCGACGCGGCCGTCGCTCGGGGTGAGGACCCGGGCCCGCTCGCTGGCGTGCCGGTCGCGATCAAGGACACGCTCTGCACTCGCGGGGTCGCCACGACGTGCGGATCGCGGATCCTCGACGGGTGGGAGCCGCCGTACACGGCCACGACCGTCGAGCGGATCCTGGGGGCGGGTGGCGTCGTGGTCGGCAAGACCAACTGCGACGAGTTCGCCATGGGTTCGTCCACCGAGAACTCGGCGTTCGGGCCGACCCGCAACCCGCTCGACCCGTCCCGCGTCCCGGGTGGTTCGAGTGGCGGGTCGGCGGCCGCGGTGGCGGCGGCCTTCGCGCCCCTGGCCTTGGGCTCCGACACGGGCGGCTCGATCCGCCAGCCGGCCGCGCTGTGCGGCACGGTCGGTGTGAAGCCCACCTACGGTCGGGTGTCGCGCTACGGGCTGGTGGCTTTCGCCAGCTCGCTCGATCAGGTCGGGCCCTTCGCCACCACCGTTGCCGACGCCGCGCTGCTCCTCGACGTCATCGCCGGCCACGATCCGCTCGACTCGACCAGCATCGACGACGACCACGCGCCGGTCAGCCCGCAGCTGGCGGCCGGCGTCGCCGGGCTGCGGATCGGGCTGGTCGAGGAGCTCACCGACGTCGACGGGGTGCAAGCCCCGGTGCGCGACGCGGTGGCGCAGGCCGGCGCAGCACTCGAGGCGGCGGGCGCGACCGTCGAGCGGGTCTCGATCCCGAGCGCGCAGTACGCGCTCTCGGCCTACTACCTCATCGCTCCCGCCGAGGCCTCCTCGAACCTGGCCCGCTACGACGGGGTGCGGTACGGGCTGCGGGTCGACGCCGACCACGCGGCGGCCATGAACGCCGAGACGCGAGAAGCCGGGTTCGGCCCCGAGGTGAAGCGACGAATCATGCTCGGGACCTACGCGCTGTCCGCCGGCTATTACGACGCGTACTACCGCAAAGCGCAACAGGTACGAACGCTCGTGATCCGCGACTTCGCTCGGGTCTACGAGCGCTGCGACGCGCTCCTGGCACCCACGTCGCCGACGGTGGCGTTCCCCCTCGGGGCCAAGACCGCCAACCCGCTCGAGATGTACCTCTCGGACGTCTGCACGATCCCGAGCAGCCTGGCCGGGCACGCCGCGATGAGCGTGCCGTTCGGTGCCGGCGAGGGCGGCTTGCCCATCGGAGTCCAGGTCCTGGCCCCCGCGCTCGGCGAACCCGTGATGTTCCGCGTCGCCGCCGCGCTCGAGGCAGCCGCCGGGTGAGCGGCCGGGCCCGGTCGGGTTCGGCGACGGGACCCGCTCAGCGGGCGAGCAGGTCCGCGTTGAACCAGCGCAGCGCCGCGTTCAGCGTCGCCGCGGCCTCCCACTGCACGAAATGACCGCAGTAGGGCACGACGAACGGCCCGATGCACTCGCTGAACGCCACCCGGCAGCGGGCCGGGAAGCTGGCGTCGACGACGTGGTCGTCGCCGCCGTAGAGGGCGAGCGTCGGGACGGCGCAGGGCTCGAAGAGCGCCGGCATGGTCTCGAGCGGCCGGCGTCCGAACGCCGTCTCGTACGCGCCCCACGAGGCGTGCAGGCGAGCTGCGTCCGCGAACGGCTCGGTCAAGAAGTCGACCTCGTCGGGGGTGAAGTGTCCCGGCGCGGCCCACAGCCGATGCCCGTACATGGCTGCCACCCAGGCTCGGCGCCGCGCCGGGGTGTCGAGCTCGGCGAGGAGCCCGTCGGCGTCGGTGCCCTGGCGGAGGAAGTAGTCGGCGGTCAGGCGCGTCTCGCGCGGCGGCTCGGGTGGGATCCCGGCGGCCTCGAAGAGCTCGGGGCGAAGCGGCACGATGGTGTTGAAGAAGCAGCATCGCTCGGCGAAGCCGGGGTAGCGCAGCGCCAGGTCGTAGAGGACGACGCCGCCCAGGTCGCCGCCGACCACGACGCAGCTCGGGTGGCCCAGCACGTCCGCCACGAGCGTGTGGAGGTCGATCGAGTAGGCCGAGACGTCGTAGAAGCCGTCCGGCGCCAGGTCGGAGTCTCCGAAGCCCCGCAGGTCCGGGGCGATGACCTCGAAGCCGGCGGCGGCGAGCGGGCCGATGTTGCGCCACCAGATTCGCTTCGACTCCGGGTAGCCGTGGACGAGCAGAATGGGGAAGCCGCCGACGCCCTCGTGCACGAACGACAGGTGCACGCCGTTGCGCACCTCGGCGCGGCGCACGGCGAAGGCGTTCGGGTCCGGTGTCGTCACGGTGGAGGAGTCTGACATGCCAGTCCAGGACTACCAGGCGGTCATCGGGCTCGAGGTGCACACCGAGCTGAACACCGCCACGAAGCTCTTCTGCGGCTGCGTGAACGAGTTCGGTGCGGAGCCCAACACCAACGTCTGCCCGGTGTGTCTCGGCCTTCCGGGGTCGCTGCCGGTGCTCAACGCGGCGGCGGTCGACGCCGCGCTGCGCCTCGCCGAGGCGCTCGGCTTCCGGGTGCCCGCCCAGTCGCTCTTCGCCCGGAAGAACTACTTCTATCCGGACATGCCGAAGGACTTTCAGATCAGCCAGTACGAGGAGCCGATCCTCTCCGACGGCTCCCTCGACGTCGACGGGACACCGGTCGGCATTGAACGGGCACACCTCGAAGAAGACACCGGCAAGACCGTCCACGTCGGCGGGGGCGGCCGGATCCACGAGGCCGATCACTCCCTGGTCGACTACAACCGGGCGGGTGTCCCGCTCATGGAGATCGTGAGCCGACCCGATCTCCGCTCGTCCGAGCAGGCCCGCACCTACGTCGCGGAGTTGCGCGCCGTTCTGCGGGCGATTGGGGTCTCCGACGTCAAGATGGAGGAAGGGTCGCTGCGCGTCGACGCCAACGTCTCGGTGCGCCCCGTCGGGTCGGAGGCCTTTGGCACGAAGGTCGAGGTCAAGAACATGAACTCGCTGCGCTCGGTGGGGCGCGCCATCGACTTCGAGATCGAACGTCAGGTCGGCCAGCTCGACTCCGGGGAGCGGGTCGTCCAGGAAACCCGCCACTGGGACGAAGCGGACGGCTCCACCCACAGCATGCGGGTCAAGGAAGGCTCGAGCGACTATCGCTTCTTCCCCGAGCCCGACCTCGTCCCTGTCGCGCCGAGCGACGAGCAGCGGGCCCGGGTGCGGGCGTCGATGCCTGAGCTCCCCGCGGCGCGCCGGGCGCGGATGGTCGGGGAGTGGGGTGTGGCCGACGCCGACGCGCAGATCCTCCTCAACGTCGAAGGCCTCGCCGACTACGCCGAGGCGGCCGTCGCGGTGCTGCACGGCGGCACTCCCCGTGACGTTGCCCACTGGTGCACGGGCGCGGTGCAGGCGTTCCTGCGCGAGACGGGGACCACCCCGGCGGTCCTGGCCCTCGCGCCCGACGGCCTCGCCGAGCTCGTCGACCTCGTGGCCGACGGGACGTTGTCGCGCAGCCAGGCTCAGGATGTGCTCGGCGAGTGCCTCCGCGAGCCCAAGCGTCCCCGGCAGGTCATCGCCGAGCGCGGGCTCGCTCAACTGAGCGACGAGGGCGAGCTGGCCAGCGTCGTGGACCGCGTCCTGGCCGAGAATCCCGACGTCGTCACCCAGTACCGGGACGGCGACGCCGCGGAGCGCAAGAAGAAGCGCGGCTTCCTGATGGGTCAGGCCATCGCCGCCACCAGCCGGCAGGGAAACCCGAAGGTCCTCGGCGACCTGCTCGACCAGCGGCTCAGCACCTGATCCGGGTCGCTTAGTCCATCGGGACGTTGCGGACGATTCGCCCGTCGATGCGCTCGAAGATCTCGTTGAGGTCGGGGCCGGTGATCGTCAAGCCGTGGTTGCGTTGGCCCACGACCGCGCGGCCGGGGTCGGGGGCGCGCCGGACCAGTTCGGCGACAGCCTGGGCCAGCTCGACCGTGCCGCACGGGTAGCTGATCTCGGTCGCGGGGGTTGCCGCGATCCAGGCGTGCACGTGCAGGATCGCCCCGACCTGGGGGTGCTCGCGGTAGATCATCCAGTGCTCGATGGCGTCGACCGACACCCGGTTCGGGACCAGGTCCGGGGGCACGGCGAGGACCATGGTCTCGCCCACCGGGTCGTAGCCGCGCACGAGGAGCACCTCGCGGCCGACCTGATGCAGGTGCGCCTTGTCCACCCCGCTCGCGCTCATCCAGTACTCGGGGCCGAAGCCGGAATCCGTCGAAGGTTGGCGACGGGCGCTGACGTTGCCGTAGCTCAGCCCGCCGATCCCGAAGAGCAGCTTGACGTGGCGCAGGTCGCGCTCTGACAGGATCTCCTCAATCGGGAACGCGGCCGGTAGGAGATCGAGGCCGGCGAGCCGCTCCCCCGCCCGTTCGATCTGACGGGTCTGCTCATCCCCGCCCCACAGAGCCGGCTCGAGGTCGGTCCGGAACTCGTTGGCGATGACGAGATGCGAGGACGCCAACGGCTCGACCCGCTCGAGGACCGCGGCGAAGAACGCTGCGTCGTCCCCGGCGTGCTCGAGGGTGAAGGTGCCCTGCTCGAGGGTCACGAAGTGCGCGGCCGGACCCTCGTCGCTCACCAGGACGGCCAGGTTGGCCAGTCCGCGCACGAGCACCGGATAGCCGACGCGCAGCAGATCGTCGGGTGGCTGGGGCAGAGCACCGACCGCCACGACGAACGTCGGAGCCCGCCGCCGCCGGTACGGACGGGCGGCCTCGACGTCGACGACGTGGAGGACGACCTGCACGTCGGGGCCCGGCACGGCGCGGGCCTCGTAGCCGGCGTCGGCGAGCGCAGCCGCGAGCCCGTCGAGGAACCACGCCACGCGCGGCGCCGTCGGCGCTCCGCTACGAGCGAACGTGCGGTCGACAACCGCGCCGAGGTCAGTGACGTCGACGCTGGTCGGCTGTGTGCCCGTTGGCATCAGGCTCCACGTCCCTTCTCGGCTGGCGCGATCACCGCCCCACTATCACCCGAGCCCCCCGGCTGGTTCTCACCGAGGCTCGACCAGCGCCACCCCGCGCACCGAGGGCAGGCCGGAGGCGAGGATCCGCCAGGATTCGCCGCTGTCCTCGCTCGCGAACAGCGACTCGCCGGTCCCGGCGGCGACGTCGGAGCCCCGAGCGTCGAGCGCCCCGGTGTCGACGATGCCCGGGAGCCACTCGGGGAGACCGACCTGGCACCGCTCGAACGCCGACGCGCCGTGCGGTCGGCGGTACAGGGCGGCTCGATGGCCGCGGGGGCCGTCCGACGCGCTGACGAGCACCGCGCCGCCCGCGAACGCGACCGCCCGCAGGTAGGTGGCGTGCAGGCCGTGGGTGGAGGGGCTCGACCAGGTCGCGCCGCCGTCGTGGCTTTCGAGCAGCCCCACCGCGGCGGCGGCCATCACCGTCGCCGACTCGAGGGGATGGGCTCGAACCTGGTGCACGTCGACGTCGCCGTCCACCGTCGGGTCCCAGGACGCGCCCCCATCCGTCGAGCGGGGGATCCCACCCACGTGCACCGAGGCGAGCCAGGCGCCGTCGTCGACCGTGGCACTCAGCGACCGCACGTAGGGCGCGCGACTCCCGACCGCGTGCCAGTCGCCGCGCCCCGCGACCCGGTCGAACCCGGTGAACGGGGCGGCGTCGCCGGCGGTGACGCTCCAGAGGCGGCCGGCCGCGGTCCCGACCAGGGCAGCGCCGCCGATGGGCAGCACCGCGGTGATGGGCGCCTCAACGTCGAGACGCCACCGCGTCCATCGCCCCTCGGGATCGCGCCGCGCGAGCGAATCGCCGTCGAGCGCCGCCCAGCATCCCCGCGGTCCGTCCGTGCTGAGGGCACGCGCCGTGCCATCCAGCTCGGCGCGTACGGTGCCGTCGTCGCTGACGGCGACGACGCCCTGCTCCGTCCCGACGAGCACGCGCATCGAAACAAGCCTACGGCCGCGAGTCGCGCCCCCTGTACGCTGGGGCCATGGCTGAGTCCGTCAAACCTCGCAGTTTCGAAGTCACCGACGGCATGGAGCGCGCGCCGGCGCGCGCCATGCTGCGCGCCATCGGCATGACCGACGCCGACTGGGGCAAAGCCCAGATCGGGGTCGCGTCGAGCTGGAACGAAGTCACCCCCTGCAATATGTCGCTCGACCGCCTTGCCAAGCGCGCCAAGGAGGGCGTGCGCGACGCCGGGGGGTTCCCGATCGAGTTCGTCACCATCGCGATCAGCGACGGCATCTCGATGGGACACGAAGGCATGCGGGCCTCGCTCGTCAGCCGCGAGATCATCGCCGACTCCATCGAGTGCATGATGCACGCCGAACGGCTCGACGGCATGGTGACCTTCGCCGGCTGCGACAAGAGCCTCCCCGGCATGCTCATGGCGGCGGCGCGGCTCAACCTGCCATCGGTGTTCCTGTATGGCGGGTCGATCCTGCCCGGGCATTACAAGGGCCAGAGTCTCGACATCGTCAGCGTCTTCGAAGCGGTCGGAGCGTGCGCGGCCGGGACGATGACCGAGACCGAGCTGGGGGAGATCGAGCGCCGGGCGTGCCCCACCGAGGGTTCGTGCGCCGGCATGTTCACGGCCAACACGATGGCCTCCGCCGCGGAGGCGCTCGGCATGGCACTCCCCGGCAGCTCCTCGGCGCCGGCGGTGGACCGGCGGCGCGACGACTACGCCTTCGAGAGCGGCCGGGCCGTCATCGGCCTCCTGGAAGCGGGGATCCGGCCCCGCCAGATCATGACCAAGGAAGCGTTCGAGAACGCGATCGCGGTCGGCATGGCTCTCGGCGGGTCGACCAACCTGGTCTTGCATCTCCTCGCCATCGCCTTCGAAGCCGGCGTGGAGCTCGAGCTCGACGACTTCAACCGCGTCGGCGCCACGGTGCCCCACGTCGCGAACATGAAGCCCCACGGCGACTACCACATGACCGATCTCGACCGGGTCGGTGGGGTCCAGGTCGTGATGAAGATGCTGCTCGACGCCGGCCTCCTCCACGGCGACTGCCTGACCGTCACCGGACGCACCGTCGCCGAGAACCTCGCCGGGCTCGACCCGCCCGGCCCTGACGGTGATGTGGTCCACCCACTCAGCGCACCGATTCATGCCCAAGGCGGAATCGCGGTGCTGCGCGGCTCCCTCGCACCCCAGGGTGCGGTCGTGAAAGTGGCAGGGATCGACACGCCGCGCTTCGAGGGGCGGGCGCGGGTCTTCGACGGCGAGGAGCTCGCCATGGAGGCGATCCTCGCCGGGCGCATCGAAGCCGGCGACATCGTCGTCATCCGCTACGAAGGCCCCAAGGGTGGCCCCGGCATGCGCGAGATGCTGGCCGTGACCGGCGCCATGAAAGGTGCCGGGCGAGGCGCCGACGCCGCCCTCCTCACCGACGGCCGGTTCTCGGGCGGAACGCACGGCTTCTGCGTCGGGCACGTGTCACCCGAGGCGGTCGACGGCGGCCCCATCGCCCTCGTCGAGGAAGGCGACCGGATCATCATTGACGCCGAGCAGCACACCATCGACGTGCTCGTCGACGAGGCCACGCTGACCGAGCGACGCGCCACCTGGAAGCCGCTCGAACCCCGATACACCAGCGGGGTGCTCGCCAAATACGCGCGGCTGGCCCAAGGTGCCGAGCGGGGAGCGATCACCAGCGCCTGACCCGCGCCCCCGTCTCAGTGTGATGGGGACCAGAGGCGGGGCGTCGAGGCGGTCGCGGGCCCTTCCCCGAGAGCGGCCCCTACGATGACAGCGTGCGTGTCCTCGTCGTCGAGGACGAGACCAAGATGGCGTCGTTGCTTCGTCGCGGTCTTGAGCGGGAGGGATACGCGGTCGACGTCGCCGCGACCGGTGACGACGGGCTCTGGTATGCCACCGAGAACGAGTACGACGCGATCGTCCTAGACGTCATGATCCCACCCCCCGACGGCTTCGAAGTCTGCCGCCAACTACGCGCCGGCGGTCACTGGGCCCCGGTCCTGCTCCTCACCGCCCGAGACGGCGTCGACGACCGGATCGCCGGACTCGACGCCGGCGCCGACGACTACCTGACGAAGCCGTTCTCGTTCGCCGAGCTCTGTGCTCGGGTGCGCGCGCTGGTGCGCCGGGGGGCAACCGAACGTCCCGTGGTGCTCGCCGCCGACGATCTGGAGCTGGACCCCGTCACCCACCGCGTCCACCGGGCCAACGCCGAGATCACCCTCTCCCCGAAAGAGTTCGCGCTCCTCGAGCTCTTCTTGCACCATCCCGACGACGTGCTCACCCGAGCCCAGATCCTCGAGCATGTCTGGGACTTCGCCTTCGACGGCACCTCGAACGTGGTCGACGTCTATGTCCGTTACCTGCGCGAGAAAATCGACCGGCCCTTCGACCGAGACTCGATCGAGACGATCCGCGGTGTCGGCTACCGACTGCGGGCATCATGAGGCTCGGCCCCCGAACCCTGCGGGGCCGACTCGTCATCATCTTCGCGGTGCTGACCGTCGCGCTGTCCGGCCTCGTCGCCGGGTTCGTGCTCCTCCGCTACCACAGCGACGTCAACGCCCAGCTCGACGCCAACCTCGAGACGCGCCTCCAAGACGTCATCACCGAAGTCCGCCGAGCGCCACGCCCCGTCACCGGCCGGGACCTGCCGATCCTGCCCAGTGGTGAGGTGTTCGCCCAGATCCTCGACGTGCACCAGAACATCCTCGCCGCGTCGCCCCGCGACCTCCTCGACCACCCGCTCCTCGGGCCCCAGGACGTGCGGTCCTTGGCCCCCCGTCACACCGTCGAGCGCCCGGAGCCGCCCCGGGGCGACCCGGCCCGTCTCTTGGCGGAGAGCGTGCCGGTCGGCTCCCAGCACCTGGTCGTCGTCGTGGGCACGTCGATCGGGCCGTTGGAGGCCGCCGAACGCCAACTCGAGCGGGCGGTGGGAATTACCCTCGCGATCCTCGCCGTCCTCGTCATCACCGCGGGCTGGGTCGTGCTCGGGGCGGCGCTGCGGCCCGTGCGCGCGATGGTCGCCGAGGCGGCCGACTACTCGGTTCGACGACGGGGCGGGCGCCTCTCCGTCCCCGGCTCGGCGGAGCTCGCCGAGCTCGCCCGAGGGCTCAACGCGCTCATCGAGCGGATCGACGAGTCGATCGACCACGAACGGGCGTTCCTCGACGACGCCAGCCATGAGCTGCGCACCCCCATCGCCATCGCACGGGGGGAGCTCGAACTCGCCGCGCTCCAGGGCGGCGAAGGGCTGGCGGTCGACGCGGCGGTCCAGTCGGCGCTCGAGGAGATCGAGCACCTCGAGCGACTGGCCGTCAACCTGTTGGTCCTGGCCCGCAGCCGCGCGTCGGAGCCTCCCGCCGACCGACCGGTCGACCTGCGCGAGGTCGCCTCGCGGGCGGTCGAAGCAGTGTCTCGAACCTGCCGCGACGACGTGGAGATCGTCGTCTCCGGCGAGGGGACCGCGACCGGCGACGAGATGGCCCTCGAGCGGGCGGTCGTGAACATCGTCGAGAACGCGGCGCGCAACGCCCACCACCGGGTCGAGGTCGTGGTCCAGAGCGTCAACGGCGACACCCGCGTCGAGGTCCGCGACGACGGGCCCGGCTTCCCGCCCGCCGTCCTCGAACAGGCCCCTGGCCGCTTCGTGCACACCAGCCCCGGCGGCACCGGTCTCGGCCTCGCCATCGTCGACGCGATCGCCGCCGCGCACGGCGGCCACCTGTCCCTGCGCTCCGTCGACGGCGCGGGCGCCGAAGTCGTCCTCGAGATCCCCGTCACCCGCTGAGCGCGGCCTACCCGGTCGCGGCGGACCAACTCGGCGCGCCGGTAGCGTCGCCGGTCATGCCCGAGATTCTCGAGGTCGAAGCGGCGCGACACGTCGTCGAGGACCATGCCCTCGGACGCAGCATCGCTGGGGTCGACGCACCCGACGCGTGGTACCTCAAACGGGGTCTCACCCCCGCCGCGGTGCGCAGCGCACTCCCCGAGCGCCGATTCGTGGCGGCCCGCCGGCGCGGCAAGCTGCTGCTCCTCGACACCGACCGACGTCGACGCGCCGGAACGCGCGCACCCACCGACGCCGGGCTGGGCCCCACGCTCGCCCTGCACCTCGGCATGAGCGGTCGGGTCGTGGTCGACGGAACCGCGGCAGGCGACCCGCTCGTCTACGCCAGTAACCGCGCCGAGACGACCTGGCACCGCTTCACAGTGCACTTCGCCGACGGCGGCGCCCTAATCCTGAGCGACCCCCGCCGCCTCGGCGCCGTCGAGCTCGACCCCGACGAAGACCGCCTCGGCATCGACGCCCTCGCGGTGACCACCCCCGACCTGCGCGCCCTGCTCGCCCGTCGGCGGGGCCCGATCAAAGCCGTGCTCCTGGACCAACACGGCATCGCCGGCCTCGGCAACCTGCTCGTCGACGAGATCCTCTGGCGAGCGAGTCTCGACCCGAACCGACCCGCCATCTCGCTCGACCCACCCGAGCAAGGCCGGCTCGGCCGCGTGCTGCGGACCACGTTGGGGGTCCTCGGTCGGCGGGGCGGTTCGCACACCGGGGACCTCATGGTGGCGCGCGTCCCCGGCGGGCACTGTCCCCGAGACGGTGCTCCGCTGCGCCGGGAGACCGTAGGTGGGCGCACCACCTACTGGTGCCCGGCACACCAACGATGACGCCCGGCCGCGCCGATGATCGTTTGCTCCACCCCGCGCCCGTCTGGCAGACTGAAGGGGACATGAGCCGCTTCACCCTCCTCGTAGTTATGTAGCGCACGCCCCGCCCTCGCGGCGCGTGCGCCCTTCGCCCCTCGCCTACGCGAGGGGCGTTTCATATCCCGAGCCCTTCGAAGGAACCAGCAATGCAGCTGACCGGCGCTCAAGCCCTCATCAAGAGCCTCGAGATGGAAGGCACCGAGGTCATGTTCGGCCTCCCCGGCGGGGCCATCCTCCCGGTGTACGACCCGCTCATCGACAGCTCCATCCGCCACATCCTCGTGCGCCACGAGCANNTCGGCACCGACGCCTTCCAGGAATGCGACACCGTCGGCATCACGATGCCGGTCACCAAGCACAACTGGCTGGTGACCGACGCCCGCGACATCCCCCGGGTCGTGCGCGAGGCCTTCCACGTGGCGACCACTGGTCGGCCGGGCCCGGTGGTCGTCGACCTCCCCAAGGACATCGCCAACCAGACGATGGAGTGGTACTGGCCCGAGAGCGTGGACATGCCCGGCTACAAGCCGACGCTTCGCGGCCACCCGAAGCAGATCAAGGACGCGGCGCGTCTGATGTGCGAGTCGCATCGCCCCGTGATCTACGCCGGCGGCGGCATCCTCAAAGCGCGGGCCGCGGAAGCGCTACGCGAGCTCGTCGACCTGACCGGCTTCCCGGTCGTGACGACCCTCATGGCCCGGGGAGCGTTCCCCGACGACCACGAGCTCTGCTTGGGCATGCCCGGCATGCACGGGAACTACACCGCGGTGACCGCCTTGCAGCGATCCGACTTGCTGCTCGCGCTCGGGTCGCGCTTCGACGACCGGGTGACCGGCAAGCTCAGCGGCTTCGCGCCCGACGCCAAGATCATCCACGTCGACATCGACCCCGCCGAGCTCGGCAAGGTCCGCCGCGCCGACGTGCCGATCGTCGGTGACTGCCGACGCGTCATCGAGGAGCTGAACCAGGCGGTGCGGACCAGCCAGGCGAAACAGAAATGGCCGTCGCTGGCGGACTGGCACACCCAGCTACGGGACTGGCAGACCCGCTACCCGCTGGTGTTCGAGCAGCTCGAGGACGGGCCGCTCAAGCCCCAGTACGTCATCGACATGCTGCGCGACCACACGCCCGACGACACGATCGTGGTGTCGGGCGTCGGGCAGCACCAGATGTGGACCAGCCAGCACTGGCGATTCAACTACCCGTACACGTGGGTGAACTCGGGTGGCCTCGGCACGATGGGCTTCGCCGTGCCCGCCTGCATCGGCGCCAAGGTCGGCAAGCCCGAGCGGATGGTGTGGGCGGTCGACGGTGACGGCTGCTTCCAGATGACCGCCCAGGAGCTCGTGACCGCCAGCGCCGAACGGATCCCGGTCAAGATCGCGATCCTCAATAACGCGTATCTCGGCATGGTGCGCCAATGGCAGGAGCTCTTCTACGAGGAGCGCTACAGCGAGGTGTACCTCTCGCCGGACCTGCCCGACTACGTGAAGTGGGCCGAGGCAATGGGCTGCGTCGGGTTCCGCGTCGACCATCCCGACGACGTCGTGCCCACCATCGAGAAGGCGAACGAGATCGACGACCGACCCGTCGTGGTGGACTTCCGCGTCGACTACCGCGAGAAGGTGTACCCGATGGTGCCCGCGGGCGCGTCGAACGACGACATCATCCTCGACCCCGCCCACGACCGGCCGGGCGGCCGATAGGGGGGAACCGTGGCCAGCCAAGCGAAACACCACATCCTCAGTGTCCTCGTCGAGAACAAGTTCGGCGTTCTCACTCGCGTGGCGGGCCTGTTCGCTCGTCGCGGCTTCAACATCGTCTCGTTGGCGGTGAGCCCGACCGAAGACGAGCGCTTCAGCCGGATGACGATCGTCGTCGACGCCGACGAGACACCACTCGAGCAGGTGACCAAACAGCTCAACAAGCTGATCCCGGTCATCAAGATCGTCGAGCTCACCCCCGACCAGGCCGTGGAACGCGAGCTCATGCTGGTCACCGTGAAGGCATCCGCCGAAGCCCGGTCGCAGATCACCGAGCTGGCCTCCATCTTCGAGGCCAAGATCGAGGACGTCGGCTACGAGGCGCTCACCATCCTCGCTGCCGGAACCCCGGCGAAGCTCGACGCCATGACGGACCTCCTCGCGCCGTTCGGCCTCGTCGAGCTCCAACGCACCGGACGCATCGCCCTCCCCGTGCTCGCCCGCCGGGCGGCGCGGCTGCGAGCCGTCAAGAACCGAGGCGCGTGACCAGACGCTGCGACGCGGCGGGGCGACACCGCCCCATGCACCACTGTCATCGTGGGGTCAGACTGGGGTCCGTGCTCGACCGTCGCCGCGGACCGCAGCGCCGTCCCGGCTCCCGCTCGGGATCGCCGGCCCGGCTCGGCGCGCTGCTCGTCGCGTGCGCGGCGTTCGCCATCCCCGCGGCCGTCAGCGCGGGGAGCCCCGCCGCGGCGACGAGCAACTCGACTCCGACGGTGTCGACCATCCACGTCGGCGACGCGCCCGACCGGGTGGTCGTCGGGGCCGGCGCCGTCTGGGTGGGCGACGTGGGAGCCCTGGCCCGCGTCGATTCCCGAACCGAGGCGGTGCGACACATCCCCGGCGCGGCGATGCCTATTGCCGTGAGCGGCCAGGCCGTGTGGGCACGCGCCGTCCTCGACTTCGACACGGTCGAGCGGATCGACCCGACCACCGGCGCCGTCGTCGCGAAGATCGCGCTCTTGGGCTCACCGGCGGCGATCGCCGCCGACGCCGACGCGGTGTGGGTCGTGGACTCCGCCGGGGTTCTGACCCGAATCGACCCCACGACCAACACGGCCGTCGCCACGATCCCGCTGGGCTCCCTGGGCTTCAGCGTCGCGAGCACCCCCGACGCGGTCTGGGTGTCCGGGCAGAATGCCGACGGCACCCAGTCGCTGCTGTGGCGCATCGATCCCGCCACCAACACCCTGGTCGCCACGATCGACACCAACGGTCCCTGCAGCGTGCTCGCCAGCGGCGCCGACGACACCTGGGCCGAGTGCGGGACCGTCCAACACATCGACCCGGCAACGAACCGCCTGGCCAGCACCACCACGAACGCGCTGAACGGGCTCGCTGTCGGCCCCCAAGCCATCTACGCCCTCGACACGGAAGGGAACCTGACCACGCTCGACCCCCAGACCGGGCGCGCCCACCACGCCCTCCACCTCCCACCGCTGTCGGAAGGGATCGCGCTCGGGGCCGGCTCGGTGTGGGTCGCCAACCCCGCCCTCACCGATGCGACCAACCTCAACGGGGCCGGCACACTGCTGCGCCTCCGTGGCCTGCCGGGCGCGCCGTGACCACGCGCCGCGCATCCCGACGCGTGCCCGCGCGACCCGCTGGCCCGGCCTCGCGCCTCGTTCGCTAGCCTGAGATCCCTGCAACGCACGGAGGACTGATGCCCGCCGCCATCTTCTACGACGCCGATGCTGATCTCGCGCTGCTCGAGGGGCGCAAGGTCGCGATCCTCGGATACGGCTCGCAGGGCCACGCCCACGCCCTGAACCTGCAGGAGTCCGGCGTCGACGTGCGCGTCGGGCTTCGCGAAGGCTCCCGCTCCTGGGCCAAGGCTGAGGAGGCGGGCCTGCGGGTCTTGCCCACCGCCGAGGCGGTGAAGGAAGCCGACGTCATCATGGTCCTGCTCCCCGACACGGAGCAGGCCGCGGTCTACGAGCAAGACATCGCACCGAACCTCAACGACCGCGACTCCCTGGCCTTCGCCCACGGGTTCAACATCCACTTCGGCCAGATCAAACCGCCCCGGGGTGTCGACGTCTGGATGATCGCGCCGAAGGGACCAGGCCACCTCGTGCGCCGTACCTTCGAGGAAGGCGGGGGCGTCCCGTCGCTCGTCGCGGTGTCCGCCGACGAGACGGGGAAGGCCAAGCAGACCGCGCTCGCGTACGCCAAGGCGATCGGCGCCACCCGCGCCGGCGTCCTCGACACCACATTCGAGGAGGAGACCGAGACCGACCTCTTCGGCGAGCAGGTCGTGCTCTGCGGCGGCCTCACCGAGCTGATCACGTCGAGCTACGAGACCCTGGTCGAGGCCGGCTATCAGCCCGAGTCGGCGTACTTCGAGACGCTCCACGAGGTAAAGCTGATCGTCGACCTCATCTACGAGGGCGGCATCGCGAACATGCGCTACTCGATCTCGGACACCGCCGAGTACGGCGACATGACGCGGGGGCCGCGCATCATCACCGACGAGACCCGCGCCGAGATGCGTCGCATCCTCGCCGAGATTCGCGGCGGCAGCTTCGCCCGGGAATGGATCCTCGAGAACAAAGCCGGCCGGCCGGTGTTCAACGCCCTGCGCCGCCGCGCCGCGGAGCATCCGATCGAAGAGGTCGGCGAACGACTGCGGTCCATGATGCCCTGGATCGGGCAAGGCAAGGCGCGACCCCAGGACGTCTCGGGCGGCTGAACGCATCCCACGATGAGCGGCGCCGCGACGGTCGTCGCCGCGCTCGTGGTCGGGTACCTCCTCGGCACCTTCCCGACCGCGGTGCTCGTGACCCGCCTCGCGACCCGCGGCTCGGTCGACATCCGCATCGCCGGCACCGGCAACCCAGGCGGCGTGAACACCGCGCACGTCGTCGGCCGCGCCTGGGGCGGCGCCGTCATCGCCGTTGACGTCATCAAAGGCATCGGAGCCGGGCTGCTCGGCTGGGTGATCGCCGGACCGGTCGGCGCGTACGCCGGCGCCACCGCCGCGATCGCCGGGCATATCTGGCCGGTCTGGACCCACTTCCGAGGCGGCAAGGGCGTCGCCACCTCGGCCGGGGCGGTGCTGGCCGTGTTCCCTGCCTTCTTCCTCCTCGACGCGGCCACGGCGGCGGTCGGGGCGCTGACGCTGCGCAACGCGGAACGTGCCATGCAGCTCAGCAGCACGGTCTGGGTGCTCGCGTCGTTCGCCTGGTGGCTCGCCGCGCTGCCCAATCTCTGGGGCCCGAACCCGACCGTCGCGCTGCCGATATCCCAAACGATTGGCGCGACGATGATCCTTTTCAAGTTCTACCAATCGAGGCCCAGCCCGGCGTGATCGCGCTCGTCACCGACTCCAACGCCCTGGTGCCCGCCGAGCTACGATCCCGGTTCGGTGTGCGCGTCGTGCCCCTGACCGTCGTCGTCGACGGCCAGCCCTACGCCGAGGGTATCGATCTCAGCACCGACGACTTCTATACGCGGCTCGCCGCGGGGGCCACGGTCTCCACCGCCGCGCCATCCCCCGGCGAGTTCCTGGCCGAATACGAGCGCGCTGCCGGCACCGGAGCCGACGCGGCCCTCTCGATCCACATCGGCTCGAACACCTCCGCGACGGTCAACAGCGCCCGCCTCGCCGCGACATCCAGTCCTATCCCGGTCGAGATCATCGACACCGGCACCGCCTCGTTCCCGGTCGGCTGCTGTGTCTGGGCGGCCGGCGCGGCACTCGAGCGGGGCGAAGACCTCGCAGCCGCCGCGGCCGCAGCGAACGCTGTCGCCGCCGCCATCGGCAACGTCTTCATCGTCGGCGGCCTCGACCTCGCTCGCCGAGGCGGCCGGCTCGCACCCGGCGCCGAACAAGGCGAGGGGATCCCGGTCCTGGCACTGCGGGACGGGACGATGGACGTCCTGGGTCGCGCCCACGACGTCGAAGGCGCGATCGACGCGATGGCCGACGCGGTGTTCGCCAGCGCGGCCGGGCAGTCCCTACGCGTTGGGGTCGGCGACGCCGTCGCGACCGATGTGGCCGGCGGACTCGCGAGCCGGCTGGCGAGCGCACCCAAGGTGATGGAAGTCGTGCGCTACCAGGTGGGACCGTCCGTCGCTGCCCACAGTGGCCTCGGCACCGCCGGCGCCGTCTACTTCCCAGCCGAGCTCGCCGGCTGAGCCGGGGCCCCCTCCACCGCCCGTCGATCACGACCCTGACGGGCTGATCGCGTGCGGCGTGGCGGCGACCCAACCTGCGAGACTGCTGGTGGGCAGCGTCAGAACGGATGATGGTCACGACGATGAGCAGCCAACGGCGAGCCATGCCCGCCCGAGTTCGTGGAGCCCTGACCCATCTCCGAGACCGCGACACTCGCGATGCCCTGCGCTCCGCGCTGACCGCAGCCCGGGCGAACCGCCGGAGGCCCGTGGCGGCGGCGCCGTTTCGCTGCCCGTGCTGCTCGGGCGACACCTTCGAGACGATCCGCGTGCTGTGGCCCGAGCTCATCGAAGCGTGGAACGTCGGTCCCGCCGAGGTGGACTACATCAACCGAGGGCAGGGACTCACCTGCGCGACGTGCGGATCTCGCCTGCGCTCGATGGCGCTGGCGCACGCCGTGATGGCGAAGCTGAATCTCGGACTGCCCTTCTCGGCGCTCTCGCTTCGTCATCCCCTCCTCCGGATCCTCGAGGTCAACCGCGCCGGCGAGCTCACCCAGTTCTTACGGGCGTTCTCCGGACATGTCCTCGCTGAGTACCCCGCCGTGGACATGATGCGCCTGCCGTACGACGATCAGTCCTTCGACGTGGTGCTGCACTCGGACACGCTCGAACACGTGCCCGATCCGAGGCGCGCGATGTGCGAATGCCTTCGCGTCACGCGGCCCCACGGCTTCGTGGCGTTTACCACCCCGATCATCCATGGACGGCTGACCCGCTCCCGCCTCGGTCTCCCCGACAGCTTCCACGGGTACGAGGGCGCCGTTGAGCCCGACCTGAGGGTCGAGACCGAGTTCGGGGCCGACCTCTGGGCGGAGGTGCTCGCGGCCGGCGCGGCCTCCTGCGAGTTCGTGAGCCTCGAGTTCCCCGCTGGCGTCGCAGTGGTGGCCGAGGCGACCTCGGCCAGGTAGAGCCCGGCGTATGCCGGTGTGGCCAGTTCGATCGCTCAGCGGACGAACTTGCGATCGGCGCCCGTGACGTCCGTGCCGATTGCCTCGCTTGCCTGTCCGAGGTCGAGCACGGCCATCTTGGCCGAGGCGGTGACACACACACGACCCTTCGAGTCCATTACCGTCGCTTCCGTCATGATGCGCCGCTCGTCCAGCGCGGCGATTCGCGCCTCGACGCGGTACGGCCGGCCGAGCCGCACTGGCCACTGGAAGTCCACGTCCAGATGCTGGGTGTATGCGAAGCGCTCGGACAGCGCGATGGTGGCCCAGCTCATGGCCTCGTCGATGAGCGCGAGGGTCACACCGCCGTGGACGAGGGTGGGCGCGCCCGAGAACTCCACCGGAAGCTCGAAGTCGGCGAACACCAACCCGGCGTTGGCGTCATGAAAGAAGGGCACTCGAAGTCCACGCGGGTTGGCGTCGTCGCAGACGAAGCAGCGGCTGTCGAAACCGAAGCTGGACGCATCCAACCGCTCAGCACTCACGGGTCATCTCCGTTTCACGAGCCAGCGCAGCTTCTCTGCCTTCTCAAACGCCGCCTCTCCGGCCAACTGGCCGATCGACGTCGACAGAGTCGGGTAAACGTGCATGAAGTCGCTGAGATCGCTCAGGCTGACGTCCTGCTCGATCGCGAGCGCAAACTCGTGAATCATCTCGCCGGCGGCGGGAGCCAGGATGTGAGCGCCGACGACGCGCTTCTTGTGGGTGACGACGAGGATCGCGCCCGTCGCGGCGCCGTCGGCCCGGGCCCGGTCGTTGTGAACCAGGTCCTGGTGCCACACCTCGACGTCGCCCTTGAACTGGCCTCGCGCCTCGGCTTCGGTGAGCCCGGCGTGGGCCAGCTCCGGGTCGGTGAAGGTGCACCACGGGACGCTGGCGACCACCTTGCCCTTCCCAGGGAAGAACATGTCCCGCACCGCGCGGACACCCTCGTAGGCCGCGGAGTGCGTGAACAGGAAGCGCCCCGCGATGTCGCCACAGGCGTAGATCGTGTCGACCGTCGTGCGGCCCCGGTTGTCGACGACCACACCCTTCGGGCCGATCTCGACGCCGAGTTCTTCGAGACCGAGACCCTCGATATTGGGTGAGCGTCCGACCGCGACCAGGATCTCGTCGGCCGCCCAGGTCCCGGGCTCGCCGTTCTCGGTCCCGTGGACGACCTTGCGGTCCCCGTCCCGGATGACGCGCTGGGTCTCGACGTTGAAGTGCAGGTCGACACCCTCATCTCCGAGGTGCTCGACGAGCAGGTCGACCAGCGTGGGCTCGTCGCGGGGCAAGATTCGCGGCCCCTTTTGCAGGAGCGTGGTCGGGATCCCGAGGCGGGTGAAGCCCTGCACCATCTCGACGGCGATCGGGCCGCCGCCGATGTTCACAAAGCTCGCCGGTGGGTCCGTCAATTCGAACAGGGTCTCGCTCGTCAGGTAACCGACCTCGTCGAGCCCCTCGACGGCCGGCACCGCCGGGCGGCTCCCGGTCGAGAGCAGCACGAAGCGGGCGTGGAGCTCTCGGTCGCCCTGGTTGGATTTGACCACGACCGTGTGCCGGCCGGTCACGCGAGCAAACCCGGCCACGATGTCGATGCCCATCTCGCGGAAGCGGTCTGGGTTGTCGTCGGTGGTCGCGACGCCGTGCTGCACCGACCGGATCCGGTCCCAGACCTTCGAGCGGTCGATCTGGGGTGTGACGGCTCCGATTCCCCACTCGTCGGCGTGGCGCAGATGGTGTGCCACCTTGCCGGAGGCGAGGAGCGCCTTGCTCGGAACGCAGCCCGTCCAGAGGCAGTCCCCGCCGACCCGGCCCCGCTCCGCGACGGCAACCCTCAGGTCGAGGGTGGCGGCGAACTCGGCGGCGACCATGCCACCCGAGCCCATCCCGACGATCACCAGGTCGAACTCGTCGGCCATCGCCTGCTCTCCTCGCCAGTGCTGGGAATCGCAATCTACCGAGGACTGGTTCGTCCCCGACCGCCCCGGTGGATCATTGGCCCGACGCGGCCGCCCGGTCGCTCTCTTTCGCGACCCCGGCGACCTCGCCGCCACGACGCTCGCCGCCCTGGGGGCCGACTATGACGACATGAGGAACCGGCTCATCGAGAAGCTCGCCGGATTCGCCAAGCGCTGACCGACCGTCCAACGCCTGCGCCGACCGGGGCGGGCTCGGACCGAAGCCCGACCACACTGACCGCGGCCGCGGGTCCGGGTCGGGGGTCCACCCCTACACTTGCTGGCGCTCGTCCCCCGCGTCGAAGGTCAGCCCGGTATGCCTTGCCTCCACCGCTCCGTTGGTCGCTACGGCGCGGCGCGTTCCCATGGTCGACGTCGAGACGCCGCCCGCAGCCGCTAAGGCGGGCGGCTCCCGGGTGGAGCTCACCGTCTTGCTGCCGTGCCTCGACGAGGTCGAGACGATCGGGATCTGCGTCGCCAAGGCGCGGCGGGCGATCGCGGACCTCGGCGTGGTCGGCGAGGTCGTCGTGGCCGACAACGGGAGCAGGGACGGATCGCAGCAGCTCGCGCTCAGCCGGGGCGCCCGAGTGGTCGACGTGCCCATCCGCGGGTACGGGGCGGCTCTGCGGGCCGGCATCGCCGCGGCGCGCTCCGAGTTCGTGATCATGGCGGACGCCGACGACAGCTACGACCTCTCCAATCTCGAACCGTTCCTTCGCGAGCTGCGCCAGGGCTCCGACCTGGTGATGGGCAACCGCTTCGCGGGGGGCATCGAGCCGGGCGCGATGCCGCGGCTGCATCGCTACCTCGGGAACCCCGTCTTGTCGTTCCTCGGCCGCCTGTTCTTCCACAGCCGGAGCCGCGACTTCCATTGCGGCATGCGCGGCTTCCAGCGGTCGAAGGTCCAGGCGCTGCAGCTGCGAACCACGGGCATGGAGTTCGCCAGCGAGATGGTCGTGAAGGCCACGTTGGCGCAACTCGTGATCACTGAGGTCCCCACGACGCTCTCGCGGGACGGCCGGACGCGTGCCCCCCACCTGAACACCTGGCGCGACGGCTGGCGCCACCTTCGCTTCCTGCTGCTCTACAGCCCGCGCTGGCTGTTCTTGTATCCGGGAATCGGGCTCATGGTCGCCGGCGTTGCGCTGGGCGGGGCGCTGCTTGCAGGTCCGGTCAAGATCGGTGGCGTCGGCCTTGACGTCAACGCCCTCATCTACTGCATGGTCGCGGTGCTCATTGGGTTCCAGTCGGTGCTCTTCGCCGTGCTGGCCCGCGCGTTCGCGATGAACGAATCAGTGCTCCCGCCCTCACTCACCATCGACCGGGCCTTCCACGTCGCCACGCTCGAGCGGGGCCTCGCGGTGGGGGGCCTGCTGCTGCTGGTCGGGCTGGGCTTCACGGTGTACTCACTCGTGCACTGGGGGTCGGCGGGCTTCGGGGCCCTCAACGCGCGGGACGGAATCCGCCTGGTAGTGCCCGGCGCGACGGCCACCGTGCTCGGCTTCGAGGTCGTGCTGGCCAGCCTCTTTCTGAGCATCCTCGGGCTCGCCCGCAAGTGAGGGCCGAGCCGGGCCGCTCGCAGCCGACCGTGAGCGCCGTGGTGCTCGCCTACGGAGACGAGCCCTGGCTTGAGAAGTGCGTGCACGCGCTCGTGGAGTCGGAGTATGTCGACGTCGAGGTGGTGCTCGTCGACAACGGGTGTACCGACGGGGCCGTCGCGCGGCTCCGCGACGTCCCGGGTGTCGTCCACGTCGGCGACGGGCACAACCTCGGCTTCTCGGGCGGCTGCAACCTCGGCGCCGCGGCGGGGGGTGGCGAGTACCTCGCCCTCGTCAACGGCGACCTCATCGTGGAGGCCGAGACGATCGCTCGTCTCGTCGAGCTCGCCGCCGACGACACGATCGGCATCGCCGCCGGGAGCGTCCGGTTGGCCGAGAACCCCGAGCTGCTGAACACGGCCGGCAACGGCATCCACTTCCTGGGCTTTAGCTGGGTCGGCCACTTTGGGGAGCCCGCGGCCCGGGAGGCTCGAGCCCGCGACGTCGCGGGCGCGATGGGCGCGCTGCTCCTGCTCCGCCGCAACGTGTGGGAACGGCTCGGCGGCTTCGACGACCATTACTTCGCGTTCCACGAAGACGCCGAGCTGAGCTGGCGCTGCTGGCAGATGGGGCTCCGCGTGCGGTACGTGCCGGACGCCATCGGTATCCACCGCTACGAGTTCGGACGCGTGCCGAACAAGCTCTACCTCGCGGAGCGCAACCGGCTGATCTTCGTCCTCACGAACTGGGAGAGCCGCACCCTCGCGCTGCTCGCGCCCGCGTTTGTCGCCGTCGAGCTTGCCGTGACGATGGCCGCCTGGCGGGGCGGATGGCTGCGCCAGAAGGTGGCGGGCTGGGCCTGGCTGTTCCGACACCGGGCCTGGCTGCGGGTCAGACGCCACGCGGTGCGCGCCACGCGACGCGTCAGCGACCGATCGCTCGCGCCGCTGCTGTCGACACACCTCGACGCCCGCAACTTTCCCATCCCACCCGTGTTGCAGCCCCTCGACGATCTCCTCGCCGGCTACTGGGCCGTCGCGCGCCGATTCCTCCGGGAGGAGCAGCGGTGAGCGGACCGGGAGACACCGAGGCGGACGACCAGCGCGATCAGCAATACGCCGACCGGCTGGTCGCGCTCGGTGATGTCTGGTGGAAGCGGCTCCTCGGCGCGCAGCTCCCGTACCGCTGGAACCTCCGACGACTCCAGCCGGGGTTCACGCTTGACATCGGCTGTGGGACGGGCCGCAACCTCGAGCACCTGGCCGGCCACGGGGTCGGCGTCGACCCCAACGCGGCGGGAGTGTCCATCGCCCGCTCGAAGGGCTGGGAAGCCTTCAGCCCCGCGGCGTTCGAGGGATCCCAGTACGCCCGTCCGGAGACCTTCGACTCGCTGCTCTTCGCCCACGTCCTGGAGCACCTCGCAGTGGAGGACGCGGTCGACCTGGTGCAGCGCTACCTGCCGTACCTGCGGCACCCCGCGACGATCATCATGATCACGCCCCAAGAGAGCGGCTATCGGTCCGACGACACCCACGTCGAGTTCCTCGACTTCACCGCGCTGCTCGAGCTGGCTGAGGCGTGCAACCTCTCACCCACTCGGCAGTACTCGTTCCCGTTGCCGCGCCCGATGGGGCGGCTGTTCCGCTACAACGAGTTCGTCGTGGTCGCCACGTCAGCGTGACCCGCTGACGAGCGGGCCGGCGGCTCGACTTCCGCCGACGGGGTGTCCGTGAGCGGCGGCATCCAGAGCAGCCAGATCGCGAGCGCGGCGATGACGACGAGGTACGCCACCAAGAGGAGGATGACGGGCACGGGGGGATTCCACCGCGGGTGCACGAAGAAGAAGAAGGTGGCGTCGTACCCGACGGTGCTTCGGCGCAGGCTCTGCCCGAAGGCGACGAACTGGCCGAACACGAACACGGCGGCGAGGATCCCGGCCAGCCGGCCCCGGAGCGCCGGCGCATTCGTCGCCCGTGCGATGAGGATCCCCGCCACGATCGGTACCCCAGCCGCCAGCGGCAGCCCGTACCGGCCCTGCCAGAGATACCCAGCGCCCTTGGCTGACGAAGCCTCCAACACGATTGGGATCGCGATGGCCAGCGCGAGAATCCCTCCGAGGACCGCGGCGCGCAGCCGTGAGCTCCAGGCGAGCGCGAGCACGAGCAGCAAGCCGAGCACGAACACCCAGGCGACGAGTACGCCGCGCGGGACGGGCGTGTCGAGCCAGCCAAAGTTCCCGACCATCTGGGAGAGGAACCGGAAGCTGTCGCCAAACGACGTGCGGAGCACGAGACTCGTCGGATCGTGACTTGCCGCGCCCGGGTTGGTGAGGTTGAGGCCCCCGGCCAACGCGACCCAGGCGACCTGGGCGACCACGCTCACCGCGACGAGCGCACCCCACGCCCGAGTGGCTCGATTCTGTACGAGGTTGCGGAGGCCGGCCCGGCCGGCCAGGAGAGCGACGACGACCGCGATGATCGCCACCCACAGCGGGCCCAGCTGCCGGCACAGCGCAAGCGCCGCGGCGGCGATGCCCGCCCGACGCAGCAACCGCGGATCAATCCGGTCGCGGGACTGGACGGCGAGCACCGAGCCCGACGCCCACAACGAGATGGCGGCGGCGATCTCCACGCCGCTCGGGTTGACCACCGAGCCCAAGAACAACGCCATCGGCGTGATCGCGAACGCGTAGCCGATCGCCGCGATTCGCTGCTCCCCCAACTCGGCAACGGAAGCCGCGCCCAGTGCCAACAGCGCCGCGACGAGCAGGACCGCGACCAGCCGCATGGCGTAGACAGTGTTCAGCGCCGACGAGACCAGCGACGGCACTCCGACCACCAGGTAGTACGCCGGCGGGTACCGGCCGTACTCCGCGGCCGTGCGGACCGCGCGTTCCGAGTGCGAGTAATGCGCACAGCTGACCGGGATGTCATTCCGAAACGCGAAACATCGGGCTGCGGAGCCGCTCACGAAGGTGGCGGGGGCTCGAACCGCCGTGTAACCACCGGGCCGACCCCGCACCTGGGGCTCGGCGATCTCGCCATGCACGACCGTGACGGCGCGCAGCACGTGCTGCGGCTCGTCGGGGGCATTAAACAGCGGCGTCGCGACGGTCCAGCACAGCCCGGCCGCGGTGAACAGCGCGAAGGTCGCCAAGAAGAAGCGGCGACTCGTCACCGGGCCAAGCCGGTCCACCCAGCCCGTGAGCCATCCGGCCGGACTCCCGGGCGTCATGACGCCGGTCACGGCGCCTGCCGGGGAGCCGACCCGGTCTCGACGCCGAACCATTCGGCCGAGCCGTTACCCGGACCCGCGAGTCGCCGTCGTGGCATGCCGGCCTCACGCGCCCGGATCACGCCGGGCCCGGAATCTGGCGACCAGATCGGCACGCGCGGCCGCGGCCCGACCGTCTTGCCCAACAAACCCGTCGCCGCACTCGCTGAGGCTAACCAGAAACCTGCCCTGTGCCCCTCGCCCGCTCGTCGGCATCGCTAGGACGATGTCGAACCGCGCTCACGCCGGGAATTTGGCCGTGACGACCGCGCCGTGCTGCGTTCCCCGGGCACATTCTCTGCGGTCGGTCCTCACCACCGTCCCGATCGACGATCGAGCCGCCGGTGCCGTCCCGCCGACCTGTGAGCCCGAGGGCGGGCCGCCGATGACTCCCGAGGGCGGCCCACGCCTCGAACGCACGAGGTCGTGGGACGCGACGGGTCGAGTGGCGCTGTGTGGCTCACCCGTCGGCGTCGCGTGCGATCAGCCCGGCGCGGCTGCCGGGTCCGTGCTCAAGCCGCCGCCGAGGGACTGCCATCCCGACCAGGTGCTGCCGTTGAAGTGCTGCACCCACAGCGCGTTGTCAGGTCCCCGGACGAGCGCGAACGGGCCCGAGGCGTTCGCAGTCGCGGTCGGGCTTGACGTGACTCCGCCGCCGAGGGACTGCCATCCCAATCCGTGGCCGCTGGCGTTGAACTGCTGTGACCACAGCGCGTGGTCGTTGCCGCCGGCGAAGACCCAGGTCCCCGAGGCGGTCGCCGTCGCCACCGGGTCGGTCGTGATCCCTCCCCCCAGCGCCTGGTATCCGGACCACTGACCCGACGTGAAGGACTGCCAGAACACGGCGTGGCCGTTCCCCCCGACGAAGACCGACACGCCCGACGGTCCCACCGTCGCCGCCGGGTCTGACGTCACGTACCCGCCGAGAGACTGCCACCCGGACCAGGTGC
>PLJD01000088.1 GCA_003140175.1 Actinomycetota bacterium
CGAGCCCGTCGAGCGCGCAGTAACGCAGCCTCGGACAACGCTGTGGAGGCCCAGTCATCGCGCTTGCCAACAGATGCGTACTGATCACGTCCCTCTTGCAGGGCGCTCGACTCGATGAGCATCTCTGAGTGCGTGATGGTGACCGGTTCTGCCCAAACTTGACGACCTCGAACTGGGCCAGTCCAGATACTGGCGAGTAGTGGTTAGGGATTGATGGAGACTTGGACGCCGGCAGTCTGAAGTGCCTCGAGGATTGGCTGAAGGGCTTGAAATTCGGCCTCACTGAGCCTGAAGGAGGTGATCAACTGCTGCGGAGGTTGAAACGCCACTGACCAGGCCCGACGCTTGTCGGGTCCGGTCACTACCACGGCAGCCATGAACGCCGTGTGTCGACGCCAGTCGGATGTCGCCGACAGCCCGCCAAAGAGCTCGAGCACTCGGCCATCGAATTGGAGGACGCGGGCATCCAGCTGGGCCTCTACGAGATCCACGGATGAACGGTAGCAACGGAGCGGGCGGCTCTTTGCCCTGATGGGGGACGCGACTCGCGGTCCTCCAACCCGCTGGTCAGCCTGGGTGGCGGGTGACGCGCGGTCTGCTAAACCGCGAGTCCTGGATGTGATGGTTCGCCTGGGAGCGCACTTGGCTGTCGCGGTGCTGCAGGGCTCGTCGAATACGCGGTGCGACCAAGGCCAACTCGACCTGCGCTGTGGGGCGAGGAAGCGCTCCGCATTCACGCTCGGCGAAACCTGGGCGGAGCACGGGCGGAGCGCGGAACGTCCCAGAATTTTCCCAGAATCGTCGCGGTAACGGGTATCCGATGGTGTCCGACGGTGACCGCGATATCGTGCCTGGGAAGCCCAAACGGATCGCACGGGACATCGAGGAATACGGCTTTTCGGACTTACAAGGCGGAGGACGGGGGTTCGAGCCCCTCAGCGCCCACCACCACAGACAACATTCTCGGGGGATGTGACGCACCCCGGGCAGGGCTGGGCTGACTACAAGTCCGTCAGAAGTCCGTGCACGGTTCGAATGCTCCGAGCGTGCGCGTCTCAGGGCGGCGACTCCAGGCGCGACACCCGCCGAAGGGTGCGCACGCTCACGTCCTTCCTTGCAGGGAGGCGGTAATGATGCCTGGCCGCGGCCTTTGATTGAGTCGCCTCTCCGACACGCGCTGTGGCACTACGTAGTGTCGCCGAGTAGGACCCGATCCCGCGCGGGCGAGTGACCCGGAACTAGCGTCTCGCCGTGATGCGCCGCGAGATGTGGGTTCGGGGGCTGATCGTGCTTGGTGCTGCTGGCTTGGCCGGTCCGGCCGTGGTGGTGTCGTTGGCTCCGTCGGTGGGGGCGGTCCCACAGGCAGTGACCTTCACGGCGTTGAACTGCCCGACTGGGCCGGCGGTTCCGCAGACCTGGACAGTGCCGCTGGGAGTGACCAGCGCGACGTTGGACGTGCTGGGTGCGGGTGGGAGCAGCGGAGGTGGGACGGGCGGGGAGGCCAAGGCGACGATCGCGGTGACATCGGGTGAGACGCTGCGCATCGATGTGGGCTGCGCCGGAGGCGCCCCGAACCTCGCGAATGGGGGCGCCGGCGGGTACAACGGCGGCGGCTCCGGAGGGAACGGGAGCATTCTGGGGGCCGGTGGGGGCGGGGGCGCATCGGACGTGCGTCGAGGGACCACCGTCCTGGTCGATGCCGGGGGTGGAGGTGCCGCTCGCTTCGGCGGTGGTGCGGGCGGTGCAGGAGGCGGTGGGGTCGCGTTGAGTTCCAACGGCGGCGACGCTACCGGCGCGTGTAACAGTGCTCCCAACACGTGCGCGACCGGTGGTCGGAGTGGTGACAACGGGGGCGCACATGGCGTCGGCGGCAACCCTGCACCCGGGAATGGCGGAGACGGGACTGCGCTGACTGGCGGCGGGGGCGGCTTTGGGAGCTCTGAGCCGGGCGGTGGAGGCGGCGGGGGACTCGTCGGTGGGGGTGGCGGTGGTGGCACCGGCAGCGTCACCGGCGGCGTCGGTGCTGGTGGTGGCGGCGGATCCGGGCTGTGCCCCGCGCCTTGCATCACAAGCTCCAATACAGCGGTCGCGGCGGGCACGGACGGCAGCATCACCATCACCTTTGAGGTGCCCACCACGAGCGCGCCCTCCCCGAGTCCAACCCCGCTGAGTGCCACACCTAGGTTCACTGGCTGAGCTTCAGAAGCGGCGTTCTCCGTACTGGTGGAGCTGCTGATCGTCTTCGTGACACCGAGAAGACGGGGTTCAGTCGGATTGCCCGCCGGGGTTGATCGGTGGCCATCCGGCGGGCCACCAGTCTCCCTGTGGGTCGGTGGTTTGCCCGACCTCGATGATGTAACCGTCGGGATCTCGGATGTAGCAACGGATCTCGTACTGGTGCTGCTTCGGCGGCGTCAGGAACTGCGCGCCCCGAGCGCTCCATTCGGCGTACACGGCGTGGATGTCTGCGACCCGGATATTGAGGAAGCTGCTGACCCGGTCGGGGTCGCTTGGCGTCTCAAGGGTGACCGTAGGCTTGTCGTCGGTGGGGCCTCCGCCGCCGTTGATGATGATGAAGGTGTTGGCGAGTGCGACATTCGTCGGCACTGGGCCGAAGACCACTCGGCCGCCGAGCACCTCGGTATAGAAGCGCCGGGAGCGCTCGACGTCATCGGAGACGATGAAGTGGGTCACTACCATTCGCTCTGCGGGCTGCGTGGGTTCGGCCACCGGCACCTCCACTCGTTGGGGCCGATGCCCCGCTTACGACGCGGACCTGAAGCCTTCAGTCAACCACGTCGGTTCGTCAAGGGGGACGTCGGGGCGGGTTAGTTACTTCGACCTGAAGAAGTGGCGGCTCTCAGCATTTTGACCTGCGCGTTCGAGGCGGGCGGGTGCTCGCGTTCTATCGAGTGATCAGCGATGATGCCCTCGACCCGTTGGCGAGAGCCCCCGGTCGAGCGAGCCGGCCGCGGAGGTGGCCATGTAGTCGAGGCCGCGATACGACGCGTCACGTACCGCAGACGATGGCAGTTGAGGATGGATGGCCCATTTCGTTGACGGGCCGCAAAACGGAACCGCCTTTGATCCCAGCGGACCGGCGATTGGGCTCGTCGTCGCCTGAGATCCAGTCGGCAGGGATGGCGCGTATTCAAGTGCCACCGGCACGTGCCCTGTGCTCAGTACTTAGCTAAGTAATCCTGTAGACGATATGGGTGGCCAGCGGTGAGGTTGCCACCTCGACTGGCTCGGCGGTTAGCTCCGACAGGTCATCGAAGATCCGTTCCCCGCTCCCCAGCACCACCGGGACGAGGTCGAGCACGAGCTCGTCGAGGCAGCCGGCCTGCAACGCCTGGCGGACTGCGCTCGCCCCGCCCGCGACGTCGATCGCGCGGTCGCCGGCCGCTTCCGCCGCCTTGGCCAAGGCCGCGTCGAAGCCATCGACGAAGTAGAAGATCGTCCCGCCCTCCATCGTGATTGGGTCGTGCGGGTAATGAGTCAGTACGAACACTGGGGCGTGGTACGGCGGCTCGGAACCCCACCAACCGCGCCAATCCGAGTTGCCCCACTTGCCGCGAACCGGGCCGAACATGTTGCGGCCCATGATGTAGGCCCCGCGGGGGCCGAGCAGCCGATCGGTGAAGGCCTGGTCGACTTGGTGCTTGGGATCGTTGAGGTGCCAGCGGTGGAGCTTCATTCCGTCAATGCCAAGCGGGCTCTCTTCGCTTTGGCCAGGCCCAGCCACGAAACCGTCGAGAGAGATGGACATGTGACTCGTGACGAACGACATGCTGCAACCTCCTCTGCTGCCCCGTCCTCGTCGCGTCTCTTGCACCGCACGTGGCCGGCCGGGAACCTCAGGGAACATTAGAGGTGCGCTGAGATCCGCACCCGGGTCTGCCCGAAGGGCGGGGCTCACGCCACGCGACGTCAGCGATTAGTGGGCGGACCGGGTGATGCGGAACGGCCTGTCACGGCTCGTTCGATCACGGTTTGGGGCGCACGGCCAGACGCCGTTGGGATTCCCGCGCTCCCAGCCGTGCAAGTCGTCCTGGCCCCGAAGGAGACGACTCAGCCCACCTTGAAGGCTCCCCGTTCAGGAACGACTTGGCTTCGGTCTGTGGACCAGCAGCAGACCACCACTCTGAAAGCGCGTGGTCAGCGAGCTCGAGTTGAGGTCGCTCATCAATCTGTTCGAACATGTGCTTTCCGCTCCCGCCAGCTGCGCCGACATATGCACGCCAAGGTGACTGCTAGCGTCCCGTGCCTTGAGGAGAAGGCTCGCAGGGGTCCCGACGATCCGGTGGCTCGCGGTCACGATGATCGGCGTGCTGATAGGCACGGCGCTCCTAGGGCTGGCCACGGATTCGGCGGCCGCTTCGGTTCTGGGCTCACCGGACCGGACGCAACCGTCGCCGACCGCGTCCCGCGCCGCGAGACTCGGCGGTTACCGGCGGCCACCGTGCCGGGAAGCTCGCCCGGGGCCCCCACCCTCGGTCAAGAGCGCCGACCGCCCATCGGACTATGACGTTACGTCGTTCGATGGCACGCGCATCCGCGTCCACTGGTTCCCGAACCCGGAGGCAACAGGGTCGACCCGGCTGCCTACGATCCTGAAAGGCCCAGGGTGGGGCCAGGCCGGCGACACCGACACCACGACGCGCGGCACCGGCCTGTTCGGCGACGTCAACATCGCCGACCTTTGGAACGCCGGCTACAACGTTCTCACCTGGGACCCCCGCGGCTTCGGGAAGTCGGGCGGCGCGGTGTCCATCGATGCCCCGAACGTCGAAGGCCGCGACACCCAAGTTCTGCTCGACTGGGTCGCGGCGCAACCCAACGTGCAACTAGATGCGCCTGGGGACCCCCGCGTCGGCATGGTGGGAGGATCCTACGGCGGTGGCATTCAGCTGGTGCTCGCGGCCATTGACTGCCGCGTCGACGCGATCGTTCCGACGCTCGCCTGGCACGCCTTGCGGTCGAGCCTGTTCAAGGCGGATACCGTGAAGCAGGGGTGGAGTGACGAGTTGTACGGCGCCGCCAAGGGCCGTCAACTGAACCAGCACATCACGAGCGCTCACGACAGCGGAGACGCAACGGGGACACTGAGCACCGCCGATCAAGCGTGGTTCGCTTCGCGGGGCCCTGGCGATCTTGTGAACAAGATCAGGGCTCCGACGTTGCTTATGCAGGGGACCGTCGACACACTGTTCACACTCCAAGAGGCCGAGACCAACTACAAGATCCTCAAGTCGCACGGCGTGCCGACGTCGATGCTCTGGTATTGCGGTGGTCATGGCATCTGTCTTACGAAAGGCGGCGACCCGACGCTCCCGACGTCGTCGTCAATCGCGTGGCTCGACCGGTACGTCAAGGAGAACTCCACAGCCCAGCTTGGCCCAGGCTTCACGACCGTCGACCAGAACGGGCAGGAGCTTGCCTCGGATGTGTACCCGCCGCGCTCCGGCCGACCCGTCACGGCGCACGGGGCAGGGACCCTTCCGTCGACGCGAACAGTGTTTGCGCCCCTGCACGCGCTCCCAGGTGCTCCGTCCGCCGCCCTCGGTACGGTCGCCGGCGGATTCACGCCGACCCGTGCCGAGAACGCCCTCGAACTCGATGTGAAGTTCGGGAGTAACACGCTCGTACTCGGGCCTCCGACCCTCACCTTCACCTATTCGGGAACCGCGCCTTCCGGCGTTCGCCCGACTCGCGTCTTCGCTCAGCTCGTCGACACCGCGACGGGGATCGTGCTCGGCAACCAGGTCACACCGATCGACGTGAAACTCGACCGCGCAACCCACCGGGCGACCGCCTCACTCGAGACGGTCGTGTTCTCCGGGGCCCCAGGCGCCACGGTGAGCCTTCAGCTCATGTCCTCGGGGCAAGGGTATGCGCTGCCTCGTCCCGGCGGCACCGTCAGGTTCACCTCGATCAACCTCTCGCTGCCGACGGCGGTCGGTATGCGGGCGCGGTGAGCACGCTGACGATGACGTGATCCGCGTTGGAACGTGGTCCCTCGGACCGGGTCCCATGGCGTCACCCATCGCGCCAACACTCTGTCGGGACGACGAGGCCAATCGCCGGCTGGCGCGAGCCCAGCGCCTAACTGCGAGCCCAGACACCATCACCGCAATTACGGGAGCGTTCTGGCAAAGCGACGTGACGGACGTGCTCGCGGCGATCCAGGCTCCGACGCTGGTGATCAGCCGACGAGGCGACCGTCATGTTCGTCCAGAGCACAGTCGCTTTCTCGCCAGCCGCATCGGCACGGCAAGGCTCGTGGAACTGCCTGGCGATGACCACTTGTTCTTTTCGGGTGACGTCGGCGAGATCCTTGATGAAGTCGAGGAGTTTCTAACCGGGGGCCGGACCGCTTCGCTGCTCGACCGGGCCCTGACGACGGTCCTGTTCATTGACATCGTCGAATCGACGCGCCTTGCAACGGCGATGGGTGACCGGCGCTGGCGGGAGTCACTGGATCGCTTCTATGAGCTCGTTGGCCGGCACATCGCTCGGTTCCGGGGACGGCAAGTCAATACGACGGGTGACGGAGTGGTAGCAAGCTTTGACGGGCCAGCGCGTGCCGTTGAATGCGCCCGAAGCATCGCCAAAGCCGTCCGAGGGCTTGGCATTGAGAGCCGGGCGGGGCTTCACACCGGTGAGGTCGAGATTCGAGGGAACGACGTGGCGGGTGTTGCTGTCCACATCGCGGCCCGGATCGCAAACCTCGCTGGTCCTAGTGAGGTACTCGTGTCAAGGACGGTGACCGACCTCGTGGCTGGCTCTGGTATCGAGTTTGCGGATTTGGGCGAGCGCGAACTCAAAGGTGTGCCAGGAGCGTGGAGGCTGTTCGCAGTCGAGGGTTGGCAGTCCAAGCCGGACGCAACAGGCGCGGTCGAATAGCCGCTCGGACCCGTGTTCGGTTCAAGTATGCGCGGACTGGACCTGCGCTTTGGGGCGAAGAGGCGTTCCGGTTTCATCTTCGGTGAACACGAGCGGAGCACGGGTAGAGCGCGGAAACGTCCCAGAATTTTCCCAGAATCGTCGCGGTAACGGGCATCCGGTGGTGTCCGTCGGTTACCGCGATATCGTGTCTGGCAAGCCTAAACGGATCGCACGGGATACCGAGGAACACGGCTTCTCGGACTTACAAGGCGGAGGTCGCAGGTTCGAGGCCTGCAGCGCCCACCCGAAACCCCATGTCAAGGCGGAGGTGAACCAGAACCGGTGGGTGGCGCGGCCTGCGGAATGATTGCCCAAGTAGCTCTGCGCCGTGCCAGTCGCATGTGGGGCCGCATATAACGCGGAGGTCGCAGGTTCGAGCCATGGCGGGTGTGGTGCGCTTCCCGGCCTTGCGCGTGTACGCGCCGTTTGGGCGGTGACATTTTCTGAACGTATCCAGTAGGGTGTACGGCTTCCGGCGTGACCCAGGGGAGAAATGTCGAGTCTTGGTCGTTTTGGTGTGCGCTGGCTGGCCGCAATCGGGTTCGCATTGACGACGGCGGTTGGGGTGCTGATTCTGCCTTCGACTCCGTTGGGAGCCAACCCGATCTACTCGCCCACTCCCGACCCAGGAACCGTCCCGATTATCTATACGGTCAATACGATCCAACATCTAACGGTCAACGCCGCCGAAGCGACAACATGGCCGCCCGTAATCGGTCAGACCGACTTCGTCCGGTGGGACTTCAACCTCCAGGAGGACATCACGAGTGGGAAGGTCGTCGTCAATTTCAAGGATCCCAACAACGTCGCGATCTCATTTATCTATCCCGTCTGCGGGACGCCACCCCCCAGCCGATCGGCGGCCATTCCTGCCTTTGGCCCGAACGTAAGGGCCGGGCCCTTCGTGTGGCCGGTCGGCACCCCCGCATGCACCGACCCCCCCGTCCCCTGTCCCATCACGGCCGGTGACTTAAACACCGGCCTGGTCCCATTCAAGATTTCCGACGCCGTCCAACCGGGAAACTATGCCGGGACAGTCCAGGTGGCCGACCAAAGCGGCGGGGTGATCTTCAAGACCAGCTGGCAGATGGTGCTCAACCGGTGCGACTCGGGCAGCCCGAACTGCGACTTCGGCGCCGCCGAGGTGCAACCACCGGCACCTCCGACGACCCCCCTGGTCGTGACCCCCGCGTTCACCGGGTAGACCCGCTAAACGGTCCCGTCCTCGGCGCACTCGATCGCGTCGGCGAGCAGAGCCACGGTGTCAAGGCATGAACCCGCGTCGCACAACACGATCGCGTCGTCGGTCCCACAAACGATCCCACAAGAGCCCATAAAGAGGGCGCTGGTTGGCGCGGCAACCGCCCAAGAATCGCCCAAGAAACTCTGCACCGCACCAGTCGCATGTGGGTGAATGTGTGTCGTAGAGTCCAAGCAGCACAACGATTGCGGTCTCGTGCGTCAGGCGCGAACGGTCGACTTGTCGCTTGCAGTGAGGAGGTCTCGGCTGGCCGGTACGCGGCATCGGACGGGCTGGGCAACTTGAGGTTCGGTAAGAGTGGAGGAAGGCTGGCGCTCTGTCGGGGGCGCAACATCTCTCTCGAGGCGTGGGGTACTCAGCGGATCACGTAACCGCGCTGACGAACTCGTCCTCGTGCTCTTCCCACCATCGGCGTCGGCGGTCGAAGCGCTCGTTGCCGCCCATGTCGTTCCACATCTTGAGGAAGTTGGGATCTCCTGCGTCGACTCGGCGTCGGACGAACTCGCCGCCGCGAGCGATCGAGGCCCCCAGAATCTTGAGGAGGCTCTGACGGCCGGGAGCATCAAGGCCGTAGACGTCAGCGACGAGTCGGAGACGCGCGGGCCGGCCCGCGGGTTCCCATCCGTTTCGTGCTGCGTTGACGTCGTCGTCGATCGGGACGCACATCCGAGCAAATTGGGCGAGGTCATAGACCGGTCGACCCGGGGCGGCGAAATCGAAGTCGACTAGGCCAACCGCGACACCGTCGCGAAAGACCACGTTCTCGAGACACACGTCGTTGTGGCAGACGAGTGAACCCCCAGCTGGGTCAGCCATCTCTGGGCTCCAGGTTGATCCAGCGGGATCGAAGCTGCGCGAGGCCTGATGAAAGCGTCGCATCAGCGCTGCGACGGAGGCCAACGCAGCATCGAGTTGCGCCCACACCGGGAACGGGGGAACCGCCACGTCACCCTCGATGAACACCAGTCGCTCACGGCCGTCATCGTCGATACCGACAGGCATTGGAGCGCCGTCGAAGCCCGCGTCGCGCAGCGACGAGAGGAAGCGGTGGATCAGGCGAGAGTGCGAGTTCGAGGGACGAAGCACATGCTGACCAATTCGCGTCACACGACCGGCATTCGCCACGCCCCCCGTCAGTGGTACTTCATCCACCCGGTCATTATGGCAGGCACCGTCTCCGCCCCCATCACGACGACGAGTGACGCGGGTTGCTGGACAGCGCTTTCCACCGGGCGGCGGAAGGGCGGAAGGCGGTGGAGTTACAACTCATGCGCACGGATCCGACCGGCCTTGCAGGGGGATGGTCTGAGTTGGGTGCGTGACGCGCCAGATGCGCTGTTCGGCGCAGTGGTCCGGGCCTCACGACGCACCGATGCGCCGGACGGGGCGTATGGAGCGCCGCCTCGCCGAGTAGTCCGGTCCTCTGCATCATCGGGCCGGGCTGAGCTTCGACAGTGAGGCGAGATCCGGCACGTTTGGGCGGGGGCTGGTACGTTTCGTCGGTTCTCAGCCGGGGTGGCGCAGACTGGCGGAGGGGGAGTCCGGGTGGGGTTGCGTGCGGCAGGTGTGCTGCTAGCGGGGGTGGTCTTGGCGGCGGGGTCGTGGGTCGCGGTGGGGGTGTCCCCGGCGGGGGCGCAGGACTTCACGGCTCCGGGCACGTTCTCCGTGCAGGTTCCGGCGGGGGTGAGCACCGCCGCCGTCGTGATCGTCGGCGGCACTGGCGGTCTCGGGAGTACAGGCTCCACCCCGGGTGGTGGCGGCGGCAAGGTGAGCGCCACGATTCCTGTGGTCGCATGCACGACGTTGACGATCAACGTCGGTGACAATGGCGGCGACGCCAGCACGACGCCGGGCAGCGGTGGCTCCAACGGCGGGGCCCAGGGAGGGTCCGGGGCGACGAACGGCGGAGGCGGCGGCGGCGCTTCCGAGATCATCGACTCCACAGGTAACCGGCTCGTGGTCGCCGGCGGGGGTGGCGGCGGCGCCGGCGCCTCCGACAACCTCGGCGGCGTTGGTGGTGCGGGCACATCCGCGACGACCTTCACGACCGTTGCCGGCACCGGCGTGAACGGGACCAACGGCGGGAACATTCCCGGCACCGGCAACAGCGGTACCGGCGGCAGCGGCGGTACCGGGACCGCGGGCGGTGCCCGCGGGGTGGGGTTCAGCGGCGGTGGGGCCGGCACGACCTCGACCGGAAAGGCCGGCGGCGCTGGAGGGTCTTCTGGGGAGGACGCCGGCGGCGGCGGCGGTGGCGGGTTCTTCGGTGGTGGTGGCGGCGGCGCGAATGGCGCCACCGGCCGCGGCGCCGGCGGAGGCGGGGGTTCGGACTTCGTTGTCAACGGCGCGACCGACGTGACGTTCCCGACTTCGACCGCTGCCTCGGGGTCGGTGTCGATCACGTTCGGCACTGGCTCGGGTTCCTGCACAACGGCAGCCCCGCCGCTGGTCGTCGCCCCCGAGTTCACCGGGTGATCCGCTAGCAGCCGCTCTCGTCCTCCGCGCACGTTCGTCATCGGAGAGACCTTCGTCACGGGAGGCCGATGCGGCCGTTAGCAGTGCCTCGATGTCCTCGCCAGCCCGTTCGCCGCGAGCTGCTTTCCTCGTCGCCCGACAAGCAATAACTGGGTGCCGAGCAACACCTGCGCACGGAAGACAACGCTCTTGCAGAGGGATGGTCTGAGTTGGGTTGTTGCGCGGCCCCGATGGGTACGGCAGCAGGAGATCGCCGGTGCGCGCTCGACGTGGCCTGATCCTCGAGTTTCACGTCTTGCTTCCAGCTCGTTCGGCGAAGGGAGACGCGCTGTAGACACGGCGCACCCCGCCTTCTCGTACGGGGTTCTTACATGCCTTGACAAGTATATAGCCGATTGAGCATACTTGTTCCATGTCGGCCACAGCCATGGAGGTGCTTGCTGAGCCGAGCCGTCGCCGGATCCTGGACTTGCTGCGCGGCGGTGAACGGTCGGTCGGCGACCTGGTCGGCCACATGCGTCTCACGCAACCGGCAGTGTCAAAGCATCTCCGGGTCTTGCGAGACGCGGGCCTCGTCGACGTGACCGCCGACGCCCAGCGGCGGCTCTACCGGATCCGCCCCGAGCCGCTCGCCGAGCTCGATGCCTGGCTCGAGCCTTACCGAAAGCTGTGGAACGAGAGCCTGGACCGGCTCGAACGCCACCTAGACAAAAGGAAGCCACGATGACGCATGCCACGGTGCAGACCAGCGGCCCGAGACCCGCGGTCCGGTTCGAACGTCAGCTGGCACAACCACCGGAAGTGGTTTGGCGAGCCCTCACCGATCCCGAGGAACTGAGATCTTGGTTTCCCTCCGACATCGTCACGGAGGAATGGAAGGTGGGCGCCGCGCTCACGTTCCCCTTCCGTGAGCATGATGCGCCCGGGTTCACCGGCACGGTGCTCGAGCTCGACGCACCACGCCTGCTTGTCTACACGTGGGGTGACGACACGCTGCGTTTCGAACTCACACCCAACTCCTCTGGCGGTACCATCCTGGTCCTGACCGACGAACTCGCCGCCGGAATCGCAGCGCGCAACGCCGCCGGTTGGGAAGTCTGCCTCGAGCGCCTCGCAGGGCACGCGCCAGGGGACAACGCGTGGAAACCGCTGTTCGACCACTACGTCGCCGCATTCGAACCGGCGCTTGGACCCCAACAGGGCCCTCCGCCGGGCTTCGAGGACGGGTCGCACTGACTCGATTGGATCCACGCGAACCGGTTCGTACGACGATGTCTGGCAGAGCGACGGCCCGGGCTGCCGAGGAATGGTTCGACGATTGATCACCTGGACACCGGTGTAAGGCGGCCAGACCAAGCATCAGCTCGCGGCGCGCAACTGATGCGTACCGCTCCATCCGCCCTTGCAGTGCGTTCGGAG
>PLJD01000080.1 GCA_003140175.1 Actinomycetota bacterium
ATCGAGTTTTGACACCCCACACCCAGGTCAGTGGTACGAGACGAACCTCATGAGGTACCCCGAGTGACCGCCATTGACCGCTGCTACTGGCACGGATCTGGCACGAGCGCGGGCTTGCCAGCCGATCCGTCCGCCGTGGCGACTCAAGGACCGGCCCGTCAGTAGAACTGGTTCGCTGCCTTCCCCGGACCAAAGAGGGTCCCGACCGTTCCTCCGACGGCGGCCGACGCGGCAAATGCGGCTGCCGCGAGCAGGTCGACCCGCGCTCGGAGTCCCGTCCCCGCAGCGGCGCGTGCGGGGCGAAGCACCACACCGGGACCGCGCTTAATCACCCAGCGGATCACGGCCAGCACGGCTGCGCCCTCGATCGGTGCCAGTCCCACTTGTACGACGATGTCGCCGGGCCGGGCACCGCCCGTGGCCACGAATCGGTCGTTCTCGGCCAGGCCGAGCATCTGGCCGACGACGAGCGGCTGGCTGACCACGGGCGTCACCTCAGTGTGCCCGCCGACCAGCGCGATCCCAAGCTCGGCGAGGGCCCCGCGCATGCCGGCGAAGAGTGTGCGCACGTCGTCCTCGGTGGTGCCGCACGGCAACAGGATCGCGGCCAGGAACCACCGGGGGCGCACCCCCATGACCGCGACGTCATTGGCGTTCACGACCACCGCGAGCCGGCCGATGTCGACGCCGGTGAAGGTGATCGGGTCAGTAGCGGCGACGAGTGCGCCACGTTCGACCGTCAGCGCGCAGGCATCCTCACCCACCGCCGGCCAACAGGCGGACCTCCGGCGGCGCCGGTTCCAGCTCGCCGAGCAACTCGGCCAGGAGGTGAACGGGTAGCTTCCCCGGGGGCAGATGACCGGTCGGCATGGGCTAAGGATGCCGCACGGGCGAATCGGAGGTCGGGCCCGGACGCGCGCATTCACGACAGGCGTTGAACGGGCATACCCGTGCGCTTCTCCGCAGTCATCACTCCGCCTCCCCGTTCGGCCCCATACGCGCTGACCTCTGCACGCCGACACCTCGGCCCGCCAGGGCGAAGGGACGCGCGAATCGCTCACCAACGCCGTGCAGTCAGCCGTCGATGCAACCCAGAGCCGCTGATCGGTCCGGAGCCCGCCCGGGTTGACCGAAACTGTCCGGGGTCAGGGTGTTCTCGCGGGTTGGCTGCGCCCGTGGGGTCTGGGAGGATCGTGGGGTGGATGCCAGTTCGGCACGGCGCGATCTTGAGGCTTGGCGGGCGGAGTTCCCCGTGGATCCGTTTGCGGCCGACGGTCCGCTGCGGCGGCTTGTCGAGCGCTCCGAGATGGACGACGAGCGGCGGCGGCTGTTCGAGACTCGCATGTCGGGGTTCGCCCGGCGGGTGGCCACCGAGGTGGGGCCGGCTGCGGCGCGCTACGAGCATCGCGCTCATTTGCCAGAGTTGGTGCGCTATGAGGGGTTCGGGAGTCGGGTGGAGCGTGTGGAGTTCGATCCCGCCTATCACGACGCAGGCGCGGTGGTCTGGGATTCGGGTCTGGTCGCGGACTCGGGGACGCCGGGCCGGGCGTATGAGCAGGCCACGTTGCTGTACTTGCTCTCACTCGAGGGGGAGGCCGGGCATGCCTGCCCGGCGACCTGCACGATCGGGTTGGCCCGGGCGCTGCGCCGCCGGGCGGCAACGGCGGTGCGGGACCGGTTCTTACCGGCGCTGCTGGAGCGCGACTACTCGCGGGCCGAGCGCGGGGCGCAGTTCCTAACCGAGGTGCAGGGTGGCAGCGACGTTGGTGCGAACACCTGCGAGGCGGTCGCGGTCGGCGACGGTACATGGCGGGTCAGCGGGGAGAAGTGGTTCTGCTCGGTGGCCGACGCGGACCAGTTCTTGGTGACCGCCCGGCCGGTCGGGGCACCCGAGGGGACCGCGGGCCTGGGTTGTTTCGTTTTGCCGCGCCGTATCGAGGGCGAACCCAATGGCTTTGCGCTGCGGCGGCTCAAGGAGAAGTTCGGGACTCGGGGACTGGCCTCGGGCGAGATCGACTTCGACGGTGCGCTGGCCTGGCCGATTGGGCCGCTCGAGGACGGATTCCGCACCGCGGTTGGGATCGTGCTCAACACGAGCCGCTGGTTGACGGCCGTGGGGGCGACCGGGATGATGCGCCGTGCCTACCTGGAGGCGGCCGCGTACGCTCGTCACCGCCGCGCGTTCGGTCGCCGGATCGGCGTCTACCCGGCGGTGCGCGCCACGCTCGCATCGATGAAGTCCGGATGGCTCGGCAATCTGCACCTGTGGTGGCTACTCACCTTGCTCGAGGACCGTATCGACGCAGGCAACGCGACCGACGAGGAAGCCGCGTTCCATCGCTTCCTGGTCAACACAGCGAAGTACGCGGTCAGCGTCCGCGCGCCCCAGGTCGTGCGCGACGGGATCGAGATCCTCGGTGGCAACGGCACGATCGAGGATTTCAGTATCCTGCCGCGTCTGTATCGCGACAGCATCGTCTACGAGTCCTGGGAGGGCACCCACAACGTGCTCGTCGCCCAGGTGCTGCGCGACCTGGGCCACTTGGAGCTGGTCGGCGTCGTCGCCGACCGGCTGGACGCGCTGATCGCACGCGCCACCAGCCCCACCGCGGCGATCGTCGGCCAGGCGGCCAAGGAAGCCCGAGCTCACGCCGAGCGCTCGATCGACGACCCGCCATTTGGCGCGCTGCACTTCCGGGGTGTGCTCGACCGGTGGCTCCTCGCCTTCCAGGCTGCGTCGCTGCTCGCGGCCGGCCCAGGCACCGAGGAAGAGGCCGCCGGTGAGCTCCTCGCACTCCAGCACCTCGACCCCGAGCACCGGTCCGCGGCGGACCCACACCACGCGGAACGCATCGACGCCGTACTCGCCGGCGATGCCGACGCCTGAGCTTCCGGCCCGGTGCTCGCTCGTGAGCGCTTCGGCGCGCGTGGTGGAGATGTCAGATGCTGCGTGGGGGAGCGGTCGGCGTTTCGCGTCTGGTGGTCGCGGTGTCGGTCGCGGCGCTGCTCGATCGTGATCCCGCGGGCCCAAGGGCACGAAGGCCGCGACCTGCGGCGCGCGTGTGGGGTGTCAAAACTCGATCACGCCGCTGACCTCGAGTTCGCAGGAGCGTGCCGCAGCTCGCGCTGTGAATTCTGAGACTCCTGCGGCTTATGAGGTTCTGCACCAGCCTCGAGAGGCAACGATCCGGCCCTCACGGGCCAGCAAGGAAATCGCTGGTCAAGGGCGTGATCGAGTCTTGACATCCAACACGCAGAACGAGGATCTCGGCGTCTTTGGAGCGGTCGCGTCGACTACGCAGCACAAGAAGATCCAACGCGAGGCGCACAAGACAATAGAAGCGGACGGGTCACGGGATGATGTTGGCAAGCCCGCTCAGACCCCGTCAGCTCGGATCATCGGCGTAAGCGTTGGCCACGGACGAGTTACCGGGACCCACAGGGAAGCTCAGGACGCCCGCCGACCACGCCGACGATGGCCGCTGCGATCGAGAACTATCTGTGGACGATCAACCAGATGATCGAGCGGCTCGACTGACGCGGCCTACCTGAGTCTGAGCTTCAATCCGAACCACCACCACCTCGGCCACGGTTTCTGCGCATCCTGCGCTTCTGTTTCTTGCCAGGCGGTCCGCCAGAGTTTCGATCGCCAGAGCGACCCGCGCTTCCGTCCTTCTTCGGCCTCGGTTTCACCATGTGCTCTACCGTACTGGCAGGGGTCGGCCGGTCCGTTGCCCGAAGGGTGTTATTAGTCGGTCGCGGGTGGTGTCTGAACCGCCTGGCCATCACAAAGTTCAAGACGTCGTCGGGTAGCTCGGTGGCTGGGGTCTCTGATACATCCGACGCGATGACATCGGCCCGACAGCTGACCGATACTTCGGTGATGTATCACTCGCCAAACCAATTTGTGCTGCGGCGTAAGCTGGGTTCATGCAACGCCAGTCGTGTCTCACCAAGGGCTGCTTCGCCACGTTTGAGGCGAGTCCGGCTCGTGAGGGCGAGGCTCGACACTGCAATCGAACTGGTCCGGATGGAGGTCACGCGAACCGATGGGACGGACAGCACTGGCAGGTCGTAGCCGGAGGAATGGAGCACGACCGCAGCTAGTCGGTGTGGCCTTCGGCTTCCTCGTCTTCGTCGACGGACGGGCTCTTAGGGTCGGGTTCGCGGCCACCGAGTCTGTGCGCTGAAGCCCCGACCGGGCAGACGGCCCGCGAGTTCAAAAGCTTGCTGGGGGTGGACCGTTCAGCAAGCTCCTCGTGGGCCCGGGCACCGGAGCACCCACTCGGGTCGACGACGCCACATTGCCAGGAACTGGGAGCAGGATGCTCGCCACGTCTCAGCTCTGACCTGAGGCGGGACGGCTGGGATGAGGCTTGCTGGGCACTCGGTGCAGCTGGAGCCGGCAGCCGCCCCGAGCCGGGTTGCGAACGATCAGGTTGGTGACCTCGAGGGTCCCGCCGGTGGCTTGGGCGACCCCTTCGGCGAGGCCTCGGTGCAATTCGCAGACGACCTGGGGATCGGAGGTTGCGGCTGCCTCGTAGGGGCAGCGCCCGAGGACCAGCTCGGGCGATGAGCCTCGTTCACTTCGGCGCGGTTCGAAACCTTGGTGAGCAGCGGTGACCTCGAGCTGGTCTACAGGGTCGGCGGCGTCGGGCAGGTCGCGGCCGATGCGGCGGCCCGCTTGGGCGCCGACGTCTCGAGCGGGGCGACCGCTTCGGAGCACCTCGAGGAGCAGCAGCGCGAGCTGCTCGTAGGGACTTGGCGTTCCCCAAGCCCCCGCGGCGTCCGGTGCGAGGCGATACAGCAGACGGGGCCGGCCCGGTCCTGCGGGCGCCCCCTTTGCTTCAAGAAGCAAGCCAGCTTCGCGGAGCTTGGCCAGGTGTTGTCGGATGGCGTTGTGGTTGAGCCCGAACTGCTCGGTGAGCGTCGCGACGTCGAGAGGCTCGGGCGACTCAGCGACCGAGCAGAAGATGGCATGCCGGGTGGGGTCACCCAAGGCTCGGGCTTGGCGCTGCAGGGAGGTGGGACTCAGGCGGTCCCGCCACGGTGGTCCCGCTAGTCGTTGCTGGGGGTGGCGCCGGGACGGTCGATTCATGACTTGAGTATTGCGCCCTCGCTGCCCAAGGTCTAGTTTATCTAGTAGCAACTAGATATTTAGAGGCGGGATGATGATGGTCCCGAAGGAGATCTCGAGCTACCACACCGTGTGGGTGAGGTCCCGTGACGGCCACGGGCGGGCGGTCACGGCTCGGTACGCGACCAGCGGCGAGCACGTGTATTGCTTCGGCGATGACGGTCTCGTCGAGGTGCTCGACGGTGAGCGCGTGGCCGCGACGGTGCATCGCATTGCCAACGGGCCGCCCCTGTTCGAGTTCTGGGCCACGGTTCGCACGGTGGCGCCCGACAAGGTCGACCCCGAAGTCCTCAACGAGCTGCTCGCGCACGTGCCCTTGGGGCGAACGCTGAGCGAAGTGCAGCACTCACTCGACGACCACCGTCGGCGCCGCCGAGTCGTCGAACTGGTCGCGTAACGAACCCCATGTACGGCGCCGCATCTCCGGCACCCTCGGGAGTCCGGTCTGCCGACTCTGTAGCCGCGGGTCTAGACGATCGTGATCCCAGCCGTCCGATGAGCGCGCGGGATACGCCCCTGCTGACGCATGAGCAGCTCCTGACCCTGGCCCGAAAGGTTCAGGCCGCGGCCCATGACCAGGATCAGCACCGCGACGCTGCCCACCTTCGCCTGCTCGACGCGCTGCACACGCACCTCGACGCTGAGCATGATGCCCTCCGGTGCCTGTCCCAAGACAAAGAGCGCGTGCTGGCCCGCGGACAACGCCGACTTATGGCCTTCCTGGCCAAGATCTCACCCCGAGCCCAGCGCCAGTCTCCGTGCTCGTGCGCGCAGATCGCCGACGAGTTGCTGGCTTGTCTCGCGCTGCAGGCCAGCGATGAACGCCACCTGCTGGGCCTGGGCGAAACCCCCAAGCGACGCTGACGACGACCACCGGCCTCACGTCCGGGGAAGCCCCGTCCCAAGCCACGGAGTCGTGCACCACCAGGCGAGGAGCCTTCCCCGGCCAGCCTCCGCTCAGATCAACCAACCTCAGCCATGAAGTGCCTTTGGTCAGGGCGCGTCATCCGCGTTCGTTCAGGCGTGAGTCCACGGGCTGACGATCGCATTACCGTGCCATCCCGGGTGGTGCGACGCTCGAGCAGTTCTGACCCTCCGAGCTCGTGTCTCGATCGCTCCAGGTCGCGAGCAGCCAGGATGCCCACCGAGGAGGTCCTGGTGATTGCCGAGTTGGTGATCGAACACTGCGGGCGGCATACCGGGACCGGCTGCCCGGGTCAGCCTGCTCGAATGATTGCTCGCTAGGAATCGAGTACGAGAGGCGGAGATATGGCTGAGCCATTCCATAGGGTTGGGATCAAGCGTGCGTACGATCCGCGGGCGCGCGGCGACGGCGTGCGGATTCTGGTTGATCGGCTGTGGCCGCGGGGCTTGCGCAAGGATGCCGCCGACTTCGATCAGTGGCGCAAGGACCTTTCGCCGAGCACTGAGCTCCGCCAATTCTACGGGCATCGTCCTGAGCGCTTCGCGGAGTTCACCAAGCGCTACCGCGCCGAATTGCGGAAGAAGGAAGCGGCCGCCGCCGTCTCAGATGTGATGGATCTCAACCGCCGCCGTCCTGTCACGTTGTTGACGGCGTCACGCGACTTATCCCACTCCGAGGCAGCGGTGCTCGCGACGCATCTCCAGGGGATCATCAGGCGTCGCGCTCGATCACTTCGTCCGCGTCCGCCCGGACGCAAGGCGACCTGACGGTCACCGTCACGGCTCGCGGGTCACGGTGACCGAGCGCACCACCGGCGGGACCGGCTGAGGTTTGCGACCACCGCCGTTTGCAACCAACGAGACGACGTGACGCCTGACACGGGAGACCGGGAAGCCACGAGCCGGTACTCCGCGTTGGGACGCCCTCGGGTGTTGGTCGCACGGATGAAGCCCCCAGGCGTATCTAACCTGATCGGCATGGGCGTGCTGCCCCTCCCGGGCGTGTGGCGGTGTCGACCTGACGTAGATGGCGAGGGCCGAGGACGCCCGTGGAAGAAGGGCTGTTCGTGGCCGAGCTGGTGACCGAACCCTTCGGGCGGAACATCGGGCGCTGCTGCCCGAGGTCGAGTCACTCACGGTGACCGCCGAGTCGCTGGATAGCTGGGATCCTGAGGTGACACCGAGCCGGCTGGCCGGGAAGGTCGCGTTCTTGCGTGGTCAGCTTGTGCCGCACGCGGAAGCTGAGGAGGCGGTGTTGTACCCGGCGGTCGAGGAGGCGATGGGTTCGCCGGCGGCGATGGCCACGATGGTTGCGGACCACGTGGAGATCGTGCGGCGGATCGAACTGCTTGCCGAGATGACAGCCGAGACTGGAACCGGACCGCCCGGTCCCCAAGCGTGCAACGCGCTGCGCAGACAGCTGTTCGGGCTGTACGCGATCTTGCGCCTGCACTTCGACAAGGCGGAAGGGATCCTGTTGCCGGAGCTCGACGCCCGTCTCAGTCCGCAAGAGGCCGAAGCCCTGTTCGGCCGCATGGGCGCGGCCGCGCACCGACCATGATCGGCGTCGCCTCGCGCGCTGGGCCGGCCGAGGCTCATTCCGGGGTGCTCGAACGGGGCGGTGGCGTGGGGCGTGGTCGCGGTGGTGATCGCGTTGGTGCTCGTGGTGGCCGGGAGTGGCGGCTTGCGATGGTTCGACGCCGCGCTGGCCGGCTATCTGATTGACACAGTGTTCGCGATCTTCGCGGTGACGGATCGCTACGTGGTGTGGCTGCGACATCCACCGACGGGGAGGCTCCGTGAACGGGGCTGGCAGGCGTTGCGTCAATGAGGAATGCGGGTCGCGAACTTGTGCTTGTTGGTGGGGCTGGTGGGCGCCAACGTGTTGACCGAATTGAAGTTCGGCAGGAATGGTGCTTGTTCTCGGCTGTCGGTCGGGAGAGTGGTCGTGCTGCCCCGTGGGCGTCGAGCCGGGCGAGGCGTGCGGCGCTGGGTCGCGTCGTGCGATGCTGTGGTTGTGGACATCATCAGGTTGAGCGAAGCACCTGGGTACGACAGCAATCGACTGGTCGCGGAGCCACTCATCGAGGGTTCGCAGTCCAACGTTCGGGTTATCCGGCTCAGCCCGGGCCAGACCCTGCCTCCACACCGTCACGGCTCGTCAGATCTCATGCTCTTCGCGGTGGAAGGTGAAGGGGTCCTCGAAACCGACCGTGGCACGGTTGCGTTCGGAGCGGGTTCCCTTGCCTTCTACCGTGGTGATGAGGAGTTGCGCGTGTCCAATGAAGGTCGGACCGGTCTCACCCTGCTCGCCTTTCTCGCCCCGCCATTCCCGCCCCGCTCCGAGGCGTGACCAGCGACGGACACTTGCGGAGAGAGGTTGCCTGATGCCTGACCGTGGCGACCGGTTCGCTGAGGAACTGCCTGCGTCGGCCCCGTCGGGGATCTCGCCGGAGGAGGTGCGGAGCTTCCGGTCGCAGCTGACAAAGGGTGCGGACGTCGTCGATCCGACGACGTGGGCCGGGTCGATTCCCCAAGTGCAGGGCATCGCTCCCCGCGTGCGCATCGGTCGCAGCAGGTGGTTCAACCTGCTCTGGCTGCTACCGATCGGATTTCTCGGCTTGATCGTCGCCGTGGCGGCCGCGAAGGGCCTTCGCAACATGCCGTCGGTGGAGCGTTTCATCGCCCGCAATCCCGGCACGATCGAGACCGCGAGTGCCAAAGCGAGTCCTGGGCTGCCGATCTGGATTGGCGTGCAGCACTTCTTCAACCTGTTCCTGTTGATCTTCATCATTCGGTCTGGATTGCAGATCCTCAGTGATCACCCTCGTTTGTACTGGACGAGGCACAGCACTCCCGGCAAGGACTGGTTTCGCATCCAGAAGCCGGTTCCGGACGACCCGTTGTGGACGGCGAAGCAAGACTCCATTAGCCTGCCGAGACAGGTTGGACTGCCGGGGATCCGCCACTCGATTGGCCTTGCCCGCTGGTGGCATCTCGGGACGGATTCGCTCTGGTTGCTCAACGGCCTCGTCTTCTACGTCCTGCTGTTCACGACCGCGCAGTGGCGTCGTGTGGTGCCGACCACCTGGGCTGTGTTTCCCAATGCATTGTCGGTACTGATCCAGTACCTGTCGTTGCACTGGCCGACGGAGCACGGCTGGGTGGCGTACAACAGTCTTCAACTGCTCGCCTACTTCATTACGATCTTTGTCGCCGCGCCGCTCGCGCTCATCACCGGGCTCGGCATGTCACCGGCCTTATCGACCCGTTTCAAGCGGATCAGCAAGCTCCTGAGCATCCAGACGGCACGGTCCCTGCACTTCCTGGTGCTGGCCTGGTTTCTCGTGTTCATCGTGAGCCACGTCACGCTCGTGTTCACGACCGGACTGCTCAACAACCTCAACCACGTCTATGCGGCCCGCAACGACGACAGTTGGATTGGCTTCGCGGTCTTCGCGGCGTCGATGGTGGTGGTCATCGTGGGCTGGGTTGCGGCGACCCCGTTCACGCTGCGTCATCCCCGCGTCGTGCAGCGAGTTGGCTTCGCGCTGATCGGCCCCGCGCAGCGCCTCTTCGAGCACGTGGATTCGACACCAGGTGAGTACACCGAGAAAGACATCTCACCGTACTTCTGGCACAACGGGCAATACCCCGACTCGGACGAATACAAGGCACTGTTCGATGGCAAGTTCGTCGACTATCGATTACGCATCACCGGTCTGGTCGACAATCCTGTCGAGCTGTCCCTAGCTCAGTTGCGCGCACTCCCGCATCATGAGCAGATAACCCAGCACTTCTGCATCCAGGGATGGTCGGGGGTCGCCAAGTGGGGCGGTGTGTCGATGCAGACCATCATGGATCTGGTGAAACCTAAGCCCGAGGCCAAATGGGTCGTCTTCTACTCGCTCGGTGACGGCGCCGACTCGGGGGTCTACTACGACGCACACCCGATCGAGCAGATGAGCTATCACCTCACGATGCTGGCCTACGACATGAACGGAGCGCCGCTCGCCTTCGGCCATGGCGCTCCGCTGCGGCTGCGCAACGAGACACAACTCGGCTTCAAGCAGGTAAAGTGGATCAAGAGCGTGAAGTTCGTCGCAGACTTCGCGGACATCGGCGGCGGGTACGGCGGCTACGACCAAGACCACGAATTCTTCGGCTACCGACAGTCGATTTAGTGCACTTGATTGTCCGGTCGTCCACGGTGCGCGACAGGCGGTGACCCTGGCCGGGGTGCTCTACGTCCTTGCCGTGTCACCGGGCGATGGCACCCGCAGCGGCTTCTCCAGCGCGCGTTGCGGCGGGTACGTTCTGCTCGGGTCCAACTAGTGCCGTGTCAGGCAACGT
>PLJD01000116.1 GCA_003140175.1 Actinomycetota bacterium
GATAATTCCTAGTTATCGCGCACAAATGCTCTCCCGAGAATGTCCGCGTCCGACACAACTCGCTTGAGCGCGCCGTCCGAGATATGCGTGTACAGCTCGGTGGTACTCAGGCTGGCGTGGCCGAGCAGACGCTGGACGTAGCGGATATCAACACCAGCTTCGATCAGCTGCGTAGCTGTCCTGCGTCGCAACATATGCGGTGTCACGCGAACTCCCAAACCGGCTTCGCGGCCCGCTTGCAACAGCCTCGACCGCGTCGCCGGCGCCATCGGGGGTTGCTAGATCGCTTTCGTGCTCACTGGGACCGGCATCGCCACACTTCCAACACAAGACACGTTCAACGCCAAGGGCACCGTCTTGTTGGCAACCAAAGTTCGAGCAGGTCGACCGAGTCGAAATGCTGCTGTGGAAAGAGAGCACCTGCGAGATCTGTTCTCTTTCTCGGATGCGCGGAGACTCCGCGCTCCCATGGCGGGACCCAGGCGGCCTGGCGGTTAACGAAGGGTGGTGGCACCACCACGGTTCGTGCCCAAAACACTCATGCGCCGACCCGCCGACTTTGGCCAGGACCCGGAAGCCGAATGGCGAACCGCCCGGAACCTGGCCGAGGCCTCCCTACTTGCCCTCGCCTACTGGCAGCACCTGGCTGCCTGCGTGATCAACGACCGGCTCAGGGACTCAGGCGCCTCCCGCAAAGAGCTCGCCGCAGCCCTTGGTGTCGGCACCCGGATGCTGGGACCCAAGTTGAACGGCACCTTCCCAGCCACCGCCGATGAGCTGTTCTCCTGGGCGCTCGCTTTCGACGATGTTTCTGTCCTGGCCCCGCCTGCTAACCGTGTCGCCGATGTTCTCCCGCCGGCGCGGGGCAGGCACAGCTACAAGCGTCTCGGCCTGCATTTCTGAGCCTCGGGCGGCCCGGTTCCGAGGGCCCGCGATTGAGCCAGACGTGCCCGCACGGGCGGGATGTCACACCTGAGAGTACTGTTATGCGCGGAATCTCCGCGCATCCCCGATCAGCGGAGATCGGCAAAGGGGTGGAGCGTGGGACGGCTTCTTGGTACCGCGGCAGTCGGCGCGGTCGCACTCGCAACCGCGGTGGCGGGAATCGCACCGGCTGCAGCGCGCATTGGAGAGCCTGCGCCGCGACCGCCCGTCATCACCCCCAGCCAGGCCGGCGCGGTGCTCACCCAGATGGGCGTGGTCACGACCAAGGCCAACGCGACGTTGAACCCCAAGCTCCTGGCAACGATAGAGACAGGCCCCGCCCTGGCCGTAGACACCCAGTTTTATGCCGGCAACAAGAAGGCGGGCGTGCCCTTTCCCGTATCCCAGACAACCGACACGACGCTCTTCGTGCCGCGCCAGACCAGTTGGCCGGCCTACCTCGTTGCGTTCGACGCAGCAACGGACGCGAACGGCAACGGCTCGACCCAGGTCTCGTTGGTTCAGCAGCTTTCGAAGGGCGCACCCTGGAAGACCGTGCTCTACGCCAACGGGCCTGACGGTGCAGACCCGCCTGACGTCATTCTCGACAGCGACGGGTTCGCCACAGTTGCGACAGTCAAAGACGCAGCCGTGCCACCTCTTCAGCTGAGCCGGGCGCTGTGCACGCACCTGTCTGCAGCCGGAGGTACCGCCGACCTGTTCGTGTTAGGCGATGACGGCGGAGCCAGCGAGTTCGTCCAGCAGGCGGTCGGGTCAGCTCAAACTACTGCTGTCTCCCAAGGCCACAAGTTCACGAACCGTTGCGTGGCTCGCCCAAGACCCGTCGTGGCGTTCCAGACAAGCGAAGGCGCTTTCGCGATCTTCTCAGCGTCGTTTGTCACCACCGAGACCGGCACCAAGACCAACCCGGTTGTGGTTGCGCCACCGGCCAGTGGAAAGGCAACCGCCCTTCCGGCAGGTAAGTACCTCAGCACGCGATTCGTGAACATCGCCATGCTGGGCGCAAACGTGCAGAACCCTTCTGCTGGCTCGAGCACCCCAATCGATGCCGCATTCGGCCAGGTCTTCGGTGGCCCAGCTACCGGGGTCACGTCGAGCAAATAGTCGCTAGATACGGCCACTCCAGATAGAGGAGGAGCCACTGCAACGGGCCTGGAACACCTAGCCGCGTGCCCCCTAAGCCCGAACGGGCTTCGGTACCAGATCGAGCAACATGTCAAGCACGGGCGACCAAGCGGCCCGTTTTCGTGCCCAAAGCGTGCGAGTTCGAGGGCGAAACGGTCCACTTGGCGACGGTGTCCTGCCCGTGGTGCTGTTCGAGAAGCGGCCGGTCTATGGAACAGCACCGTGCAGACCCCAGGTAGCTCGAGCAGCTTTCAACCGAGTTGGGACCCGCGGCTGACAGTGTTGCGCTTCCTATGCTCGTCCCATGTCCGCCTCGACCTGGGATCAGCGAGAGCAGCGGATTCTCGACGCTGTCAATGAAGCGCGCGAGAAGGGCGAGGACCCGAATCGGGCTGCGCGGGCCGTGGTACCCGACCTTTCCGATGAGGTCTATCGGGAGGCGGTCGCTTCACTGATCAAGGGTCGTTACCTCGAAGGCAAGACACAGCGCGATGGAGCGAATCGCATCTCACTCCTGAGTATCGAGCGGCTCGGACCGCGAGGTCTCCAGGCAGTAGGGCGATGGCCCGGCCGTCGGAGTACCACCTCGGCAGCCGAGGAGGAGACTCGGTCGCAAGCCCCGGATGACGCGATAGGAGACAAGCGACGGCGGGTGTTTCTCGTTTCGGGTCGGAACACAGCTGCCGCCACAGCGATGACCCACCTCCTCGAATCAGCAGACCTTCGCGTCGTCGAATGGGAACAGGCTCGGGCGGCGACCGGTAAGACGAACCCGTACATCGGCGAGATCCTGACGGCTGGCATGGACATGGCCCGCGGCGTCGTCGTCCTATTCACGGCGGATGACATGGCTGTGCTGGATCCGCGCCTATGGAATGACGGCGACCCGTCCTACGAGCACGAGTTGTCAGACCGGGCTCGCCAGAATGTCGTGTTCGAAGCCGGAATGGCTCTCGGCAGGGACGAGAACCGTGTCGTCATGGTCGAGTTCGGAATCCTGCCCGGCTTCAGCGATCTCGCCGGGCGTCACTCAGTGCGCATGGATGGGAGTGCGCCACGGCGTAAAGACATCTTGGATCGCCTGGTGACGGCCGGGTGCACGGTGGACTTTTCGGGAACTCGCTGGACAGAAGCCGGCGATTTCACCGGCGCAGCGCTGCCGCCGGTGAAGTACACGCTCGAACCAGCAGGTGAAAAAGGGTCCTCAACGAGCGCGCCAGAGTCGGGGGTTCCGGAGGCTCCATCGAGCAGTCCGGGCCAGCGGATCACCTCCTCACCGCTGAGCATGCTCCAGCCCAACAGCTATCTCGATAGCGGGCCAACAGGTCACGCTGATTTCCTCATCCGCTGCGCGGTGCTGCTCCCTTTGGTGTGGTCAAGACCCGCCAGCAGTGGAGAGACGCTCTCCAGCATTCGAGGTGAGCAGCGTGAGAATGCCCTCGCAGACCTGCTCACCCAATCTGAGTTGACCAGTTGGCTCGAGCAGCAACGGGGTCCCTTCCACCTCAACGACTTGGGTACCTGGACTCAGCATGGATCCAACGTTGGCGACTTCACCCGGCTCGCACGGGCACCATCCAACGAGAGTGGAGGCCCGAGTCCGGTATCGCTCACCTGTGATGTGACAACCGGCCGGGTCACCACACCTGGCGACCCCGCTCAGCTGCACCCGGCCATTGAGCTGGTCGCCGATATCCGATACCGCCTCCTGGACTTCGACGAACAGCGGCAGCACCTTCTCGCTGAGCACCCATCACCCGAGCAAGCTCATGCCAGATTGACGGTCCTCGAGCTTTTCGACGCGCTGATCACCTGCATGAGTGCCTGCGACGTCGCTGTCGCCGCATACGCACTGACGATGCCGGACGCGGACGTGCCTCGTGACGGCCAACTGGCGTCCTGGGTGACCTCACGAGCCAACCTCGAAGACGTTGTCGACGTCACTGGGACACGCGTCGTCCCGGGCAGCGCTATGAACTCGCAGCACGGCGAGTTTCGTCGCCTCCCCCTCGCGGAGCCGGCCACCCAGATGGCTCCTCTCCAAAGCCGGCGATCAGTGGCGCGCAGCTTCATCGCCGAATGGCTCGAGCGGTCCGGTCGTCGCGGGGTGGACGGCCTCCTCGCCCAGTTGAGCAGTTGAGCGTCGGCTGGCAGTGGATCGCGCAACGAGTCCCGGGTCCCGCGGAGTCCGAACGGCCTTCGGTACCGGCTTCGCGCCGTTTGCCTAGCCGGGTCTACCTATCCGTCGAGGCGAGAAATACGCTTCGCATCCTGCGTGGCAATACGTGTCAGGAGCTCACTACCAACAGCGAGCCCATTTTGTCGCTACACTTCTTGCACTTTATGGCTGAGATCCCGGGCGGCGAGCTCGACGACCCCGATCTCACGCAGGTTCTGCGTACGACCAACCCATTTGGATCTCACGACCTAGCGGCACCTCGCCTCGTCTGGGATGCGGATGTCCACACCCGGCTCTTTAGCGAAACGTGCCACTTCTTCCTCATCCGCTTGCAGCAGTTTGGTGGTGACAGCTTTGAACGGATCGAGCAGCTCGTTCAGGAAGCCCATGTCACCGCGTACTGCATCTACTTCGTGTTTGGCTACTACGACATGCTGCTCCGAATCTGGGCGACTGCCGGTAAGCGAGCTCGCTTAGTCGAAGCACTTAACTTGGCAGCTGAACGAGAACAGCTCGTTGACGAGACCTACGAATTTCAAGCGCAAGCGGTCAACTATTTGTGGTGGCCACAGCGGGTAGCGAAGCGCGAGGCGCGGAATGCTACGACGACCTGGCCGGAACCATTGCCGGATCCAAACTCGCATCTTCCCCAGATACGTTTGATCTCGGATTCCATCCGCGCAGGCGATGCTCTGAATCGGGAGCTAGTCAAGGCCCTCATATCGGCGGGGGTCCTGGGTCTGAAGTCTTCTTACCCAATCGGGTCCCTCAAGTTCTTCGTCGCTATTACCCCTCTTCCCGGTCGATCAGTCAGCACCACAGAGCGACCGGTCCTAGAGGCTGTTCACGCGGCATTCGCCTGGGCAAAGGATGTGACCATCTACCGAGGTTTCGGCTTTGCGAGTTACGTAGTCAAGGGAGTCGCTCTTCGCGCCCAGGATGCCGAAAACGGCGATACAACCCCCGAATTCGATCGGGTGGGACGAGGCGCGCTGAAGCTCGCCGAGGCCATCGATCCCTTCGGGCTCCGAACGATGACCCTCCTCGTGTCAAATCACGATGCTCCTGAGTCGGAGCGGCTCGACATCGAGTGGATGGACCTGGACGCCAGCCTGGTTCAACTCGAGACGTACCTGGGTCATGCCTGGACTCCTAGGATCGTTTCTCTCTCACGACCGGCCCGGGACCAGATCTCCGCAGTGTTCAGCGACTTTGGCGACCTGCTTCGTTCGCCGAGTCGCGAGTTGCTCTTGGAGATTCTGAAAGCTCGAATTGCAGACAATCCCGCGGCGCTGAGCGCCGCCTTGAGCCAACTTGCCCCGGTCGAGGGTCAGTTGTCGGCAGTCCTCTTCCGGCAGTGGCGTAGTGAGTTCCCAACAGATTGGAAGCAACGGGTGTTTGACGCTGCGGCCGAAACCACAACGCATCCCATGCCCGATCTGCGCACACCAGAATTGCAGCTCCAGGGGCTGATCAACGTCGGGCGAAAACTCTCGAACGCCTACCTTGTTGGGTTGCTCGGCGACGAACGGTGGGAGTCTCTACTGCGCGACTACGTGAACATCCGAAACCACGCTAACCATGGTCTACTTCTGTCTGACGAGAGCATCGCACAGGAGTATCGTGACGCATGGCGCGAGAAGGTGACTATCGCTTTACGAGTAGCCCGACTTCAAAATCGCCTTCAGGAACAACTTGAGCCAAGTGCCCAGAGGAGTAGCTCATGACCTTCGCACCGCCGCGCCTATCAGAACGCGCGCCGCGCCTATCTTTTGAGCGGGCGTCATCCCAGACACAGGCGCGGGGACCGTCTCGCCGTACGCCAGATCGCCATGAAGCCGCGGTTGTTTGGGCCCGAGCAGCAGCGGTGATCCGGTCGACTCAATGGCTTTGGCTCGCCCTGGTGACGTTTGCTACCGGAGTTGGCATATATGTCGGCGTTTCGTTCTCGAGACCGGGTGGCTTCGCCTCTCCAACGATTGCAATCTTCCTACTGATCTCGACGGCGTCTCTTTCGGCGACCCTATTGGCTGCTCTGCGTGACTTGCGCGGTCGGCTTAGCGAAGAGTGAAGTCTCGCTGGGGTCGCAAGCCGTTGACCCAGCGCGTCGCCGATATTCTGGGCCACGCGGTTCGTGCAGAGTTCACGACTCGGCCCGGTCAGTTGAACGTCATTTTCATGCTGGGGGGCGTGCTACTGGTACTGACAGCAGCGGTGACGCAGCTAGTTGCCCTAGTTGTGCATATCTTTGATCCACACGCAGCTGCCGGAGCGTCTTTCTTTGGACTCTTTGTGGCGTGGGCACTGGTAAGTCTTATGTGCATCGGGCTCGTCACGATTGTTGACGATCTCGGCCATGGTGGAACCGCAACCCAGGGACCGAGTGGACCGACCAAAGTTGAGTGACGTTCCAGCTGCTGAGCGGCCCTCCCGCGCGCTGCTCTGGGGCTTCAGGTCGAAGTTCCCGCCGCTTCGGTTTCTGGATGCGCACGGCGGCTCGAGCGATTCGTTCTTGGGCCGCGTCATCGCCGGGCACGCGGTAGATCACGATCGCTAGCTGCGCTCCGGTGACGACTTGCCACGCAGGCTGGAGCCTGACGAGTCGCTCGGCTTCAGCAGCGAGGCCTCAGCTTTCGAGAGACGGTCGAGGCGGCGAGTGACGATCGGTGCGATCTGAGCCGGTCTGACGTTCCTGGGCTTTCAGCTTGGTCGATTGGCCCGTTTGGTTGATCAGGTTGCCAAGAAGACGAGGTGTTCTGAGCTTCGGTTGGCTTGCTGTTGGAGTAGTGGCTCTATTGATTTGAGAGAGCACCAATGAGATTTAGAAAATGCTATACACCTATTCATCTCGCGATGGATGAGCCCTGACGCTCCGTAGCACGCCTGCGGCTTGCGGTTGGTCGCCCCGGCAATCGACCCGACCAGGACTCGTCAGTTGGCACTTTTACTTTCATCTTCAAGATCATCGATGAGCACATCCAGCGCTTCTTGGAGCTCCGAGGCGGTCCGAGACAGCAACTGTTTCGCCTCTCGTGCCTGATTGAGAGCGACTGCGCTGTTGCCAACAGCGGCCTCGGCCTGCGATGCGTATGCGAGGCCTTCGCCAAGGCTCGTGTCATCAGCGAACCTGCGGAGCGTCTCGATGCGCGAACGCAGTTCGGACAGCGCTCCCTTGGTTGGGTTATCGGTCGCAAGCAGCCGCCGCGTGGCCGCCTTGACGCGGCGCGCTTCGATGACTGGCAGCAGTTGTCGTGGCGCGACGGCCGCGATGCGATCCAGGAGCACTTCGGCGTCGGAACGCTGATCGGCGGCCAGCAGTGCATCGCAGGCGTACAGCAACGCCCGCTCGGTTTCGCTTGCGTCGCCTGCGACACTCAGGATCCGGGCACCAGCGACGAATGCGTTGTAGGCGCTGCGCTCATCGTGAATCTGATGGGACATGATGCCGAGCTGCGCAACGGTCGCGCCGAGGTCGCGGAGTGCGCTGCGGTGGACTTCGTGGAGCATGAGGGGTTCTTCAGCACGGCGCCACGTCTCTGCTGCCGCCTGGGCTCTGACAGTGGCATCGGGGCGTCGATATCCAAGCGCCTGTTCGGCTGCGAGCAGCAGCAGGGTTGGCAGGGCCGCCACCTCCGCTATGTCGTGGATCCGCACCAGCTCGTCGACCGTCCAGCCCCGTTGCTCCGGGGCGACGTCGAGGTGGAAGAACACGCTCGTGAGGACTTCGTCGAGGCGGCCTTCCGCGTCAGGGGCTTCTGCGCGGCAGCGTGCTATCAGCACGTCGAGGGACTCGCCGGCCGGCTGGTCACCCGTCGGGTTGGGTTCCGACGTCGGTGGGTCGGTACCAACCAGTTTCGCCGCCATGTCTCGAAACACTGCTGCGAGGTCGGGCTCTCCGATCTGTAGTGCGACCATGGCACGGTTGGTCAGCATTTTCGCAGCCTGTCTACGGTCGCCGCTGGACAGGGCGTCCCAGGTCGACAGTCGCCATTGCACTAAGGCTGTGCGTGCGTCGCCGTCCAGGTATGCGAACAGTCCGTCGACGAAGCGTAGGGACGAGCGGCGCCGGTACTGCTGTGGCAACTCGACCCGTTCGATGAGCTGCGCTGCTTCGTCGCGGAGCGTGGCGGCGGAGTCCCGATCGTTGTCGAGGAGCCGAAGGGTGCTGAGGTTGAGAAGTACGCCTGAGCGGTTCAACGCGTGCTCGAGCTTGGCGTCTGCCGACCGGGTCGGCGCCGGCATCTCATGGGCAATCGTGTCGTCGATGCGAATGGCCAGTTCGAGGAGCTCGAGCGAGCTCTTGCGATCGGTGTCCATGGTGTCGTTGCCAAGTTGGGCGATGACGAGACTGGCCCGTACCAGCCCGACGATGTCAACACCGCGACCGACAGTTGCCTTTAGTCGCCCCGCCAGATAGCCGCGTAGCGCTGCCGCGCTTTCTGTCCTGCCTGAGGTTTCGAGCAATCGGGCCAGCAGCACGCCGCAGACGTCACCATCGATGTGTGGCTGGGATAGCCATTGCCGAATTCGGGTTTCGAGCGGAGCTGGCGCCGAGCTTTCTGCGACTGGGTGCTCCAATTCGATGCCGAGCTCGGCGAGCGCCTCGGGAAGTTGGCCGGTCAGGAAGGCTCCGCGGCTCCCGCATGCAGCCACGATCTCCGCGGCCCGTGGATGCGGGATTGACCCCGGTCGTTTGAGCCAACGCAGCCACGGTACGGATGTGGCTGCCGCCATCAACCCGAGGTAGTCGCCGCTAACTGCGAGGTCCGAGCCTGAGTAGCCGATAACGAGCACGGCACTGGTGGCAGCCACGCGTTCGATCCAGGTTGTGGCTGCTATCGGCAAACCCTGGTTCTTCTGGAATGCCAGATCGATCATCGATTCACCCGCACCGACCGAGCCGTGCACCTTCATCAGCACACACGGCTGGGGTTGCCCACCGCCCGGGCCGGGAGGCTGCCAGTGTCGATCCGGCACCACAACGTCGAGCGGTTGGTCACTCCAGGCGAACGCCTTTTCGACCAGGCGGTCGAAATTTGTCGACACGACCACGCGTAGGAGTCCAGCTCTGGCAAGGGTCGTAAGCGCAATGTGACAGGCGTTCGGTGTTGTGCCATCGAGAACTGAAAGGAGATGGAACCAGTCGGCGCCTGCGAACGCGTCGTGTACATGCTGGCTGATGTCGACGATTGGAAGATCCGCTAGCGAGAGTTTGCGTACCCCGTCGGCCATGGCTGCCGGTGGATCAGAGTCACGAATAAAGCGCGCGACGATTTCCGCGAGCAGGGTTTGATTGAATTCCCACCAGCTCGGCACGCTGGATGGTGGAGGTATGGACAACCCGGCCCCGCAGATAACAGTGAGGCCATGCTTCGACCACTGGGGTGAAGTGTCCACGCCCACTAGTGAACACGATCGGTTTGACAGGTCACGGAGCTCGCTGACCACGGACAGGGTGGCCGCGTTCATGTCGACGAGATTCGGTTATGGATCCTTCGTGATCGGAAGTTCTCTGCCCCGCTACCGCTAGGAGCAATTGCCTCCACACCCAGTCGCCATCACCAGGTCCTTGATCTTGCCTGGCGAGATCGGCTACTGCCCGCGCCGTTGCCGTCGTAGCGCCTTCAGCGTGTCGTCCATGCTGGCCGTACCCAGTTGCTTTTTCACCTGGCCGTACGTCTTCTCGGGTGGGACTGCTTTGAACTCTGGGTATTCCTTGGCCAGGTTCTTGGCTTTGGAGTCGCTGCGCTCTTGGCGGTAGCGGCCGTCTTTGTTCCTGGAATGCTCGCCAAGTCCCATGGCTCCGGCTCTCTCAACTCGTCGTCTTGAACGCATCGCCCGGTCGGAGGAGCATCAGCCCGAGCGCAGCGACGCATAGGGCGACGAGCGCGACACTGCCCACTTTGAGTATGCCCTCTTGGTACTGCGCCTCGGCTGCCAATTGGAGGGCGTCTACCAACAGCTCAAATTCCTGTTGGTAGCCGGGCGCAAGCACCGACTCGACCGCTGCGACGATGATCTGTCCATCGGTGGTTCGCAGCCAGGTTCCAAGCTGGAGGGTCCGAATCTCGGTGTTATCCAGCCAATGCCGAGCGAGTTCTTGTGGCGTTGGTAGAGGATGCCAAGAGATCGGCGAACTCGCGCCGTACCACCACACCGACGGAAGCGGCTGTGTGAATGGAACCGATGTACGCAGGAACTCGGCAATCGCTTCCTCGTCTGGCATGTTGAACTCCCAGATGTGGGCTTTCACAGCGGTTCCGATGCCGATTCCGACGATACGTCGTTACCTCTGTTGGTCAAGGTTCTTGCTCATCCAGATGGATTCGTAGATGTGTCTCCACCGCTCTTTGCTTCTGGGTTTGTCACCTCGGAACTGGATGGTTGCCAGCATCGCGACATCGGCTTCTGGCAGGTCCTCTTCGTCGGCCAACTCACGCAGACTGTCGGGGACTTCATACGACTGTTCGGTAATGAGCTTTTCGCCTAGTAGATCCGACATCGCGACACCGAGTGCACTCGCTATTGCATACAGGGTTGTGGCTGAGGGTCGTTTGTGATCGGGGTCGTTCTCGAGGTTCGACAAGTAGCCCTTGCTGATGTTGGCAGCATCGGCAAGTTCGGTCAGCTTCATTCCCTTATCTATCCGGTAGCGCCGGATGCGATCCCCGAGCTGCTCACGACTTTTCGCCGTCATCGGTGTGTCCGACTCCGAGATGTGGCACTCTGCTCGATCAACGCGATGACCCGCCGTGTTCGGCCATGATCGTACGGAAATAGTCGCGCGTGTACTTCGACATCCACGAGCGGTTCCCGCGTGAGCCCACGAATGCTTGTTTTCTCATGAATGATCTCCCCTTCAAAGGCACGGTGTAACAGTGTTCCCTTTTCGACCGACTTGTGGCGCGGAATGTACGGCCACGTTCCCTGGCTCCGCGACGCGCGCACTCGAAGCTTGGCGACAGCGTCTGGGTCACCCGACTCACGAGGCTTCGTTCTCGGCTCGAGCACGATCAGTAGTGCAGGAGATCGTGAGAGCGTGACCATTCGTTGCGCGGTTGCTTCCAAGCTGGCCTGGTAATGCCCGGCTAGTTGCTCCATCCCGTCAAGGTTGAAGCCGACGTCGCTCAGGTCGCGTACGAAGTATTTGCGCGGCAAAAGCAGTTCACCGGCACCAACGTCGCAGAGCCGCTCCAAGCCTCGATCGGACGCGCCGTCACGGCTCGGGTTGCATCGGTATTGCGGCAGACGTCGATAGCCAGGGAAGAAGGTGTGGGTGCACTCGTGACAGATCGTGAATCGGCGGCGACCAGGCGGGTCGCCACGGCGCACCTTGATCACGATTCGGTCACGACCGCACAGCAGGCAGCCGGCAAAGTCGAGTTGCTCTGGTTGGACCTCGGCGACGCCGAGAAAGGACGCCACCATCGCCGGATCGATCGGGGGCTCCAGATCGAGCGCTTCGATGACGTCCGCGCCCCATCGGATGATGTGTTCAGCATCGCTGGCGTCAGGGTGGCTGAGCCGCTGCTGCTCCAACAGGGAGAGCTGGCCACGCATGGCGTCAGAATACCTGCGTTCTCTTTCAAGAACTGCTACTGTTCCCGATAGGGAACGGACGTTTTTCGAAGAGGAGGGCCGAATGGCCGATCGACAGGTAACTGGCACCGGCAAAGACGCTGACGGGGACATCACCTCGCTCTGTGGGGCCTGGGGGTCGGTGACCAAAGCCATAGCGATCGCCGAGATCGACGCGGGCACCCAGCACTACTTCGTCGCTGCCCCCGGTGGGGGGCAAGTCGATGTCTATGTCGTCGACGGCCCCAACGGCCGGTACTTGCGGACCGACCCGGATGGCCGGACTCCCGACAATCTCGATGACCTTCCCGACTGCTGAGCAGCGCCTCTGCGATCTCCCGGACATGCCTGCCCGGACTTGGGACATCATTGAAAATAGGAGGACAAGCAAGTGACTCCGATTACCCCCAACCCTGGCCAGCCAGATCCGCTGGACAACATTCAGGGCAATCTGATCGGGTTCAACAAGGACCATCAGCGTTTCATCTTCGTCCAGTTCCCCGATGCCGTCGGCGGCAAAGGGTTGCTCGCCGATCTCGCCTCGTCGATCGCCCGAGCGTCTGAGGTCCTCGAATTCAACGACCTGTTCAAGAAGGTCCAAGACCGAGGCGCCGATGCTGGCACCGTCGAAGCGACGTGGACCAACATCGCCCTGACGGGTCCCGGCCTTGAGATCCTCGGTGCCCCAGACCGTGAACGCATGCCTGAAGAGTTCCGCCAGGGCATGGCCGCCGCGGCTGCTCGGATTGGCGATGTGGAGGATTCGGCACCCACCACGTGGGTAGCTCCGTTCAACAATCCAGCACTCATTCATGCCGTGGTGTTGATCGCCGCTGACGACCCGGACGATCTCGAGGCCTGCTACGCGGGCCTGCAAGCCAAGTTGCAAGCTCGCAACGTCCATGAGCTTGGCCATTTCGACGGCGCGACCCGGCCGGGCGCCAACCGCGGGCATGAACATTTCGGGTTCAAGGACGGCATCTCCCAACCCGGTATTGCTGGCCTCACCAAGTCGAGCAAGGGCCGCGACGAGATCGCGACCGGCGAGTTCGTCATCGGCTACCCCGATCAGGATGGCAACGTCAGCGGCACCACCCCGGCCCCGGCCCCCCAGCCGGGACAGCCGGGCTATGGGCCCAACAACCCGCCTCCGCCGGCCGCCGGGCTCCCCGAGTGGGCCAAAGACGGGTCCTTCTACGTGTTCCGACGCCTTCGCCAGAACGTGCAGGGTTTCAACGATTTCCTAAGCCAGCAAGCCGCCGCGGTCGGGCTGTCACCTGACCAGCTGGGCACCAAGCTGGTGGGACGCTGGAAGAGTGGCGCCCCGTTAGAGCGGACCCGCACCCAGGATCCCAACTTTGACCCGACGGCTGTCGACCCTTCGATCGCTGACCCGTCGATCCTTTCCGACGAGCACATCAACGACTTCGACTACGAGCCTCAGGACGCCGACGGGCATCTGGTGCCGCGAGCGGCGCACATTCGTAAGACCAATCCGCGTAGCGAGGACCCACCCACCGAAGCCGTAAGCAACCGGCATCGGATCTTGCGCCGCGGTGCCCCGTACGGTCCGGATTTCAGCCCGGGTGAGCCCGCCTACCCCGGTTCAGGCTCGCCTCCCGACAATCAGGATCGCGGTCTGCTGTTTGCGTGCTACCAGGCATCAATCCTGGCCGGGTTCGAGTTCATTCAGCAGTCGTGGGCGAACACGCCCGGGTTCCCTCAAGCTGATGATGGCCGCGACCCGATCATCAGCCAGGATGTCAACAACCCGGACTTCCACCTTCCGCCCCATGATCCTCATCTGGTAACCCAACGCTGGGTGATCACGACTGGCGGTGAGTACTTCTTCTCGCCGTCGATCTCGACCCTCCACCTGTTCGCGACGTCTTAAATGACGACCACTGCGAGCGCGAACAACCGCCGTCGCCCTCCGCGGTCTGCGTACGGAAGTGGCTGATCTCGAGGACTATTCGGCTCATCAGCCTCATATAGCTCCAGGACCAGGCGCGAGAAATACAGGGCGCGCGGGATCCGACGGGGCCGACAATAGGTGATACCGACGATGATCTCGATCGACTCCGATCCGGCACGCTCTTTGCGACGGCCGACCAACATGATGGACAACATGCCGGACGAAGATTTCTCACAAGCGCTCCTTGATCAGATCTTCTCGCTCTGGGTTGAGCCCGAACTGGCCCGGCAGGGTCTGCCAGCGGACCGCAACCAGATTCGTGCGGCGATCATCGTCCTGCCGCCAGCGGGTGAGGCCGTTGTTCGTATCAACGACGAAGCTCACATCGTCGCGAGCGTCAAAGCCAAGGGCCCGATCGAAGCCGGGGATCCGGTCACGCTCGCCCAGATCGAGACCATCGAACGGGTGTATCCCGCAGAGCTAGATCCCAATAGCGGTTGGATCTGCTTCGCGCGTGTCGCTGACACGATCAACATCGCCTTCGACTTTCGTCGAAACCGTGCCCGCGCCCTTCGGCTTGTTGAGCTCGGCCACCTCTACCTCACCACTGCCGAGGAGGCCCGGGACAGCAGTCGCTGGGGTCCCGCGATCGAAAATGGTTTCGCAGCCGCCGAGTTGGCGGTCAAAGCCGAGATGCACCTGATTGAGGATGCGCCTCCTCGAAGACACGACCGCAGGGAACAGCATTGGCGACAGTGGGCCAATCTGGGGAATGTGCCCGAGGCCCATGCCGAGACACTCGGAGCCCTAGGCCGAGCTCGTGCCGCCGCACGGTACGGCGACGCAGATATCGCGATGACCCCAGAGCAAGTGCACGAGCATCTAAAAGTCGTCACAGAGATGCTCCGTCACGCGACCGATCAAATCGGCGAAGGTCTTCTAGACCATCGCGAAGGCATCGCCAAAGCCCAAAGACGCTGACCCACTTCCAAAGCGCTTCATCGGATAGCGGCGTCCGCCGCTCCCAGCAGTCGGCCCGAGAAGTCACCGGAGTGGACAACGGCCGGACACCTCGAGTGTCACGCTCAAACGATCGGCTGATTGCCAACCACGCAACATCGAGGTGTCGCCGGGAACACTGCCAGTAAACTTTCTCAAAGCCAATGAAGATCTACACGCACGGACTCGCAGTAGAGACGGAGAGCGGCGGCGACGCTGGTCTGCGGCTGATCGCAACGTCGGAACTTCCGGTGTACGCGGGGTTTTCGATGACCCTCGTAGATCTTGAACGTCGTTCGTTAAACGAGCGAATCGTTCGACTTGGCGAGGTCGGCAGGGCTCACGTCGCCGCCGACTATCTCGAGGAGAAAGACCTCCGATACGTGCTTCTTGCTTGTGCCTACCACCTAGAGCGAGTCGCCACGTACTACCGAGACGTCACGCAGCGATTCGAGTCGCTACATCCAGCTGGCACCGCACGCGAAGGCAACACGAGTGACCCGCGTGTGTACTACGAGATCGACGCCTTCTTCGGAACGGCGCGACGCTGGTATGAACAGCTTCGGCGGCTGCTCTGGAAGCACTACGGCATGGGCACGCGGCCGCGTTCGATCGATGGCGTCCTGAAGTCGTCCCAAATCGCGCTACCTGCGCGCTACAGGTCGACGTTGAAAGCCAGCTGGCGCGAGCACGGCATCAGGGTCGGTGCCTACAGGGATTGTTTGATGCACAACGATCCACTGAACGATGGCAATACGACGTGCTGGGTCGAGCGCTGGGGCGAACGGTGGGGGATGACCGTCCGCCTTCCTTCGAATCCTGAGGCGAAGAGCCGCGCCTGTTTCGACTTTGCGTCAGGCCCCGACGCGCTCGACTATTGCCACGAGTTGCTCTGCCACCTGACCGACCTTGCGGAAGCGACCGTGGCGCTCCCGATAATCCTGGCGCATCTTGATAGCCCTCGTCTCTAGCACGGCGGCCGAGATGGCCCGGATGCTTGCGTTGACGTCTCGCTGTGGAACGTCGTGCTTCTCATCGCCGGCGCCTTCTTGGCTTTCCTTCCAGCCTCTTGCTCCAATTACATCAACGCGCGTCGGGAGTGCGGGTGACGCTGTACCTCGATCTGCTGCCGACTCTCCACTCATGGGCGTAAGTCCGTCAGGGTGCGCTACACCGCCCTCAGGAGATCGCGGCGGGCCATGGAAACTGGGGCGCTCCACGCCGGTCGCGTCCGGGCATCCTGTAGGGCTGTGCAGGTCCCACGGAGTCCGTTCATCGCTGATCAGGATCGAGCTCGCATCCGCGAACTCGGCTTGGCCAGTCGACGATGGGCGGCCTTGCACTACCACTTCTGCGCCGAGACGCACGGGTGGGCCGCAGGCCGCAACAGCCGGCGGGGAACCGATCGGCTGATGGCCTACGTAGGGCCGGCGGGGCCTTGGGATGACCTTCCGCACGGCGACTACGTGTCGACGGTGTGCCAGTACCTCTCCGCTGCAGCAGATCATCTCGACGGTTTCGGTGCAGCCTGCCTTGCCGGCGCCGCGCTGTTCCCGCCAGCCACGCTTTCTCGCGCAGCATTCGAGTTCGCGGTCCAAGCCGTATGGTTGCTCGACCCTCGATGCGATTGGAGACACCGAGCGGCTCGGGAACACCTTGAGTTGCTTCTGGGAATCGAGGAGCAGATTAAGGGAACACCCAAGGTTCTCCCCGACGGAACGTCGAACGCGTCACGTGCCGAGTTAAAGCGATTCCGGCGAGAGTTCCGAGAGGTGACGATCCCTGGGCTCTTTGACTCGGTGGTCGTGGACCAATCTCAACCGGACAGCAAGGAGGCTCGGCACACGATCGTTGAAGATGAACGCCTGCTGTCGCCGACCGCCGCCGCTGAACACTATGAGATGCTGACCTTCGGAGAAGTGGTCGGTTTCTACGACGCCCTATCGGCGCTATGTCATCCGAATCCGCTCATGACGCGCCGCTCGGCTCGCGACGTGAGCGATCGGGGTCCGGATCAGCCGCGCGGGCGCCGGTTCGAGGCGAGCGTCGAGTCGACTGAGCGCGCACTGCAGATGACCATGCAGGCGCTCATGAAAGCGGAGTTCACTTGGGCCGCGTACAGCGGTTGGGTCGACGCGCCGCTCAGGCAATGGGAGGACGAGATCGAAGCGGTTCTTCCGGGCTCATACAACCCTTCGAAGTGATGGCTCTCTACGATCGGCCCCGCGATCCGCAGCTCTGCGAACTCACCCTCGCGGCAGTTCATGCGGCCAACACGCGGGTCAAGGCACTCGAAGACGAGAACCGCTATATCGGGTCCTATTTCAACTTTCCCCACTTCCGTCGTTTCGACAATGGGTTCCCCAACATCAGCGACATCGGGTCGAACCCGATCAACTACCGGGAAGCCTTCGCTCTTAGGCCTGGTGAGTTCACGCGCATCGCATACCGAGACGTTCCAGAACTGGCAGCCGTCATCGATTACGTGCTGGCTCAACCCGACCTACGGGCGCGGATCGTCGGCGACACGCCGGGCGGCTCGGCGCTCTCGGCAGATGATGATTACGCAGAGATCGGCGCAGCCTTTCTGCCGTTGAAAATTCTCGACCGAGCCCGACACCTGAACGGTGCCGACCCTGTGCCGACCCTTCTCCAAGAGCTGTATTTGGAGCGAGAGGCCCCGATCTTCGAGGAGCAGCTACCCGTCGAGATCGTCGTTCCAATCATCCTCACAAGGTTCACCGAAGAGGATCGGATCGAGATCGCTCCGTCCATCTTTCTGGAGGAGATGGACGAGCCGACTCAGCTTGCCCGGTGTTATGACCGGAGCATCGGGTACAAGAACGTGCACCGCGTCGTGGTCGAAGCCGCAACCCACGCCTTCGTGTTTACCGACTATCACGTCAACCGCTCTTATGCTTGGTTCTGCAATCGGCTGTCGTACTTTCCTACCGACAGAATCGACACCGTTTTCACAGCGCTGGAGCTTGTCAGCGACGTACCGACTGGGTACGCGCAGATCCTTCTGCGTCCACTTGGATGGGCGGACGATTGGAAGGCCGATCTTCCGCCGTTGTCGAGTGGAGTCACCGTCCGCCGTTACCCTCCAGCCTTCGAGGATGGCGGATGGCTGCGGGAGACCGAGGCCATCCCGGTCGAGTTGCTGTCGCGATTCGGAACCGCATTCCAGCGGCTCAACGTCGCCAACAAGGCAGTCCAACTCGCCGCGAGACGTCTCAATTCGGCGATGTTGAGAGATCGGGACGACGACATGCTGATCGATCTCTGCATTGGGCTAGAAGCGCTTTTTGGTGACCGACAGGGCGAGATTGTTCACAAGTTGGCGCTTCGCGTCGCCGCAATGACCGCGCTCGCGGATCCAACGATACCACTCACTCCACCAGACGCCTTTCGAGCAATGAAGCAGATCTACGACTACCGCTCTCGGCTCGTCCATGGGGACGTCGGGCCGGAGCGACGAGTGTTCACGTCGGAGACCGGCGTGGAGCATGACAAGGTTGCCCTAGCCACGACATTCTTGCGGGGGGCATTGGCCGCTCTGCTTCAACACCCAGAGTTCCTTCAACCGGGAGCGATCGAGGAGAAGCTGCTCTCGTGGCGACTGGACGGTTGACAACGCGAGATGAGGGAGGGCAATTCTGCCAACCCAATCGATGTCGGCGCGGAGTATCGTTGGTGTACCGATCAGAGGGACGCAACGCACGAGGTTCACTCATGAAACCTGACTCTCTCTACCGTCGACTCGGCATCCTCTCGCCCGGCATCCCGCGCGGCGACCTGGAGATGTCGATTACTGAGACGACGGAGACGCTCGACCGGGACCTTGAGGCGACCCTGACCGACGGGTTCGCAGACCAGACCGAAACATTGGAAACCAAGGCGGTCGAGACCGTGGACAACGACATCGTCGGCGAGCTTGCGAGCGTGCTGGATTCGCGCGCCGCTCTCGATACCTAGGAACGGTCACCCCGCCTCCGCGGGCGGACAGCGCGACCATGCGCCCGATCATCATTGGCGAGCCGACCGACCTACACGTAGCGGCCGTGGCGACCGCGGTCCGCGCCCGCGGGTCCGAACCAGTGGTCTTTTCGACCTCGGTACTCGAAAATGAGGACTATCGCCTCGACGAGCGTTCCCTTGACCTGGGCACGGACCACCTGGATTTCGCCAATGGCCAGGGTCGAGGCTGGATCCGGCGTCTCGCTGCGCCCGGCTGGCGTCGATCCGTCACACTTGAGAGTCACGATGGAGCTGTCCGTTCGTCACTCATAACCCTTTTGACGGGCCTAATTCGCGTCTTGCCAGTTGAATGGCTATCGCCTCTCGAGCAGTTGCTTGCAGCGGACAACAAGGTGATTCAATGGCAGGCGTGCGTGGCGCTTGACATACCCGTGCCGCGCACGATCGTCACTTCGAACAGATCCGAGATTCCGTCTGCGTTTGGCGACCGGCTCGTGGCAAAGCCGTTGGGGCCTGGTTCGTATCGCGCCGAGGACGGCGGTCAGCGTGTCGTCCTTACGACCGGCCTCGAGGCCGATGACGATCGACTCGATGCGCTGGACGGCGCCCCGTTCATTGTGCAGGAGCGGCTCGACGCCGAGAGCCACTTGCGCGTCGTCACGGTGCGAGACATGAGCTGGGTGTACGAATCGCGAGAGACCACCGCCCTCGATTGGCGATTTACCGAAGGAGCGCATGCTTCTTTTGAATACTCGAGAGCGTGGAACCCTGTGGCACAGATGGCCATCCGGTTGGCGCGACACCTCGGCGTCGGCTTCTCTAGCCAAGACTGGATCGTGACGGACCAGCGGGTCGTGTTTCTGGACCTCAACCCTGGTGGACAGTGGCTCTTCCTACCGCGCAGGCCCGCGGATGCAACGGAAGCCATCGCCGCATGGCTCACGCCCGATCGGGCCCAGGAATGAGAACGTGGCTCAACTCCCTTCGACAAGAGAGCCAGTACTACTTCTCGTACATCGCGGGCCTGTTCGTGCCCGACAGGCAGCCCAGGTATTTCGATGCTCACCCAAACGAGCCTGGCGACGTCTCCAGCTGGTCGGCACCAGACTGGCGGTTGCTCATCGAGGAGGGCCGTCGACAGCAAGATCGACAGCTCGCACTTATTGAGGCTCTTCGGACTCGAGCACAGTTTCTGTTCACGACAGCCGTCACTGTGTTCGTGATCACTGGAGTTCGGGTTGGCGACCTCATTGATCGTGGGACGCTTGGCCTTGCGGCGATAGGAGCTCTGGGCCTCTCGCTCGATCTTCTGAGCGCCCTTGGTGCCGCGGCGCTCATGTTCATCCGGGCCGATCTTGGAACGATCGACGCTGCCAAGCTTTCCCAGCAGGCGCCACCCATCGAGCGATACCTTGCCGGCGCGTACTCGCGCCTGGTGCGGCCTGGCGAGAACACCATCGCGACCCACAACTCGGTCTTTCGACGCGCCGCCTTCCTATTGGTGCTCGGAGCGCCGGTGACAGGCGTCCTGTGGATCTTTGTGCATTGATGTCCACCGACATTGCTAGGCGGCGATGAGTTCACGGCAGGGATGCCGCGAAGCTGCGACGTGTTGGCGTGGTCGGGAGGCAGAGTTCGGTTGATCGTCTTCGCCACCGACAGGTTCAGCGCCGCCCGAAAAATGTTCATCGAGTCCATGAACAACGACGACGTTGTTCGCATGGCGGCCGAAGGTGGTAGGCCCGATTCCCGGACAGAGGCTGACTAACGCGCAATGGATCGGGAAGCTCCGCCCATCGACCGTTATCGCGCCACTCTGGTTCCGCATTCTGGACAGAGCTGACGAGTCTGCTTGCGCAACCACGTTGCGCAAAAATAGGGGGGCACCCCAAGGTGCACCTGCCTGAACCGCCCCGGTCCAGCGGACGGGTATTTTTGGTGTTCTTTTCGTGTTGAGATCGCAATACCTGTTCTTGTTGGCAAGTTGTGGGCTCTAGGTTGATTCACACTCTTCTTGTATTCAGCTCTCTGATCTGGGCTCTTGTGGCAACCTGAAGCATGAAGCGCGCGTAGAGGCTCCCTGTACTCCTCGCCGCGCCGCGTACGGTGACCGTGACGACGCAGAAATCATTTCTCGGCAATCAGTGGGCTGGAACGCCGATGATTCTTCCCGGACAGGGCCGACGCCCGCCCTCCGGGACGTGGCACGCTCCTTGTCAGCCGGAGGAAACGCGCGTCGTACTGCGCTGAATCATCAGCGGCCCAATGGGCGGTCGCAACGTCTTCGAACACTGACCGGTCGATCAGTGGCCCAGCGTGATAGCTGTGCCCGAGCGCATCGAGAAGCACCATCTCTCGGACACTTTCACGAGCGACAGGAACAACCCCAGTGGTCCGCGCCGCCAACCGGTCAAGCCGATCTCCGGCAGCGGCTCGGCCGGGTTGGTTGAAACCAGCAACCTCGAAACAGCATTGTGGAGGATCTCGACCGCTCTGGCATCGCCGGGTTCACGGAGCTCCCGTGTAACACCCGTAGTGACCCGATGGCCGGCCGCTTTGACGATGCGCTGAAACTCGGTGACCCCGGGATCGACCTTGTCCGCCTCGATACCAGCTAGGCGATCAGCTTCGACATCGGAGGCACCCGCGAGCTGCTCGGCAGTCAACCCGGCGCGCTCGCGCAGCATCCGGACCCGCTCGCCGGTCGTTCCGCCCACGTTCATGACGCCACCGTACGTGCGACGCGACGGCGACGGCAGCCGTTAAGCAACCGGGCCACTCGCGCGGCAAAGTCCTGGCCTAGCCGGCAGAAGCCTCTGATAGGGTGGCTCCTCCGCCCGTCGATGCCGTCAAGCCAACCTTCTCCCGGGCCACCAGCCGCAGGACATCGGAACCGACACCGAGCGCGTACGCGGCCGCTTCGTGCGCGAGAGCAATCGGAATGATCGCGTCCTGGTTCAGACGTGTGCCCGTACGATCGAGAATGTCCACGATGGCCGGCAAGCTCGTGTAACCGGCTGGGTCGACTTTACCGAGCTGATTGTCATACGGATTGCCCGTATCGGGCGGCACCGTGATGACGAGCATCCGGTGGTCGGTCGTCATGTAGAAGAACCGTCTCCCCCAGAACTCGTCCGACATCACGATGCGCTCAAGACAGGTACCGGATGACCACATCCGGGCCTGTGGGCGTGTAATGCGTCGATTCGATTAATGGCGTCGCAAAACGCCCCCGGCCATTGGCTGGGGGCGTTTGTTGCTCTCATGCTTTGAGCTAGCGGTGAACGATCTCGATCTCTGCTTCGCGTCCGTCTTCAGAAACGGAGAGGACACGACCTTCTTGGGGATCGACATCGTCGCCAATGACCGTCACGGCAACGCCGGGTGCGAGCCCGTCGCGCTCGTCTTTGAACACGGGCGTACGGAAGCGCTTGGCATAGCCAATGCGGTTGTAGTCGACGAAGATGTGCTTTCCTTTCACGCGCGGACCCTCCTTGAAGGAAGGTCCTGACGTTCTGTGAAGGCGCATCTACCCTCCTCTCGGCTTAGGGAGCCGGGGCTTGAAGACCTCCAGCAAGTCGACAACGCTAGGCCTCAGAGCCTCCCGCACTGGTCGTAGGTCGTCGTCCGACCAGTCAGTCAGGTTGTCGGCACCAGCGGTGTCAACTGCGTCGTCTGGTAGCACGATATCAAAGTGAACGTGCTGGAGCTTCTCAATCTCCTCGTTGCCTGTATCTGTGATCGTTGTCGGCCAGATATCCAGATGAGCCTGCTCGCACGTCGTCTTGAGGTCTCCGTAGCTCGCTCGCCCAAACTGCTTCTGTGGCAGACGGTCGATGATGTCGCGCTCAGAGACGTCTTTGATGGCCCCAAAAACGGACACCGTGAACGCTCCACGGCGGTCCTTGATGCCTCGATACTGGTGCCAGTTCAAAATGGCAGATGTCGTGACTGTCTCCACGGCGCCGGCGCCCATGTGGATCACGACTTCGTCGTCGGCGTGGAGTTCGACTTCGCCACGAAGTTCAACGCCCACTTGGGTGCTCCTTTCGGGGGCTTGTCAGTTGTCTCGCCTAACCGTGGGCGCGTGTACTTGTGGACCGAATCTATGGGTCCATTCATCACGTCCTACTCCGGGTTCGTCCCGAGCGGTTTTCCAACTGAACTGGTTGGTTGGACTCAGAGACAGACATCTAGCCCCAGGTCCTCGGCCGGGGTGACCAGAGACAGGAAATCCGGCCAACGTCCGGCCCAACTCGAGGTTCATCGGGGTCTGTTCGTGCAAGGCGACCTGGCGGGCCACCGCCGCTCTCGACAGGTGCAACTCGACGCGGCGCGAGAGCAGAGCTCGGAAGAAGTGACGAGCCGCCTCAGCGGCCTGAAGGGAGTCTTTAGTCGGTCATGCGGCTCGGCGTTATTCGTTGATGAGACCGCCAAGACGTGGTTGGCGGATCACCGCGCCGGTCGTGGCGTGAACTCGGCTGGTCGGCTCGGGTGGAGACAGGTCGAGACCTCGGTGGGGTCGGTGCCGGTTGTAGTGCTCGACGTACTCGTCGAGCACCGCTTGGAAGTGACCCTGGCCGTGGATGAGGGTCCAGTCGAGGCATTCTTGGCGGACGGTGCGGACGAAGCGTTCGGCGAAGGCGTTGGCCTTGGGTGCACGAACTGGCGTCCGGATCACCCGGATGCCCTCGCAGCGGAAGACCTCATCGAAGGCTGGCGTGAACTTGGTATCTCGGTCTCGGACGAGGAGCCGGGGCGAGCTGAGGTCGGTGGTCATGGAGAGGTTGCGGGCTTGCTGGGTGACCCAGGCACCGTTGGGCCGTGCGGTGACACCGGCGAGATGGATCCGGCGGCTCCCGAGTTCGATGAAGACCAACACATATAGGCGACGCAGCCAGAGCGTCTCGAGGGTGAAGAAGTCACAGGCCAACGCGCCGTGAGCCTGGGTGCACAGGAACGTCGACCAGTTCGGCCCGCCGCGACGGGGCGCGGGGCCGAGCCCGGCCCGGCGCAGCATCCGCTGCACCGTGCTGGCGGAGACGCGAATGCCGAGGTGGCGAAGCTCGCCGACGATCCGTAGGTAGCCCCACCGTGGGTTCTCGGCCGCCAAGCGGAGCACCAGCTCCCGGATCTGGTCCCCTACGGGCGGGCGGCCCAGCTTGGGGTAGGTCCAGCGGCGACGCACCAGGTCGCGGTGCCAACGCAGGATCGTGGCCGGGGTGACCACAAACGCCGACCATCTCGCCCGGGGAAGCAAACCGGACAGGACAGCCAACGTCGCTCGATCCGCGGGCTCAAGGTCCAGCCGGCGTACCTGACGGCGCAGCACCTCGAGCTGGTGGCGCAAGACCGCGATCTCCACGTCTTTTGCGAGGCGGGAGCGGAAGCGGCCGCTCAGGACATCCAGGAACCGACGGGCAAGCAGGTACACGAACCGGCACAACATCGCCCAACACTGCTCGACACCACCCGCGACCGACTAATGACACTCTTCACGCTAGCGGCGGTGTCCAGACAACCGATGACGGCGCCTCAGAGGCCGCTCGGTTGGGGGCACCTGAACGCCGCCAGGTCTACCGGCCGCGCACTTCTGGGTCCGGCTGCGAACTCGTCACCGGCGGCATCGTGCTGGTCGTGCTCATCGTCATCGGCATCGCTGTGTTGAGCACACTTCCGGCTCTCTTTGCGGCAGCAGGAATCCTCGGGGGACTGTTCGTCCTGTTCCGGGTTTGGTACTTCTTCCACTCCGTTTAGGGCTCGACTGCGCTAGGTCAATGGCCGTCGCAGCCACGCGCATGAGGAACACAAGGAGCGGGGCTCCAGTACACGACCTTCTCTCGACCACCCATCGCGGGCGTTCCTCTCGTCAAACTTCGGACGAGAGGGCACGACCCTTGTCATCAAACGCTGGGTCGTCAGCGACCTGCTTGACGAGCTCACCACAGGCATTAACAATGTCCGGCGAGTGGACAATCTAGCTGATGGAGACGTTGGGGCTGCGACTCCGCCGAGCGGCAGCGCTGCGGCGCGACCGGAGGCCGCAGGCGCAGCGGCACAGGCTGTCGATACCTGCAGCGACACGGCAGACGAAGGGCATGGGCGAGTGTCGCTGCAGGAAGTCTTCGCTGGCCCTCCTGCGTCGCTTGGAAAGCACAGAGATCTCTGCCTGCAGGTAGGGCGTGATGCCCAGCACTTGCAGTTCAGCGCGGACTGGTGCCTCAGCAGATCGGTGTATCTCGAGTTCATCGAGGAGCGCCGTGGTCAGTGGACGTACAACGTCGACTTTGTTGTTCCTTGCCAAGCGCGGGGTCTTGACGCACTACGGAGCGCGGTATCGGGCACGGTGCTTCCACTGACAACTTTCGGTAAGGACCTGTTGCCGATCGCACATACCTCGACCCGAGACGGATCAGGGCACCACGTCCCGCTGGAAACCACCGTCGTTTGTCGCCAGTTCGCCTATCTGGTTCTCCTCGCTGCCGCCGACGACGCCCACCTCTGCCTTGACTGCCTGATCCCCCTGCTCTGGCAGGTCACCAGCTCTGATCCGCTGGATTCTGAGTGTGCCTACCGCAAGTTGCGGAAAGACGCGGCTCTCAATCTGCAGCCCTGCGCTCACCTGCCGGCAGGACCCCAGGCCGTGCTCGAAAAGGCTGGCGAGCTGCTGATGGCCTTACGCCTCTACCACCGGTCCGTGCCCGTCCTGATGGAGCTTTCGGAACATCAAGGCGAGGTCGGGACCCGAAATTCCGTCACGATGTTCTGCGACGGCCCCATCCGAGTCACGCGAACGTTCACAGAGATCATCGGGTGGAACCCGTTGGTTGTCGCGCCCCGTGCGGCCTTCGGGGGCGAGTCGAGCAGCTACCACGTCCAGCTTGTTCCCCCCCAGAGCGTGAGCGTGGTCGACTCGCGGCTTCTGTACTCGTACTACGCGCCAGAGCTCAGATGTGGCCATGAGGACAACGACGAGCGTCTGCGCGAAAGCGGGGAGCTGACACCTGAGGACGCGCCCGATTTCATCAAGAACACCGTAACGGAGGACTGGAACGAGTACTGGGGCCACGTGTGGGGCGGCGCCGAGCCATTATCAGCGCACATCCGATGCGGTGAGCAACGCATGCCTCAACTACGGGAGGGCCGCGACGCTGTCGCATCCTTCAGGATCTACCCGCAGTTCGAGGGGGTCGTGAGCGAGATTCTCTGGGCTGCCGGGATGAATTGGCTCTTCGTCGTGGTCTTGTTCATTGCCATTCACTGGGGCCACTATCTCGAAAATGTAACGGGTCGTCACCCGGAGGTCATCTTCATCGCCGCCGTTCTCGTCGCTGGCTTGGGTGCTGGCTTCTTGCTCTATCCAAGAGAGCACGTTCTCACGTCGGCGGTGCTACGACCTTGGCGACGCCTTGTGGCCCTGCTCATCCTGCTCACGATCGTCACGCCGATCACGCTCGTGTGGGGTTCCAAGAATGACGCGTTGCACATCTTCTATCCCGCGCTGTGGACCGAGCTCGTCGTGAGTACGGGTTTGATGGTCTTCCTCGGCGCGATCAGCCTTCGACCGTACATAGCCGAAACGACCGGCAGTCCTTTGTATCGGCTCACCGGCCTTCCAATTCGGAGAATGGCAGTCGGTCGCCGGAGCTGGCGCGCTTATCTAGCTCTGGACGATCGCGAATACGTCGACGAAGTCGATACCAATGCCAGTGCTTGTTCCGGGCTCGGGCGGCGTCGCAAGAAGCACAGGCAGACAAGGATTAGGGAAGCTCGAAAGAAGGAGCGCGAGGAAACCCGGGCGTCCGCGAACCAATACCTGATTGAGACGGCGCGACGAAAGCTGTTCCGTCGAGGTATCCCGCCGTCAGTACGACACCAACACGATCAGCGAGGCGCGTAACGCGCCCCAGCCTTTGCGAGCTCTGCGCTTCAGCGCGCGACGCGGAGCGACGGCGCCGGATCACCTCTGGCCGCTTGGCTCTTGTCAAGAGCAGCGACGAAGGGATGGCAGGGTGAAGTTGGCGGTTGATCCTGTGGAGCGTTACAAGGCCGTACGACTCTGCGGCCGTCGACAAGTGGTCATCTACTCAGGTTCAATCCACCGGTGACGGGCCTGAGAATTGGTCCCGCAACCGGCACTGGCGACGCTCGAGCGCTGCAACGGGCGCCGAGCGCTCGTTGAGACCGCCGCGTGTTATTCCCGTGTCTGCTGCGCTACTCCCAGCGATCGCGTAGCCCGTGATTCTTCTTGATCTCGGCGATCTGGTGCTGGTGGAGATCAAGCCAGTTTGATTGGTCTTCGTATGAAGCTAGAAGGCGTATCGCGTGTTTGCGGACCGTCACGATCGCGACGCTGGGAACGATGAAGATCGCCCAGGCCGCCGCCGCGGTCGCCGGCTGGTGTTGCGCGGTCGTGATGATCCACGCGACGACGATCCAGGGTGCGAAGACAGCGAGGTCACAGACCACCCGTTGGAGTGCCGAGTATTGGGGGCCATCGCGCTGAGCCCGAAGCCGGATCATGATCGGAGAACGCCAGTCCGTTCCATCCTCCTGGCTCTTAGGTGGGCCCATTTCTACCGAGGACCACAGAAGCAGCGCGGTCGCCCAAGGAATAGAAGAACCGCAAGAACATGGCCCACAGCCTGCCCCGACAGGTCACGGCCGACTAAAGACACCCTTCAGGCTTACGGAGACCGTCCGCGAAATCGCTACGCGGATCTGCGACGACCGGGAGCGCTACTTCGAAGCGATCAAGGCGCCTCCCGGCCACGTCCCCTGATTGAGTTGCTAACGCCGGCTCATCGTTGTCGGCTCCGCTGCCTCGCGGATCAAGCTCGAGCCGGTGGGGTGTCCAAACTCGATCAGGCCCTTGACCAGCGGTTTCTTGCTGGCTCGTGAAGACCCGATCGCCGCCGCTCGAGGCGGGGTGCAGAACCTCATAAGCCGCAGGAGTCTCAGAACTCACAGCTCGATCCACGGCGAGCTCCCGCGAACTCGCAGGTCAGCCGCATGACCGACTAAAGACACCCTTCACGCTAGCGCTACATCGCCCGGGAGGTGTTCGCCGCGCTTCCCCGCTCACAACAGCCGTCAGAAGCCATCCGCGCCGCTTGAAAGACATCGGAGCATCGAACGGTTCATTCACTGCTACGGGAATGGGCTTACGCCATCACGTATCAGACCAGCCAGCACCGCACCCTCGCCCTGGGGTCCTGGCTCGAGTACTACAACTACCGACGACCCACAGCGTCCTCGGTCACCGAGCTCCCGCGACGCGGCTCACCGCCGCCTGACCAACGTGCCTGCGATCTACACCTAGCGCTCCCTGATCCCGAGAACGAAAGTCAGGCTAGGCAGGGGAAACCAACGGGACACGTCAGCGAGGACCGCTTGCGCGGCTGCAATGCTATTTGGCGGTATGAGGCCCGGCTCGAGGAACGGACCGACCAACTTGAGTGAGCGAATCCAGTATTCGGCAGCGCGCGATCCCCCGCGCGCGATTGGCACCGTCGTCTCAGATTCAACGGCTCGTGCGCCGGCAAGCTCAAGGTCGGATGGGAGCCGGGCCAACCAGTTGACCTCCGTTCCGACAAGCGGGCCGCCGCGCATCATGGCATCCCAGATTCGGACGAGCTCACGGGGCCCGTCGGTCGCGACCGGACCAAAGTCAAAGGTCTCAATCGCTACGGTGCCGCCGAGTGCTAGTGACCCAATAATGCGCCGGAGCACGTCCTGACGCTGAGGCAATATTCCGATGAGCGCTCGACTGTATGCGAGATCGAATTGCGATGGATCCAGTTCGTCCCTCGTGATGTCATGGCGGAGAAGCGACACATTTGGTGCCGATACCCGACACGTAGCGAGATTTATGTCAGTCGCCGTTACGTGACCTTCGAGGCCGACGAGTGCTGCCAATACAAGAGTCATTGATCCAGAACCGATGCCGATGTCAATGCACCGAGATCCGCGATGTACGCCGATTCGAGTGATTCGCGCGATTGATATGGGGTCGTACGCTTGGGCCAGGAGCTCCAAGCGGAGTGTCTCCGGATCACCCTCAGTGCTCAGCGCCAAGTAAGGGTTCGGAAGTTCGGTCGAGGCTGCTGGCGTAGGGATATTAGGTCGATTGCTTTCCGAGTCCTCTGGCAAGGTGACCGCTCCCAGAAGAGTTCTCCTGAGCACAAGCGCGCTCTAAGAGTAGAATCCCGCTGCGGCGGAAAGTTAGCACTTCGATAGTGAACGCGCTCTCAACGCGCAGATAGTGTCAACATCGCGGGCTTGAGCAAGATGGCTCGGTGTCAGTCCGTCTGGGGCTTGGCGAGCGACA
>PLJD01000107.1 GCA_003140175.1 Actinomycetota bacterium
GTCGGCGGCGGCGACGACGGCGGCGGCGGGGGTGGCGGCTCCGGGTTCACCCCGACCGGCACCGGACTCACCCAAGCCGTGAACGCCGGCAACGGCAGCGTGACCATCACCTCGACGGTCGGGGCCGGCTGCACCACCATCCTCGTGGTCGCACCCAGCTTCACCGGCTGATGTGGAACGGCCTGTCAAGGGCCGGATGAACTCGCTCCTGGCGCGCGCATCACGCGCACCGAGCATGGATGCGCGGCGTTGCCCCGGTTGACTCGCGGTTTCTCACCCCGCGAGTCGCGCCCGCGGGGTCAGGGGATGACGAGCATCCCGAGTTCGGCCTCGAGCTGGGGGCGGGCCTTGGCGCCGAGCGCGGACCGCTCGAGGCGGCCGTTGCGGAACAGGCCGATCATCGGGATGCTCTGCACCTCGTATTGCTGGGCGAGGGCCGGCTCGTCGTCGATGTTGACCTTCACCACCTTGTAGGAGCCCTCGCGCATCGCCGCGATCTGCTCCACGATCGGTGACACGACCCGGCACGGCTGGCACCACGGCGCCCAGAAGTCGACGATGACCGGCCCGTCGGCGCGCAGCACCTCGGCGTCCCACGACGCGGTCGTCACCGGCTTCACGAGCGGCTCGGGGGGCGGCTCAGGCATCGGTTCGCTCGGCCGTTCACCGGCCACGACCGCGTCGAGCCAGATCTTGGCCGACTCGACGCTCTCGAGCGCCACCGCGTGACCCATCGGGTACTCGCCGTAGACGACCGGCGCCCCGTGTTCGATCAGGGTCGTGGCCAGGGCCCGGCCCCGCTCGACGGAGATGAGCGGGTCGTCGGTGCCGTGCTGGATCAGGAACGGGAGGGTCGGCGCGGCGTCCCAGTCGTAGGTCACACCTTCGACGTCGGGCAGGTAGGAGCTCAGCGCGAGCACGCCCGCCGGGTGCGGGCTCGGGTGGATGCGCAGGCCCAGGGCGACGGCCAGCGCGCCGCCCTGCGAGAACCCGCCCACGATCGCCTGGCTGCGGTCGTGGCCGTGCTCGGCGCACACCGCGTCGAGCAGGCCGTCGAGCTCCTCCAACGACTCGAGGAACGTGGCGTCGGGCCCGGACCCGCCCCCGACCCCCGAGATGTCGTACCAGGCGAAGCCGGGTGGCGCGGCGACCGGGCCGCGGGGCAACACGGTGAGGAACCGTCCCTCGGGGTCCAGGTAGGGGAGCAGCCCGCCCAGGTCGCGCTCGTCGGCCCCATACCCGTGGATCAAGAGCAGGACCCGCGCCGCGCTCGGCGGGCCCACCACGTTGTGCACCAGGGTCATCGCGTTCCCCGACAATTCGGTCGTGCGGTCACACCCGATGATGGCACGCTCACCCGGTGGCCTTGCCCGTCCCCGATCTCCACGACGACGTCGTCGCCCTCCGGCCCCCCAACCCCGGCGACGTGCCCGCGATCACCGCCGCGGTCCAGGACCCCGACATCTCGCGCTTCACGATGGTGCCCAGCCCCTACGACGAGGCCGACGCGGTCGCGTACGTCGACTCGAGCCAGGCGGCGTGGCGTGACGCCAGCCGCGTCTCCTTTGTGATCGTCGAGCGCGCCACCGGGACGCTCCTCGGCGCGGTCGGGGTCCACCACCTCGACCACGCCGCCGGAACCGCCGAGGTCGGCTACTGGGTCGCCTCGACCGCGCGCCGCGCCGGGGTCGCGACCCGGGCGTTGCGCCTCGTGGCCGGCTGGGCCCTCGGCGACCTCGGCTTGCAACGCCTCGAGGCGCTCGTGTTCACCGACAACGCTCGGTCGCGGCGCGTCGCCGAACGGGCGGGGTTCGTCAACTCGGGGGTGGCCCCGGCTCGCGTGGAGCACCCCAGCGGGCTGCGGGACGCGTTCGTGCTCGTCCGCACCGCCGACGGGGTCAGATCCGTCGAGGCGACCCGCTCGTCCGCGTCGTAGCCGGTCTCGCGTCGATCCGACGACGTGCCCCGGGAATGGCCGACCGGCCCGGGTCTGACGTGGGTCGCCCGCGGAAGCAGCCGGGATCGGCGCGAGGGCCCCGCCACGTCATCGAGGCGGGGAGCCCGCGCCACCGGCGACGTAGACGCGAAGACACACGCTGCTGAAGCATCGTCGCGGCGCGGCGGCGTGGTAGCCGGGTGGCAGGGACGGGCGCGACAACTGGGGTTCGTCCACGTAGAAGATGCGCCCGCGGTGACGGAGCACGTCGGCTGGGACGCGCGGGACGACCGCGCCCGGCAGGAACGCGGCCGTTCCCCAATACCAGGGCAGGTTCTTGGCCACGACGTGGGTCCGGGCGACGACGGGCGCGTCCCCGTAGTGGACCATCAGGAGGTACTCGCCCGGCGCGGTCCACACCAGGTCGTGTGGACCGACCCGTCCGTCGATCTGGGCGACCAGCGCCGGCGTGCCCGGCTTCGTCGGTACCACTGCCAGCACCGCCGAGGCGATCCCGAGCACTGCGACCGCGGCCGCCCGCCACGTCGCTCGCGGGACGAGCGACAGGCCGATTCCGATCAAGCACACGAACGGGCCCCACATGACCGAGACGTAGCGGGCATCCACCAGGGGATGCCACACGCTGGCGACCAGCAGGAACGCGAGGCCTCCGCCTACGGAGGCGGCGAGGAACGCCGCGGCCCGCCGACCGCGGGGGTCCAACGCGCGGCGCCGCACGACCAGGCTCCCCAGGGCGAGAACGCCGGCCACCACCACCAGGCCTTGGAGTAGCTCGAGCGCCAGCTGGCCGGGGACCCCAGGGTCGATTGGCGGGCCGGCGAAGAACTGGATGGCGACGCCGCTGAGACTGGGCAAGCCGACCGGCTGGACCCAGTATGCGGCGGACCCGTGCTGGAACTGCGCCCGGGCGGCGATCAGCCACGGCGTGAGGAGGAGGCACCCGATGCCGGCCACCAGCACCGGCGGGCGGAGGGCGCGGAACCGGACCCGAAAGATCCACGCGGCGGCTCCCAACTGGGCCGCGACGGCGAAGACCACGAAGTAGTTCGTGTAGACCCCCGCGGTGACGACCAGGCCGTAGAGCAGCACCCGACGCCAGCCGGGCACCTCGATCGCCCGCCACAGCGTGAGCACCGACGCGAGGACCAGTGCAGTGGCGAGCGCGTACACCCGGGCGTCGCGCGACTCGAGGACGCTGCTCGGGAGCAGCGCCATCGCCGCGGCGGCCCAGAGTCCCGCCCGGTCCCCCGCCACCCGACGGCCGAGCGCGCCGGCCAGCAGAATCGCGGCGATACCCGCCGCGGCGGACGGGAGGCGCAACATGGTCGGCGAGTCCCAGAGCTGGATCAAGCCGTGCTGCATCAAATACGAGAGCGGCGGGGCCGAGTCGTGAGCGACCGCGCTGAGCATCTGACCCAACGGTCGCTGGACGACGATCGCGGTGAACGCCTCGTCGCGCGTGAACGGCAGCGAGCCGAGCGAGACCAGACGGAGCGCCGCGCCCAGCGCCGCGATGGCGAGCAGCTGCGCTCGGTAGCTCGAGTGCCGCCAGCTCGCGATCGGCCCCGACCAATGCCGGGCCGGCGACGGGTCCGGCCGGTTCGCACGGGCTGGGGACGCGCGGTCGCCTCGGTCAGCTACGACCATGACCACGCTCGGAGCGTCCCGGGGGCGGTGGGGCGGCCGAATCGGGCGCCCGACCCCGGCCATCGGCTGCCCAAAAGGGAAATATTCCGTAAAAGGATGAAATTACTCCTCGCCGGTGTGGGGCACCGCCGGCACTGGCGTGCGACACTACCCAGGCGCGGCGCTTCGGCCGGGTCCGGGCCAGCCCCGGGTCCGGCGCGGCTACCGGGCCTTGCCTTATGCCAGCATCACCTCCCGTGAAGTCCGCAGCGCCCATGGGTCGCCAAGCGTCCGGCACCACGCCGCCACCCGACGGCGCGGACCGCGCCACCACGCGGGATCGGCGCGAGCCACCGAGCCAGCCTCGACGTTTTCTCATCGTGTCGGGCTCGATGGGCGCCGGCCACGACGGCGCCGCCAACGAGCTGCGGCGCCGCCTGGTCCGTCGCGGTCACGAGGTCGAGGTCATCGACTTCCTGGACACCGTCGCGTTTCATTTCGGCGCGGTTCTCCGCTGGTCCTATGAGTTCCAGCTCCGGACCTGTCCGTGGGCCTACGACCTCACCTACCGTCTGTCGAGACCACTGCGCGGACCCGCGGTGCTGCTCGACAGCTGGCTGTCGCGGCGGCGCCTGCGGCGTGCCATCCGCGCGACCCGCCCCGACGCGATCGTCTCCGTCTATCCGTTCGCGTCGCTCGTGCTCGGCCGGATGCGACGGAACAAGCAACTCCGGGTTCCCGTCGCGACGTACCTGACGGACTTCGCCGTGCATCCGCTGTGGGTGCACCGCGGCATCGACCGCCATCTCGCGGTGAGCCCCGCGTCGGCCCACATGGCGTCGCGTCGCGGGGGTCGCGGCGTTTCGTCCCGCGGGCCGCTCGTCGGTGACCGATTCCGCGCCGTCGGTGCCGACCGGGCGACGGTTCGCGCCGGGCTGGGCCTCGAACCGAGCGACCGTGCGGTACTCGTCGTCGCCGGGTCGCTCGGCGTCGGCGAGGTCGTGTCGACGGTCGACGCGATCACGCGAACTGATGAGTTCCACCCGATCGTGGTGTGCGGAAATAACGAGACGCTGGTGAGGACCCTGGAGCGGCGGGCGGTCGGGACCATTCTCGGCTGGACCGACGCCATGCCCGAGTTGATGGTGGCCGCCGACGCGCTCGTCGAAAACGCCGGGGGGCTCACCAGCATGGAGGCCTTCTCCTGTGGTCTCCCGGTGATCTCCTACCAGCCCATCGCCGGCCACGGACGTGGCAACGCGCAGATGATGGAGGACGCCGGCGTGAGCCACTACGCCCGGGACGAAGCGGACCTCCACGCCGCGCTCCGAGCACTCACCACGACCGGGCCCGAGCGTGACCGCCTCGTCGCGGGCGGACGATCCCTCTTCACGGGCGACCCCGCCGCCGACGTCGACGACCTCGCCACCTCGCATCGCGACGCCACCCGCGGGGGAACGGTCGCGCCACTCCGCGTCGCGACCGGTCGCCGCGCCGCGCTCGCCATCGCGGCGACGGTCGCCGTGTTGCTGCTCGGGCCCACGTTCGGCGCGCAGAGCCTCGCGGCCATGGGGGTCGGCGTGGCCCACCCGCCACCGAACTCCAAGGCCGCGTACCTCGGCGTCCGACTGACCGACGCCGACCTGCACCACCCGCGACTCCTCCACCAGATCCAGAGTCTCGGCGCCTCGGTCGTGGTCGACGCCGGTGTGGCCTCCCACAACCGCCACGAGATCAGCCTGCTGGCCCGAAGCGGCGTCCAGATCGTCAACGGCGGCTGGGGACACGGCTCGCTCATGCGCTGGCAGCGAGCCCACAACGACATTGTGCGCGCCAGCTCGACCATCACGCACGACACCGGCGTGCGCCTCGATGCGTTCGCTCCCGGCCGCCCGCTTGACGCCTTCGATCTCTACTACGCCCACAAGCACGGGGAGAAACTGGTCCGCGCGAACGAGAACTTCGACGCCGAACACGTGCCGACCGACCTCGGGCCGGGCAAGGTCTACCTCCTCGATGGACGCGACGAAAGCCCGACCGAAATGGCCCACGCGCTCGTCGTGCTCCGAGACCGCCTGCGGGCCGCCAAGGTGCCAGCCGAGGGCCTTGGAGCCTTGCGGTAGCAAGACGTGGCCCCCGAACGACCGGGTCCCGCGACACCGCGGGCCGGCCCGGGCGCGCCGAGGTCGGCGCGGTCGTTCCTCGCCCGCCGCGGCCGAAACCCACGCGGCGTCGCGCGGTCGCGCATCGAGTCAGCGGTTCCGTGCGAGACACCCCCGCCCGCTCCCGCGACCGGCCCGCACCGCGAGGGTGGGGTTGACCTGAACCCTCCCCCGGACCGCTTCGCTGCGGATGCCCCGAGCCCGACCGAGCCCCGCCGCGGGGTCGCCGATCCCCTGGCGGCGACGGTGGACCCGACCCTCGAGGTCGTGGTCCCCGTCTTCAACGAAGCACTCGTCCTCGACCCGGCCGTTCGGCGCCTCCACGCCTACCTCTCGGATCGGTTCCCGTTCTCGTGGCGGATCGCCATCGTCGACAACGCGTCCACCGATCGCACGCTGGCCCTCGCCGATCGTCTCGCCGAGCAGCTCCCTGGGATCCGGGTCCTCCACCTCGACCAGCGGGGCCGGGGCCTGGCGCTTCGCACGGCGTGGCTCAGCAGCGACGCACTCGTCGTGGCCTACACCGATGTCGATCTGTCGACCGGCTTGGACGCGCTGCTCCCGATGGTGGCGTCGCTGGTGTCTGGGCATTCCGACGTGGCGATCGGGAGCCGCCTCCTGTCCTCGGCCAACGTCGCTCGAGGCCCGAAACGCGAGGTCATCTCCCGCGCCTACAACCTCATCTTGCGCGTCGCGTTCTCGACCCGTGTGCACGATGCCCAGTGCGGGTTCAAGGCGGTGCGGGCCGACATCGCGCGCCAGCTCATCCCCGAAGTCGAGGATGACGGCTGGTTTTTCGACACCGAGCTCTTGTTGCTGGCCGAGCACAACGGCCTGCGGATCCACGAGCTTCCCGTTGATTGGGTCGATGACCCGGACAGCCGGGTCGACGTTCGCCGGACTGCGCTCGAGGACCTTCGAGGTCTCCTGCGCGTGGCGCGCCGGTTCGCGGCCGGTGGAGGCAGACTCCACCTGGGTGAGGAGCGGCGCCATCCCTTCGACGACGACATGGGTCGGCGCCTGATCACGTTCGCAACCGTCGGAGCGGTGAGCACGCTCGTCTCGCTCGTCTTGTTCTTGTGGTTGCGGGCGCCCTTGGGCCCGGTCCCGGCGGTCGTGGTCGCGCTCGGCGCCACCGCGGCCGGTAACTCGTGGGCTCATCGGCGCTGGACGCTCGGCCGGCGGGGGCGAGCCGGGCTCGCCCGCCACGCCGTCCTGTCCGGTGGCATTGCCCTCGTCGGGATCGCGATGTCAGCCCTCGCGCTCGCCGCGGTCGGTGCGGCGGGGGGCACGCTCGTGGCGGAGCTGGTGGTGCTCGCCGTCGTGTGGAGTGCCACGACCGCGCTGCGGCTCGTCCTGCTCGCGCGTCAGCACCGTCGTCACGGATCCCCCGACGATGGCTGAGCTCGAGGTCCAGCTCGATCCCGGGGCGCGCGCCGTGCCGGCCCGCCCGCCGGCCGGCACGGGGGCGCCGGGACCGGACGCGGCGTCGGGATCGGGCGCTCGAGCCCCGCGGGCGACCCGGCGCCGGGTGCTGGTGGTCGCGGTGTTCGTCGTGATCGTCGCCGGGGCCGCCGCGGTACGCCTGGCGGCGCTCGGCAGCCAGCCGGGTGGGCTCTATCCCGACGAGGCGGCGGAAGGGGTGACGGCGCACCGAATCCTCACCGAGCCCGGCTACCACCCGCTGTTCATCTCCGAGGACGCGGGGCGCGAGCCGCTCTACGCCTACCTCGTCGTGCCCGCCTTCGCGGTCTTTGGCGAGAGCACCCTCACGCTCCGGTCGGTGTCGGCGGTGCTCGGGATCCTCGGCGTGCTCGCCATCGGGTTGGCGCTCCGCCGGTTCGGGACCGGGGTCGCCCTCGTCGCGATGGCGTGGGCGGGCGGGTCGCTGTGGCTGATCAGCATCTCGAGGGACGGGATGCGCAACGTCCTCGTGCCACTCGTGGGCGCGCTGGCGGTCGCGGCCCTCCTCCACTGGTCGCATCGACCCGGGCCCTGGTCGGCCGCGCTCGCCGGAGCCGCGGCAGGCGCCGGCTTGTGGACGTACCAGCCGCTCAAGCTGCTTCCCCTGCTCGTGATCCTCTGGCTCTGGCTCCTGCACCGACAGAACCGGGAGGCGTTCTCCGCGCTCGCCGCCCACGTGAAATGGTGCATCGGCGGCTACCTGATCGTCGGCGGGCCGATGCTCTTCATCGCGCTGACCGAGCCGGCCAACTACCTCGGGCGGGCGGCCCAGACCAGCCTGTTCAACGTCGGGAACGGCCAGGAGAGCCTGCTCGTCCACACCGTGCGGACGCTGGGCCAGTTCGTGTTCTTCGGCGACCCGAACCCACGCCAGAACGTCGCCAGCATCCCGCTGCTGAACTGGCCCCTCGTCGCGCTGGCCGTCGTCGGCGTTCTCGCCGCCTGGCGGAGACGCCGCGAGCCTGCCTACCTGCTGCTCCTCCTCGGCGTGCCGGTCTTCCTCGTCCCGCCCCTGCTGGCGACCGAGGGCGCGGCTCCGCACTTCCTCCGCAACCTTGGGCTCGCGCCGTACATCGGAGGGCTGATCGGACTCGGCGCGGTCGTCGCGGTGCGGTGGGTGGCCCGCCAGTGGGCCACGTGGGGACGCCTGCTCGGCGTCGCCACGGTCGCGACCGTCCTCGTCTTGACCGGCATCTCGAGCGCGGCGGCCTACTTCGGCCGTCCCGTGCGCGACCGCTACACGGGCTACACGTTTGCGCTGGTCGCGCTGGCCAAGGCCGCCGATCACGGCCCGCACACGGCGGTCATCACCGATGACTACTCCGTGCTCGACGTGCAGTTCCTCGACGACGCCCACCCGCCGACGGTGTTCGCACCCGGCGCCCGGATCGCCGACCCGACCCGCTTCGCGCTGCTGGTCGCCTCGAGCCGTCATGATCTCGCCCGCGCGGTCAGCGACACCATCGCCCGGCGGGCCGTCGCCACCGCGTTCGACCCGGCCGGCAAGCCGGTCGTGTGGACGGTCGTTCCCTGAACCGGATGGCCGCGACACTCCCGGCCTCGGCGGGCCACCGTGGGGACCCCCGCTCAGAACAGAAAGTTCAGCTCCTCCACCACCCGGCGGCCCAGCGTCGCGTCGCCCTCCAGGGTCACCCGGTCGCCGGCGAGCACCGCGGCGGGGTCGAGACGGCCGCAGGCGAGGCGCGCGAACGTCTCGCCGTCGGTCCGGACCCGCACCGATGGCGCGTCGGGGATGCGCTCGAGGCGCCGGGCCCGGCCCTCAACGATCACCGCGACGCGCTCGGCGAGCGGCGGTGCGAGGTCGACGACGACGGTGGCACCGTCGGGCGCGGCGGCCTTCTTGCCAACCACAAAGGGCAGTGCGGCAAGGATGCGCGTCATCGCGGCGTCAGCGACCGGGCCGTCCAGATCGCCGGGCTTCCCCACCGCCCGGCGCATGTCCTGCTCGTGCACCCACGCGTCGAAGATGCGGAAGGGCAACAGGTCACGCACCGTCCCGGGGCCGACCGGCGTCCAGGACTCGGCGCCGAAGCCGTCGGGACCGAGACGCGCCAGGTCGGTGAGACGCTGGCCCGTGACCGCCTCGAACTCGGCGAGCGCGTCGGCACCCGACCCCGATCGGCGCGAATCGACGAACACCTCGTTCGAGCGCCCGAACTCGTTGCGGAGGTGGGGTAAGTCATCGGGGATCGGGTGGTCGGGCTCGGGCCGGCCGAGGAGCCGCCACTCGAGCGCGGTGACGTGCACGAGGTTGTCCTGGACGCTCCAGCCCGGCACCTCGGTCGGCGTCTTCCACTCGGCCTCGGTGAGGGGACGCCCGACGTCGGCGAGCGACGCCCACACCAGGCCCTGCTGCTCCACCAGCTCCTGATCCGCGGCCACGTCAGCTCCCCTCTCCCTCGGTTGCCAGATCCGGTCGATGCTCGACCGCCACCACCTCGTGATTCGCCCCCTTCGTGATCACACATCCGGCCCGGGCGCGGCTCGGCGCCACGTGGTCGCGCAGGTTCACGAGGTTCACGGCCCGCCACACCTCGCCAGCGACCCGGGCGGCCTGGTCGGCGTCGAGGCCGGCGAAGGCCCGGTAGAACGACGACGGGTCATCCTCGGCCTCGGCGACGAGCTCGAGGAACCGGGTCCGGTACCAGGCCTCGAGGTGCTCCTCGGCGGCGTCGAGGTACACCGCGACGTCGAGCAGGTCGGCGGCGGCCGCGAGCACGTTCAGACCTTCGACGATGAGGACGTCGACCGGCGCGACCAGGCGCTCCCCGGCCACGTCGTACGTCACGTGCGAGTAGCAGGGAACCAGCCGGGGCAGCTCCCCGGCCCGGGCGGCGATGAGGAACGACCGCAGCGCGTCGAGGTCGTAGGACTCGGGGAAGCCCTTGCGGGCGACCAGGCCCCGCTCGGCGAGCACCGCGTTGGAGAACAAGAACCCGTCGGTGCCGACCACGTCGACCCGGCCGGGCAGGTCCCCTCGCAGCTCGTCGGCGAGTGTCGTCTTGCCGACCGACACGCCCCCCGCGATGCCGAGCACCACCGGACGCGAGCCGTCGGCGGGCATGTCGACCAGCGCCGCAGCGGCCCTCGACGCGTCGCTCATCGGCCCATGTGGTCCGAGAGGTCGCCGAGCAGCTCGGGTGTGACGACCCGCTCGGTGAAGCGCCACCGTCCCCCGACGCGGGCGAAGCGGTCCTCGTAGCGGCCGGCCAGCACCGGGCCCAGACCCCGGGTCGGTCGGGCCTGCCAGACGGTGAAGGTGCAGCGGCTCGCCGCGAGGTCACCCGCGCCGTCGAGGATGACCTCGATGTTGCCCAGCATGTGCTGGGTCCGGGGTGTCCCGTCCTCGTAGCGGATGACCGGGTCGTAGAGCCGCCGCACCGCGTCCCGGCCGACCAAGGCCCGACCCGAGCCAGCCGGGCGCAGCACCGCGTGCTCGAAGAGTGCGGCGACGCCGTCGAGGTCGCCGGCGTCGAGACGCTCGGCGTACGCGACGACCAGCGCTCGCACCGCCTCGGTGTCGGCCGTCACGGCGTCATCATGGCGCGTCGCGTGGACTGGCTCGGGGTCCCGCCGCCGGGCACGGTAGGTTCGCCGGCGATGTCGTTCCGCGCCGTGATCTTCGACCTCGGCGGCGTCGTCATGCCCTCGCCGCTCGACGCCTTTCGCGCCTACGAAGCCCGCCACGGGCTGCCGGGCCGGTTCATCTCCGAGGTCGTCGTCGGGGGCGGTGAAGACGGCGCGTGGTCGCGCTTCGAACGGGGCGAGCTCGACCCGGCGGCCTTCGCGGAGGCGTTCGAGGCCGAGTGCCGGGCCGCGGGCGCCACGGTCTCGGTCGCCGACCTGCTCACCGAGGTCGGGCGGGACTCGCAGCCTCGACCGGCCATGCTCCGCGCGACCCGCGAGATCCGCCGTCACGGGTTGTGTACCGCCGCGCTCACGAACAACTGGGCGTCCGGCGACGGCGCCGCGATGGGCGACCGTCACCCCGAGCTGGCGGCGTCGTTCGACGTCGTCGTCGAGTCGGCACGCGAGGGGCTCCGCAAGCCCGACCCCCGCATCTACGAGCTGACCTGCACCCGCCTGGCCGTCGCGCCCGACGAGGCCGTCTTCCTCGACGACCTCGGGGCGAACCTCAAACCCGCCCGGGCCCTCGGGATGACCACGATCAAGGTCGAAGACCCCGCGAGCGCGCTCGCCGCGCTCGAGTCGGTCCTGGGCTTCCCGCTCGCCGACCCGGACGGCGGCGACGCCGCCGCCCCGCCGCCGCGTCACGCCTGATGGAGCTGGTCATGGTGCGCCACGCCCAACCGGTGCGCGTCGAGGCCGGCAGCGTGCCGGGGCCAGCCGACCCCGGCCTGAGCCTGCTCGGACACCACCAGGCGGCGCGCCTCGCCGAGTGGCTGGCACCCGAGGCGCCCACCGTCGTGTGCACCAGCCCGCTACGTCGAGCCCGCGAGACCGTGGCGCCGCTCGCCACCGCGCTCGGCGTCACCGCCGAGGTGGTGCCCGGCGTCTCGGAGTACGACGCCACCTCGGGCGAGTACATCCCCATCGAGGAGCTCCGGGCCGCGAAGGACGAACGCTGGTTCGCGACCATCGAGGGCCGCTGGGACGACGCGGGTGGCGTCGATCCCCGCGCCTTCCAAGACCAGGTCGTCCCGGCCGTCGAGTCGCTCATCGAGCGCTTCGCCGGCGAGCGGGTCGTGGTCGTCACCCACGGCGGCGTCCTGAACGTGTTCCTCGCCCATGTCCTCGGGATCGACCCGCTGTTGTGGTTCCACCCCGAGTACACGTCGATCAGCCGGGTGCTCGCGGCCCGCCGCGGGCAGCGCAGCGTCGCGACGGTCAACGAGACGGCGCACCTGTACGCGCGCCGCGACGAAACGGAGGAATCGCCATGAGCGTCCACGTCGAAGCGGACGGCCCCATTCGGGTCATCACCATCGACCGGCCCGCGGTCCGCAACGCCGTCGACGGGCCCACCGCGGCTGCGCTGGCGGACGCCTTCCGGTCGTTCGAGGATGACCCGGGCGCCGCGGTCGCGATCCTCACCGGCGCGGACGGCACCTTTTGCGCCGGCGCCGATCTCCAAGCGATGTCCAGCGCGAACGCGAACCGGGTCGCCGGCGACGGGGACGGCCCCATGGGCCCGACTCGGATGCTCAGCGACAAGCCCGTCGTCGCCGCCGTCGAGGGCTACGCGGTGGCCGGCGGCCTCGAGCTGGCCTGCTGGTGTGACCTGCGCGTCGCGGCACGCGACGCGGTGTTCGGCGTGTTCTGTCGCCGGTGGGGTGTGCCGCTCATCGACGGCGGCACGGTCCGCCTCCCTCGGCTGATCGGGCTGAGCCACGCCCTGGACCTGATCCTCACCGGGCGAGGTGTCTCAGGAGAAGAGGCGGCCCGCCTCGGGCTCGCCAACCGGCTGAGCGAACCCGGAGCCGCGCTGCGCGACGCCCGGGTGCTCGCCACCGAGCTCGCCGCGCTCCCCCAAGCCTGCCTCCGCAGCGACCGGCGCAGCGCCTACGAGCAAGCCGGGCTGCCGCTCGGCGCCGCCATCGCCAACGAGTACCGCCACGGCGTCGAGGTGGTCCGCTCCGAGGAGCTACGCGCCGGCGTCGCGCGCTTCGTCGGTGGTGCCGGACGTCACGGCAAACCGGGTGGGGCGTAGAGTCAGACGACAGCACACGCTCGGGGGCACAGTTCGGAGGGGCAATGGCAGCAGACGCGAAGCGCACCGTGGCGGACATCATGAGCCGTCCGGTGGTCACCGCGACCCCCGACGAGACCGTGTCGGCGGCCGCCGACCGGATGCGCGCCCAGAGCGTCGGGTCGGTCGTCGTCGTCGACGGAGACCGAGCGCTCGGCATCCTCACCGAGCGGGACCTGGTCCGCCTCGCCGCCGCCGGCGCCGACCCTGGGACCCAGGTCGCAGCGTGGATGACCGCCGAGCCCGACCACGTCGCACCCGACGCCGAGGCCGGTGCCGCGTTCGCGAGCCTCGCCGAGCACGGCTACCGACACATCCCGGTGGTCGACGACGGCCGCCTGGTGGGCATCGTCTCGATGCGCGACCTCATGCGCATCGCGCAGATCCAGCCCGCCGAATCACTCGCCCACGAGGTGCCCCGCGGCCTCGAGGGAGTCGTCGTCGCCGAGACCCAGATCGGCGACGTCCGCGGCCTCGAAGGCTTCTACCACTACCGCCAGTACAACGCGGTTGAGCTGGCCGAGATCCGCACCCTCGAGGACGTCTGGTACCTCCTCTTTCACGGCGACCTGCCGTCGAGCACCCAACGGGACGACTTCGCCGACGAGGTGCGACCGCTGCGCATGATCCCACCGGCGGTGAAGGCCGCGCTCCCCGAGATCGCGCGCGTCGCGAACGGCGCGCCGCCGCTCGACCTCCTGCGTACCACCGTCTCGCTGCTCGGCGCGTCGCTCGGCTACCGCCCATCTCTCGACGTCGACCACGACGAGCTACGGGCCGAGGCGCTGCGCGTCTGCGCGGTCGTGCCGACCCTGCTCTGCGCGTTGCACCGGCTCCAGCACGGCGACACCCCGATCGACCCGGACCCCGACCTGCCCTACGCCGCCAACTACCTGTACATGATGCTCGGCGAGGTGCCGACCCCCGAGCACGCGCGGGCCGTCGAGCAGTACCTGATCTCGACCATCGACCACGGATTCAACGCGTCGACCTTCACCGCTCGGGTCATCACGTCGACCGGCGCGGACCTGGCCGCCGCGGTGGTCGGCGCCATCGGCGCCCTGTCCGGCCCGTTGCACGGCGGCGCGCCGAGCCGGGCCCTGCAGATGCTCGACGAGATCGGGACGATCGAGAACGCCGACCCCTGGATCCGGGCGGCCGTCGAGCGCGGCGACCGACTCATGGGCTTCGGCCACCGCGTCTACAAGGTCGACGATCCGCGCTCCGTGATGCTGCGCAGCGTCGCCGAGCGGCTCGGTGGTCCCAAGCTCGACTTCGCCGAGCAGGTGGAGCAGCTCGCGGTGGAGATCCTCGGTGAGCTCAAGCCGGGCCGGAAGCTCTACACGAACGTCGAGTTCTACGCCGGCATCGTCATGGACGCCTGCGGGGTGCCTCGCGACATGTTCACGCCGACCTTCGCGTCGAGCCGGGTCATCGGCTGGAGCGCGCACGTCCTCGAGCAGGCCGCCGACAACCGACTCATCCGGCCCAGCGCGCACTACGCCGGTCCGCCGCCACCTCAGCCCGTCCCGTCCGCGGCCTGAGCCGAGGTCCGCGGACCTGAGATGAGCCGACTCGGCTCGCCGTCATTGGTCCCGGTGCCTCGTCGGAATTCGGGATCTATCTCGTCAGACCCACGCGTGAGTCAGCGCTCAGCCGGGAACCATCTACAGATTTTCCCACCTGATCACGAACCGTTTCGGCTTCGTTCGGTCCACGACCACACGGAGCGTGTCGCCGATCGAAGCACGCCCGCGACGTCACCCCCCAAGACATGCATCTGTAGCCGTGTGACCAGGCCCGCGTCGCGATGATTCACTGAGGGCGCAGGCAATCGGGGACACCGCGGCCGACCGGCCTGTCGTCCCGAAGACGTCCAGCAACCACCGCCACGTCGCCGTCTGGACGGTCGCGGCACCGGTTTCGCCACCATCCACTCGCAAGGGCCGCGGACCGAAGCCTTCGGCCGCGAGGCTCACCCCGTGAAGCGAGGACCAGCAGTGACGACCGCCGCGGGTGAGGCGGTGCAGGAGCCCGACCCCGTTCCGGCCGTGATGGTGACTTCGCCGTTACCACCGTTGGGGGACACGGCCCCCTGGTTTGCGGTCACTCCCGTCGCGGTGGCCTCGTGTGATCCCGAGCCGCCGCCGCCGGCCGGGATGGTGGCGGCCTACCACGGCCTCCTCGCCCGTTGCGTCACCCGGTGAACTCTGGCGATGCCACGGTGCCCGGAGGGGCACAGACCGCCGCGGGATCGAGGCTGCCGTCGAACTGGGCCGGGAACTCGACGTCGGCGGCACTGCTGGCGGCCGTCGTGTCCGGCGTCAATCCAAGCCCTCCGGTCGGGCCGAGCGGGCCCGACGGGCCGGTCGCGCCGGTCACGCCGACCGGCCCCGTCACTCCAACCGGCCCGGTCGCCCCGGGCGCGCCCGCCTCACCCGAAGGCCCGGTCGGGCCGGTCGGGCCGGGGGGAAGCAACCCGAGCGAACCGCTTTGAGGGGTCACCGACTCGGACGTCAAGAAGGCGACCGCCATCGTCCGCAACGAGGCCACCGCGCCGGTGACGCTCAGCTCGGCCGGTCCGCTCGGTCCGGTCGGTCCGGTCGGTCCGCTCGGTCCGGTCGCGCCGATCGGTCCGGTCGCGCCGAGGGGACCGGTCTGACCGGTCGCGCCGAGCGGGCCGGCGGCACCCGCGGGTCCGGTCGGCCCGGTCGGCCCGGGCGCCGCCCCGGGCACGAACGCCTCAGCAGCTCCGACCCGCCCCGCTGAGCCATCGACGCTGACGGATCCAACCGAACCGACGGGGCCCGTCGCGCCCGTCGCGCCGGTCACGCCGGTAGAACCTCCCGCGCCGGTCGCTCCCGTTGCACCGTTGGGTCCGGTGGTGCCGGTGGTGCCGGCGGACCCGGTCGGCCCAGTGGGTCCGGTCGGCGGGTCGGGTGTCACCAGGCTGCCCGCGACGCAGGTCCCGTCCGCTGCCGTGCCGGTCGCGATGGTGAGACTGAACTGGTTGGCGTTGCCGTTCGTCGCGCCATCGAAACTGGGGCTGGCGGTGAACGCCCCGGTCGAGTCGGTGGTCACCTGGACAACTCGGGTCGCCGCGTCGCCCCCCGGAGGCATCGGAGCCCCGTTGAGCAACGCGTCGACGGCGACGGTGACCAGCACCCCACCACCGAGGTTTGTCTGACCCTGCACGTCCGCGACGCCCGAAGGAAAATCGAATGACGCGGTGAAGGATCCCGCGGTCGCCTGCACCGCGCCGGCCAGGCGAGGCAGGAACCCCCCACCGCCCGGCACGACCTGGGACACCACCACCAGGAGGCCACCGCCCGCGAACCCAGCCAGAAGCTGACGGCGTGAGAATCCTCGGGCCAGCGCCGGAGCGGGATCCACGCTGTCCTCGAGCACGCTTCGACCTCCGCTCACTCGCCAACCGAGAACCTATCGGAACGAGCGACGGTCCGCCTCGGAGGACCCCGCTCGCACCGCGCACCGGCCGCGGGCCACCCGAGCGGCGGTCTACCGCCCCCCGGCCCGCGGCGCGCGATCGATCCCACAATCCAAGCGTCGCTCGACACGGCCTCGACCGTCGCCGCGCGGGCGACTCGAGCTCGCCTCCTACACTCACCCGGTGCCCGCCGACCCGCCCGGGCGCGTGTTGCCGCTCAGCGGTCAGGTCGACGGACCGGACGGCGGCGACCCGCTTCGCGTTCGGATGCTCACCAACTGGTGCGATTCTCGGACGTTGTGTGAGCTCTTCAATCGGATGACCACCGACAACCGGTATGCGTGGCAGTTCCGCGACGCTCACGGCACGCAACGGCGGATCCGGATGACCTGGGACGATGACGACCCGGACTACTGGGTCATCATCAACAGTCCGCAGCCGGCTGACGAGGGCAGCTTCGACCCGGCCCGGACGGTGATCTTTGCGATGGAGCCCCTGATGTGGACGGACGTCATGCGGCCCCGGTGGGGTCGCTGGGCCGCGCCGAGCCCGCTGTCCTTTCTCCAGGTTCGAGACCATCAGCGATACCGGAACTCTTCCGATTGGTGGCTCGGACTCAGTTACGCCGAGCTCAAGGCGGGCCCACCACCGACCAAAGAGCGCGTGCTCGCCGCATGCGTGTCCGAGAAGTACTTCGACCCCGGTCATCGCAAGCGAGTGGACTTCCTGCACTTTCTCGACGGACAAGGTCTCGACCTCGATATCTATGGCTCTGGGAGCCACGGGTTTCACGCCTGGCGCTCACGGACGCCGCCCCATGACAAGCGCGCATGTCTGCTGCCGTACCGGTACTACTTCGACGCCGAGAACAACGCGGTGCCGAACTTCTACACCGAGAAGATCGTCGACTGCCTACTCGCGGAGACGCTCTGCTTCTACTGGGGATGCCCGAACCTCGACTCCTTCTTCGACCCCCGCGCATTCATACGCCTCGACCTCACGGACTTTGAGGCGGACCTCCAGCTGATCCGCGACGCAATCGCCGCCGACGAGTGGACCGCTCGGCTGCCGTTCATCCAGGCCGAGAAGCAGCGGATCCTTGACGACTACCAGTTCTTCCCGACGCTGGCCAGGACGCTCGACCCGACCCGTCGCCAACAGCATTGGCATCTCGGTACCACCGATCGTCAGATCGTCGATCGGTGGATCGGCCCGGCGCGCGCCCGGACGTTTGTGGAGATCTCGGCCCGCACGACGGACCCCGAGGACAGCGAGACCCTCGATGTCGAGCGGCGGCTCGACTGGAGCGGCCTCTGCCTCGAGTCCGACCCCGGTCGCGCCCACGCTGCTCGGGCGATCCGCGACTGCACCGTGGTGCTCGACGAAGGGATGGAGCCGATCGACTCGATCCTCGCCCGGAATGCAGTCTCGCCGATCGCCGTCGAGTGGCTCAACCTCGCGGTCGCCTCCCCCTACAAGCTCCTCCAACCGGGCGGGCGCGTTGATCCCTCGCGCGTCCGAGCGAACCTGATCACGATGCCGGTCGCGGCGCCCGCAGAGCAGCAGCGTTGCGTCGAACACCTCACCCAGTTCGGCTACACGGCTTCGATCGCATCAGAACCGGATGCACTCGGAGGTGTCGCCATACGGAGTGGACGCAAGGACATCTTTGGCTTCTACCACTTGTGCACGATCAACAACTGGCGCGACGTCCTCGGAGAACAACTCGAAGGGTGGATGGACTCGGGCCTGGCCGATGCGACGCGGCGCGTGTTTATCTCGGTCGTCGGTCCAGACGCTGAAGAGGCGCGAGCGATAATCGGCTACGCCCTCGGATCGCGCGCCAAGTTCGCATACTCCTCCGAGGACCCGACAGGATTCGAGCGTCCGCTGCTGGGGTATGTGCGTCGGTTCTGCGAACGCGACGAGCCGCTCGCCCGGGCAGCCTGGTACATGCACGGGAAAGGCGTTTCGTCACCGCACTGCCGCAACCCCCGCGTCACTGCGTGGCGGCGATTCATGGAGTACTTCATCGTCGAGCAGTGGCGGGACTGTGTCGACTCGTTGACGGAATACGACGTGTGCGGTGTGAACTGGCACACGGAGCCCTCGCCGCACTTCAGTGGCAACTTCTGGTGGGCGGCCCCCCGCTATCTCGCCACGCTGCCAGCCAACATCGGGACCGGGTACTTCGAGCCTGAGGCCTGGATCGGCATGAACCAGCCGCGGGTCCGATGCTTCCATGAGAGTGGCGTGGACCACTACGCCGAGCCGTACCCCGACGATCTCTATCGCTAGACCCTGACCGTCTGGAGCTCGTACGTTTAGTCGCGCCGATGGCCGCGACAGCCGACGAACGGCTAGACGGTCCTCACCGACCGTGCCGACTGGTGTTCACACCCTCGCGGACGGCTCCTGCCTGGTCGGAGGCCGACGGAGGATCCGTCAGTCAGCATGGAACGGCCGGCTCTGGTCCGCAGTCAACGTGGGTCATCCACGATGAGGCGGACGGAGCCACATACGGAGCGAGGCGCCGGCCATGAGCAGTGCGCCCGAAAACGGGTTGGTGCAACGACACGATGGCCTCGACCCGACGTTGTCGCGCGCGCCTGGCGAGCCCAGCTGCGGGTCTGCAACAAGTTCCATCGCCTCGGCGCCCGCAAGAACTCCTAAAAGACCGTCGCGGTCGCCGTCGCCCGGAACTCTCCGGATTTCTCTGGGCCGAGATGACCGCGTAGAACGCCCATGCGCCGGGCCACCGCCGCAGCAGGACCGATCCCGCACGGGTCATGCGACACCGCGAATGCGGACGCGCAGTCAGTCAGGGGCAACCACCTGCGCACAGCCGACCTGCGGTTCAAATCCGCGCACATCAGCATGGCGGAAACCCCACCCCCGACCGCCCGGCGTATGGGTCAATCCATCACCCGCGATCACCACCACACCAACGCTCAACGACCCGCGACCGCTAAGACACACCGTCCACTCCCAACCGCACGCTCCGCCCGCGCGCCCAAAACCCAAATCAACACAAGCCCTTGACAGGCCGTCCACATCAACCCGTGAACTCTGGTGATGCGACGGATCCCGGGGGGGCACAGACCTGCGACGGATCGAGACTGCCTTCGAACTGGGCCGGAAACTCGACGTCGGCGTCGCTGGTCCCAGCCGCGTCAAGGGCCACGCTCATCGATCCGGCCGATCCGGTGTCACCGGTCGCACCGGTCGCACCGGTCGCACCGGTCGCACCGGTGGCGGGGCCGGTCGGTCCCGTCGCACCCGTGCCGCCAGACGCGCCCGTCGGTCCGATCACGCCGATCGGACCGGACGCTCCCTCGGGTCCCAGCGGACCGAGCGGCCCCGTCGGCCCGGTCGGGCCCGGAGGCAGCAAACCGAGGGAGCCGGCTTGCCCCGTGAGCGTCGCCGGCGTGAGGAAGGCCACCGCCAATCCACGCAGCGAATCAACCGCGCCCGTGACGGCCGAGCCCGTCGCACCCGTGTCGCCCGTCGCACCCGTGGCGCCAGTCGCACCCGTGGCGCCAGTCGCACCCGCCGCACCGGTGGGGCCGGTGGGTCCGGTCGCACCTTGCAGTCCGGTGGCGCCGACGGGACCGGTCGCACCGACGGGACCGGTGGGGCCCACGGAGCCGGGCGGGCCGGTCGGGCCGGTCGGGCCAGTGGGGCCGGGCGCCGCGCCGGGCACGAACGCGTCGGCGGCTCCGACCCTCGCGGCTGAACCATCGGAGCTCACGAGTTCGATGGGACCGGTGGGCCCCGTCGCGCCGGTCACCCCGGTCTGGCCGCCCGGCCCGGCTGCGCCCTGAGCGCCCGTCCCCCCGGGGAGGCCCGCCGCCCCGGCGGACCCGGTCGGCCCAGTGGGTCCGGTCGGCGGGTCGGGTGTCACCAGGCTGCCCGC
>PLJD01000032.1 GCA_003140175.1 Actinomycetota bacterium
GACGGTCGACTTCCCGGCCCCGATCCCCCCGGTGAGCGCGATCATGACCACGAGGACCGGATGGTAGGGCGCGCGTCTCGAGCCGGCTGGTTGTCCCGACCGCGCCCTGATCCCGAGACGGTCACGTCGCCGGCGTCGTTCCGACGACGGGGGGCTGAACCCACGGTTGTCGCGGGTCCGTCGCGCGGCTAGGCATAGCGACCAGCGATCCGTCCGGCATGTGGCGGGGAGCCCGGTATGGGAGACGGTGTCCGCTCAGGAGGAGCGATCGGCTGTCCGGCACCCATCAGAGGTCGGCGTGGTCCGAGGTGGCGCTCGGCCACCGTCGTCGCCACCGTTCTCGCCACGGTCATGGCCGCCGTCATCGCCACCATCGTCGTGGCCGCCTCGGGATCGGGCGCGTCGGTCCCGCGAGCGGGGGCGGCGAAGGGGGCCGTCCCGCACGTGATCATCGACTCCGACCTGTCTCGATGGTGGGACGACGCCACCGCCATCGGGATGGCCAACATCCTGGGCGACCTCGGGGTGGTGCTGGCCGCTCAAGAACCTGGCCCTTACCTGCCGATAACCCGGCCAGGCCAGTGGCGGGGCGCCGGTCAGCGGAGCAGGTGAGTGGGGACACATGGACCTCGTCGTCATCAAGGCGTGGCTACAGGCCCGATGGGGGCACCGCGACGAGCGGGGCGCGAACCTCGTGGAGTACCTGTTGTTGGTCGGTCTCATCGCGATCGCCGTGATGGGCGCAGTGAGCTTCCTCGGCGGGCAGGTGACCGGGCTGTTCAACCAGGCCGGCAGCCAGGTCNNCCGCCCGGGGGCGGGCGGCCCGGCTGGGCTCAGCGCACTGCGACGTCCGTGCGGACGAGGACGACCCGGGTCTGGTCCTGGTACACGCGACGCCACTGGCCGCTCTCCTCGACGAGTCCGACGAGGGGTTCGGAGCGGGCCCACACGATGACCTGGATGTCGTAGCGATGCAGCACCGCCGCCCAGCCCGGCTTGGCCTCGGCGAGGGTGAAGTAGGCGTTGATGACCGGGCGGGGGTACATGTCGTAGCGGTCGTCGATGAAGACCCGCTGGGTCGGCCAGTACCGCAGGATCACGTAGCCGGCGTCGGCGTCGGAGGTGAGGAGCCGCTTGCCGAGCAGGCCGTCGCGCTGCACGGCGGCCATTGCGCCGACCGGGTACCCCGCGAACGCGAAGTCGGGCTGCTCGGCGGCCCGCAGCGTGAACACGACCAGGAGCAGCGCGAGCGCTCCGGCGAGCACCCAGCCGAGCCGGCTCGCCCGCGCCGGCGCACCGGGACGGGCCGGTGACGCCGCGGCGCGAGCGGCGATCGGGAGGCCGACGAGGGGCGCGAGGGCGATGTTGCGCAGTGCCCAGAGGCCCAGCACGAGGAACGGGAGCGACACCAGCAGGTCGCGGCGCGCCACCCGGCCGGGGGCTCGGGCGAGGAGGACCAAGAAGACGACGATCCAGGCGGCGTAGAGCTCGCCGCGGAGGCTGTGGAAGTCGGGGGATCCCCATTCCACGACGTGGCGCAGGATGTCGGAGCGGCCGAGGAGGGCGACGGGGAAGGCGACGAGCCCCACGCCGTAGGGGTTGAGGAACACGACCAGGCCGCCCAGCGCGGTCCCGAGGAGCAAGCGGCGCTCGCGGCCCTCCCAGGGGCGGTGCCCGTCGAGCCAGCGTCCGACGAGGTGCGCGCCCAGGTACGCGAACCCGAGCGCGAACGTGCCGTGGACGTTGGCCCAGCACCACAACAGCACCGGGAGGGCCACCAGCGGCCGCCGCCCCACCCACGAGTCGGGGACCTCGACCACCCAGAGCAGCACGACGAGGGCGAGGACGCCGAGCACGAGGGGTCGCTCCGACCAGAGCGTGTCGAGGCAGGCCAGCACCAGGGCGGTCAGGAGCGCGGCGCGGACCCGGTTGTGGGCGAGGCGCAGCGCGAGCCGGTAGGCGAGCACCGCGATGGCCAGGCCGGTGAGGCCGATCACGATGCGGATCCCGAACGCGCCGACGGTGCGGTCGAGGCCGGCGTAGAGCACCTCGGCGAGCCACGACTGCACCACCCAGTGGGTGCCCGGCGCGCTGAACGAGAACAGGTCGTGGTGCAGGAACCCGGAGTCGAGGATGACTTCGCCGGTGCGCAGGTGCCAGAAGAACGAGTTGTCGGAGAGCCGCTCGATGCCGATCGCCCAGCCGAACAGGCCGAAGACGGCGGTGAAGAGCAGGTCGAGGCGGGGCCCGCGGGCGTCGGGGGTGGGCGGCGACGACACCGGCGGCGCGGACGGCGCGCGCGAGTCGGTGACGACGGCCATCGGCTTAGAACCGCTGGGCAAGCTGGATCATGGCCGGCCCGAGGATCACGACGAACACCGACGGGAAGATGCAGAACACCATGGGGAACAGCATCTTCACGGGGAGCTTCTGGGCCTGCTGCTGGGCGCGGAGCCGGCGGTGGATGCGCATCTCGTCGGCCTGGGAGCGCAGGATCCGCGTGATCGACACGCCGAACGTGTCGGCTTGGAGCATGGCGAGGATGAAGGTGCGCAGCTCGGAGACACCGCAGCGTTCGCCCATGGCTCGCAGCGCGTCGGCCCGGCTCGAGCCGAAGCGGGTCTCGCGCAGCATGCGGCGGAACTCGTCGGAGAGGGTTCCGGGGACAGCCGACGTGGTGCGCTCGAGGGCCTGCTCGAAGCCGAGGCCGGCTTCGACTGAGATCACGAGCAGGTCGAGGATGTCGGGGAGCTGCACCGCGATCTCATGGGTTCGGCGCTCGATGGCGCGCGAGAGGGACACGTCGGGGGCCATGAACGACACGCCCCACAGCACGACGACGAAGAGGAGGGCGAGGAGGCCGGTGAGGTGGAGGCCGAGCAGGATGAGTGGGAGCCACACCAGCCCGGACATGAGCCCGACCAGCTTGTACACCAGGATCTGGTCGACACTCACCCGAGACGCGTTGCCGCCGAGGACGAGCTTGCGCGCGACCTGGTCTCGGTAGCCCTCGGGGGTGAACCGCCGCGCGAACCCGCCGACCCCGTCGGCGAGCGGGCTCAGGACCCGTTCGCTGATCGGCGCGAGCATCTCCTGGTCGCGAACATCTTGGATCTGGTATCCCTCGAGTCGGCGCAGCGAGTCGCGCACGCCGGCCCGCTCGACGACGACCCCGGTCGTGAGCAGGCCGATGAGCAGTACCGCCCCCGCGAACATGGCCGCGATCGCCACCGGTGACAGGACCATCTAGACCTCGATTGCCATGAGTTTGCGGAGCCAGAAGAAGCCGACGACCGCCATGACGATCGAGACGCCGACCGCGAGGACGCCGAGGGTGTTCGTGAAGAGCGTCTGCATGTAGCTGGGCTGGACGGCGAACAAGACGAGCGCGAACAGCGGGGGGAAGATGCCGAGGATCCAGGCCGAGAGCCGCCCTTCGGCGGTGAGCGCGACGATCTCGCTCTTGAGGCGCTCCCGTTCGGTCATGGTGGTCGCCACGGTGTCGAGGAGCTCAGCGAGGTTGCCGCCGACTTCGCGCTGGATGCGGATCGCCATGACCGCCCACAACAGGTCGACGCTGTGCATGCGGTTCGCGGAGTCCTCGAGGGCGTCCTCGATGGGCCGGCCGAGGCGACTTTCGGTGAAGCAGCGCTGGAGCTCGCGTCGGGAGGGTTCGGGTGCCTCCTCGGCGACCGCCTCGAGGGCCTGCGCGAAGGAGAAGCCGGCTCGCATCGAGCCCGCGAACAGGTTGAGGATGTCGGGCAGCTGGGTCTCGAACTTGCGGAGCCGCCGGTGGCGGCGCAGCTCCAAGAAGGCGACGGGTCCGATCGCGGCGAGGAGGGTGACCACGACCGCGGGAGGAACCCCGATGAGCAGTGCCGTGCTGATCATGACGAAGAAGAGGCCGGCGAGGTAGAAGAAGATCGCCTCGGTGGGCCGGATCGGGAGGTCGGCTTGCTCGAGCTTCTGCTCGACCCGGTTGAGCATCCCGACCCGTTCGGCCATCCGACCGGTGAACTCGGCCATGTCCTGCACGAGGCGGGTCTCGGCGAACGCCTGGTCGCCGCGGTGCACGGGCCGGTCGTGGGCGTCGGGGTCGGGTCCGCCGTAGCCGGTCAGGCGACGTTCGAGTCCGCTGCGGTGGTCGCCGGTGATGAGCAGCACGGCGAGGGCGAAGGCGAGCACTGCGGCGGCCATCAGGATCGGGAGCACGAGACGCCAGGTCGCGTTCGCCACCGCGAGGGTGGGGGTGATGGCGGTCATCGGCGCATGCCCGTTCGGTGCGACAGCTGCTCGCCCTGGAACAGCGAATGGTCGAGGTTGACGCCGTAGTTGGCGAGCCGTTCGGAGAACCCGGGTCGGATCCCGGTGCTCTTGAGCTCCCCGAGGAAATGGCCGGTGGCGTCGATCCCCATCGAGTAGTCGTAGAGATAGAGGTCCTGGAGGACGATCACGTCGCCTTCCATGCCCATGACCTCGCTGATGTGGGTGACGCGGCGGGTCCCGTCACGGAGTCGGGAGAGGTGGACGATCAGGTCGAGCGCGGAGGCCATCTGTTCGCGGATCACCTTGACCGGCAGGTCCATGCCGGCCATGAGGGCCATCGTCTCGATGCGGGACAGCGTGTCTCGGGGCGCGTTCGAGTGGACGGTGGTGAGCGACCCGTCGTGGCCGGTGTTCATGGCTTGGAGCATGTCGAGGGCTTCGGCGCCGCGCGCCTCCCCGACGACGATGCGGTCGGGTCGCATCCGCAGCGAGTTGCGGACGAGGTCGCGGATCCGGATCTCGCCTCGCCCTTCGATGTTGGGTGGGCGGGCCTCGAGGCACAAGACGTGGGGCTGTTGGAGCTGGAGCTCTTTGGCGTCTTCGATGGTGACGATGCGTTCGTCGGTGGGGATGAACGCCGACAGCACGTTCAACAGGGTGGTCTTGCCCGTGCCGGTCCCGCCGCTCACGACGACGTTCAGGCGGCCCCGAACGCAGAGCTCGGTGAAGCGGGCGACCTGGTCGGTCATGGTCGCCATCCCGACCAGGTCTTGGGCGGTGAACGGTTCGGCGCGGAAGCGGCGGATGGTGAGGAACGGGCCGCCGATCGCCAGGGGGTGGACGATGACGTTCACGCGGGAGCCGTCGGGGAGCCGCGCGTCGACCATGGGAGTCGCTTCGTCGACGCGTCGCCCGACCTGGCTGACGATCTTGTCGATGATGCGCCGGAGATGCATTTCGTCGACGAAGCGAACGTCGGTGAGGGCGATCTTGCCGTCGCGTTCGATGAAGACGCGCTCGGGACCGTTGACCATGATCTCGCTCACGTTCGGGTCCCGCAGCAGCCGGTCGATCGGGCCGTATCCGAGGATGTCGTCGAAGACCGACTGGACCAGCGCCTGCCGTTCGGTGGAACCCAGCGCGAGGCGCTCTTGGGCCATGGCCCGGTGGAGCTGCTCCTCGACCTGCTTGCGAATCTCGGCTTCGGAGAGGCGCTGGTCGTAGAGGAGGGGGCCGAGTTCTTGCACCACGAACTGGTGCATCTTCTGGCGGAGATCCTCGAGGGCCTGGACCCGCGCCACCGGGCGGGGTGATGCGCCCGGCGTGGCGGGATGCTGGGACCATTGGCCGGTGACCGTCATTGGCGCGCTCCCCCGCTACCGGTGCTTGTCCCGGCGGCGGCGTTTCGTCGCGGTCGGGTCGGGTCCGAGGAGCGCGAGCGCGATCCGGTCGAGGGCTCGGCTGGCGGGGGCGTCGGGGGCGTGCTCGACGACGGGCACGCCGGCGTTGACGGAGATGGGCACGGCGATGTCGCTGGGGACCGGGAACTCGGCTCGCAGTCCCAGGACCTGTTCGACCTCGCGGACGTCGAGCTTCACCTGGGTGTTGGCCCGGTTCAGGACCAGGTGCAGCTTCGGGCCGGCGATCGCGGCGAGGTCGAGCGCCTGCATGCCGATCTTGAGGTTCTTGACGCTGGGGATGTCCATCCCGCCGATGAGGAGGACCACGTCGGCGGCCTCGACGAGCGCGAGGGCCATCTCGTCGAGTTGGGGGGGCAGGTCGGCGACGACGATATGGCACATGCTCTGGAGGGTCTGGCAGACCGAGACGACGTCGGCGGGCGCGACGCCGCCGTCGAGCATGGGCTCGGTCGGGGCGGGCAGCACCAGCAGTCCGCTGGTGCGATGGCGGGTGAGCAGGCTGCGGACGAGCTCCACGTCGCCGTACTGGACCGCGCTCACCGCGTCGACCACCGTGTGTTCGGGGGGGATGCCGAGCAGCACCGCGACGTCACCGAAGTTCACGTCGGCGTCGACGAGCGCGACGTTCTCGTCGGTGCGGTGCGCCAACGCGACGGCGACATTGATGGCGACGGTGCTCTTGCCGACGCCGCCCTTGGCCGAGAAGACAACGACGAGCTTGCCGGGAGCCGCCCGGGTCGCGGTCGTGGCCGGTGTCCGGGTGGCGACCCCGGCGAGCAGCTCTCCGACCCGTATGACCGACTGGGCCAACGCGCCGGAATCGGTGAGCGCGACGGTGTCGCGCAGCCCGGCCCGCAGGGCCGCTTGGAGCAGCGGCGTGGAGACCTCCTGGACGGCCACGATGGCGCCGAACGCCGGGTGCGAGGCGATGAGCCGGTTCACCTGCTGGAAGCCGTAGGGGGTGGCGAGGCCGGGGCCGAAGACGGCCACCACGGGGCGCCCGGGGCGGAGCGCCTGGACGAGTTCCTCGATCGCGCCGAATTGCGCCGCGGTGGACAGCGCGGTGCCGAGGCGCATCCGCTGGCGCGCGTCGGGTTCGACGATCGCCACGTCGTAGCTGGTCGGCGCCGCCGCGCCGGGGGCGCCGACCGGGGAGGTCCCGTACTCGAGCGCCATCGGCTTACTGTCCGCTCGCGGACACCGCCGCGCCGCTGGCGCCGGGCGTGTCGGCCGCCAGGGCGTGCAGGGTGAGGTACAGCGTCCCGCTCTGGTTGGCGGACACCACCTGGAGGGCCTGCGCGGGCGTCACCTCGAAGGTGACGAGGCCGGTCCCGGTGCCGGTGGCCGGCTGGGTTACCGCGGTGGAGGACGCCGAGGACACCTGCGTGCCGACGGCGAGCACCGGGATGTCTTGGAGGAGGTACTGGGCGCCGGCGCTACCGACGATCGCGACGTCGACGTGGTCGCCGGGGGCGATCGAGTTCGCGACGCCGTGCGCCGCGTCGACCGACACCGTGACGGCGACCAGGTCCTTGCTGCTGATCGAAGCGGCCAGCGACCCGCCGCCACCCTGGGAGGGTGCCACGAAGCTCGACTGGGTGATGAACTGCTTGGCGCTGATCGTGGCTGACGCCACCTTGCCCTTCAAGGTGCTGGTGTCGGTCACCGCGTCGGCTGGCACGCTGCCGCGCAGAACCTTGGCCGTCTCGATCATCCCGCCGGCGACCGCGCCGTCCCCGGAGGTCCCCTTCGAGATGTCCTGGCCCGCCACGAACGCCTCGACGAGCGAGGTGTCGCGCTGGGCGCGGGTGTCGGCGGACGACACATAGGAGTAGACGCCGATGCCAGCCACCGCGGCGAGGATGACGGCCGCGGCCGCGATCAGAGTGCGCCGATTGCCCACGGAATCGCTCCCTCGGTCGGGCCCCCCTTGCGCCCCAGCAGGTGTCCCGACCCTCATCCTCGGCCCGCGCGCGACCCACCTTGAGGCTCAACCGGCCCGGGTTCGGGGAGCGAGGGGCCGGCCGGGGCCGGCCGCGCTCAGACCTCGGTGGGTGCTTCGGCGGCGTCGGCCGCCTCGAGGCTCGCCGCGGTGTCGGTGGCCCCTTCGGCTTCCGCCGCCGCGGGCGTTTCGATGTCGATCCCCTCGGCGAGGACCGGGTTCGCCGCCGGCTCCGCGGGGGGTGCCGCGTCGCCCTCGGCGGCGCCGGCCTCGGCCCCCTCGGGCGCCTCGGCGACGTAGTCGGGACCGATGTAGTTGCCCTGCGCGTCGTAGGCGTGCTCGCCGAACTGGTCTTGGTACTCGGCGGCGACGACGCCACCTTCGGCGGCCTGCTTGATCGAGAGGGAGATGCGGCGACGGTCGAGGTCGATGTCGATGATCTTGACCCAGAGCTCCTCGCCGGGCGTCACGACCTGTTCGGGGGCCTCGACGTGGTGCCCGGCCATCTCGGAGATGTGGACGAGACCCTCGATGCCCTCGCCGACCTGGACGAAGGCCCCGAAGGGCACGAGCTTGGTCACCCGGCCGTAGACGAGCTCGCCGACCTGGTGGCCGGTGGCGAATTCTTGCCACGGGTCCTGTTGGGTGGCCTTCAACGACAGCGAGATCCGCTCTCGGGGCAGGTCGACGTCGAGGACCTGGACGGTGACCTCGTCGCCCACTTGCACGACGGAGCTGGGGTGCTCGACGTGCTTCCACGACAGCTCGGAGACGTGGACGAGCCCGTCCATGCCGCCGAGGTCGACGAAGGCGCCGAAGTTCACGACCGAGGAGACGACGCCGTGGCGGATCTCTCCCGGCTTCAGGTTGGTGAGGAACTCGTCTCGCTGCTCACGCTGGGTTTCTTCGAGGTAGGCGCGCCGGGACAGCACGACGTTGTTGCGGTTCTTGTCGAGCTCGATGATCTTGCATTCGAGGGTGCGCCCGACGAAGGGCTGCAGGTCCCGGACTCGGCGCAGGTCGACCAGCGAGGCGGGGAGGAAGCCCCGCAGCCCGATGTCGAGGATCAGACCGCCCTTGACGACCTCGATGACCGGACCCTCCACGATGCCTTCTTGGTCCTTGATCTGCTCGATCGTCCCCCAGGCCCGCTCGTACTGCGCCCGCTTCTTGGAGAGGATGAGGCGGCCGTCTTTGTCCTCTTTGGTGAGGACCAGCGCCTCGAGCTCCTCGTCGAGGGTGACGACTTCGCTCGGGTCGATGTCGTTACGGATCGACAGTTCCCGCGACGGGATGACCCCTTCCGACTTGTACCCGATATCGAGCAGGACTTCGTCGCTGTCGATCTTGACGACCTTGCCGGTCACGATGTCGCCGTCGTCGAACTCGACGATCGTTGCGTCCACCGCGTCCGAGAACGACTGTCCACCGAGGTCGTCGAGGACGACGGGGCCGTCCTCGCGGGCGCCGGCTTCGCCCAAGGGATACTCGAGGACGGGGGCGCCGGTGCCTCCCGTCGCTTCCTGCTCCGACAACCTGACTCCTCTGATGCGAGCCGCTCACGACCGGTTTGAGGGCGCGAGTGGCGCGGCCCCCTGTTGAGGCCGCCGGGTAAGGCTACAGGGTCACCCGCGTCGCCGCGCCACCAGCAGCAGCTCCGGCTGGTCGAGGTCGGGTGGCGCGGCGCGGTACCGGCCGGGCGTGACACCGTGGAGCGCGACGACGTCGGCGCCGGCGAGCGCGGCGAGGAGCTCGAGTTCACGCGCGGTGAAGCAGGTCGTCCACAGATCGGCGACTCGCTGCTCCCCGCGGTCGTTGCGCAGCGTGGTGCGCTCGTGGAGGACCCCGGTGGCGGGGTCGAGGGTCTCGTCGGGCTCAAGGAACCGGGCCGCGAAGAGCACCGAGAAGGCCGACACGGCGAGCAGCCCGCCCGGGCGGACCGCTCGGACGAGCTGGCGGAACACGGTGACGTCGTCGCGGCCGCCGAGCAGGCCGAAGCCGCCCTGACAGAGACAGAGGAGGGCGTCGAACTCGGCGTCGAACGCCAGGTCCCGTACGTCTCGGAGGAGGAAGCGGGCCGGGAGCCCGCGGGCGGCGGCGGCGTCGCGGGCCAGGGTGACGAACTCGGGCGACGCGTCGATCCCGGTGACGTCGAGGCCGCGCCCGGCGAGCGCGAGGGCGTGGCGGCCGGGTCCGCAGCCGACGTCGAGCACCGACTGGCCGGGGTGCAGCGCGAGCGCCTCGGTGAGGAACCCGACCTCCTGGTCGGTCCCGGCGGTGAACGCGCTCACCCGCCCGGTGGCGGGGGCCCAGTAGGCGGGTCCGAGGAAGGCCGCCACCTCGTTGAACCAGAGGCCGTCGGGCGGGGTCGGCGCCGCCCGCGCGGCGGCGACGGGGGAATCGACACCGGGACCGCGGCCCGGACCGCGCGGAACGAGGTCGCCGGTCACGGGCGGCGGCGGGGCCTGCCCCCTCGGCCGGTGGGGATCACTTCGCCGCGGCCCAGTTGGGCCCGAAGCCCACGTCGACGACGAGCGGGACGCGCAGCTCGGTGACCGCCTCCATCGTGGCGCGGATCAGGGGCTCCAGGGTCGAGCGTTCGTCGAGGGGCACCTCGAAAACGAGCTCGTCGTGGACGGTGAGCAGCATCCGGGTGCGGGCCTCGGTCTGCTCCAGCAGCCGGTCGACGTCGATCATGGCGAGCTTGAAGATGTCGGCGGCGGAGCCTTGGACGGGGGCGTTTTGCGCCATGCGCTCGCCCATCTGGCGGATGCGGAAGTTGTCCGACGACAGCTCGGCGATCTGGCGGCGTCGCCCGAAGATGGTGGTGGTGTAGCCCCGCTGCTTGGCCTCGCGGACGGTCTCGCGCATGAAGTCGGCGACCTTCGGGAATCCCGCGAAGTAGGCGTCGAGGATGTCGCGGGCCTCCTCGGTTGGGATCCCGAGCCGCTGGCCGAGCCCGTAGGCCTCCATGCCGTAGGCGAGCCCGTAGTTGACGACCTTCGCCAGGCGGCGTTGGGCGGCGTCGACGTCGGACTCGGGAACGTGGAAGACGGTCGCGGCGGTCGTGGTGTGGATGTCGGCGGCCCGCTCGAACGCCTCGGTGAGACCGGGGTCCTCGGCGAGGTGGGCCAGGACTCGCAGCTCAATCTGGGAGTAGTCGGCGGTGAGGAGGCCCCAGCCCGGCTCGGCGACGAACACCCGGCGGAACTCGCGTCCGTCGGCGGTGCGCACCGGCACGTTCTGGAGGTTCGGTGCTTCGCTGGAGATCCGCCCAGTCGTGGTGTCGGTCTGCTTGAACGTCGCGTGGATCCGGCCGTCGGCTCGGATGAGCGGCGGGAGCGCGTCGGCGTAGGTGCTGCGCAGCTTCTCGACCTCGCGGTAGCGGAGGAGGTCCTCGACGATGGGGTGGTCGTCGAGCATCTTCTGGAGCGAGTCGGCGTCGGTCGAGGCGCCGGTCTTGGTCTTCTTGACGGGGGTGAGCCCAAGCTTGTCGAAGAGGATGGTGCGGAGCTGGGGTGTCGAGTTGACGTTGAACTCCTCGCCGGCGTGGGCCCAGAGCTGGCGCATGAGGCGGTCGCATTCGGTGGCGAGCTCGGCGCGCAGGTCGTCGAGATAGACCCGGTCGATGAGGATCCCGGAGTCCTCCATCTTGGCGAGGACGCGCACGAGCGGCCGCTCGATCCGTTCGTAGAGATCGGTGAGCTCGCGGGCGGCGAGGGCTTCGGCGAGGACGTCGGCGAGACCCAAGATGGCGGCGGCTCGTCGGCCCCACTCGTCGGCGGTGGCGTTGCCGTCGAGGTCGAGCTGGCCGGCTTCGAGGTCGGGTGAGCGGACCTCGAGCCCGAGGTAGCGCAGGGCGAGGTCTTCGAGTCGATACTTCCCTTCGGCCGGGTCGAGCAGGTAGGCCATCAGCACGGTGTCCTGGTCCAGGGCGCGCAGGTCGCCGCCGAGGCCGTGCATCAGCTCCTTGGCTCGGTGAACGACCAGCGGCGGCCCGCCGGGGCCGACGAGGGCGCCGCCCGCGGCGGCGACCGAAGGGTCGCGGAGCACATCGCCGGGCAGATACGCGACGGACGTGTCGTCGGCGACCGCGAGGCCGGCCATCGCCCCGCCGGGGCGGGTGTCCCAGCGCGCGTCGAGCGCGACGCGCCGCCCGGCGGTGCTCAGCGCCCCGAGGCGCTGCGCCGCCGCGGCGGCGTCCCGCACGATGTCGACGTCGACGTCGAGCGGGGCGACCTCGGGCTCGGTCGCCGCGTCGCCGAGCGCCTCGAGGAGGCGGGGCCAGAGAGTGCGGAACTCGAGCTGCTCGAAGAGGATTCGGGCGGGTTCCCGCTCGAAGGGCACCGGGCGCAGGTCCGTCGCGCGGAACCCGACGTCGACGTCGCGGCGCAGGATCGACATCTCGCGGTTCAACACGACGCGGTCGCGCATCTCGTCGAGGTTCTGATGCTGCTTGGGTGGGAGGTCGTCGAGGTGCTCGAGGATGCCCTCGACCGACCCGTAGGTCGTGATGAGCTTCGCCGCGGTCTTCTCCCCGATTCCGGGGACGCCGGGCAGGTTGTCGCTGGGATCCCCACGGAGGGCGGCATAGTCGGGATATTGCTCGGGGGTCACCCCGCCGGTGCGCTCGACGATGCCCGCCTCGTCGTAGAGGGCATAGTCCGAGACGCCACGCTTGTTGTAGAGGACCTTGACGTGGGGGTCGTGGACGAGCTGGAACGTGTCTCGGTCGCCGGTGACGACGATGACGTCGATGTCGGCGTGGTCGGCTTCGGTGGCGAGCGTGGCGATGACGTCGTCAGCCTCGACGCCTTCCACGGTGAGGACCGGGAACTGGAGCGCGTCGAGGACCTCCCGGATGAGTGGAAGCTGGGCGGAGAAGACGGGGGGTGTCTCCTTGCGGCCGGCCTTGTACTCGGCGTCCATCGCGTCACGAAACGTCGGGGCTGGGGTGTCGAACGCCACCGCCACGTAGTCCGGGTGTTCGTCGGCGAGGACTTTGACGATCATCGACGTGAAGCCGTAGACGGCGTTGGTGACGGTTCCGTCTTTGGTCGCGAGGTCGGCGGGGAGGGCGTAGAACGCCCGGTATGCCAGCGAGTGCCCGTCAATCAAGAGGAGCTTCGCCACGTCGCCGATCGTACGCGCCGCCCCGCCGGGATCGGCCGGGCATCTCGGGGCGGTCGAGGCGGGTCGGGGCCGGGGCGGTTAGGGGGCGAGGTCGCCGTCGACGACGCGCCGGGCGATGTCGGCGATCTTGACTCGCTCGCTCATGGCGCGGGTCTGGATGAACCGCCAGGCTGCCTGCTCGTCGTAGCCGTGCTCGGTCATCAGGCGACCCTTCGCCCGGTCGATGAGCTTGCGGGCCTCGAGGCGCTGCTCGAGGTCGTCGACGTGACGTTCGAGGGAGGTGAGCTCGGCGTGGCGGGCCATGGCCAGCTCGATCGCCGGGATGAGCTCGCTCTTTTGGAACGGCTTGACCAGGTAGGCGAGTGCACCGGCGTCGCGGGCCCGCTCGATGAGGTCACGCTGGGAGAAGGCGGTGAGGATGAGCACCGCGGCGAGGCGCTCGCTGGCGATGTGGCGGGCGGCCGAGAGGCCGTCGAGGCCGGGCATCTTGACGTCGAGGATGACCAGGTCCGGGACCAGGTCGCGGACCAACTCGACCGCTTCGTCGCCCCGGCCGGTCTCGCCGACGACGTCGTAGCCCTCCTCCTCGAGGAGCTCGCGCAGGTCGAGGCGGATGATTGCTTCGTCCTCGGCGATCACGACGCGGGGACTGGCACGATCCGTGGCCATGGCGGGGGGCGACGATCAGTGCGCCGAGAGCTCGGCCGCCATGCGGTCGAGCAGCGCGTCTTGCTCCCGGCCGAGCTCGCCGATCTGGCGGGCGAGCGCGTCCCGGTGACGGGCGAGCGCGTCGGCGTGGCCGCGGGCGTCGCGGGCTTCGGCGTCGGCGAGGGGCGTCTCGGCGACGAGGGACCGCAGCCGGGTGTCCTGCGCTTCCTCTTCGAGGAAGGTGAGCTGCTCCTCGGTGACGTGCAGCTCGGCCCGGAGCCGCTTGTGCCGCTCGCTGACGTCGACCAGGCGCCGTTGGAGGATGGAGGAACTCATGAGCGGATCAGTCTAGAAGGGGGCGGCGCCTGTGGCACCGTGGTCTGGATATGGCCCAACACCCCATCTTCACCGCGGAGCACGACCAGCTGCGCTCGTCGGTCCGGCGCTTCGTCGACACCGAGCTGCGCCCCCACGTCGAGGAGTGGGAGGAGGCCGGCCGCTTCCCGGACGAGGTGTTCCGGCGCGCCGGCGAGCTCGGCTTCCTCGGTTTGCACTACCCGCCGCGTTGGGGCGGCGCGGGTGGCGACCTCGCGGCCGAGATCGTCTTCGTCGAAGAGCTCGCCAAGTCCGGCTGCGGGGCGCTCGCGATGGCGCTCTCGGTGCAGACCGACATGGCGACCCCCTCCATCGAGCAGTTCGGCACCGACGACCAGAAGGAGCGCTACCTGCGGCCGGCGATCGCGGGCACCAAGATCGCCGCGATCGCGATCACCGAGCCCGACGCGGGGTCCGATGTCGCCGCGATCTCGACTCGTGCGGTGCGCGACGGCGACGTGTGGCGGGTGAACGGCCGCAAGCTGTTCATCACGAACGGCACCCGGGCCGACTTCCTCACGCTGGTCGCCAAGACCGACCCGGCCGCCGGTCATCACGGGATCTCGCTGTTCCTCGTCGACCGCGACCTTGCCGGGGTCAGCGTCTCTCGCACGCTGCGCAAGCTCGGGATGTGGTCGAGCGACACCGCCGAGATCGCGCTGGACGACGTCGCGGTGCCACACGAGAACCTGATCGGGCTCGAGCCGGGCCGAGGGTTCGCGCAGCTCATGGTGCAGCTGCAGTACGAGCGTCTCGCCGGCGCGGCGGCGTCGGTGGGAGGCGCCGACGCGGCACTCGCCCGCACCATCGCCTACGCGGGCGAACGCCGAACCTTCGGGCAGCCGATCGGTCGCCATCAGGTCATCGCGCACCGCCTCGCCGACGCCGCCACCGAGCTCGAAGCGGCCCGCAGCCTCCTCTACACGACGGCGTGGCGCGTCCAGCAGGGTGAGTACCCGGTGGCGGAGATCTCGATGACCAAGAAGTACTGCGCGCAGGTCCAGAACCGTCTCGTCGACACCTGCGTCCAGGTGTTCGGCGGGGCGGGCTATCTGCACGAGGAGCCGATCTCGCGCGCCTACCGAGACGCACGGCTGGGGCGCATCGGTGGAGGAACCGACGAGATCATGAACGAGGTCATCGCCAAGCGGCTCGGCCTGCGCGACGGGTGAGACCCGACCAGCCGGGAGGCGGACCGGACGGGGACGGTGTCGAAGCCGCTCCAGCCCTCCACCCGATGTCATCATTGAGGCGGGCCCGGGTGGCGCAACGGCAGACGCGATGCACTCAAACTGCATTGTCCGAAAGGGCATGCGGGTTCGAATCCCGCCCCGGGCACCCAGGCGCCACGCGTCGCTCGGCGGGTGCCGCCGCCGACCTCAGCAGGGTCCGGGGACCGGGGCGAGCGACCCCGGCTGGGGCGTCGGGCTGGCCGGCGCGGTCGTGCTCGAGGACGCGGCGCTGGTCGGGGTGGTGAGCCCCGAGAAGTTGCGGCCCAGGACGAGGACCACGTTCGAGCCCACGGTGCTGTCGGTGACGAGGCTCGCCGAGGGGAGATACCCGGCGACGAGACTCGCCGAGGCGCCGGCCCCGCTGGTGTAGCGGATCTCGGAGCTGGCGAGCAGCGGCGCGTTGCCGGTGCCCGCGCCGACGAACCCGTGCTGTTCGAGCGTGGCGAGGGTGCGCGCCGCCGCTCCGCTCACCCCGGACGCGTTCAGGACCCGCACCCGCACGCTGGACGCGTTGGCGGTCGCGCCCGGGTTGGTCGCCCCGGGGGTGCTGGCGGCCGGGGCGGTGTTGAAGTCGCGCAGCTCAGCGAGCACCTGGCTGGCGCCGGGCTGCTTGAGGTACAGGACCTCTTGACCGCCCTGGTTGGGTCCGGTCTGCCACGGCAGCGTGGTGCTCTGCACCTGGCTGGGGGCGCTCGGGTCGACCTTCCGGAAGGCGTCGACGAGGGCGAACAGGTTGCTGTTCGAGAACCCGTTGTCGAGGGTCAGGTTGCTGGTGACGCTGTCGACCAACGAGTTGGCCTTCAACGGGTCGGAGAGGACGGTGTTCATCGCGACGCTCGCCAGCTCGCGCACGAAGGCCTGCTGGCGTCCGATCCGACCGATGTCGGGGACCGCGTCGAGGGTCTTCCAGGTTCGGGTGGTCGGGTCGAGCACCTGGGTGTCCCGGGATCGCACGTAGGCGAGGGCTTGGGCACCGTTGAGCTGGTAGCAGCCGGGCAGCGGGATGTTGAGGTCTGAGAACGAGTCGCGGGTCGGGGCGGGGAAGTAGACCGGGACCGAGCCGATGGCGTCGACGATCTTCTGGAAGGTGAGGAAGTTCACCTCGACGTAGTGGTTGATCGGCACCCCCAGGTCGGTCTGGATGGTGTCGACGAGCTTCTGGGGCCCGTAGTTGAACGCGGAGGTGATCTTGCTCATGCCCTCGCCCGGGATGGAGACCCACAGGTCCCGGGGGACGGACACGAGCAGGCTGCTGCCGTTGGGCTCGGCGTGGAGGACCATGATCGTGTCCGAGTGCTGCCCGCCGTTGCTCTGCGCGCTGCCGAACTGCTGCTGCTCGGTGCTGTTGTCGACGAAGGCCCGGCTGTCGGAGCCGACCAGGAGGTAGTTGGCGCCCCCGGAGGGCGGGGTCGACAGCTGGAGGTTGACCTTCGAGACCGACGCCAGCTTCTGCGAAATGAGCAGGTTGACGCCGACGATTCCGACGACGACGACGGCCACGACGACGCCGAGCGCGAAGGCGTAGCGGCGGACGAGACCCGCACCCAAGGCGCGGCGGGGAGGCACCGCTTCGACGGTACCGGCCGCCCCGGCGAATCCGATGTCATTGGCCGCCGGTCACCCCGGCCAGAGCGCCCAAACGTGAAGGAAGGCCGCGGGGCGGCCGACCGGCGACGATCCGCCGCACCGCTCCCCGCCGCACCGATTCGGGGCCCGGCGTCGGTACACTTCCGCCCGATGACCGTCGCCGCGATCACTGTGGTCACCTGGATCGCCGTGGTGTCCGGGCTGTCCCTGGTCGGGTTCATCCTCATCTTGGTGGCGCCGTGGCGTTGGCTCAGCTCCGCCGAGGTCGAGTCACGCCGCCTCGACCAGGACATCGAGACCCGGCTGCTGCTCGGTGAGGATCCCGACGAGCTCGCCCAGGAGCTCGACGCTCAGGCCGCGGCCCGCCCGTCCTCGGTCGCGGAGCTCCACCCCGACGAGTCGGACTGAATCCCGCGCCGGGTGCGTCCCGGCCGAGCGGTTCAGGCGTCGGCGAACGCGAAGAAGAGGCGCGCCCGGCAGGCCAGCACGCCGTCCACGGTCGCGTCGCCCGCCCCCCAGCCGCCCCGGGCGCTCAACCGCTCGAGCTCGACGCTCAGGACGAGCTCGTCCCCGGGACGCACGATCCGACGCCACCGCACCTTCTCGACCCCCCCGAACAAGGGGAGCCGCCCGGCGTAGCGCTCGTCGGCGAGCACCGCGATGGCCCCGGCCTGGGCGAGCGCCTCCAGCTGGATCACGCCCGGCAGGACCGGGTTGGCGGGGAAGTGGCCGGCGAGGAAGTCCTCGTCGCCCCGGACCCGGTAGCGGGCCACGATCAACGACCCCGGCTCGTAGGCGTCTACCGCGTCGACGAACCGGAACGGCGGCCGATGGGGCAACAGCGCGACCAGGTCGTCGGAGTTCGCCACCGTCATGCCCGCCTCACCCTATTGGGCGCCGCCACGCCGGACGGTGGGGTCAACCACCTTCATGGCCCGGACACTCCCTCGACACTCCCCCGACCCGGACCGGTGTAACCCTGAGCGTCCGGGGTCGGTCCCACCTATGTACTGGCCAGTTCGGGCCGATCGATCGAAAAGAGCCATCTCTCGTGGGAGTCGCCGTGGTGTTCCCCGGTCAGGGGACCCAGTCCGTCGGGATGGGCGCCGCGTGGCGCCACGACCCGGCCTGGAGTGTGGTCGACCGGGCCGAGGCGGCCCTCGGCGAGCCCCTCGCGGCGCTGGTGCTCGACGCGCCGGCTGAGGTGCTCGCCCGTACCCGAGAGGCACAGCTGGCGGTCCTCCTCACCTCGCTGGTTGTCTGGGAGGCGGTGCGGGCCCGGGTGCCCGAGCCGGTCGCCTTCGCCGGCCATTCCCTCGGCCAGGTCAGCGCGCTCATCGCGGCCGGCGCGCTGCCCCTCGAGGACGGCGTGCGATTCGCGGCCCGCCGAGCCGAGCTGACCCAGGCCGCCGCCGACACCCATCCCGGCCGCATGGCCGCGCTGCTCGGCGCCACACCCGAGCAGGCCCGCACCGCGTGCGACGCCGCACCCGACGCCTGCTGGGTCGCCAACGACAACGCGCCGGGCCAGGTCGTGATCGCCGGGACCCCCGACGGCGTCGACGCCGGCTGCGCCCGGGCCAAGGAGCTGGGCGTGAAGCGAGCCACTCCGCTCAACGTCGGGGGTGCCTTCCACACGCCGCTCATGCGCTCGGCCGCCGAGGGTCTCGTCCCGGTGCTGACCGCGGTCGAGTTCAACCGTCCGAGCGCCCCGGTGGTGTCGAACCTCGACGCGCTCCCCCACCCGACGGCCGACGGCTGGCGTGCCGCCTCGGCCGAGCACGTGACGGTCCCCGTCCGCTGGCGCGAGTCGACGCTGGCCCTCGTCGACCTCGGCGCCACGACGCTCCTCGAGGTCGGGCACGGCACCATGCTCGCCGGGCTCGCCAAACGCACCATCCCCGACGTCCCGGTTCGGGGCGTCGCCATCCCTGACGACGCGGCAGCGCTCGTCTTGGAGGAGGCTCGCTAGTGGAAGCCCTGCTCGACCATGGTGAGGGCCTACTCGTGCCCGAGCGGATGATCGTGGCCCCGACCGTCGGGGTGTTCCAACCCGTCGACCTTCCGGACGACTCCGACGTCGCGGCGGGCCAGACGATCGGAATGCTCGAGGGGCCCGGGACCTCCATCCCCGTCTCCAGCCCGTTCGCCGGACGCCTCGTCGGGGTGCTCGCCCGCCCCGGTGAGCGACTGCGGGAGGGGCAGCCAGTCGCCTGGCTCCGAGTCCACTGACGATGCGGGCCTGTGTCGCCGGCTGGGGCACGGCAGTCCCAGACCTCCGGCTGACCAACGCCGAGCTCGAGGACCGGGTCAAGACGACCGACGCCTGGATCGTCGAACGCACCGGCATCCGGGAGCGTCGGATCGCCCGACCCGACGAGACCACCGCCAGCCTGGCCACCGAGGCGGGGGCCGCGGCGATCAAACAGGCCGGGCTCAGCCCCCTCGACGTCGACCTGCTCATCGTCGCCACCGCGACCCCCGAACAGCCCATCCCCCACACCGGCGCCTTCGTCGGAGACGGCCTCGGGCTCCACTGCGGCTCGTTCGACCTCGGCGCCGGCTGCGCCGGCTTCGTCTACGAGCTCGTGACCGGGGCGGCGCTGCTGACCGGCGGCGGCCTCGAACACGTCCTCGTGATCGGCGCGGAAGTCCTCTCCCGCATCATCGACCCCACCGATCGCACCACCGCGGTGCTGTTCGGGGACGGGGCCGCCGCGCTGGTCCTCGAGGCCAGCTCCGAGCACGCCCCCGACGACGGCCCGGGCCTGCTCGCCTTCGACCTCGGCTGCGACGGCAGCCTGGCCCGGCTGCTCGAGATCCCCGCCGGTGGGAGCCGGCTGCCCACCAGCGTCGAGACGCTCGACCAGCGCCTCCAGTACCTGAAGATGCAAGGCCCCGAGGTGTTCCGCCGGGCGGTGCGGACCGTCGTGGACTCGGCCAATACCGCGCTCGGCCGGGCGGGCATGGCATCCTCGGACGTCGACTGGTTCATCCCCCATCAAGCCAACGCGCGCATCATCGATGCCGCCGCGCACCGGCTCGGGATCCCGGCGGAGCGCACCATCGTGAACATCGATCGCTACGGCAACACCTCCGCGGCCTCCATTCCGCTCGCCATCTCCGAAGCGGCCGACGCCGGGGACCTCCAAGCCGGCGACGTGGTGCTCCTCAGCGGCTTCGGTGCCGGCATGACGTGGGGCAGCGCGGTGCTGCGCTGGGGTCGGGCGTGAGTGACGGGCGGGTCGCGCTCGTCACCGGCGCCTCCCGCGGCATCGGGCGGGCCATCGCGCACGGTCTGGCCGGCGACGGCCACCGGGTGGCGTGCCTGTCGGCGAGCGACGCGGCAAAAGAGACCCAACGCGAGCTGGAAGCCACCGGGGCGGAGGCCCTCGCGGTCAGCGCCGACGTGCGCAACGCCGCCGCCGTCGACGCTGCCTTCACCGAGATCGAGGAAACCTTCGGGCCCGTCGAGATCCTCGTGAACAACGCGGGGGTCACCGCCGACGGGCTCGTCGCCCGCATGAGCGACGAGCAATGGCAGCGGGTGCTCGACACCAACCTGACCGGCGCTTTCCACACCGTGCGGCGGGCCACCCCCAAGCTGCTGCGCGGCCGGTGGGGACGCATCGTGAACGTCTCGTCGGTCAGCGCCCACGCCGGCGCGCCGGGCCAGGCGAACTACGCGGCCGCCAAAGCAGGCCTGGTCGGGCTCAGCCGGGCCGTGGCTCGGGAGCTCGCGTCGCGGCACGTCACCTGCAACGTTGTCGCCCCGGGGCCTATCGTGACCGCCATGACCGAAGGCATGCCCGACGGCTGGCGCGCGACCATGGAGGCGACCATCCCGCTGGGCCGCCTCGGGACGCCGACCGAGGTGGCGGCGCTGGTCACGTTCTTGTGCTCCGAGGCCGCTGGATACGTCACCGGTGCCATCGTGCCGGTCGACGGCGGCCTCGGCATGGGCCATTGATCACGGCCCCCACCCGACCGCATAGAGGAGGACAGATGGAGCGTCAGGAGGCAGTCACCGCCCTACGTGAGGTGGCAGTCGAGGTCCTAAGCGTGGAGCCGGACGTCGTCACCGAAGACGCCCGCTTCAAGGAGGATCTCGACGCCGACAGCCTCGACCTCGTCGAGCTCGTCATGGGCCTCGAGGAGCGGTTCGACATCGCCGTACCTGAGGAAGATCTCGAGAACGTGACGACCGTCGGCCAAGCGGTCGACCTCGTGCTGTCGAAGGTGGCCGCGAAGACATGAGCCCTGCTCTCCTCGACCACCGAGGCCGGACCCGAGTGGCCGTCACCGGCATGGGGGTCAAGACCCCCGCCGGCACCGACCTCGACACGTTCTGGTCCACGATCCGCGCCGCGCGCCCAACCGCGGCGACCGTGCCGCGCTTCGTCGAGGCCGAACTCCCCGTGACCTTCGCCTGCATCGTCCCCGACGACCAGTTCGACCCGGTCGCCTACTTCGGGCCCAAAGACGTCCGCCGCCAGGACCGGGTGACCCAGCTCGGCTTCGCCGCCGCCGCCGACGCGATCGAAGACGCCGGGGATTTCAGCGCCGACCCGGCCCGCTGCTCGGTCATCGCCTCCAGCGGGATCGGCGGGCTCCAGACCCTCGAGGAGAACGCCCGCATCTACTTCGAGCGGGGCGCGAGCCGCGTGACCCCGTTCTTCGTGCCCATGATGATGCCCAACGCGACCGCCGGCGTCGTCTCGATGCGGTACGGCTTCACCGGACCGGCGCTGTGCATCGCGACCGCCTGCGCCGCCGGGACGAACGCGATCGGCGAAGGGGTTCGCCTGATCCGCGACGGCACCTCCGACGTCGTCGTCGCCGGCGGCACCGAGTACCCGCTGACCTGCATCACGATGGCTGCCTTCTCCCGCATGGGCGCGCTCAGCACCCGAAACGACGACCCCGCCCGGGCCTCCCGGCCCTTCGACGCGGCCCGCGACGGCTTCGTCATCGCCGAAGGCGCCGGCTTCGTCGTGCTCGAGCCACTCGAGCGGGCGTTGAATCGCGGCGTCCACGTCTACGGCGAGGTGTCGGGCTACGGACGCAACGCCGACGCCTACCACATCACCGCCCCGTCACCCGGCGGAGCGGGGGCCGCGGCGTGCATGCAGCAGGCACTCGACGACGCGGGGCTGGGACCGGCCGACATCGGCCACATCAACGCGCACGGCACGTCGACCGACCTCAACGACGCCGCGGAGGCCGAAGCGGTCCGCAAGGTGTTCGGCGAGATCCGCCCGCCCGTCACGTCGTCGAAGGGTGTGACGGGCCACATGATCGCCGGGGCGGGCGCCGCCGAGACGATCGTCGCGCTGTGCTCGATCCGCGACGGCGTCGTCCCCCCGACCGCGAACTTCGAGGAGATCGGAGAGGACCTCGACCTCGACGTCGTGGCCGGCTCGCCCCGCGAGATCGGGCCCGCGCCCGTGCTGTCCAACTCGTTTGGCTTCGGCGGACACAACGCCACGCTGGTCCTGACACCGACCGAGTGACGAGCCCCAGCCGGGTGGTCGGAACCTCGGTTCCCGTCGCCGGTCGCCGCAGCGACACCGCCACCGCCGCGCTCGACGAGCTCGACGGGCGACGGGTCGTCACCTTCCGGCTCGCCGAGGGGAAGCACGTCGGCGCCATCGGCCCACCCGAAGGCGAGACCATCGCCCGGGCGGTACGCCTCGCCATCGAGCTCGGCCGCCCGCTGATCGGCACCATCGCCTCGTCGGGCGCGGACGTCAGTGAGGGCGTCTCGTCGCTCCACAGCTGGGGGCTCATCGCCCGCGCGCTCTCGGACGCGTCGGGTGTCGTCCCCACCGTGCTCGTCGTGGTCGGGCCGTGCGTGTCAGGGCCGGCGCTGCTGCTCGGCATCGCCGACCTCACCGTCATGACCCACGACGCGTTCGCGTACGTGAGCGGCCCGGACACCGTCCGGGCCTTCACCGGCATGGCCCTCGACCACCGGGCGCTCGGCGGCGCACCGCTCCATGGCCGCCGTAGCGGCGTGGCGTCCCTCGTCGTCGACGACGAGCACGACGCGGACGCCGCCGTCGCGCAGATCCTCGAGTACCTGCCCGACAACCACCTGCTCGACCCGCCCCGCATGACCGTCGCCGACCCGGTCGACCGGGACACGAGCCGCGCCGCGGCCACGGTTCCCGCTCGCCTGAACGCCCCGTACGACGTGCGAGTCGTGATCGACGACATCCTCGACCAGCACTCGTTCTTCGAGGTGCGCCCGACGCACGCCCCAAACCTGGTCACCGCCCTCGGCCGCCTCGACGGGTACGCGGTCGGGGTGATCGCCAACCAGCCCAACCATCGGGCCGGCACCATCGACATCGAAGCCTCCGAGAAGGCGGCCCGGTTCGTGCAGTGGTGCGACTGCTTCAACCTGCCCCTGGTGACCTTCGTCGACACGCCCGGCTTCGAGCCGGGCAAGGATCTCGAGTGGCGAGGCATGATCCGCCACGGCGCCGAGCTCGTCCACGCGTACGCGGCCGCGACCGTCCCCCGCCTGTGCGTCGTGCTCCGCAAGGCCTACGGCGGCGCCTACATCGTCATGGATTCGAAGGGGCTCGGGAACGACTGGTGCGGCGCCTGGCCGAGCGCCGAGATCGCGGTCATGGGAGCCTCCGGGGCGGTGCAGGTGCTCCACGGGCGCCGCCTGCGCGAGCTCACCCCCGACGCACGAGCCGCGCAGGAGCGGGCGCTCGAGGCCGAGTTCGACGAGCGGTTCTCGAACCCGTACGCCGCGGCGGCGCGAGGCTTCGTGGACGAGGTGCTCGCCGCCTCCGACACCCGCCGGGCGCTCGCCGCCGTCTTGGACCAGCTCCGGACCAAGCGCGAGCTGGCCGGACCGCGCCAGCACGCCAACACGCCGCTGTAGGAGAGACCACCCATGTTGCTCGACGGCAAACGCATCCTGGTCACGGGGCTGCTCACCGACGCGTCGATCGCGTTCTCGGTCGCGCGTCGTGCCCAAGAAGAAGGAGCCGAGGTGGTGCTCACCTCGTTCGGGCGGGTGATGAGCCTCACCGAACGCAGCGCCCGCCGCCTCCCCGCACCCGTGCAGATCGTCGAGCTCGACGTCACCAACGCCGACGACCTCGGCCAACTCGCCGAGCGGGCCGGCGGCCACCTCGACGGTGTCCTCCACGCCATCGCCTTCGCCCCGCCATCGTGCCTCGGGGGCGGCTTCCTCGACGCCCCCTGGGACGACGTCGCGGTCGCGCTCCAAGTCTCCGCTTACTCGCTAAAGGCGCTGGCGGTCGCCGCGTTGCCGCTCCTGAGCCCCGGCGCGGGGATCGTCGGGCTCGACTTCGACAACACCCAGGCCTGGCCGACCTACGACTGGATGGGTGTCGCCAAATCCGCGTTCGAATCGACCGCCCGCTATCTCGCCCGCGATCTCGGACCCAAAGGCATCCGGGTCAACCTCGTCGCCGCCGGCCCGGTCCGCACCATGGCCGCGAAGAGCATCCCCGGCTTCGACCACTTCGAAGAAGTCTGGTCGACCCGCGCGCCCCTGGGCTGGGACATCCGAGATCCCGAACCCGTCGCGCAAGCCTGCGTCGCCCTGCTCTCGGACTACTTCCCCAAAACCACCGGAGAGATCCTCCACGTGGATGGCGGCGTCCACGCCGTCGGCGCCTAACCACCCCCGCCCGGGTCCTCTCGCCCCGAACCTCGGCGATCCCGCGGCGGTCCGGGCCTGCCCGGTTGCGATCCGGCAACGCTCCGCCCTCCGGCGCGGGGAGCCGCGATCGACGACCGGCCGATGAGACGAAGCATCCGGGTGGGCCGCTCCGGCATCACCGGGGGGTCGCGGTCTCGGAGCGGCCGCGCTCGCCGGGCCGGTGTCGCTACTCGGCGTGTGCTCGCCCCGTCTCCCGCGTCAGGGGCCTCGTTCACGGTCAGCAACGGCCACGACAGCGGCGCGGGCTCGCTGCACCAAGCCCTCTGCGACGCCTCACGAAGCACCGACCCGCCCAGCACGATCACCGTGAACACCCACCGCTTGGTGAGGACGTGTGCGGCACAACGTGCAGATGAGCGGCAGGATCTTCCCCCTTTCGTCTTGAGTCCGCGCGCACTTATGTGCGTCTTATCTAGATCAGGGATCCGTCGACCCTGGCATCGCGTTCGGTAGTGTGCATAACGTCTTGCACATTCCTCACGGGCGCGACTTCTCCGGCGAGCGCGCGGTCCGATCTGGCCGCGTGTTCACGATCGGTTCCCGGCGCGCGGCACCCGTGGTAATCCGGCGGTGGCCCTTCAACCGCCCACGCGGATGAACGTCGTCGTCACCGGCATGGGTCGAAGCGGCACGTCGGCGGTCGCGCACGCGCTCAGTCTGCTGGGCTTCGACGTTGGTCCCTTCGGCGCATCGATGGCCGCGGATGAGTTCAATGCGACGGGCTACTGGGAGGTGCCGGAACTCTCGGCGTTCAACGACGCGCTTCTCGAGCGCGCCGGCGGGTCCTGGTTGGCACCCCCGCGCCGGCTCGGATCCGAAGCTGCGGTCGGTGCCCCGATGATGGTCGCGGCAAGGGAGCGCTTCGAGCACTGCTTCCCCGGCGGCGGGCCCTGGGTCTGGAAGGACCCTCGGTTGTGCCTCACCCTGCCCTTCTGGCGCCAGGTGCTCGACCCGCCAATCGCGGTGATCGCGATGCTGCGGCATCCCGCCGCGGTCGCCGAGTCGTTGGCTCATCGTGACCACGCGGAACGCGACTACGCCCGAGCCATGTGGGAGCGATATACCCGGTCGCTGATCGCGTCCGCGCAGGGCCTGCCGACGATCGTCGTCGATTACACCCAGCTGATTCGCGACCCATCGGAGGTGATCCGCCAGCTCGCGACGAGCCTGGCGGTCGACACCGGGCGGGTCCCCGCGGCCGCCGAGAGCATCCGACGCGACCTGTCCCACTACGTCGGTGACGACGCTGCGCTCTCGGACGCCGAGCGAGAGCTGTGGACATTCATGTGTGACCTGATTGGCTTCCATGCAGCCCTCACCGCGTCACCTCCGGTTCGGGAATCGCCGTGGTTGCAGCTCTCGTTCGAGGAGCACGCTCGAGCGCAGCAGATCATCGCAAGCTTTCGGGCCGACCGTGCTGACCTCCAGGAGAGCCTGGCGGCACAAGATCACCGCCGCGGTGAGGCCGAAGCCGAGCTGCGAGACCTCCAGGCACGTCTGGACCAGATCATCGGGTCACGGACCTGGCGCGGGCTCGCCTGGCTCCGGCGGCTGCCGCGGGCGCTGGGTGGGGGAAGACGTCAGCAACTCCCGGGGCCGTGATGACCCGGCTGGCGCGCGGTCAATGTCGGAGCGCGTCGGTCTCGGGAAGCGCCTTGTCCCGGAGACCGGTGGTACGCGGCCGGTAGCGTCCGACTCGTGTCATCGCCTGACGGAGCTCCCGATGAGGGCAACATCGTCCAGGCCCTCGGCCACCGCAGATACGTAGGCGGCCGGTGGGACGAGATCGGGCGACTGCAGTTCGACTATCTGCTCGCCGAGGGTCTCGGACCAGAACAGGTACTCCTCGACGTTGGCTGTGGGGCGCTGCGGGGTGGGATCCATTTCATCCCGTTCCTCAACGCCGGCCACTACCTCGGCGTCGAACAAGAACCGCTCCTCGTCAGCGCCGGTCTGAGCCAGGAGCTGCCGGCCGCCCTGCGCGACAGGAAGCGGCCCGAGATCGTGATCTCGAGCGAGTTCGAGTTCGAGCGGCTGTCCAGACGTCCGGACTACGCCATCGCCCAATCGCTGTTCACCCACCTCACCCCCGACCGCATCGCGCAGTGTCTGCGCAACCTCAGGTGCTTCGTCGACGAGAGGCCGTGTCGGTTCTATGCGACGTTCCTCGAGGCTGAGACGCCGGTCGAGAACCCGACGTCCTCGAATCCGCGCGAAGCGTTCCTCTACACCCGGGACGAGATGGAGCGCCTCGGGGAGCGGACGAACTGGGCAGCGCAGTATCTCGGCGACTGGCGCCATCCGCGGGGCCAGATGATGATGGTGTACACGAACTGACATCGTGTGGTCGCCGACGCGCCACGCGCCAGTCGTCGGCGGTTGTGGCGGACTGAACGCGCCGTGCGTCCCGGCCCGGGCGCCCGGCACCGCACGGCTGACTAGGTCGAGCCTCGCAGCGCGGCGGTAACACGTTCCAGAGTCGCCTTCGGGCTCACCTTGTAGAACGTGGCCATGATCTTGCCGTTCTCGTCGATCACGAACGCCGACCGGATGATCCCCTTGAACTTTCGCCCGTAGAGGGTCTTGTCCCCCCAGGCTCCCCACGCGTCCGCCACGGCGTGGTCCTCGTCGGCGAGCAGCGGGAACTTCAGCCCGTACTTCACCGCAAACTTCTTCTGCTTCTCGGGCGGGTCGGGGCTGATCCCGATGACCTGGGTCTTGAGCCGCTTGAGGCTCGGGAGGGCTTCCTGCAACGAGCAGGCCTGGGTCGTGCATCCCGGGGTGTCGGCCTTCGGGTAGAAGTAGACGACGACTCGGCGGCCCTTGCACTCCGAGAGCCGCATCCGCTTCCCTGACTGGTCACGCAGCGCGAAGGCGGGTGCCTTCGCGCCGATCTTGAGCTGCGCCACCCCGTCGTCCCCTGCCTCGCGGGGCCCCTCACTGCCCCGGCCGCGCCGTAGCATGCCGCAGGTCGACCGGCGCGTCTAGGTCCGGGTCGGCGCGGGGCGAGCTCCGAGCGGGCTCGACCGGTCAGACCGGCCACCTGCTTCGGAGCCGGGCGGAGGGATGCGATGAGCGACGATGTCACGATCGACGGGTTCTCCCGCTCGACCTTCACTCACGGCGGCTACGAGCGACCGGTCTACTCGGGCGGCTCGGGCCCGGCGGTGATCGTGATCCACGAGGTGCCGGGCCTGCACCCGGGGGTCGTGAGCTTCGGGCGCCGGGTCGTCGACCGTGGCTTCCACGTGCGGATGCCGTCGCTGTTCGGCACGCCGAACCAGGCGGTCAGCGGCGGGTATATCGCGCGTTCGATGTTCGGCGGGTGTGTCGCCCGCGAGTTCTCGACCTGGGCGCTGCATCGCACCAGCCCGGTGATCGAATGGCTGCGCGCCTTGGCCGCCGACGCGCATGAGTCCTGTGGCGGTCCCGGCGTCGGCGCGGTCGGGATGTGCTTCACCGGCGGGTTCGCGCTGGGAATGATGGTCGACGACCACCTGCAGGCCCCCGTGCTGAGCCAGCCGTCGCTGCCGCTCCCGGTCGGATCGCAGCGCAAGGCCGCGGTGGGGCTCAGCGACGCCGACCTCGAGCGCGTGAAGCAGCGCGCCGCCGACGGGGCGTGTCTGCTCGGGCTGCGCTTCACCCACGACGCCGCGGTTCCCCCGGCGCGGTTCGAGACCCTGCGCCGCGAGCTCGGCGACAACTTCATCGCGGTCGAGATCGATTCGTCGCCCGGCAACGCGTTCGGGTTCAAGCGCAGCGCCCATTCGGTGCTGACCCTGGAGTTCGTGGACGAGCCGGGCCATCCGACCCGTGATGCGCTGGACCGGGTGCTCGCCTTCTTCGACGAGCGCCTCCAGACCTAGCTGGTCGCCTGGGCCTGGTTGACCGCGGCCTGGCACACCACCGAGCCGCTCGGCGCGACGAGGTCGAGGCTCACCCCCTGGGCGGGCGGCAAGGGGGCGGCGCCGGTCCACTGGCCGTGGCCGCCGGTGATCGTGATCGTGCCGACCGTGCGGGGCGTGCCCGATGGCTGGCGCACTTGCAGCGAGTAGGTGCCGTCGGGGACGTTGTAGTCGACGTTGACGACCACCGACGCCGGCGAGGAGGAGGACACGGCCACGTGGCCGACCTGCAGCCCGTTGGAACCGACCATGGCGACGCTGCGCAGGGCCGGTGCCGCGACCGGATGCGCGCTGGTGGGGTGGAAGTCGATCACGCGCACGACGGTGATGGAGAGGATCGCCGCCGCGGCGGCGGTGACCGCGACCGTCGTGACCCATCGGCGGACCGAGCGGCGCCGGGCGCCGCGGATGGTCGAGTCGATCCGACGGGCGAAGTCAGCGGGCGGCTCCAGCTCGGGAGCGAGACAGCTCACGCCATCGGCGACGGCGGCCATCTCGTCGAGATAGCGCTGGCAGTGCGGACAGGTCGCCAGGTGCAGCAGCACCTCGGCGCGCGCCTGCCCGTCGAGGATGCCGAGCGCCAGCTCGGGCGCCGCGTCGCGAGCCGCCGTGCACGCCGCGCCGCTCATTCGGTGTGCTCCTCGGTGAGCGCGAGGCGGAGGCGCTGCATCGCGGTGCGGATCCTGGTCTTGGCCGTCCCGAGGGGGATGTCCTCGCGCTCGGAGACCTCGCGGGCACTCAGACCCACGATGCCGGCCAGCACGATCGCTCGCCGCTGCTCGCCGGGCAGCGTGGCGATCGCCTGGTGGAGGCGCCCCGCGTCGTCGGAGACCAGCGCCGCCTCGGCCGGGCCTCGGCCGGGAGCGGGCGGCGACCAGGCGAGGACGGCGTCAGGATCGATGGCGATGGGCCGACGAACGCGCATGGTGTCGATCGCGAGGTTGCGGGTGATGGTCAGCAGCCAGCTGACGACGGTGCCCCGTCGGGGGTCGTAGACGCCGGCGTGGCGCCATGCCCGCAGCAGGGCCTCCTGGGCGACATCCTCGGCGCCCCGGACGTCGCCGAGCATCGTGTAGGCCAGCCCGTAGATCCGCCGCTGGAACCGCTCGACGAACGCCGACGCTGCGTCAGGATCGCCGGTCGCCATCCCGGCCACGAGCGCATCGTCGGCAACTGACCACATGAGAGACCTACGTTGGCGGGAGGCCGCCGGATTGGACCCCACGTTAGCGGCGGTTCCCCAATCCGTCCGGGCTCCCCGCCCGTAGTGTTCTGGTAGTCGAGCACCGCCGTCCAGAGGGAGCACAGCATGAAGAAGTTGCCCGCCGCCGTGGCAGTCGCGGCCACGGTCTTGGTATCCCTCGCGATCGTCGGTCCCGGCGTTGGCGCCACGATCGCGGCGAAGGGCGGGAACCCGGTCAAGCTCTCCGGGCGGGTGAACGTCGACGGGACGGCCACTGCCACCGGTGGCGCCGTGGCGATCCACGTGACCGACTTCGCCTTCAACCCGACCTTCGTGAAGATCCCGGCTGGCATCCGGTCCATCACGGTGAATCTGACGAACGCCACCGGCACCGAGCACACCTTCACCGTGCCCGGCACGAACGTCGACCAGATGCTCAACCCGGGCCAGTCGGCCACGGTCACGGTCCCGGTGCCCAAGTCCGGTGCGCTCGAGTTCCACTGCCGGTTCCACGAGCCACTCGGCATGCAAGGCGCGTTCTTCACCAAGAAGGGCGCCAAGCTGGTGTCTACCAGCGGCGCCGCGACAAGCTCGGGCGCCACCCCGACCACCAAGAAGCCGGCCAGCTCGAGCAGCTCTGGCGGGTACGGCTACTGATCGGCTGACGAGACGGGGGGCGGGGGGCGGCGACGGGTCAGCCCGTGACCAAAGAACCCGCCCTTCGGCCGGGCGTGGGCGTGGTAATGGTCGGGGATCTGGCGCATGTTGTCGTCGACGTAGTGCTCGAAGCCGAAGTAGGCCCCCACGACGTCAGCGAGGCGGGCGTGCATGTGGTCGAGCGCGTCGCTGGGCGGCTCGGTGTCGTGGACCCGCCAGACGACCATCGGGACCGCGCAGATCTCGCACTCCGCGATCCAGCACACGTCATCCTCGTGGTACCAGGGCGTGATCCGTGCCGCCTCACAGAGATCGCAGTGCTCCCCTCCCGCGCTCATGCGTCGAGCGCGGCGCGCAGTTCGGTGACGAAGGCGTGCGCGTCGTCGGGACCGCCGCCGTGGAGCAGCCGGGCGATGAGCGCGCTGCCGACGATGACACCGTCGGCGGCGCCCGCCGCGGTGACCGCCTGGTCCGGCGTGGAGATCCCGACGCCGAGGAGGACCGGCCGGTCGGTCGCCGCCTTGCAGCGTCGACCCATCTCGAGCGCCTCGGTCGCCAGGCGTTTCCGCTCGCCGGTGACCCCCATGAGCGCGACGCCGTACACGAAGCCGCGCGAGCGGTCGCAGATCGCCTGCAGACGGTCGTCGGGGGTCGTCGGGGCCGCCAGCAGGACCGTCTCGACGCCCGCCCGGTCGGCTGCGTCGGCCCAGGGGTCGAGTTCGTCGAGCGGGAGGTCGGGGAGGATCGCCCCGTCGATGCCGGCGTCGGCCAGCGAAGCCGCGAAGCGTTCGTGGCCTGCGTGATGCACCGGGTTGTAGTAGGTCATGGCGACGAGTGGCACGTCGACGTCGACCTGCGCGGCGTCGGCGATGACTTTGGCCGGCGTGGCGCCGAGGTCGATGGCCCGCTGGGAGGCCTCCTGGATGGTGGGGCCGTCCATCACCGGATCCGAGAACGGGATGCCGATCTCGACCGCGTCGGCGCCCGCGTCGACCACGGCCCGAACCACGTCGAGCCAGCCCGAACCGAGACCGCCGGTGACGTAGGGGACGAGCAGCGGCCGGCCCGCGGCGCGTCGGGCCCGCAGGTGCTCCTCGAGCCTCACGAGAGCGGCTCTCCGGTGAGACGCTCCGCGACGTACGCGGCGTCCTTGTCGCCGCGCCCGGACAGGGTGATCAGGACCTCGGATCCGTGGGGCACCGCGTGGCCGGCTTCGCGCGCCAGCCACCCGATGGCGTGGGCCGGCTCGAGCGCCGGGACGATCCCCTCGGTGGCGGCCAGCAGCTGAAAGCCGGCGATGGCCTCCTCGTCGGTGGCCGGGTGGTACTCCGCCCGTCCGGTCGCGGCGAGTGCGGCGTGCTCGGGGCCGACGCCGGGATAGTCGAGGCCGGCGCTCACCGAGTGGGCCTCGAGGATCTGGCCGTCCTCGTCTTGGAGGTACAGCGACCGGGCCCCGTGGAGCACGCCGGGGACCCCGCGGGTGATCGACGCGCCGTGCTGCCCCGATTCCAGACCGAGCCCGCCCGCCTCGACGCCGACCAGACGAGCGTCGGTGTCCAAGAATCCGGCGAAGGTCCCGATGGCGTTCGAGCCGCCACCGACGCACGCCACGACGACGTCGGGGTCACCCCCGAGCAGATCACGGCACTGGGCGCGGGCTTCGTCGCCGACGACCCGCTGGAACTCGCGCACCATCCACGGATACGGGTGGGGGCCGACCACGGAGCCGATGCAGTAATGGGTGGACTCGACGCTGGCGACCCAGTCCCGCAACGCATCGTTGATGGCGTCCTTCAGGGTGGCGCTGCCCGACTCGACCGAGACGACCTCGGCACCCAAGAGGCGCATGCGCCACACGTTCAACGCTTGACGCTCGACGTCGACCGCGCCCATGAACACCATGCACTGCATCCCGAACAGGGCGGCGGCAGTCGCGGTGGCGACGCCGTGCTGCCCGGCGCCGGTCTCGGCGATGACCCGCTGCTTGCCCATCTGACGGGCCAGGAGCGCCTGACCCAAGACGCTGTTGATCTTGTGCGAGCCGGTGTGGGTGAGGTCCTCGCGCTTGAGCAGCACCCGCACCCCGAGCCGCTCCGACAGGCGACGGCATTCGGTGACCGGGGTGGGGCGCCCCGCGTAGTTCGCGAGCAGCCCCGCGAGCTCGTCGCGAAACTCGGTCGAGGCCCACGAGGCCCGAAACGCCACTTCGAGCTCCTCGAGCGCCGGGACCAGCGCCTCGGGGATGAAGCGGCCGCCGAACTCGCCGAACCGTCCGAGGCCGAGCGGCTCGGGCCCGGGGGGTCCGAGCAGGACGGCGGCGCCGCGCTGGAGTGGGGTCACGGCGCGATGTTAGGGGTCCCCCCCGAGCGTGGCCCGCTCGAAATTCGGTGCGGAGTCACGCGCGCGGGTCCAGACGCCAGTCGTAGAGGCGTCCGGGCTCCGGTTCGGGGATCCACCCGTCGCGTGCCACCTCGTCGGCTGCCTCGCGGGCCGCTTCGATGAAGTGGCGAAGCCGGATCGGGTCCTTACGACCCGATCCGGGCTCGGTCTCGACGCCGGTCGAGACGTCGACGCCCCACGGTCGGACTCGACGGATGGCGTCGCCCACATTGCCGGCATCGAGACCGCCGGCGAGGACGACGCGCACCCCCGACGGCGCACCCTCGGCCAGCGACCAGTCAAAGACCCGCCCCGACCCCGGGTCGGGGGCGTCGATCAGCACGGCACTGGCTCCCCCGTCCGCGGCGTCGGCGAGGGCGGGATCACCGGCCCGGAACGCCCAGATGACCAGCGGCACCCGGTCGGCGATCCACCGGACCTCCGAGGCGTGCTCGCGGCCGTGCAGCTGCGCGCCGGTGAGACCGAGCGAGTGCACGATCTCCACCACCCGCTCGCGGCGCTCGTCCCGGAAGATCCCCACCGTCGGCGTCTTCGGTGGCAGGCGATGCACGATCGCTCGCACCTCGCTCGAGCGGACCTGGCGGGGACTCCCCGGGGCGAAGACGAAGCCGAGGCCGTCCGCGCCGAGCGCGACCGCGAGGAGCGCGTCATCCTCGCTCGTGATCCCGCAGATCTTGATGAACACCGCTTCGACGGTACACGGGGGCACCAGCCGCCACTGGGTGTCTCGCGCCGCGAACCGATCAGGACCGGGGCGCGGCGCGGCCTCGCGTTGACGGCTCGACGGTCGGACCCGACCCGCTCGTGACGCTCTCCCGGCGCAGGGGCAGCACGGTCGGCTCCGCAGCCGGTTCGAGCCGTGCCGCGCTGGTCGCCGGGCCGGGATCAGGCCGGACCGGGCACCCCGAGACCGTCAGTCCCGGCCCGAGCCGACCGCCCGCCCGGGTGGGACTGGGTTCGACCGATCCGCCGCGGTCGGCCCGAACCTCGGGCAGTACCATGAGCCGGCCCCAGCCCGGGGCGAGGTGCCCATGACCCAGGACGCACTGAGCTCGAGCCCGGTTCGCAATGTCGACGCGGGCACGGGCGTCGCGATGCTCGACGTCGTGGTCCGCCACCGGCGGACCGTCGTCAGCGCCTACCTCGCCGTCTCGCTGGGCGCGCTCGCAGGCACCGGCGCCCCCGACCGGCCCACCGTGCTGTGGTGGCTGGTCGGCCTGGGCGCGATCACCTGCGTCGGCGCGGAGCGTGGCGTGCGGCGCTTCATCATGAACTGGCTGCCGGTCCTCATCATCGCCGCCGGCTACGACACCGTGCGCGCCCAGGCGCCCAACCTCCTCGGTCGTGCCATCGTGCGACCCCAGCTGCACTTCGACGAGACGCTGTTCGGCGGGGTCGCACCGACGGTTCGCCTCCAGCGCCTCCTCGGCGTACGGACCGGTGTCGTGCACTGGTGGGACTACCTGGTGTGGCTCGGCTACCTGTCGCACTTCGGGGTCACGCTCGTCATCACCGCATTCCTGTATGTCACCAATCGGGAGCGCTTCCGTCGCCTCGCCGCCCTCATCGTCACGGTGAGCCTGGCCGGGTTCGTCACCTACTTCGTCGTGCCGGCCGTGCCGCCGTGGCTCGCCAGCCGTCAAGGGGCCCTGCCCCACACCACCCGCATCGTCCAGCAGGTCTGGGCACACCTCGGGCTCACCGGAATCGCGAAGATCTTCGACGGCAGCACTCAGTTCGCGAACCCGGTCGCCGCGCTGCCGTCGCTGCACGCCGCGTGGCCGTTCATGCTGTTGCTGTTCTTCTGGCCGACCGCCCGGCGCGGACGGTGGGCACTCCTCGCCTACAACCTGTTCATGTGCTTCGTGCTGCTCTACGGCGCGGAGCACTACGCCGCCGACATCATGCTCGGCTGGGTCTACGCGATCATCGTGTTCGTCGCGTTCACCCGCTACTGGGCCCGGCGCGACGCGCGCACCTCGACGGCGGCGCCGACCGGCTGAGCCACCCCGGCGCCGGCCCCGACCCAGACCGCCGCCCCGTGAAAGCCCGGACGAACACTCCGCGAACGGGCCGTCGAACCGCCGTTCCCCGACACCCACCGGGTTGTTCGTTCCCGCTGCCGGTCGGCTCAGCGTGAGGGTCGGTGATCGCTCACGCTCACCCCGTCCCCTCACACCCTCCCTAGGAGCAGCCGGCTCCGGCCCACGCGCGGACCAGGCCCTCCACCGAACCGATCCCGGATGGCGGACGGGCCGACCACGGCCCGATCGGCGGCCGGTCGGGTCACTCGATCCCGGACCCCGCGCCGGCGCCGCTGTGAGCGACCCGGTCACCGAGCTCCACGATCGCTTCGCGATCCACGACGTCACGATGCAGTACTGGATGAACGTGGACCGTCGCGACTGGCCGATGGTGAAGGCCTGCTTCGTGCCGGGAACGCTCGTCGACTACTCGGCGCTCATGCCGATCGGCTCGGCGGTTCCAGCCGAGGACGTGGTCGACCGGATCGCCGAGGCGATCGAGATCTACGCGGTGACCGTCCACAACGTCGGGAACCACGAGGTGCATCTCGCCGGCGACGAGGCGACGAGCGAGGCCTGCATCGTGGCTCACCACGTCTACCGGGATCCGCAACGCCAAGTTGGACGGCTCCCGGTGGCCGGCCTGCGGTACCGGGACGTCCTCGTGCGATCCGAGGCGGGCTGGCGGATCCGGGACCGGGTCGCGACCACCGACTGGCGGGCGTGGTGGGACTCCCGCGACCCGACCTATGTCGCCGGCGTCCACCAGTAGGTCTGCGGCGATGGGCGACACGGTTCTGTACGAACTCGACGGGCACGTCGCGACTATCACCTACCACCGGCCCCAGGTTCTCAACGCGATCAACGGCGAGCTCCGCCAGGACCTGAACGCGGCGTGGGAGCGGTTCCGAGACGACGAGGAGGCCTGGGTCGCGATCATCACCGGGGCCGGCCGGGCCTTCTGCGTCGGCGCTGATCTGCGCGACGGCGCGGCCTCGGCCGGCAGCTGGCCCGGGTCGTTCTGGGAGATCCCGACCGTCAACTCGTTCGAGTCGGGCCTTGAGGTCTGGAAGCCGACGATCGCCGCGGTCAACGGCTACTGCCTCGGCTACGGGCTCACGCTCGTGGCGGCCTGCGACTTCGTGCTCGCCGCCGACGACGCCGAGTTCGGCATGCCCGAGGTACGCCTCGGCGTCCCCACGATCGTGGGCGCGATCCGACTCCCCCAACGCATCGGCATGCAGGCCGCGCTCGAGCTGCTCCTCACCGGCGATCGCATCGACGCCAACCGGGCCGCCGAGATCGGCCTCGCGGGTCGGGTGGTGCCCCGCGCCGAGCTCCTCGTCGAGGCCCGCCGGCTCGCCGACCGGCTGTGTGCCGGCGCGCCGCTCGCCGTCCGAGCCGTCAAGGAGATGGCCTACCGAGGCCAGGCACTCCCCTGGGTCGACGCGGTCCGCATGGGCGAGACCATTCGGCGTTTGTGCGTTTCGCTCTCCCCTGAGGATGTCGCCGAAGGGCGGGCCGCGCTGGCCGAGGGACGCGAGCCGCGCTGGCGCGCCCGCTAACCCCGTGTCCGGTAGTGCCTCAGTTTGTCGGTGGCGGGTAGACGGCTCTCGCGATGGTGGCTGAGGTCCACCCGATCACCCACCCGGCGAAGACCAAGAGGAGGGCGTGCAAGTGGTTGCTGCCCGCTACGGCGACGAGGACCCAGATGATCGCCCAGACGATCCCGCAACCGATGCTGTATGCCGTGTACGTCTTCCACTTCCTGGTCTTCATCTTCCGCAGTCAAGCAGTTCTCCGATCTGCGTGACCACTGGCGCGATTCCACCCCTACGCCGGTGACCCCACGAGTCGGCGAAGCCGTTCGGCGTATCTGCCAGAACACTGAGGATGCCGCCGAAGGCCGAGCGGCGAGGGCCGCGAGCCGCGCTGGCGAGCCCGCTAGCCCCGCCGCTCTCCCTCAGGAGGTCAACACGGGCTCCCGTCGACCGCCTCCGGCTTGCCCTCTCGCCAAAAGACGCGACCAGGATTGCTACGCACCCGGGCCCTTCCGTCAGGATCGCTGGGAGCGTCAGCGCATCGAAGGTCTTGCCCCCGCCGAAGAACAGCACCAGCCCGAGCGAGCTGATCCCGACCCGGATCCGCCGTCGCTCGGGTGTCGTCCACCAGCCCCATTTCCGACGCACCGCCTCAGTCCAGCAGTTCTGCGATCGGTGTGAGGACCGAGAGGGCTGGTCGACCTTCGGGTTAGAGCCGAACTGACCCGACCAATGGCACAGACCATGCGCCGGGTCGCGGCCGCGACCGAAGACGCCGCCGAAGGTCGAGCCGCGGCCGCGGAGAAGCGCCCGAACACGATGTTGACGTCTTCGGACTGGTCAGGTGTCGACGAGGCGGCCGTGTCGGTAGTCGTCGTAGGCGGAGAGGTCGAGGAGTCCGTGGCCGGAGAAGTTGAACAACAGGACGCGTTCCTCGGCGGCCTCTTTGGCGGCGAGGGCTTCGTCGATGACGGCGCGGATGACGTGGCCGGTTTCGGGGGCGGGCAGCTTGCCTTCGGTGTTGGCGAACTGCACCGCGGCCTCGAATGTCGTGGCCTGCGGGTAGGCGACGGCTTCCATGCGGCCGCTCTTGACGAGGTTGGAGATGATGGGCGAGTCGCCGTGGTAGCGCAGCCCGCCGGCGTGGATGGCGGGTGGGACGAATTCGTGGCCGAGCGTGTACATGGGCAGCAGCGGGGTCATGCCGGCCGCGTCGCCGAAGTCGTAGTCGAAGTGGCCTTCGGTGAGGGTCGGGCATGACGACGGCTCGGCGGCGACGAGGCGGACGTGCTCGTCGGCGACGAACGGGAGTGCGATGCCGCCCAGGTTCGATCCGCCACCGCAGCAGCCGAGCACGACGTCGGGATCCGATTCGCCGGCGAGCTCAAGCTGACGTTTGGCTTCGAGCCCGATGATGGTCTGGTGCAGGAGCACGTGGTTGAGCACTGACCCGAGGGCGTAGTGAGTGTCGGCACGTCCCGCCGCGTCGCGCACCGCGTCGCTGATCGCCAGGCCGAGCGAGCCGGGATGGTCGGGCTGGTCGACCGGTGACGGGATGACCTCGCTACCCCAGGTCTGCATCAGGATGGTCCGGTAGGGCTTTTGCTCATAGGAGGCCCGCACCATGTACACGCTGCAGTCGAGCCCGAACTGGGTGCACGCGAACGACAGTGCGGTACCCCACTGTCCAGCGCCGGTCTCGGTGGTGAGCCGGTCGATGCCTTCGGCCCGGTTGTAGAAGGCCTGCGGGACGGCGGTGTTGGGCTTGTGCGACCCGGCCGGCGACCCGGACTCGTCCTTGAAGTAGATGCGGGCGGGCGTGTCGAGGGCCCGTTCGAGACGCTCGGCTCGCACGAGCGGCGTCGGACGCCACAGCGACAAGATGTCGAGCACCTCGCCGGGGATATCGATCCAGGGCTCGCTCGACATCTCCTGGGCGATGAGCGCCATCGGGAACAGCGGCGCGAGGTCGTCGGGGCCGACCGGTTCTCGCGTCGCGGGGTGCAGGGGCGGCTCGAGCGGCGTGGCCAGCCGGGGCAGGATGTTGAACCAGGCCGTCGGCAGCTCGCTCGCCTCGAGCGTGACGCGCACGGCGCTCACCGTCGTGTCCGAGGTGTCGCCGCGAGGGCGCTCACCAGGCGGCTCGGGTCCTCGGCCCGCACCAGCGCCTCCCCGACGAGGATGGCGTCGAAACCGACCGCGGCCACGCGACGCGCGTCGTCGAGTGAGCGGATGGCGCTCTCCGCGACTGCAACGACGTCGGCGGGGATCCGGGCCGCGAGCCGCTCGGCGACGCCGAGGTCCTCGGCGAAGGTCCCGAGGTTGCGCGCGTTGACGCCCACCACGCGGGCACCGACGCCGAGCGCGACGTCGAGTTCGGCGTCGTCGTGGGCCTCGATCAGAACCCCGAGCCCGAGCTCGACGGCGAGCGCGTGCAGGTCGGCGAGCTCGCCGGGATCGGGCACCGCGGCGACGATGAGCAGCACGGCGTCGGCGCCGATGGCCCGGCTCTCGTAGACCTGGTCGGCGTCGATCGTGAAGTCCTTGCGTAGCGCAGGGGTCGCGGGCGCGGCGGCCCGGGCGACGCGCAGGTCTTCGACGGAGCCGCCGAAGAACAACCGGTCGGTGAGCACCGAGAGGGCCGCCGCGCCACCTCCCGCGTAGGCCAGCGCGGTGATCGCCGGGTCAAGGTCGGGGGCGAGGTCGCCTTTGGACGGTGAGCGGCGTTTGAACTCGGCGATGACCGCCAGCTGGTCGTCGTGGCGGAGCGCCCCGACGAAGTCGCGGGTCGGCGGGGCAGCGAGGGCGGCGGTGCGGATCGCGTCGCGCGCCTGGGGCTGGTGCAGGAGAGTGACCTCGTCGCGCTTGGCGGCGAGGATGTCGTCCAGGACGCTCATCGCTCCTCGAGTGTGCCAGGATCGCTCACATGGCGACGACGTTCCCGGACGGGTTCTTGTGGGGCACGGCCACGGCTGCGCATCAGGTTGAGGGCGGCAACTGGAACAACGACTGGTGGGCGTGGGAGCACGCCGAGGACACCCCCTGCGAGGAGCCCTCGGGTGACGCGTGCGACCAGTGGTGGCGCTACCCCGAGGATCTCGACACCCTCGCCGGGCTCGGCTTCGGCGCCTACCGCTTCTCGCTCGAGTGGTCACGCATCGAGCCTGAGTATGGCGAGTTCTCGACCGCGGCCCTCGACCATTACCGCCGCATCATCGAGGCCTGCCGGGACCGGGAGGTGCTGCCCGTCGTCACCTTCCATCACTTCACCACGCCCCGGTGGGTGGCCGCCGAGGGTGGCTGGGCGAACCCCGTGACCGCCGATCGGTTCGCGGCGTTCTGCGAACGCTGCGTCGGCCATTTCGGCGACGAGATCGGGATGGCGTGCACGATCAACGAGCCCAACATCGTGTCGCTCATGGGGTGGCTCATGGGGGTGTTCCCGCCCGGTGCGAGCATGGACCTGGACGCCTGGGCGGCCGCGAACGACACACTGCGAGCTGGCCACCGCAAGGCATACGACGCGATCAAGGAGGGCCCAGGCGACTTCCCGGTCGGGTTGACCCTCTCGATGGGTGACTGGGCGGCGGAGCCGGGCTCGGAGCATCTCATCGAGCCGTTCCGAGCCGGCCACGAGGACCAGTACCTCGAGGCGGCCCGCGGGGACGACTTCGTTGGTGTCCAGAGCTACTCGCGGACCCGGGTCGGGCCGTCGGGCGCGGTCGGGCCCGAGGAAGGCGTCGAGGTGCTGCCGATGGGCTACGAGTTCTGGCCCCAAGCCGCGGAGGCGGCGATCCGCCACGCGGTCGACGTGGCCCACACGCCGGTGTATGTGACCGAGAACGGCATCGGGACCGACGACGACGACCAGCGGGTGCGGTACGTGCAGGGCGCGTTGGAGGGCGTGGCTCGCACCATCGACGAGGGGCTCGACGTGCGGGGCTATTTCTACTGGTCGCTGCTCGACAACTTCGAGTGGATTTACGGCTACCGCATGCGGTTCGGGCTGGTCGGGGTCGATCGAGCCACCCAGGTCCGCACGGTCAAGCCCAGCGCGGCGTGGCTGGGGGAGGTGGTGCGAAACAACGGCATCGCCTGATCACAGGCCCCTCACGCCCCTCTGACCTGGGGGATCGACACTGGCGGGGATGACGGGAGCCAGAATGTGCGGCGTGGACAAGGGCACGATCGTCGTCGTCGACGACGAAGACAACATCGCCGACCTGGTCGGCATGTACCTCGAGCGGGACGGGTTCCGGGTCCTCAAGGCCGGGACCGGCGACGACGGCCTCGAGGCGTTCCGGACCCACCGGCCGCGCCTCATCGTGCTCGACGTGGGCTTGCCTGACCTCGACGGGCTCGAGGTCTGCAAGCGGATCCGCCTGACGTCCCAGGTCCCGATCATCTTCCTGACCGCCCGCGACGGCGAGGTCGACCGGGTCCTCGGACTGGAGCTGGGCGCCGACGACTACCTGACCAAGCCGTTCTCCCCCGCCGAGTTGGTCGCTCGCGTCAAAGCGGTGCTGCGACGCACCGACGGCGCACCGGCCCCCGAAGTGGTCCAGGCGGGTCGGGTCGCGATCGATGTCGGACGGCGCGAGGTGCGCGTCGACGACGCGCCGGTCGAGCTGACCACCAAGGAGTTCGACTTGTTGCGGTTCCTTGCCGAGCGGCCCGGTCTGGCGATGTCGCGCCAGCAGATCCTCGACGGCGTGTGGGGCTACGACTGGTTCGGGGATGCCCGCACGGTCGATGTGCACATCGCGCAGGTGCGCAAGAAGCTCGGTGACGCCTTGACGATCGACACCGTCCGGGGCGTCGGGTACCGCCTCGAGTCCTCGCGCCCCGCGCCGGCATGAGCCCGGGACGGGCCCCCGGGCCCGTCGCGCAGCCCCGCCGTCGGCTCCGGACCCGGCTCTTGCTGGCGATGGTCACGATCGCCTTCGGCGTGCTCGTCGTCGCGGCGCTCGGCGCGGCGGCGATCGCCCGCTCCACGGCGTCCACCGCGGCCATCAAGGACCTCGAGGGCCAGGCCCCGCCGGTCGCCACCGCGCTCGACACCCTCGGTCGCCAGTTCCGTCGCGGGACCGCCACCAGCCGCACCGCGGCGACCGCCCCGTGCCGGCTCATCGCGTCGGTGCTGCGGATCTCGGGCGGAAGCGTCGTGACGGTGACCGCCGACGGGACCGTCGAGGCGGGCGTCGCGCCGCTGCTGGGCAGCTCGTGCGCGGACCAGGCCAACGTGCAGCTGCCCCGGAACCTCCAGGCCAGCGACCTGGATGTCGACACGCTGCTCATTGGCGAGCTGCAGTCCGGGTCGGTGGCGGGCACCGCGTTCGTCGCCGACCCGCTCCCCCTGGTCGGCAACCTCACGCCGGTCCTGGTGCTGACCCAGCCGGTGGAGACGCAACCGCTCGGGCGGGCGGGGCCGTACTTCCTCGCCACCGGCGCCTTCGCGCTCCTCGTCGCGGCGGGCGTCTCCGCCTACCTCGCCCGGCGCCTCACGCGGCCGATCGCGGCGATGCGCGACACCGCGGAGCGCATCGCGGCGGGTGATCTGTCGGCCCGGGTGGCGCTCCCGGGCGGGCCCGACGACGAGCTGCACAGCCTGGCCCGCAGCCTCGACGCGATGGCCGCCGAGCTCGAGACGGCGCGGGGCCACGAGCGGGCGTTCCTGCTCAGCGTCTCGCACGACCTGCGGACCCCGCTGACGTCGATCCGGGGCTATGCGGAGGCGATCACCGACGGGATCGTCGAAGATCCCGCCGAGCGGGTCCGGGCCGGGTCGATCATCACCGCCGAGGCGCGCCGGCTCGAACGCCTCGTCGCGGATCTCCTCGACCTGGCTCGCCTCGACGCGCACCAGTTCTCGCTGCACCCCCACCGGGTGGACACCCGCAGCGTCATCACCGACGCGGTGGCGGGCTTCGTGCCCTCGGCCCGCGACTGGGGGCTGCGCCTCGAGGTCGTGCAAGGCGGGCCGGCCCCCGCCGACGTCGACCCGGAGCGCCTCGCGCAGATCACCGCCAACCTGGTCGAGAACGCGTTGAAGTACGCGCACACCACGGTCCGGGTCGGCGTCGACCGCTCCGATGGCCGCTTCGAGCTGCGCGTCGACGACGACGGGCCGGGCGTGCCGCCCGCCGAGCGCGAGCGGGTCTTCGAACGGCTCTACACGCCCCGCCACGCCCCGGGCCGCAAGGTGGGGACCGGCATCGGCCTCGCCATCGTCCACGAGCTGGCCGGCGCGATGGGCGGCTCGGCGCGCTGCGAGCCGCTCGAGCCGAGCGGGACACGCTTCACGGTCACGATCCCCGCCGGGGCCTGACCGGAGACTGGCCCGCGCCCGCTCAGGTCTTCTGGTTGCGGCGCCGGCCGGCGGCGAGGTACCAGGCCGTCCCGATGACCAGCCAGGAGGCGTTGATGGTGACCGCGCTGGTGTCGCTCTTCAGTGCCCACCCGGCGACGATGGCGGCCACGCCGAGCTCGTGGGCGGCGAACCAGCGGGTCCGGCGCTCGCGCACGACCGGGATCCAGCGGGTGAGGACCGCGATCGACGTCGGATAGCCGAACACGAAGAGGGCAGTGCTCACGGCTGGTCCACCGCGACGAGCTCGGCATCATGGTCCGTGTCGTCCCACCGCAGCTGCACCGGGGTGGGCGGCTCCACCTCGCGCCGCACCATGGCGAGGCCGACGACGCGGTCCTCGCCGGGCACGACCGCCGCGCTGGTGAGCACGCCGCGCTCGCGGCCCTCGACGATCACGGCCGCCCCAAATGGCGGCAGGGCGGAGCCGGGCAGGCGCAGCCCCCGCAGGTAGCGGTTGACATGGCCGCGGGTGTCGATGCGACAGACGAGCTCCTGGCCGAGGAAGCAGCCCTTCGTGAACGACACCGCGTCGCGTTCGAGGAACGCCTCTTGGGGGATCGTGGCGTCGTCGACGTCGACACCGAGGCGGGGTACACCGGCTTCGATCCGGAACGCCTCGAACCGTTCCGGTGTCCAGCGCTCCACCGCGGGGTCGAGCGCGGCCGTGGCGGCATGCACCGCGGCGGCGTCGCCGAGGAGATCCACGCCGGGGTGGCCCGCCCATCGGGTGGCGAGCTGGTAAATCCCGGGCCGGTCGGTGCCGGGGTCGACGCCGACGAGGGAGACGAGTCCGGTGCTGGGGGTGCGGTCCTCGAGCTCGACCTGAACGCGGATACGGAAGCGACCAAGCGAGGCGGCGAGGCGCGGCGCGTAGTCGGCGTCGGTGTCGAGCCACCACGCGTCCCCGACTCGGAGGGCCCGCACGGCAACGTCGAGCTTGCCTTGGGGGGAGAGCAGCAGCGCGGGGAGGTCGCCGCCGTCGGCGAGCGGGTCGAGGTCCTGGGAGAGCAAACCCTGGAGGAACGACGTGGCGTCACCGCCGGTGACGACCACCAGGCCGCGCGGGGAGCGGTCGGCGATGAAACGGGGCGCGCTCACGAGAGGGCCAGCGATTCGAGGCGTCGCGCCGCGGCCGCCGCGGTCAGCAGGGCCCGCGCTTTGTTGGCGCACTCGAGATCCTCGTCGGTGGCGTCCGAGTCGGCGACGATCCCCGCCCCGGCGGAGACGCTGGCCCGCCCGTCGGGGGTCCAGACCATGGTGCGGATCGCGATCGCGGTGTCGAGATTGCCCGAGAAGTCGACGTAGCCGACGACCCCGGCGTAGGGACCGCGCTTCACCGGTTCGAGCTCGTCGATGATCTCCATGGCTCGCACCTTCGGCGCGCCGCTCACCGTCCCGGCGGGGAAGGTGGCGCGCAGCACGTCGACGGCGCTGCGCCCCTCGGCCAGCTCCCCCGACACCTGACTCGTGAGGTGCATCACGTGCGAGTACCGCTCGAGGGTCATGAGCTCGTCCATCCGCTCGGTGCCGAAGCGCACGACGCGCCCGACGTCGTTGCGGGCCAGGTCGACGAGCATGACGTGCTCGGCTCGCTCCTTGGGATTTTCGCCCAGCTCGGCGGCGAGTCGCCGGTCGTGCTCCGGGGTGCGACCGCGAAATCGGGTGCCGGCGATCGGGCGGCTGATGACACGACCGTCGAGGAGCTGCACCATCGGCTCGGGTGACGAGCCCACGAGCGTCACTTCGGGGTGGCGCAGCACGTACATGTAGGGGGAGGGGTTCACCTGGCGCAGCACCCGGTAGACGTCGAAGGGGGCGACGGACTCTTCGAGGTCGAAGCGCTGGGCGAGGACCACCTGGAAGATGTCGCCGGCGAGGATGTACTCGCGAGCGACCGCGACCGCGTCCTGGTAGTGCGAGCCGCCCATCGTAGACCGCACCGCGGGCAGCTCGTCGAGCGCGTCAGCGGGCGGCGGGGACGGGACGTACGGCAACGGGCGGGCCAGGTCGTCGACGAGGCTGGCGAGACGAGCGACGGCACGGTCGTAGGCGGCGTCGACGTCGGGTTCGGTGTCGAGGAACACGTTCTCGATGAGGTAGAGGCGTTGACGGAAATGGTCGAACGCGGTCACGTGGCCGGTGAGCGACAGCACCGCGTCGGGGAGGCCGAGATCATCCGCGGGCACGTCGGGCAGCCGCTCGACCTCGCGCACCACGTCATAGCCGAGGTAGCCGACCACCCCGCCGTGGAATGGCGGCAGGTCGTCGAAGCGGGGCGCCCGGTAGACGCTGAGCAGCGCCTCGAGCGCGGCGAGCGCGCCCCGGTCGAGGGGGACGCCGGGCGGGGGGGTCCCACCGTCGACCCGCACCGTCGACCCGCGGGCCACCAGCGTCAACGCCGGGTCCCGCCCGAGGAAGGAGAAGCGGCCCCAGCGTTGCGCGTGCTCGACCGATTCGAGAAGGAACCCGGGCGGGCCGTCGGGGCCGGGACCGACGAGCTTCACGAACGCGGACACCGGCGTCTCGAGGTCGGCGAGCACCTCGCGCCATACCGGTACGACGCGGTAGTCGGCGGCGAGGGCGCGGAACTCGTCGCGTGACGGCCGAACGGTCCCGGCCGGGCTCACCCGTCGCCGCCGAAGCGTCGGAAGAAGCAGCTGAACTCGCCGGTGTGGCAGGCGCCGGCGCCCTCCTGGTCCACGACGAGGAGCAGGGTGTCGCCGTCGCAGTCGTAGTAGGCCTCGCGGAGCCACTGCCGGTCACCCGAGGTGTCGCCCTTGCGCCAGAACTCCTGGCGCCTGCGGCTCCAGAAGACGGTCCGGCCCTCCTCGAGGCTGCGCCGCAGTGACGCCTCGTTCATCCAGGCCAGCATCAGCACCCGCCCGGTGTCTCGGTCCTGGACCACGGCGGGCACGAGGCCACGCGGGTCCCAGTGGATCTCGGCGAGGTCCTCGCCGCGGATCGGGATCGGCGTCGCCGTCGGGGACATCACGACCGAGCGTACTCGTCGGCCCCGCGAACACCGACCGCAATGCGCGACGCGCGAGACTCCCGCGCCATGGCGCCACTCCCCGAAGCTCCACGCGCGCCGCGCCGCCCGACCGAGCTGCGCCACCACACCGACGTGCGGGTCGACGACTGGTACTGGCTGCGTAACCGCGACGACCCGGCGGTGCGGGCGCATCTCGAAGCCGAGAACGCGTACACCGACGCGTGCCTCGGGCACCTCGAGCCGGAGCGGGAGCGTGTCTTCGAGGAGATCAAGGCTCGCGTTGTGGAGACCGACGTGAGCGCGCCAGTGCGGCGCGGCGACTTCGAGTACTTCACGCGCAGCCTCGAGGGTCACCAGTACCCGGTGCACTGCCGCCGGCCGGCCGGCGCCGCCTCGCCACCCCGGGCCGACGACCAGCCGGGCGTCGCCCACGGCGAGACGGTGCTGCTCGACGAGAACCGCCTCGCTGCTCCGGGCGAGTACTTCGCGCTGCGAGGTCTGGCGGTGTCGCCCGCCCAGGCGCTGCTCGCCTACGCCGTGGACCGCACCGGCGGCGAGCGGGCCCAGCTGCGGGTGCGGGACCTGGCCCGCGGCACCGACCTGCCCGACGAGGTGCCCGACACCTACTACGGGCTCGCGTGGGCCGACGAGCAGACGCTGTTCTACGTTCGGCCTGACGAGGCGCTGCGCCCGTTCCAGATCTGGCGCCACGTGCTCGGCACGCCGGTCGACGACGACGCCCTGGTCTTCGAGGAGGTCGACGAGCGGTTCTACGTGTCGGTGCGTCGGGCCCGGTCCGGTGGCGTGCTCGTCATCGACAGCGAGTCGAAGCGCACGAACGAGGCGTGGCTCGTCGACACCGCCCGACCCACGGAGCCGGCCCGGCTCGTCGCCGCCCGGGTCGACGGCGTCGAGTACTCGGTCGAGCACCATCGCCGCGGCGGGGGCGACGAGCAGCTCTTCGTCCTCACCAACGCCGACGGGGCCGAGAACTTCGCGCTGATGGTCGTGCCCGCCGCCCAGCCGGACCGTGGCCACTGGCGGGTGGTCGTCGCGCACCGCGACGACGTGCGCCTCGACCGAGTCGACGCGTTCGCGACGCATCTGGTCCTGTCCGAACGCGCCGACGGGCTGGCCCGGCTGCGGGCCCTCGACCTCACCGCCGGCACCGAGCAGACCGTCCCGACCGGCGACGACGTCGCGACGGTGTGGCTGGGCGCCAACCCCGAGTACGACACGACCGTCGTGCGGGTCGTCGCGACGTCGCTCGTGACGCCGACCACCGACTACGACCACGACCTGCGCAGCGGCGCCACGACGGTCGTGAAGCGTCAGGCGGTCGTGGGCTACGACGCCGAGCGCTTCGAGACGCGGCGGCTGTGGGCCACCGCCGAGGACGGGACGCGGGTCCCGATCTCGCTCGTCCGGGAGCGGGGCCGGGCCGCGGACGGGACCGACCCGCTCGTGCTCTACGGCTACGGCGCGTACGAGATCTCGATCGATCCCACCTTCTCGATCAGCCGGCTGAGCCTCCTCCAGCGCGGCGTGTCGTACGCGATCGCGCACGTGCGCGGCGGCGGCGAGTTGGGCCGCCACTGGTACGACGACGGCAAGCTCGACCACAAGCGCAACACGTTCACCGACTTCGTGGCCTGCGCCCGGGAGCTCGTCACGCAGGGCTACGCGTCGGCGGATCGCGTCGTGGCCCGGGGTGGCAGCGCGGGCGGGCTGCTCATGGGCGCCGCGCTGAACCTGGCGCCCGAGCAATGGCGGGCCGTCATCGCCGAGGTGGCGTTCGTCGACGTGCTCACCACGATCCTGGACCCGTCGTTGCCGTTGACGATCACCGAGTGGGACGAGTGGGGGAACCCGACCGTCGACGAGCGGATCTACGAGTACATCCGCGGCTACTCGCCCTACGACAACGTCGCGCCGGTCCCCTACCCGACGATTCTCGCCACCGCGGGGGTCAACGACCCCCGGGTCCAGTACTGGGAGCCGACGAAGTGGGTCCAGCGGCTGCGGGCCACCACCACCAGCGACGCACCCATCATCTTGAAGGTCGAGCTCGGGGCCGGGCATCACGGCCCGAGCGGCCGCTACGACACCTGGCGCGAGGAGGCGTTCGTCCTCGCGTTCGCGCTCGACGCGCTCGGGGTCAGCGGCTGAGCGGCAGGATTGCTGCCAGCTGGCGGCTCTGCGCGAGCAGCGTGCCGTCGGGCGCCCAGACCTGGCCGTCCTCCTCGAGGAACCCGTCAGCCGCGACGCCGGTTCGAAACTGGGCCATGACAAACGCGTCCGCGTCGAGGCCGGGATGGGGCAGCACGGCGCGCAGATGGACGGTCAGGTCGATGGTGGGGACGGCGAGCGGCTCGGGACTGCGGGCGATGACCGGCGGGATCCAGGCGTCGGTGACCGCCACGATGGCCGGCGCGTCCATCGCCTGGGGTTCCTCGAGGCGGATCCAGCCCCCCGCGACGGCCTCGGCGGCGGGCGGCTCCCCCGGCGACGCGGGATGACCGATCGCCCAGCGGGCCTCCCAGCGCTGCGCGACGGACGGCGCGAAGTCCGGGGGCGCGGTCGGCGGGAGTGTCTCGGCGGCCGGGAAGGCGGGGGGCTCGAGGTCGCGAAACTCGGGGCCGGCGCGGGACGCCGAGAACGCGGCGAGGGCCAGCGCGACGAGCCGGTCGCCCTGGGTCACCCGGGCCGAGCAGGAGGTCAACGATCGTCCGACGCGCTCCACCGCGGTGCGGATCACGAGATCGCCCGCGTCGGGCGGAGCGACGAAGTGGACGGTCAGGGAGCGCGCCGCCCGGGTCGGGTCGCCGACCCGGACCGTGAGCGCGCGGAGCACGATGGCGGCGAGGTAGCCGCCGTTCGGACCTCGCATCACCCACCAGCCGGGATCGACCTGCGCCGAGAACGTGTCCTCGGTCTGGCGGGTGACCGCGGTGTCGCGCTCGAAGCGGGGAACGTCGGACCTGGTCACGGGGCGAGGACGCTACCGGAGGCCGTACGCTCGCCCGCCAGATGCCCGAGCCTGTCCCCCAGCCCCACCCGGTGCTCACCGACGACGGTCACACCCTCGAGGGGGAGCTGCGCGTCGCGAACCCCGAGCGGGCCGGGATGGTCCTGTGCCATCCCCATCCCCAGTACGGCGGCACCATGCGCTCGCTGGTGATCAGCGCGCTGTTCGGCGCGCTGCCGGCGGCCGGGGTGACCTGCTTGCGGTTCAACTTTCGGGGGGTGGAAGGAAGCGAGGGCAGCTACGACGAGGGCCGCGGGGAGCGGCGCGACGTGGGGGCGGCCATCCGCGCCCTCGACCCGCACCTGGGTGCCGAGGTGCCGCTGGTGCTGACCGGCTGGTCGTTCGGCGCCGACGTCGCGTTGTCGAGCTCCGACCCGCGCCTGGCGGGGTGGCTGGCCATCGCTCCGCCGCTGCGGTTCCTCGCCGACGAGGCCGCGGCCGCGGCTGACGAGCGGCCCAAGCTGCTGGTCCTGGCCCAGCACGACGAGTTCCGGCCCCCCGCCGAGGTGGAGGCGATCGCCACAGCCTGACGAGCCACGGAGATCGAGGTGGTCGCCGGGGCCAGCCATTTCTTCGTGGGCCGCACCGAGCGGGTCGTCGCCGCGGCTCGGGGCTTCCTCGAGCGGTTCGCGGGGCCGCTCGGTTAGGCGGCCGGGGCGGCCCGTCACCGTCTCGCGCTCTCGATCGGCCATCATGGCCGATCGTGGCCAACGAGGGGGCGACCACCGACCCGGCGGGAACCGGTATCGCCGGGCTCCCGACCAAGTTCGGCTACAAGCCGACCCTCGACGGCCTGCGGGCCGTGGCGGTGGGGGCGGTCATCGTGTTCCACTTCGGCGGCGGGGAGCTGCCGGGTGGTTTCCTCGGCGTCGACACGTTCTTCGTCCTCTCGGGCTACCTGATCACGTCGCTGCTGCTCGTCGAGTGGGGACGCACGTCACGGGTCAACTTTCCCGCCTTCTGGGCGCGCCGAGCCCGCCGGCTGCTCCCCGCCTTGTTCGTCGTGCTCATCGCGATCGGCATCTGGGCGATGCTGGCCGTCTCGAGCGACCAGCTGAGCACCATCCGCTCCGACGGGCTCTGGACCCTCTTCTACGGCGCCAACTGGCATTTCATCAGCTCGGGCCAGTCGTACTTCGCGCTGGTGTCCACCGCGTCGCCGCTGCGCCACGCGTGGTCGCTGGCGATCGAGGAGCAGTTCTATCTGGTGTGGCCGCTCCTCACGTTCGCGTGTCTGCGCCTCGGCCGGGGTCGCACCCGACCGCTGACCATCTTGTGTGTCGTCGGCACCGCCGCGTCGGTGACCGCGATGGGTGTCCTCTACACCTCCGCCAACCCGAACCGCGCCTACTACGGGACCGACACCCGGGCTCAGGCGCTGCTCATCGGCGCGCTGGTCGCGATCTTCCTCGCCCACCGGGCCGGGCGGCCCTTGCCTCGCGCCGTCCAGCTGCTCGGGTTCGCCGGCGCCGCGGTGTGCGTGTACCTGTTCGCGGTCGCCTCCGACACCGCGTCGTGGATGTACCCGTGGGGGTTCCTGCTCTTCGAGCTGTCGGCGGCGAGCGTCATCCTGGCGATGACCCAACCGGTGCGGACCCCGCTCCACGAGCTGCTGTCGCTGCGACCGATCCGCTGGGTGGGCCAGATCTCCTACGGGCTGTACCTGTGGCACTGGCCGGTGTCGATCGCCCTGTCGCCGGGCACGACGCGCCTGAGCGGCTGGAACCTGGTCGGGCTGCGGGTCGGGGTGACCTTCGCGGCGGCGACGCTCTCCTATTACCTGATCGAGCTGCCGATCCGCCACGGCACGTTCCTGTCGGGTTGGAAGGCACGCGTCGCGGTGCCGCTCGGCTTCGCGACCGCGGCGAGTGTCCTGTTGGTCGGCACCGCGGGTGCGACACCCCCACCCCGCTACCTCGTCGCGAGCCCCAACGCGGTGCTGAAGACAAAGGCTCCCCCCCGAACGTCGACCCCGCCCGCGAGCAGCACCTCCGACGGGATCCCGGCGCCGCCCGGCCCGGTGCTGCTCGTCGGCGACTCGGTCGCGGACACGCTCTCGGGCGCGCTCGCGTCGACCGCGGCGAGCCACGGGGTGCAGCTCAGCGCGGCGGTGCGCCCCGGGTGTGGGGTCATCACCGGCACGCCGGTCGCGCCCGACGGGACGGTCGTGGCGTGGGGTAAGGCGTGCTCGGACGCGACCTCTTCGTACGAGGTGCAACAGGCGCAGAGCTCGCATGCGCGCGTCATCGTGGTGCTGAGCACCTGGGAGGACGCGGATCGGATCATCAACGGCAAGCTGGTGAAGTTCGCCAGCCCCCAAGCCGACGCGGTGTGGTTCAGCCTCCTCGACCAGATGCGGGCCCGGCTGACGTCGTCGGGCGCCAAGCTGCTGCTCGTCGTGATGCCGCCGCCCGCCGAGTTCAGCGACAACGGGCCCGCGGACCCCGACGCGGTGCATCGGATGGTGCGCCTCGCTCAGCTCTACGAGCGGTACGCCGCGGCCCGACCCGGCGTGGGTCTCGTGGACCTGTCGTCGATCGTGTGCGCGAAGGGTCCCCCGTGCCCCGAGTTCGTCGACGGGATCCGGCTGCGACCCGCCGACGGCGGTCATTTCCAGGCGTCCGGGGCGGCGTGGGTCGCGCCGCGCCTCTACGACGCCATCGCGCGCGCCGCCGAGCACTGACCGCGACTGGTGTTCACCTCGCCCCGGGCGGGGCGTCGCCCGGGTTAGCGGGCGGGGACGGGAGCGAAGCCGTGACGTTCGAGGAATCCGTGGCGACGCTCGACGCGCTTGCGCCATTGGTCGAGGTCGCGCTCGAAGTTGCTCCGGTCGCCGTCCTCGTACGCGTGCTCGAGCGCGTCGAACGCGGCATCTTCGGCGTCGAGCAACTCGCGGTAGCGTCCGAAGAACGCCTCGTCGATCGCTGGGGCTTCGTCCATGCGCCTCCCCTTCGTGAGCCGGTCGCTGCGGACGGTACCCGAGCCGCCCGGCCCGGTCACGGGGTCACGGCCGCCAACGCCTCAGCCAGCGAAAATCGGCCCTCGTAGAGCGCCCGGCCCACCACGGCGCCAGCCAGGCGGCGCCCGGCGATTTCGAAGCCGCCCAGCGCGGCGAGGTCGGGGAGCCCGCCGACCCCCCCGCTGGCGATGACCGGGAGTCCGGTCGCGACGAGCACCGCGCCGAGCTGGACGAAGTCGGGTCCCTCCATCGTTCCGTCGCGGGAGATCTCGGTGACGATGATGGCCGCCACCCCGATCGCCTCCAGGCCGGCCGCGAGCTCGAAGAGGTCGGTGCCGCTCGTCTCGGTCCAACCCCGGGTCGCGACGTCGCGGCCCCGCGCGTCGATCCCGACCGCGATCTGGCCTGGGTTGGCGGCGCACAGCTCCTCGACCAGCGCGGGCCGTTCGACGGCGGCGGTGCCGACCACGACCCGCGCCGCGCCGGCGAGCAGCAGGGCGCTCGCCGCCTCCACGCTGCGGACCCCGCCCCCCACCTGGACTGGGCACGCGACCGCGCTGGCGATCGCCTCGACCGCGGCCAGGTTCGCGGGCTCGCCAGTTCGTGCCGCGTCGAGGTCGACGACGTGGATCCACGGGGCGCCGGCGATGGCGAACGCGCGGGCGACCGCGACGGGGTCGTCGGCGTACACGGTCTCGGCGGTGAAGTCGCCCCGGGTGAGGCGCACGGCACGTCCCGCGCGCAGGTCGATGGCGGGGTAGAGCGTGAACACTCCTACAGCGTGCCTTTGGTCGACGGAATCTCGGATCCCTCGACCCGTACCGCGTCGCGCAGCGACCGGGCGACGCCCTTGAACGACGCTTCGATGACGTGATGGCCGTTGCGTCCCGATAGGGACCGCAGGTGCAGCGTCACGCCGGCCGCGACCGTGAACGCCCGCCAGAACTCCTCGCAGAGCTGGGGATCGAACGTCCCGATCCATTCGGAGATCGGATCCACGTCGTAGACGAGGAAGGGCCGCCCGGAGAGATCGAGCGCGACCTGGACGAGCGCCTCGTCGAGGGGCACGAGCGCGTTGGCGAACCGGCGCACCCCGGCCTTGTCGCCGAGCGCCTCTCGGAACGCCTCCCCCAGCGCGATCCCGACGTCTTCCACCGTGTGGTGCAGGTCGACCTCGAGGTCACCGGCCGCGTCGACGTCGAGGTCGAAGCCGCCGTGTTTGCCGAGCTGCTCGAGCATGTGGTTGAAGAACGGGATACCGGTCGAGGCATGGGCCTGGCCGGTCCCGTCGAGGACCAGCACCAGGTCGACCCGGGTCTCGGCCGTCGCCCGGTGACGTTCGGCGCCCCGGGGTCCGCTCACGCGGCGGCCTCGAGCGAGGCGCGCAGCGCCCCGAGGAGGGCGTCGTCCTCGGCGGGGGTCCCGACCGTGATCCGCAGGCAGCCCTCGAGGCGACGGACGTGGGAGAAGTCCCGCACCAACACGCCGCGCTCCACGAGCCGTTGCCAGAGCGCGTGGCCGTCACCGTCAACGCGCACGAGGACGAAGTTAGCCCCCGACGGGTAGACGGTGAGGCCCGGCAGGCGGGTCAGCGCGGCCGCGAGCCGCTGACGCTCGGTGACGAGCGCCTCGACGCGGGCCCGCATCTCGGCCTCGAACGCCAACGCCTCGACGCCGGCGACCTGGGTCGGTACGGCCAGGTGGTATGGCAGCACCACCCGGTCGAGCTGCTCGACGACCGCCGCCGGGCCGACCGCGAAGCCGAGCCGCAGCGCGGCCATGGACCACACCTTCGAGTAGGTGCGGGCGACGACGAGGGGCACGTCGTCACCGATGAGTTCGACCGCGCTCCACCCGGCGAACTCGCCGTAGGCCTCGTCGACGACGAGGAGCCCCGGGCCGTGATCCAGGACTGAGGCGAGCAGCGCCTCGACCGTGGCGCGGGGCTCGACCGTCCCGGTCGGGTTGTTCGGGCTGCAGAGGAACACGACGGCGGGCCGCTCGGCGGAGATGAGCTGATCCGCTTCGGTCGGGGAAATGAGGAAGTCGTCGCGGCGGTCACCGTCGACGACCGTGGTGCCGGTGATCCGGGCGAGGTGGGCGTGGAGGGCGTAGGTCGGCTCGAAGACCAGCGCGCGGCGGCCCGCGCCGCCGTAGGCGAGCAGGAGGGTCTGGAGGACCTCGTTCGACCCGTTGGCGGCGAACACCCGGGCGGGGGGCTGACCGAGGCGTTCGGCGAGCGCGCCGCGTAGGCGGCGGGCCTCACGGTCGGGGTAGCGGTGCAGCGGCACGGCGCGGAGGGCCTCGAGCCACGCGTCGACGAAGCCCGCCGGGGGTGGGAACGGGCTCTCGTTGGTGTTGAGCCGCACCGCGACGTCCAACTGGGGAGAGTGGTAGCGCTCGAGGCGGCCGAGGTCTTCGCGGGGCGCGGGCAGCGTCACGGCGCTCCCTCGGTCGCCGGGACCGGGGTCGGGTGGGCGCGCAGCGCCACCGACCGGGCGTGTTCGGGGAGGCCCTCGGCGTCGGCCAGAGCCTCGATGTCGGGCGCGATGCGGCGCAGTGCGGACTCGTCGGCTCGCACGACGTGGACGTGCTTGCGGAAGTCGTCGACCCTCAGCGCGCTGGCGAACCGGGCGGTGCGGGCGGTGGGCAGCACGTGGTTGACGCCGGCGGCGTAGTCGCCGACGACGGCCGGGGTCCACGAGCCACAGAACACCGCGCCCGCGTTGCGCACGAGCGGAACCAGGGCGTCGGGGTCGTCGGTGCAGAGCTCGAGGTGCTCGGGAGCGAGGGTGTTCGCCACCGCCAGCGCCTGCGCGGCATCGCGTACGAGCACCGCCCGGCCCCCACCACCGAGCGACGCCTCGATCTCAGTTCGGCGCGGCGCGTCCGGGAGCCGACGAGCCAGGGCGGCGTCGACCGCGTCGACGAGCGGCGCGTGCCAGGTCACGAGCACCGCCACCCCACCCGGGCCGTGCTCGGCCTGGGCGAGCAGGTCCGCGGCGACGAGCTCCGCGTCCGCGGCGGCGTCGGCGATCACGACCACTTCCGACGGGCCCGCGATCGAGTCGGTGCCGACCTGCCCCGCGACCTCCCGTTTGGCGAGCGCCACGTAGACGTTGCCCGGCCCGACGATCACGTCCACCGGACGGATCGACTCGGTCCCGTACGCCAGGGCGGCGATCGCCTGCGCGCCGCCGATCCGGTACACGACGTCGACGCCGGCCAGCGCGGCGGCGGCGAGCGTCGCCGCCGGCACCGTCCCGTCGGGACCCGGGGGGACACACACCGCGACCTCGGCCACGCCGGCCACCCGGGCCGGCACGGCGGTCATCAGGACAGTCGAGGGGTACACGGCCCGCCCGCCCGGCACGTAGCAGCCCGCCCGTTCGACCGGGAGCACGAGCTCGCGCACCTGGACGCCCCGACGATCGAGCGCGACCGGGGCCGGATCCTGGGCCTCGTGGTAGGCGCGCACCTCGCCCGCGAGGTACTCGAGCGCGGCGCGCAGCTCGGCGGAGATTCCCGCGAGGGCGGCATCGATCGCCGCCGACGGGACCGCCAGCTCGTCGATCACGCAGCCGTCGAACCGCTCGGTCAGGTCGCGCACCGCGGCGTCGCCCCGGCCCCGCACCTCAGCGATGATCGCCCGCACCGCGTCGATCGGGCCGGAGGCCTCCTCGGGCGGTGCGAGCGGATCAGCGAGGTCCCCGGTGAACCCGCGGAGGTCAAGGCGCTCGAGCACGGTGCACGTCATGGTAACCGTGAGCCTCGTCGCCCCCCGCGGCTTTGCCTGCGTGGCGGTCGCACGGGCAGGCTGAGTGCCATGACCTCTTCGGACCTCGCGGAGCTCTCGAGCCTGCGCGCGCAGCTCGAAGAGCTCACCACGCGCGTCGTAGCCGTCGCCGAACGCTACGACGCACCCGACTCGGCCGTCGCGGTCGACCTGTTCGGCGGCGAGCGCACCTTGCTCGGTGCCGGTCGCGCGCTCGATCGCGCGATCGCGCACCTCACACCTTGAACGCGCTCGGGCACACGTCGGCCAGCACGCACGCGTCGCAGCGGGGCCGGCGCGCCGAGCAGACGGCCCGGCCGTGCTCGATGAGGCGCAACGAGAACGCGCCCCGCTCCGCTTCGGGCACCAGGCGGTTGAGGTCGAGCTCGGCCTTGACCGGGTCGGTCTCGACGGTCAGGCGCAGCCGTCGAGCCAGCCGTCCGACGTGGGTGTCGACGGGCAGCCCGGGCAGCCCGAACGCCACCGAGCGCACCACGTTGCCCGTCTTGCGCCCGACTCCGGGCAAGGTCACCAGCTCGTCGAGGCCCTGGGGGACCTCTCCTCCGTAGCATTCCTCGACGGCCCGGGCCATGCCGAGCAGGCTCTTGGCCTTCGAGCGGTAGAAGCCCGTCGAGTGGATCAGGGTCTCGAGCTCCTCGGGGTCCGCCTCGGCGAGATCCGCCGCGCTGGGAAACCGCGCGAAGAGCGCCGGGGTCGTCTTGTTCACCATCTCGTCGGTCGACTGGGCGGAGAGGATGGTGGCGGCGAGCAGCTGGAAGGGGTTCTGATACACGAGCGCGCACCGGGCGTCGGGGTACTCGTCGCGGAGTCGTTCGAGGACGATGACCGCGCGTTGACGCGCACCACGCGGCAAGGCCACGTCGGGCAACCTATCGGAACCCGGTACCCTCGCTCTTCGGTGCTCGAGGTCCAACTCCGCCGCCCGGTTGCGCCTCGCGACGTCGCGGTGCTGCGCGACCTCGCCGCGGCAGCCGAGCAGGCCGCCGGCCACTCCGTGGTCGGCGATGCCGCGTGGCGAGACCTCGAGGAGCCCACGCCCGACACCGCCCTGATCGTCGCCTGCGACGGCACCGCACCGGTCGGCGCGATGCACATCGGACCCAGCGACTCGTTCGTCTCACCCCACTTCACCCTGTCGTTCGCCGTCGCGCCCGGCCAGCCTCCCCGCCCGGTGGTCGCCGCGCTGGCGCGTGCCGCGCTCGACGACCGCACCCAGCGGGGTGGCGGATGGGTGGACCTGTGGGTCCTGGGCGCCGACGACGCCTGGGACTCGGCCGCCGCCGAGCTGGGTCTCAAGCGCGAGCGGGAACTGTGGCAGCTGCGCGTCCCCCTGCCCGCCGAGACGCCCCGCTGGCCGCCGGGGGTGCGGATCCGCACCTTCGAACCGGACCGTGACGAGGCCGCCTGGGTCGTCGTGAACAACCGGGCGTTCGCCCACGACCCCGACCAGAGCGGGTGGATCGAGGAAACACTGCGCCGCCGCGAACGCGAGCCGTGGTTCGACCCCCAAGGGCTCCTGCTCGCCATCGACGACGCCGGCATCGCCGGGTTCTGCTGGACCAAGCTGCATCGCGCCGCGCCCCCCGTCGAGCCGGTGCCGCTCGGCGAGATCTACGTCATCGGCGTCGACCCCGATCATCAAGGCGGCGGGCTGGGCCGAGCGCTCACCCTCGGCGGCTTGGCCGACCTCCACGATCGCCAGGGCACACCGGTCGGCATGCTGTTCGTCGACGCGGCGAACGAGGCCGGCGTCGCCCTCTACCGGTCGCTGGGGTTCTCGCTCGCCCGCGTCGACCGCGCGTACGGACGCCAGTGCTGACCCGCTACGGCGCCACTCGGGACGAGCTCGCCGAGCTCCTCGCCGACCAGCCCCGCTACCGGGTCGACCAGGTGTGGGACGCCCTGTGGCGCCGACGCGTCCCACTCGACGACGCAACCGAGCTCCCGGCCACGCTCCGCACCCGCCTCGGCGACGCGCTCCCGCTGGCGTTGTCCCCGGTCGTGGAGGCCACCAGCGACGACGAGCTGACCACGAAGTGGCTCTGGGCAACGCGGACCGGAGCCGAGGTGGAGGCCGTCCTGATGCGGTGGGCGAGCCGAGCCAGCGTCTGCGTCTCGTCTCAGGCCGGCTGCGCGATGGCGTGCACCTTCTGCGCCACCGGACAGGCGGGCTTCGAACGCCACCTCGACACGCCCGAGATCATCGAGCAGGTGCTGCGCGCCCAGCACGCATCACCCCAGCGGGTGACGAACGTCGTCTACATGGGGATGGGCGAACCGCTCGCGAACTACGACGCGGTCCGGGACTCCATCGTCCAGATCCGCGACCGGCTCGGAATCTCGGCCCGTCGCATCACGGTCAGCACCGTGGGGGTCGTGCCCGGCATGCGGCGGCTCGCGACGGAGGCGCTGCCGGTCACCCTCGCCGTGTCCCTCCACGCGCCCGACGACGTCCTCCGCCGCCAGCTGGTCCCCCTCACCGATCGCTACCCGATCGCCGAGATCCTCGACGCCGCGGCCGAAGTCGCCGGCGCCCAGGGCCGCCGGGTCACCTTCGAGTACGCCGCGATCCGGGGCGTCAACGACAGCCCCGCCCAGGCGGAGGCGCTCGGACGCCTGCTCGGGTCCTGGCCCGGCGTCGGGGGCGCCCACGTGAACCTCATCCCGCTGAACCCGACCGCCGGCTTCCCTGGCCAGGCCTCACCTCGACGCCACCTCCACGAGTTCGCGCTCCGGCTCCGGGCCTACGGCGTCACCGCCACCGTGCGGCGGACCCGCGGCGCCGAGATCGACGCCGCGTGCGGCCAGCTCCGCCGGCGGACCCTGACTCCCGTCGAGCACCCCGCGTCGAGCAGAATGGAGCCGTGCGCGAATACAAGTTCCTGAACCAGCACCAGCCCCAGACCCTCGTCATCGCCACCCTGTTCTGCTACATCGACGCGGTGTTCGGGTTCCTGGGCGGCGTGGTGACGACCTCGACCATCCTCGCGCTCGTCACCATCGTGGGCCTCGCCGTCGGCGGCTTCGGAATCGCCAACGAGAAGAAGTGGGGCTACGCGGTCGCCGTCGGCGCCGCGATCCTCCAGGTCGGCGGCCTCATCGTCGTGGCCGGAATCTCCGCCTTCGGCTTCCCCCTGATCCTGAACCTGATCTTCGAGGGGGCCCTCGTCGCCCTGCTCCTCCACCCCGAGAGCCGCGGCTACCAACGCATCTGGTTCAAGTAACCGGACCTGGTCGCCCCCATCACCGGCCCGGGAGACGGTCGGCCCGGGCGGAAGGACTGCCAGGAACACGGGGTTTAGCCTTCCACCGGTGCGACCGATCCGTGGCCTCCCCCGCGAGACCCGCAACCGGTGGCGGCGGTGGGCGACCCGACCGATGTTGCTTGCCGGCGGTGTCGTCGTCGCCGCGGTCGTGACCAGCGGCTGGTCCACCGCCGCGCTGACGATTCCCGCTGCCGCGACCACCGCGAGCTCGAAGCCGTCGCCGGGCTGCAAGACCCGGCCCGCGGTCGCGCCAGGAGACAGTCAGGTCGGTTTGGACGCCGACGGGGTCGACGGGTTCTACCTCCGCCACGTGCCGCCGAGCTACCGCGCGGGTCGGGCGCTCCCACTCGTCGTGGATCTCCACGGCTACGCCGAGAGCGCCCCGGTCGAGGCGCAGATGACCCAGCTCGGCCGCTACGGCGATACCCACGGCTTCGTCACCCTCACACCCCAGGGTCAAGGACCCGTCCCACTCTGGAACACCACACTCGGATCAGGCGACCTCCGGTTCATCGGATCCCTACTCGACGAGGCAGAACGAACCCTCTGTATCAACGAACAGCGCGTCTACGTCACCGGCCTCTCCGACGGTGCGTTCATGACGTCCGCGGTCGCGTGCGCGTACGCGAAACGCGTCGCCGCGGTCGCACCCGTCGCAGGAATCCAAGACACCAGCGGCTGCCGACCGGCTCGGCCGGTCCCGGTCGTGACCTTCCATGGCACCGCGGATCCCTTCGTCGCGTTCAACGGTGGCCTCGGACCCAAGGCCCTGGCACTCCCGGCCCCGGACGGCTCTCCCCGCACGCTCGGCCAGCTCGGAGCCGCGGCCTCGACCACACCGGGGCCATCGATCCCCCAGATCATCGCCGTGTGGGCGAAACGCAACGGATGCGCCGCCAAACCAGAATCCACTGCGGTGGCGAGCGATGTCACCCACATTCACTACCGCTGCCCCGATCACGCCGACGTCGACTTCTACCGCGTCGCGGGCGGAGGGCACGCCTGGCCCGGCAGCACGCTCTCTCGCGCGATCGCCTCCGTCATCGGGCCCACCACGTTCTCGATCTCGGCCGACACCATCCTCTGGAGGTTCTTCCAAGCCCACCCGCTCCACTGAGACTTCGCCGCGAAGGCCGGGAAGTGGACTCGGATCGCTCGCGCGCATCCGGGCCTGGGCGTGAAGGGACCGCGATCCAGATGAGCTCCTCAATCGAAGGCGAAGCACTCCGCCACATCAACCAGGCTGAGCACGCCCCACGCGTCCGGGCGGGCAGAGGCGAAAGCCCTCGAGAAACGTCCGAGGCATCGGCTCCGGAGCCGGTGGGCCCGAGTGCGGCACGCGGGCCGAGGTCCTGAGCAGTCCTCGCGGAACCCACCGAGCCGCGCTCCCTCCCCGCGGGTCTCCCAGACCGGCGCGGCGAGCGGTGGGGCGGCGCCGTCGTTGCCCGCTGGGACTGCGACCGTTAGGTTCACGGTCCGGAGTCGGGGCTGGGGAGCGGAGGTCGGTCGGTGAGCAGCACACGTCGGTGGTTGGCGTACCTCGCCGTCGTCACGCTCTCCGTGTCAGGCCTCGGACTCGTCGGGACGAGGACCTCCGGGGCGTCGGGGGCCGACCCGCTCGGCTACACGGTCATCGGGAACCCGCTCAGCCTGAACGGCTGTCAGCTGGCACACCTCGATCTCACCACCGGTGCGCTCACCGCGTTCGGCCCAACCGACCCAGCACACTGCACGGTCGACCTGGCCATGGGGCCCGGCAACACCGCGCTGTATGGCATCCAACTCGTCTTCGACGTCCCCGACGACACCCTGCTGGCGCACCTCATGCGCTTCGATCCGACGAACGGCACCGCGACCGACCTCGGCCAGATCGGGACCTTCACCATGGGCAGCGGCCCTGGGCCCTTCCTCGGCCCCTTGACGTTCGACGCCGCCGGAAATCTCCTGGTGTACCTCGTCCCCGCGACCACGGTCGGGCCCTGCGGCGGCGACCTGGCGTACTGCCTCTTCCAGGTCGACCCCAACCACCCGTCGAACGCGACCGCGCTGGGCCCGGTTCCTCAGGCCATGGACATCTACTACGGGATGGCGACCTCGCCGACCGGCACGGTCGTCGCCACCCGCTTGCAGTTCTTCTCTCCCGTTTCTCGGTCCTCGACGTCAACCTCGACGCCCACCACCTCGACGCCTTCAACGTCGACTCCTGGGTCCTCGGGTGCGACGGCGGCGCCCACGAGCCTCGGACCGCCCACGTGGGGCGCGGCGCACGCCGCCATCGAAGCCGAGCTGGACCTGACCACGGTGAACACCACGAACGGCTCGACCACCGACGTCGGCGCCGGGCTCGGCCCGAACCACTTCGTGGAGGGCATCGACTACGACCCGTCGGGCACGCTCTGGGGGATCGGCAGCGAAGGCGGGTTTGGGCTGTCCGCCACCGCGCTGACCTCGAACGTGTACACGATCGACCCGGTGTCGGGGGTCGCGACCCTGGGACCGCCGATCACGATGGGTGGCACGCCGACGGCCGTCGAGGCGCTGGCCATCCCCGGCCCGGTCGCGCCCGCCGCGGTCGTGGCCACCCCGTCGTTCACGGGCTAACCCCAGCCCACGGCCGCGAGCCGCCGGCCACGCGGCCGCCAGGGGGACCGCCGGGCCGTGGACGGTCGTCGTATGATCCGGCGCGGTGCGGGACGCCGAGGAGCTGATGGCGGAACTCGTCGGGCGACTCCGCCCGATCGAGGTCGAGTTGGGGCGGGCGTGGTGGGAATCGAGCACCCGTTCCTCGCCCGACGCGAACCGTCGCAAGGCCGACTTGGAGCTGGCCCGCCGCCAATTGCTCGCTGACCCCGACGCGTTCGCGGCGATCCGAGCGGCGCGGGGCGAACCCGACGTGAACGGCGTCGTGCGCCGTGAGCTGGACGTGGTCCACGACGCGATGGTGCCCAACCAGGTGCCGGCCCACCTGGCGCGGCGCATCGTGGACCTCGAGACCGACGTCGAGGCGACGTTCACGTCGTTTCGGGGGGAGCTCGACGGCGAACCGGTCGCGGACAACGCGATCCTCGAGATCTTGCGGGGCAGCGACGACTCGGGACTACGCGCCCGAGCCTGGGACGCGTCGAAGCAGGTCGGCGCGGCCGTCGCAGGGCGGGTGCGGGACCTGGCCCGGCTCCGCAACGAGGCGGCCCGCTCGGTCGGGTACCGGGACCACTTCGCGCTCGCGCTCGGGACCGGGGAGCTGGACGAGGACCGGCTGCTCGCCACCCTCGACGAGGTTGACCGCTATACCGCGGCGCCGTTTCGGGCCTGGAAGGCCACGCTCGACGACGCCCTCGCCGCCCGCTTCGGCGTCGGACGAGACGAGCTCGCGCCGTGGCATCTCGACGACCCGTTCTTCCAGGATCCTCCCGTACGAGGCGCGGTGGACCTGGACGGGCTGTTCCGCCATGCCGATCTCGAGGCGCTCACCGTGCGCACCTACGACGGGCTCGGCCTCGACGTCCGCCCCGTCCTGTCTCGCAGCGATCTCTACGCGCGAGCCGCGAAGAGCCAGCATGCCTTCTGCATCGACATCGACCGGGAGGGCGACGTGCGCGTCCTGTGCAACGTCGAGCCCAGTGAGCGCTGGATGGACACGATGCTGCACGAGTTCGGGCACGCCGCCTACAACCAGGGCGTCGACCCGGGGTGGCCCTGGCTCGTGCGCGACGCCGCGCACTCGTTGACGACCGAGGGCGTGGCCATGTTCATGGGGCGTCTGGTGCGCTCCCCGGAGTGGCTCGGCCGCGTCGCGGGCGTGCCGGCACCGGACCTCGAGCGACTCGCACCCCGCCTGGCCGAGGCTCGCCGAGCTGCGCTGTTGGTGTTCGCCCGCTGGGTGCTCGTCGTCATCCACTTCGAGCGCCGCCTCTACGGCGACCCCGACGCCGACCTGGACGCCGCCTGGTGGGACCTCGTGGAGCGGTACCAACTCGTGCGGCGCCCCCCCGGCCGCCACGCCCCCGACTGGGCGGCCAAGATCCACCTGGCGGTCGTGCCCGTCTACTACCAGAACTATCTCTACGGCGAGCTGTTCGCCTCCCAGCTCGAATCCACGCTCCTCGCGCGCGCCGGCGGCGTCGTCGACCGGCCCGAGGCCGGCCAGTTCCTCGCCCAGCGGATCTTCGCCCCGGGTGCATCCCAGCGCTGGGACCATCTCGTCGCGGACGCGACCGGGGAGCCGCTCCGCGCCGCGCACCTCGCCGCCCAGCTGGCGGCCTGAGCGGGCGGTCAGCCCGTACGATCGGCGGAGCGATGGACTTCAACCTGGCCGACCTGTTCGAGGCGGTCGTCGACGCCGTCCCCGACCGCGAGGCGCTGGTCTGCGGTGAGCGTCGGCTGAGCTTCGCCGCGTTCGACGCGCGCGCCAACCGGCTCGCCCACGTCCTCGCCGAGCAGGGCATCGGGGCGGGCGACCACGTGGCGCTGTACCTGTACAACGGCTCGGAGTACCTCGAAGGCATGGTCGCTGCGTTCAAGCTGCGCGCCGTGCCAGTGAACGTCAACTACCGCTACGTCGAGGAGGAGTTGCGCTACCTCCTCGACGACAGCGACGCGCGCGCCGTCGTGTTCCACCAGACGTTCGCTCCGAAGCTGGTCGCGGTGCGAGACCAACTGCCTGAGCTGACCACCTTCCTGGCCGTCGGGGACGACTCCGGCTCCGACCCGGGGCGCCTCGACGCGCTCGACTACGAGGCGGCGCTCCGGCACGCCGACCCGGGACGGGACTTCGAGCCCCGCTCCGCCGACGATCTCTACATCCTCTACACGGGTGGCACCACCGGGATGCCGAAGGGTGTCCTGTGGCGCCACGAGGACATCTTCTTTGGTGCATTCGGCGGCGGCGGGGTCGGCAACCCGATCTCGACCCCCGAAGCGATCGCCGATCGCGCCGCTGCTGGCACCACCCGCTGTCTGCCCGCCTGCCCGTTCATGCACGGCACCGCACACTGGATGGCGTTCCTCACCCTCTATACCGGGGGTGGCGTCGTGGTGTCCCCCGAGCGGTCACTCGTCGCCCGCCATGTCTGGGAGCTCGCCGCCGCCGAGCACGTCAACTTCCTCGTGATCGTGGGTGACGCCATGGGCCGCCCGCTCGTCGCGGCCCTCGACGAACTCGGGCCCGACGTCGACGTCGGCGGCGTCGCCATCCTGCTCTCGGGCGGCGCGATCCTGTCCCCGCCGGTGAAACGGGCCCTCACCGAGCGGCTGCCGGGCACCCTCGTCATTGACGGGTTCGGCTCCTCGGAGGCCGGCGGCCAAGGCCAGATGATCGTGGCCGCGGAGGGCGACATCTCCGCCCAGCCGCGCTTCCAGGTCGACGACGAGACGACCGTCCTCACCCCCGACCTCGAGTCCGCCCCAGTCGGCGTGGTCGGCAAGCTCGCTAAGCGAGGCCACGTGCCGATCGGCTACTACCACGACCCGGTGAAGTCGACCGAGACGTTCCCGGTCATCGACGGGGTGCGCTGGTCGGTGCCCGGCGACGACGCCCGCCGCGAGGAGGACGGCACCATCACCGTGCTTGGGCGCGGGTCGGTGTCGATCAACACCGGCGGCGAGAAGGTCTACCCCGAGGAGGTCGAAGGCGCCCTCAAAGCGCATCCCGACGTGTTCGACGCGGTCGTGGTTGGCGTCCCCGACCCGCGCTGGGGTGAACGGGTCGTCGCGGTCATCGAGCCGCGCGACGGGCGGACGCCGACCCTCGACGCGCTCGCCGGCACGGCCCGCCACCAGCTCGCCGGCTTCAAGGTGCCACGCCAGGTGGTCCTCGTCGACCGCGTCGAGCGCTCCCCGTCGGGCAAGCCCGACTATCGCTGGGCCAAGCGGGTCGCCGAAGCCGCGAGCTGAGCCGTCGGGCCCTCGGTCGACCTCGAACGACCGGCGCGACATCCTGCGGCGCGCCACGCTCGAGGGCCCGACGGTCTCCGGCTCGGTGCGGCCCACCCGGGCCGGTTCGGGCTACCCGGTGAAGCTGGGAGCGGCCACGATCGCGGCGGGCGCCGCGCAGCTGTCGGTGGTCGGGTCGAAGATGATCGTGACGTGGCCGTTCGTCAACCCGCTGGCGATCGCCGAACTGCTGGTCGCGGTGGCCGTCGCGAACGACGACCCGCCCCGAGGCCGCCACCACCACCACCCGCCGTGTCGGTCACGCTTCCGCCGTTACCGCCGATGCCGCCGCCGTTCGCGCCGGCGCCTCCGTGGCCGCCGATCCCGTTCCCTGGCCCGCCTGCGCCGGTTCCGGCGCCGCCAGAACCGCCGGTTCCGCCGGTCCCGGTCGTGCTGCCGCCGCCACCCCCACCGCCACCGATCGAGCCGTTCCCGGCCCCGCCCGTGCCGCCGCCCTCGCTGGTGCCGCCGGCGCCGTTCACGCCGCCACCCCCGCCCCCGCCCCGGGTGTTGCTCGCACGGGACGCCTCGTCGGCGGTCCCCGTTTCGCGCTGACGCTCGCCCTGCTCGAGGCTCGCCAGCTGGGCGTCGCGCTCGGGCCCATCGACCGCGAGGACGAACGGGCGGCGGCGCCCTCGGCGACGCCGCCCGCGATGAGGGCCGCGGGTTCGCCAACCCGCGCCAGCCGACGGGCTCGGCCCGGGTGCGCGGCCCGCTGCAGAGCGTGATGCTGCCCCGGTGCGGGCAGACTGGGTCCATGCCCTTGCTGCGGGACACGCCCCGCGACGGGCTGGGCCCGTATCTCCGCCAGCACGCCGACAACCCGGTGAACTGGTACGAGTGGGGTGAGGACGCCTTCGAGGCGGCCCGGGCCCGGGACTGCCCGGTGCTGCTCTCGGTCGGGTACTCGTCGTGTCATTGGTGTCACGTCATGGCCCACGAGTCCTTCGAGGACCCGGCCGTGGCGGCGGTGATGAACCGGCTGTTCGTGAACATCAAAGTCGACCGCGAGGAGCGACCCGACGTCGACGCGGTGTACATGCAGGCCGTCCAGGCCCTCAGCGGCAGTGGCGGCTGGCCGATGACGGTGTTTCTCGCTCCGGACGCCACGCCGTTCTTCGGCGGGACGTACTTCCCGAACGAGGCCCGCCACGGCCTGGTCAGCTTCGTGACGCTGATGGAGCGGGTCGACGAGGCGTGGCGCACGGAACGCGAGCAGCTCCTCGAGCAGGGAGGACGCCTGCGCGAGGTGGTTGCCCGGAGCGCCTCGCTCGGGGGACATGACCGCGACGAGCCGGACCCGGCCGTTCCCGCCCGCGCGTTGGAGAGCATCCGAGGCCAGTTCGACTCCCGCGAGGGCGGGTTCGGGCGGGCTCCGAAGTTCCCGCCTTCCACGACGCTCGAGTGTTGCGTGCGGGCCTGGGTGCGCGATCGGGACCCGGCCACGCTGGAGATGGTCACGACCACGCTCGACGCGATGGCCGCGGGTGGGATGTGCGATCAGGTCGGGGGCGGCTTCCATCGCTACTCGGTGGACGATCACTGGCTGGTACCGCACTTCGAGAAGATGCTCT
>PLJD01000036.1 GCA_003140175.1 Actinomycetota bacterium
TGCTCCCGATCGTCTACTGACGGTTCTGCCCGGTTGTTCCGCAGGGCGCGCGGGTCAGACCGGCCGGTCCAGTCCACAGTTTCGATCGGCTCGTCGTCGCGATTTACTTCGTGTGGCGATGGGGATACCGAAAGTTGTGGCACGTCACCAAGACGCCGACGCCCAGGCGGTGGTGGCCGCGGTGGCGGTCGGAAGGGCAGGCACCGGCGAGAGCTGGTCGCTCAGGTGATCGGGAACCACGAGCGTCGCGAATCCGAGGTTCTCAGCCTTGCGGACCGATGATGGACGTCGACGCGGTCGCACCGGCTGGCCCGCCTCACTGGCACTTGACCCATCCGGACCGGCCACGCGAGTCCGCGAGCTCACCCGAGTCAAGTCCGAACCCGGCGTCGTCGTTGGGGGTTCAGCATGTCGGGCGCGAGGTCGCGGTGCCGGCGTCGGTTAGGTCGCGTCGTCCTCGCGTACGTAATCCCACCAGCCGGAGGAGCCTTTGCGGGTATACGCGATGCTCGTCGGGTTGATACGCCAATCGAAGGGTCCGAGGTAGTACTGGCCGACGCCGACGCCAGTGCCGGTGCCCATGAGGCCGGGTGGGGTCGTGTCGAAGTACTGCTTCCAGAACCGCTCCGAAAAGAAGAGCGCGCAGTAGTCGACGTGGACATACTCGTCAGTGAACAGGTGGCCGTCGTCGATCAGATGAGGCCATAGGTTGACGACACAGTCGTGGAGGCTCGCCTGGTAGTCGACGTCGAGGAAGCACAGTGCGATGGGCTCATCGTGGTGCGGGAGCGTGTCGCGGAACCAGCCCTTGCGGAACTGGCAGCGTTCGATGGCGCCGCAGCGTCGGACGTTCTCCTGCACCACGTCGAGGCTGCCGCGATAGGTGCCCTGACTGTCGGGGCTTGCGTACTTGTCGTTCGGCTCCCCAGCCGGCAGGCCCTCGAACGAGTCGTAGACGATCAGGTCTCGTCCCACGAGGTCGCAGATCAGCGACAGGTTCGCGGTGGAGCCGCCGTTCCAGCATCCACACTCCACCACGACGCCCCGGACCGAGGGCGGGGTCTCCAACAGCTTGGCCGCTATCGCCAGATGCGCCTTGTAGGACGTGCCCGTCTTGATGCGACGAGTGTTGCGCAACATCTGTAGCGCCAACTTCGTCTTTCGTGTCCAGGTCATCCCGTAGCTCGGGTGAATGCGTTGGTCGTCGAAGAGGAACAGCACGACCAGCGGCAAAGAGAGCGCGGGGTAGACCCGGCGCAGCCACGCCGTGACCCCGACCTCGAGCATTGTCAGCAGTCCGCCGCGCCGTTCCCGGCGCGGCACCCGCCGCTGCTGGGTGCTCGCCATCATCGGATGCTAACGGGTTCGCCGATTCTGGGGCCGCGGTCCGCGGCGTCGCGTCGTCGACCCCGCCACACACACCGACGTCACGCGTGCGGGCGAACGGCGGCCGCACGCTGCGCGGGCGTGGGAGACGCGGACGGCGCCCGACGGCCGTGGAGTCGCTGGTAGACGCGGCGCAGCGGTCGGGTCCAGCGGAGGAGCCTCGACTGTTGGATCGCGTCCAGGTGCGCGTTGGCCGCGTCGAGCGCCACCTTCCACTCCTGCAAGCGCGCCTCGACCCGCTCCAACTCCCAGGGTTGGGCCCGGCGGGTTCCGGTAGCTCGTCGCAGCTCCTCCTCGAGCTGGCGGACCCGCTGCGCCAACTCGGTGCGTGAAGGACTCTGCGCTGCGGCATCGTCGGCCGCTGGGGTGGCCGGTGCGGGCGGGGTGCGCCCAGCCCGCCACTGTCTGAGCTGGTCTGCGACGAGGCGCCAGTCGTTGTCGACCACGAGGCCGGGGATGTCGGACGCCTGGTCGAACGTCAACCCACCGAAGCGTTCGACGAGTTCGGTATAGCGGTCCCGAAGCACCGTCGAGGAGGGGTCGAGTCCGCTGACCACGGTCAGGCCACTGGGTGGCGTCCGCACGGTGAACCAGGACAAGTCGGGTCGCACGTCGGCAAGGCAGTGCAACAGCTTCCAGACGTCCCCGGTGTAGAAGTGGTAGACGCGCTCGGCGCGCTGGGTGATCTCGTCGAGCGGGATCATGTCGTGCAAGACGATGAGGGTGTCGGGGTCGGAGATCGCTTCGACCCGCCAGAAGTCCTCAAGCACTGCCGGGAATGTGTGGAGCCCGTCGATGAACGCCACCGAGGGGCCGGCTCCTCCGAAGAGCTTGCGCACGTCGCGGCGTTCGAAGAACTCGTTCGAGGTCTCCGGGTAGAGGTGGTACTCGATCGCGATCGGCTCGCAGATCGCTGGTGCGGGGTCCACCCCGACGGCGACCGTCGGGGGTCGAGCCGCAGCCAGTGACCTACCCTCCGACACGCCGATCTCCAGGTACGTGGCGGGTACGAGCTCTTCGTGCAGTTGGGCGAGCACCTCGTCGTAGAAGGGCCCGGGCATCCTGAGCCGGCTCAGACCGAGGTACGCGAAGGTATTGCCAGGGTCGGCGGCAAACGCCTCGTGGTAGTGCTCGGCGGCACGGTCGGCCGAGCCGAGTAGCTCATTCGCCTGACCGCATTCGACGTGGAACTGGGCCCGGCGCGGGCCAGGCAGGTCGTCGGCCGAGCAGTTGCCCGCGACGCACGCGAGTAAGGCCGGCCAGCCCAACGAGGTCGGCGCGGCGGCTCGGGCCGCCCGCGCGAACAGCATGGCTTCGATGTCGAGACCGCGCCGAGCGGCGCGGACGGCGAGATGCATCCACTGCGCGGCCGCGGGGTCCGGCTCCGCGGCGGGGTCGGGAAGCGGGATCGGGGTCGCCAGGGGAGCCTCGACGACACCCTCGCCGTACAGCCGGGTGTTCAACGCGTGCGCAACGTGGGTTCGCACGGATTTCGGGAGTGTGCCGAGGTAGACCGGATCGGACACTCGGGGCGGTCCCGGCTCGTGCCCGCGGACGGATCGGTACTCGCGGAGCCACTCCTTCATCGATTCCTCGTTCTGCTCGGGTGTCGAGTTGGTGGCGATGCCTCCGTGCAGCTGGTGGAAGGTCGCTTCGCCGAGCAGGATCACCCAGCCCAGGCTCTTGAGCTCGCCAGCTCGGTACAGCAGGTCATGGTTCACGATCCCGCCGCCGGGGCTAGTGAAGCATTCGTCGCAGCCCCCGAGCTCGTCCCACGCGCGCGCGGGCAGGAACAAGGCGTTGCTCTCAAAGATCGCCTCGAACCATCCGCCGACCGAGGACTCGTCCAGGGTGGCGATCTCGAACAATCGGTAGCCGTCCCCGGGCCACCCGATTGTCTCGAGGAGATGGTCTTCGTCGGCCCGGCTCCAGCCCACGTCGAGCGCGTAGCGCTGGAAGTCGTACCCGAGGTACCAGCCCAGGATCGCGATCGCCGATTCGGGGTAGACCCGGCTGCCCGCGAGCACGAACCGCACGAGGCCGGGGCTCGCGAGGCGTGCCCCGTCGAGCATGACGCCAATCGTTTCGCCTCGGGCGGCGCGCAGTCCGACGTTGACTGCGTGCGCTGGCGACGGCGGTGCGTCGTCGATCTGCACCAGCCGAAACTGGCCCTGGAGACCCTTGAACACCGCCGGATCGACGGGTGTCGGTGACCCGTTGTCGACGACGATCACCTCATAGTCCTCGACGTCGACCGCTTGTTGATAGCCAACCGACAATGATCGCAGGGTGCGGGGAAGCTCCCGGGGAATGTCATACGCCACGACGACGATCGATAGCTTCAGGGTCGTCGAGGACGAGTCGGCGGGAGCGCTCGCCCCGACGCGGCCGCGTCGGGGCGCCAGCAGTCGCCGCGAGGTTTCGTCCGACGAGTCCCGTGTCACCGCTCTGTGTGTGCCTGTCCCGCTTCAGCTGCTTTTGGCCCACATCGTGGGCACCGCGGGCGAGAGGATACAGGCATGATGGGCGCCCGGCAGGGTGGCATCGGCTCGGGCTTGAGATCAGCCGCGTCTGGACGTCGTCGCTTCGCTCCGGTCGACCGTGAGACCCGAAGCGGGGCGGAAGCTCCGGTCGCGATGGGGGTTGTGGCCCCGATGGTCCGGGCGTGGTTCGCCGCTTGCTCGGCATCCCCGTGTGCCCTCCGTTCGGTTGCGACGAACTCGAGCCTCACGGAGGCGATCCGGCTCCGGTTGGTGGTCGTGGCCGGCTGGAGCGCGGCCTGCACCGTCATCCCGGTCGTGCTTGGCGGCGTGAGTGGGTCGAGCGCTGGGCGAGCGGGTGGCCGAGCCTCGATAGAGCCCGCGCTAGTCGCCAACTGCGGCCCCGGGTGAGGTTCTCGAGATCGGCCTCGGCTTTCGTCCCGCGCGCACGCCACCGGGCTTCGCGAGCGTGCACCACGGCGAGGTTCTCGGCGACGGCCGCCCACTCGCGCGGATCGTCGGCTGGCCGGTCGAGATCCTCGGCGGTCAGGGTCGCCTCGTGCTTGCGCAGTGCGACACACCCCTGGCCGCTCCTCGGAAGCTGTGGGCCACCCAGCCCGAATCCCCAGGGCCAGAAGTCGAGCACGTCGAACGCGCGTCCCCAGTGCTCTCGGATCCACCATTGCGAGTGGAACACCACGGGGCCGCCGGCGCTGAACGGCTCGTGCGGCATCGTGACCAGCATCCCGATGCGATCCTCGTCCCAGGAACAACCCAGGATGTCTGCTGCGCCGGGACCGAGGGTGGTCGCAAGCAACGTCCCACCCGGCTTCAACACACGGTGCAACTCGAGCAGCCAGGCGCTCCACGCCTCAGTGAGATGCGTGAACACGGACATGCTGTAGACGAGGTCGAGCGAGCAGTCCGGGAGCGGGAGCGGCGGCGCGGGTCCATTGCAGAACGCGCGGAAGGGTGGGCTGAGGTGCTGCTGGACCCACTCGATGCTGTCGGAATCGACGTCGCAGGCCCAGAATTCCGCGGCGCGGTTCGCCTCGAACCCGAAGTGTCGCAGCGTCCGGCCGGCCCCACACCCGAAATCGAGAACCCGGGCTCCGTCCCATCCGAACGAAGGCGGCAGCAGCGCGAGGAAGTCGCGGCGACAGACTGCGCCGAACTCGTCATACGACGGGATTGGTCCGCCGACCCGTTCCATGAGCGCGTGCGGCGGATACGGGACGTCCACGAGCTCGCACCGTACCGGTTCTGGCGTCGACCGTGCCGAATCGGACGGACCGCGGCGCTGGGCAGTTCGCCGCCGGTCGGGTGACGCCCGAGCCGATACTGGCGCGGGGGGTCGTTACCGGCCGAGTCGCGCGGCGCGGCGTCGGTGCTTGGAGCCGCCGCCGGTCATGGTTCGCATCATCTGCTGGACCATCTTGAACTGCTTGAGCATCGCGTTGACGGCGGCGCTGCTGGTGCCGCTGCCCTTGGCGATGCGGGCTCGACGCGACCCGTTGATGATCGACGGGTCGCGTCGCTCGGCGGGGGTCATCGAGCAGATGATCGCTTCGACCCGGGCTAGCTCGCGTTCGTCGAGCTCCGCGTCGCGCAGCTCCTTGGGGACGCCGGGCATCATCCCGACGATGCTCTGCAGGGGGCCCATCTTGCGCATCTGGCGCATCTGGTCGAGGAAGTCGTCGAGGGTGAACTGGCCGGATCGCAGCTTCGCTTCGGCGGCTTTGGCTTGGTCGGCGTCGAAGACCGCTTCGGCTTTCTCGATGAGGGTGAGGACGTCGCCCATGCCGAGGATCCGGCTGGCCATCCGGTCGGGATAGAAGGGTTCGAAGTCGTCGAGCTTCTCGCCGACGCTGGCGAAGACGATCGGGAGGCCGGTGACCTCCTTGACCGAGAGCGCGGCCCCGCCACGGGCGTCGCCGTCGAGCTTCGTGAGCACGACCCCGCTGAGGGGCACGTGGGCGGCGAACTCGCTCGCGACGGCGACTGCCTCTTGACCGGTCATGGCGTCGAGGGTGAGGAGCGTGTCGGTTGGCGAGACGGCGACCGCGACGCGGGTGAGCTCGTCCATGAGCGCGCCGTCGACGTGGAGTCGACCGGCGGTGTCGACGATGACGACAGTGCGGCCGAGCCGTTCGGCTTCTCGAATCCCGGCTTCGGCGACCGCGACCGGGTCGGTCCCGTCCGAGGACACGGGCACGTGGGCCTGGTCGCCGAGGACGCGGAGCTGCTCGACCGCGGCGGGTCGCTGCAGGTCGGCGGCGACGAGGAGCGCGGTGCGTCCCTGGCCTTCGAGGTATCGGGCGAGCTTGGCGGCGGCGGTGGTCTTGCCGGCGCCTTGGAGCCCGACCAGGAGGATCACCGCGGGCGGGCGGGACGGCGTGGTGAGCTTCGCGACGTCGCCGCCGAGCGTGGTGGTCAGCTCCTCGTGGACGATCTTGATGACCTGCTGGGCGGGGCCGAGGCTCTGCGCGACTTCGGCGCCGGTGGCACGCGCTTTGAGCCGGGTGATGAAGGGTTTCACGACGCGGACGTTCGCGTCGGCTTCGAGGAGCGCGAGGCGGATCTCGCGGGCGACCTCGTCGACGTCGGCTTCGCTCAGCCGGCCTCGGCTGCGCAGGCGTCGGAAGATGCCGTCGAAGCGATCCTGGAGCGTGTCGAACATCAGCCGACCAGCGCGGCGGCGAACGCCGCGGGGTCGAAGGCGACGAGGTCGGCGGCGCTCTCCCCGACTCCGATGAGCTTGACCGGGACGCCGAGCTCGGCTTCCACGGCCAGGACGATGCCGCCCTTCGCGGTGCCGTCGAGCTTGGTGAGCGCGACGCCGGTGACGCCGACCGCGTCGGTGAACTCGCGGGCCTGTACGAGTCCGTTCTGACCGGTGGTGGCATCGAGGACGAGCAGCACCTCGGTCAGCGCTTCGGGGAAGCGTTCCACGACTCGTCGGATCTTTTTCAGCTCCTCCATGAGGTTGCGTTTGGTGTGCATGCGGCCCGCGGTGTCGACGAGCACGAGGTCGACGCCGCGTGCCCCGGCCGCTTGGAGGGCGTCGAACACGACGCTCGCGGGGTCGCCGCCTTCCTGGCCGCGCAGGACCGCGACGCCGATTCGGTCCCCCCAGCTTTCGAGCTGATCCGCGGCCGCGGCGCGGAAGGTGTCGGCGGCGACGAGCAGCACCCGCTCGCCGCGTTTCTGGTGGGCGTCGGCGAGCTTGGCGGCGGTTGTCGTCTTGCCGACGCCGTTGACGCCGACGAGCAGCCACACGCTGGCCTGACCGGGGTTGGTGTGCAGGACCCGGTCGGGCTGCTCGGCGAGCTCGTCGGTGATCTCGGCCTCCAGCAGGGGCGCGAGGTCGTCGGCGTCGCGGATCCCGGCGTGGCGGGCCCGGTCACGCAGCGCGTCGAGCAGCCGGGTCGTGGTGGGCATGCCGACGTCGGCGAGGAGGAGGGTCTCTTCGAGGTCGTCCCAGGTTTCCTCGTCGAGGTGGCGGGCGTGCCACCGCTCCCGCAGCCGGCGGAACGGGGCGCGGCTGCGGCCGAGGGGTTCGTCGAGGTCCGAGTCGGAAGCGGAGCGGCTCATCGGTGATCCCCGGGGGCGGGCGGGCGTGGCTCGTCGTCGGGGTGTTGCCGTCGTCCGCTCAGCAGTCGGGGGACGGCGAGCAGCAGCGCCGCGAGGGCGAAGATACCGAGGAGTGCGAGGACGCCGGTGGTAGTCAGCATCGGCGCGCCGATGCTATCCGTCGGCCTGCGCCGGGCGGTCCTCGTGGCCGAGCGGTATTTGCTGGTGGGTGGTGATCAGCTGGGGACCGCGAGCTGGATGCCGGCCTCCTCGAACGCGGCTTTCAGGCGCACGCGCAGCTCGCGGGCGACGTCCCATTGCGCGAGGGGGAGGGTGCGCACGGCGAGGCGGATCACGATCCGATCGCCGGTCAGCTCTTCGACGCCCCACACCTCGGGCGGGGCGGGGATGCGGCGCTGCCACGCCGGATCGTGGCGGAGCTCGTCGGCGACCCGGGCGATGACGGCACGGGCGTCGGGGATCGACGTGTCGGGCGCGACGGCGAGGTCGAGCACCGCGCGCGCCCATCGCTGGGCCTTATTCCCGACCCGGGTCATCGCCCCGTTCGGGACGAACCACAGCGTCCCCTCGACGTCGCGGACCTGGGTGACCCGCAGGCTGACCGACTCCACGGTGCCCGAGACCCACACCGTGTTTGACCCGGCGGGGACGCCGGCGTCGATGACGTCACCGACCCCGAACTGGTCCTCGAGGAGCATGAACGTCCCGGCGAGGAAGTCTCGGACGACGTTCTGGGCGCCGAAGCCGAGCGCGACGCCGGCGACGCCGGCGCCGGCGAGGAGCGGCGCGAGCTCGACGCCGAGCTCGCCGAGCACGGTGACGACGGCGATGGTCCAGATGGCGATGTTGGCGACGCTGCGCAGCACGGTGGCGGTGGTGTCGGCGCGCTGCTGGCGACGCCGCGCCGACGCGGTTCCGGGCTCGACGTTGGACTTGAGCCGGTTGGCGACGCGGTGCACGAGGTGGCGGGCGAGGCGGCTGGCGATGAACGCGACGACGAGGACGAGGACGATGTGCGCGGGTCGGGCGAACGCGTCGGCGACGTTGGCAGCATTGTTACTGCCGGTAATCCGGTAGACGGTCTCGCAGAGCCACGACCGGGTACCGGGGGCGCCGCAGGCCCGGGCGAGGTTGGCCGCCGGGTTGCCTGCCGCGGCGACCCGGGCGGGGAAGACGCTGACCAGCGCGCTCGCCACGTCGGCGTCAGGCGCCGACGTGGTCGGCGACCCGCTCGCTGACGACTCGGCTCGACCCGCCGGGCGGCATGGTGACGCCGTAGAGCACGTCGCCGGCGTCCATCGTGCGTTTCTGGTGGGTGACGATCACGAGCTGGGCCTCGTCGCGGAACTCGTGGACGAGATCGAGGAACCGGTGCAGGTTCACGTCGTCGAGGGCCGCCTCGACCTCGTCGAGCAGGTAGAAGGGTGATGGGCGGGCGCGGAACACCGCGAAGAGGTACGCCAGCGCGGTCAGGGAGCGCTCACCGCCCGAGAGCAGCGAGAGTCGCCGGACGTTCTTGCCCGAGGGACGGGCGTCGATCTCGATGCCGGTGTTGAGCTGGTCGTCGGGGTCGAGGAGCGACAGGCGCCCCGAGCCGCCGGGGAACAGCGTGGCGAAGAGCGTGGAGAAGTGGGTCGTGACGTCGGCGAAGGCCTGCTCGAACACGGTCACGATCTCGCGGTCGACCGCCCGGATCACGCGGTTCAGCTCGCGGCGGCTGCCGCGGACATCTTCGAGCTGGCCGTTGAGGAACTCGTGGCGGTCTTGGAGGGCGCGGTGCTCCTCGAGCGCGAGCGGGTTGATCGGGCCCATGAGGCGCAGGTCCCGGTCGAGCTCGCGGGCCCGTCCGGCGAGTGTGGTCCCCTCGGGCACGGTCGGGGCGGGCGCGTCGAGCGCGACGTGGGGTTCGACGTCGAACTCGGTGCGGAGGCCCTCGATCGTGGTGTCGAGGCGGAGCCGGGCCTCGGCTTGTTCCACGTCGATGCGCGAGAGCCGCTCGCGCGCGGCGCGCAGCTCGGTCTCGAGGCCACGCCGCTCGGTGCGGAGCCGGTCGAGCTGGTCGGCGGAGACGCGCGCCGCTTCGGTCTCGCGGCGCCGGCGGTCCCGCAGCCGGTCGGAGAGGGTGTCGACCCCGGAGCGGAGCTCGGCGAGACGGCGAGCGAGGGTGGCGAGCGCCTCGTCGCGGCTCAGGAGGGTGACCCGCTGGTCCTCGGCGCGGGCCTGGGTTTCGGGGTCGCGCGCCGCCAGGCGAACCTCGACCTCGCCGAGCCGGGCGGCGAGCACGGCGCGGCGTTCCTCGACCGCGGCGCGCTGCACCTCGGCAGTGCGGGCGGCAGTCAGGGCGGCGCGGGCCGCCTCGACGGTCCGTTCGGCTTCGGCGCGGGCGACCTCGGCGGAGGTGGCGCGCTCCTGGGCCTCGTCGAGCGCGAGGGGGGTGACCGCGGTGCCGTGGCCGCCGCCGACGTTCCAGGGGCCGTCGCCGCCGATGCGGTCACCGTCGGGGGTGACGGCGACGAGGTCGGGGCGCTCGACGACGAGTTCGAGGGCGGAACGCCAGTCGGCGACCAGGACATGGCGGGCGAAGAGCCGGTCCAACGCCGATCCGAGCTCGTCGACGCGAGCGCGCACCGTGGCGCGGAGCGGCCGCGCCCCAGGCGGCACGTCGAGGGGGGGCGGCGCGGGGGTGTTGGCCACCACGAGGAGGAGCGCGCTCGTCTCCCCGGCATGGAGGCGGCCGATGGCGACCCGGGCCGCGTCGGACCCGCGCACGACGACCGCGCGTGTCGCGTCGCCGAGCGCGGAGGCGACTGCCGCTTCCGCGCCGGCCTCGATCTCGAGGTGGTCGATGATCGGGCCGAGCACACCGTCGACGTCCTCAAGCTCGCCCGCCGCGGCTTCGGCGCGTGCCTCGCGCAGTTGGCGCTCGAGGGCGTCGGCGCCGGCGCGGGCCCGCGCCGCGTCGCCTTCCGCGGCGCGCCACCGCTCCTCGGCGGCCCGCAAGATCTCCTCGGCGGTCTCGGCCGCGACGAGGGCGTCGGTCCCGGGCAGGGTGAGCGCGTGGGCGTCGAGCGAGGCGAGGTCGGCGCGCAGCGCGACCGCGTCGGCCACGAGGGTCTCCACGACGCCGACGTCGGCGGCCGCGGCGAGCTCGCGTTCAAGGCTGCGGCGCTTCTCGGCGAGCAGCGCGGCGAGACCCCGGCTGCGTTCGCGGAGCGCCTCGACGCGCGCGACCCATTCGGCGAGGCCTTCGACGCCGAGCACGGTGAGCGACGACTCCGCGTCGACCACCGCCTCGTCGAGCGTCTCGAGGCGCTCGCGCAGCTCGCGGTCGCGCTCGAGGAGCGTGTGGTGCTCGTCGGCGAGACGCTCGAGGCGGGTCTGGAAACCGGCGACCTGGTGGCCGGCGAGGTAGAGGCGGATGGCCCGCAGCTCGCTCGCCACGCTGCCGTGACGCTGGGCCGCCTCGGCTTGGCGTTGGAGTGGCGCGAGCTGGCGGCGCACTTCGCGCAGCAGGTCCTGGAGGCGCAACAGGTTGCCTTCGGTGGCGACGAGGCGGCGCTCGGCGCGCTCCTTGCGGCGGCGGAACTTCAAGATCCCGGCGGCTTCCTCGACGATCGCTCGCCGCTCCGAGGGCGACGCGTTCAGGATCGCGTCGAGCTGACCCTGGCCGACGATGACGTGCTGTTGGCGTCCGATCCCGGTGTCGGAGAGCAGCTCTTGAATGTCGAGGAGCCGGCAGGGGGCGCCGTTCAACGCGTAGTCGGATTCGCCGGTGCGGAACAGCGTGCGAGTGATGGTCACCTCGCTGAACTCGATCGGCAGGAGGTGCGCGGTGTTGTCGATGGTGAGCGACACCTCGGAGCGGCCGAGCGCGGCGCGGCTCGGCGTCCCAGCGAAGATGACGTCGTCCATCTTGGCGCCGCGCAGGGTGCGGGGCCCCTGGGCGCCGAGGACCCACGCGACCGCGTCGACGAGGTTCGACTTGCCCGAGCCGTTGGGTCCGACCACGACGGTGACGCCGGGCTCGAAGTCCAGCGTGGTCGTGTCGGCAAAGGACTTGAAGCCCTTCAAGGTGAGCGACTTCAGGAACAAGCGGCCGTCCCTTCTCTTCGCCGGATCGTAGCGACGTCCCCTCGCGCCAAGGAGGAAACCCGGGGCGGAGGCTCGGGGATCAGCGAACCTCGAACCCGGAGGAGCCGAGGAGCGCCTCGTCGCGGGCTTCGACGGCGATCACCCGGGCCCGGAGGGGTCCCTGGCGGCACCAGGCCTCGACCGCCTCGACCGCGGGCCGGTCGCCCTCGAGCACCACCTCGACCCGCCCGTCGGGGAGGTTGTCCACCCAGCCCGCCACGGCGCGGGCGGCGGCCTCGGCCCGGCAGCCCTCCCGGAACCAGACGCCCTGGACGCGTCCCGAGATCCACAGATGCCGGCGCAGACGCTCGGTCACGGCACCGTCCTCAGACCTGGCACGCCTCGCAGAAGAAGGTGGAGCGCCCGCCGACCCGTTCGCGTCGGATGAGGTGCCGGCAGCGGCGGCAGTACTCGCCGTCGCGGGCGTACACCTTGTGGTGGTGCTGGTAGTCGCCGGGGCGGCCGAAGAGGTCGACGTACTGCTCGTCGGCGAGCGACGACCCCCGGTACTTCACCGCGTCCTGGAGGATCTCGACCATGGCCCGGTAGAGGCGGCGGATCTCCTGGGAGGACAGCGAGTCGCTCATGCGGTCCCAGCGCAGTCCGGCGCCCCACAGGATCTCGTCGCTGTAGATATTGCCGATCCCGGCGAGGAGCTTCTGATCCATCAGCAGCGGCTTGAGCTTGGCGTGCCGCTGGGAGATGAGCTGACCGAAATGCTCCCAGGACATCGCGGTCTCGAGCGGATCGAGGCCGAGATGGTTCAGCTCGCTGACCTTGTTGAGGCTGTCGGCTTCGGTCACGAACATCTCGCCGAAGGTGCGGGGATCCACGAAGCGCAGCTGCCCGCCCTGGGTGAACGTCACCACGATGTGGGTGTGCTTGCTTCGGGCTTCTCGGGCGGTCTTGGCTCGCAGCAGCTGGCCGCTCATGCCGAGGTGGATCACGAGCACGTCGTTGCCTTCGAGCCGGCACAGCAGGTACTTGCCGCGGCGCTCCACCCCGGTGATCTTCTTCCCTTCGAGTCGCGCGATGAACTGCTTGCGGTTGTGGTGGCGGCGGACGCTCCGCATGCCATCGACTTCGACGGCTTTGATGCGCTTTCCCACGATCTCACGGTCGAGATCGCGCCGCACCACCTCGACTTCAGGCAGCTCCGGCATCGGAATGTTCCTCTGCGTTGTGGAGGCTTTCCCAGGCGACGGACGCGGCCGCCTGCTCAGCCTGCTTCTTGGAGCGTCCTTCGCCTTCGCCTCGGATCTGGCCGCCGAGGCGCACACTGGCGAAGAAACGCTTGGAATGGTCGGGGCCTTCGGCCCGGACGTGGTAGCGGGGCAGCTGATCGAAGCGTTGGGCGGCCAGCTCTTGGAGGCGGGTCTTGTAGTCCTGGCCGCCGGGGCCGGCGGCCGAGATCCGGATGCGGTCCTCGAGGAGCCGGAGAACCAGCTGCTGCGCGGCCTCCCATCCGCCGTCGAGGTACAGCGCGGCGATGACCGCCTCCATGGCGTCGGCCAGGATCGAGAGCTTTGTCCGACCGCCCGAGCCGTCCTCGCCCTTGCCGAGCACCAGCGCGGGCCCCAGCGCGATGGACGCCGCGAGCTCGGCGAGGACCTCGGCGTTGACGACCGAGGCGCGCAGCTTGGCCAGCTCCCCTTCGGGGAGCTCGGGGTACACGTCGAAGACGTGGACGGTGACGACGAGACCGAGGACGGCGTCGCCGAGGAACTCGAGGCGTTCGTTCGACGACGAGTCGGGATGCTCGGCGCAGTAGGAGCGGTGGATGAGCGCGGCATCGAGCTGGGCCGGGTCGCGGAACGCGTGGCCGAGTGCCGCCTCGAGGCCGGCCCGGGCGTCGTCGCTCATGACGTCGCGCCGTCCGCGGCGGCGAGGCGCACGACGATGTAGTCGACCGCCTCGCGGACGGTGTGGAGGTCGGCGAGGTCCTCGTCGTCGACTCGGAAGCCGACGGTGCGCTCGCCGAGCTCCTCCTCGAGCTCCTCGACGAGCTCGATGAGGGCAAGGGAGTCAGCGTCGAGGTCGTCGGCGAAGCGCGCGTCGAGGGTGACGCGGTCCTCCTCGATCTCGAGGATGGCAGCGAGGCGCTCGCGCACGAGGGTGAGCACCTCGTCGGGTCCGAGAGGGGTGCGTCCGACGTGGGTCTCAGCCGGCACGGGAAACGGCCTCCTGCATCCGGGCGACGACGTCGGACTCGACGCATTCGGCTGCGACTCGCACCGCGTTCTCGATGGCTCGCCCCGAGGACGAGCCGTGGGAGATGACGCAGACGCCGCCGACGCCGAGCAGCACCGCGCCGCCGGTGACTTCGGGGTCATAGATCTCGGCTGCCTCGAGGAGCTTGGGGAGCACGACCTTCGACGCGGCTCGGGCTTCGGGGGTGGCGTCGAGGACGTCGAAGACCAGGCTGGCGAGGGATCGCAGCGCACCCTCGAGGCTCTTGAGAGCGACGTTGCCGGTGAAGCCGTCCGTCACGATCACGTCGGCGCGACCGGCGTGCATGAAGTCGCGTCCCTCGACGTTGCCGACAAAGCCGGGTTCTTCAAGGAGCAGCTCGTGGGTGTGCTTGCGGAGCTCGTCGCCTTTGCCGGCCTCCTCGCCGTTGGACAGCAGCCCGATCGTCGGCGCGTCGATCCCGTAGCGGGCGCTGGCGTAGGCGGCGCCCATGCGGGCGAACTGCACGAGCCGTTCCGCCGAGGGTGCGACGACCGCGCCGGCGTCGACGAGGACTTGGGGATGATCGCCGGGGACGGGGATCGGCACTGCGATCGCGGGGGAGGGGACGCCGCGGAATCGTTTCATGCGCAGCACCGCGGCGGCGGTGATCGCTCCGGTGTTCCCGGCGCTCACCGTGGCGTCGGCGTCGCCGTCGCGCACGGCGCGGGCGCAGACCAGGATCGAGGAGTCGCGTTGCTTGCGGACCGCACTGACCGGCTCGTCGTCCATGGCGATCACGTCGCGGGCGTCGCGGATCTCGACGCGGGAGGGCAGCGGGTCGGGCAGCAGCGGGTGGAGCTCCTCGATCCGGCCGACCAGCAGGACGTGCACGTCGAGGTGCTCCGCTGCGGTGAGCGCGCCGGCGACGATCTCCCGTGGCGCGCGGTCGCCCCCCATCGCGTCCACAGCGACCGTGGGGGGCGGCCCGGCCATGGGTTCAGTCCACCTCGATGCGCCGCTTGCCGCGGTAGTGGCCACAGTTCAGGCACACCCGGTGGGGCAGCTTCACCGCGCCGCAGTTGGGGCACAGGGAGCGCGCCGGCGGATCGAGCTTGCGGTTCGCCGAGCGCCGGGTATGGGTCCGGGCCCGGGGGGTTTTGCGCTTCGGGACAGCCATTCAGGGTCTCCTCGGTTGGATCACAGCTCGAGCTCGGAGAGCGCGGCCCAGCGGGGGTCGGGTGACCCCTGGTCGCCTTCGGCGCCGTCGAGGCCGACGGTCGAGCAGGGCGGCTCACAGTGGGGAGCGAGGGGCAGCTCGAGGAGGACCGTGTCGCGGATGAGCTGGTCGAGGTCGATCTCGTGATCCTCGATCGGGTAGGTCTCGCCGGGCACGGGGTGGGGTTCGAAGAGCTCGTCGACGTGGACCTCGACCGGGCGCGACAGCGCGCCCAGGCAGCGGCTGCAGTCGGCTTGCCAGGTGGCGGTGACCGCACCCCGGACCACGATTCCCTCCGAGATTCTTTCCAGGTTGAGGTCGACCGCCACGGGGTCGACTACGACGGCCGTCGAGTTGGCGAGGCCCTCGACCGGCTCGGCGAGCCGGACGGTTCGCCGGGCCCCTGCGTGGCTGAGCAGGTCGGCGACGTCAATGCGGAATCGGGACATTCGTGCCTCGACGGAGGTGGGACGCGAGGATACCAGCGCGGGCGTCCGCCCTCCGGTGAGCGATTCGCACAGTTTTGGGGGTTTTAGGTGTCGTCTTGGTCGAAGACCGGGACTTCGTCGGGGTCGTCGGTCTCCTCGGCTTCGGGCAGATCGACTTGGAGCTGCTCGCGGCCTTTGCGGACGCCGGTCATGGTCTTGTCGAGGAGCGTCTCGAGGGCGGCGAGGCGCTGGTCCACGTAGTCCTCGGCGGCGTGGTGGAGGCGGCGTCCCTCGGCTTCGGCGTCGGTGATGATCTGCTGGGCGCTTTTGCGAGCCTCTCGGACGATGTCGCTGCGCTCGACCATGCGCTCGGCCTGCACCCGGGCGGCTTGGACGAGCTCGTCGGCCTCCCGGCGGGCGGTGTCGAGGTACTCGTCGCGTTCTTTGAGCAGCCAGCGGGCGTGGCGCAGCTCGGCGGGGATCCCGGCCAGGGCTTGGCTGATCAGTTCGAGGGCCTCGTCGCGGTTGACGAGCACCGACGCCGACATCGGCATGGTGCGGGCCGTCTCGACCATGTCGCGCAGATGGTCGAGGAGGCCCTCGAGGTGCTGGCCTTCGGCTTCGCTCATCCCGTCCCGCCGCCGAAGCGCTCGGCGAGGCGCTTGGCGACCAGCGGGGGGACCATGCTCGACACGTCGCCGCCGTAGCGGGCCACCTCGCGCACCAGGCTCGAGGAGAGGAACGAGTACCCGGGGCTGGTGGAGATGAAGAACGTGTCGATTCCGGAGAGGCTCTGGTTCATCTGGGCCATCTGGAGCTCGTAGTCGAAGTCCGACACCGCCCGAAGGCCCTTCACGATCGCTTCGGCGCCGTGGTCCTTCGCGAAGTCGACGAGCAGGCCTTTGAAGAACTCGATCTTGATGTTGGACAGGTGCGCGGTGACCTCGTGGAGCATCTCTTGACGCTCGGCGAGCGTGAACAGCGACTGGGATTTTTGGGGGTTGCGGATCACGGCCACGATGACATCCTCGAAGTGGCGCGCGGTGCGCTCGATGATGTCGAGATGTCCGTTCGTCACCGGGTCGAAAGACCCTGGGCAGAGCGCGGTGGCCACGCGTTGCCTCCTCAGGCGCCGAGGACCGATCCGAGCGTGGTGACGAGCGTATCGCCGTACCTCCGGCGCGACCGGACCGCGAAGCCGGCGCCGGGCTCGGGGGGCGCCCCGGCGGGGGTTTCGAGGACGACCCGAGCGTCGGCGCCGAGCCATCCCGGGCGGGCGAGGCCGTCGAGCACGACCGGGACCTCGAGCGCCGCGCCGTCATAGGGCGGGTCGACGAGCACCAGGTCGAAGGGCGCCTCGGTCGGCGCGGGGCGGGCGAGGAGCGCGGCGACGGTGCCGCGCTGGACGCGGGCTCGGGGGCCGAGGCCGGTGGCGGTGAGGTTGGCTCGGCACGCCTCGAGGGCGGCGCGGTCGTCGTCGACGAGGACGGCCCTTGCGGCCCCGCGGGAGAGTGCCTCCAGGGCCAGGGCTCCGCTGCCCGCGTAGAGGTCGAGGACGGCGGCGTCGACGACGTGGCCGCCGAGGGCGGAGAAGATCGCCTCCCGGACCCGCTCGGTGGTGGGTCGGGCGTCGGGGGGTGCGACGAGGCGGCGCCCGCCGGCCTCGCCGGCGATGACTCGGAGTCGGGGGCGCGCCACCGCTCAGCTCTTGAAGAGGAAGTCGGCCGCGTCGTCGGGGTAGAGATCCTCGAACTCGTCGCGGAGCTGGGCATGCTCGGCGAGGTCGGGGTCGCCGTCGAGCAATGCTTCGGCGAGGGCGCGGGCCTCGACGACGGTCGGTTCGTCACGGGGCAGCCGGCCGAGTCGGAGGTCGCTGACCCCGGACTGGCGTTCCCCGAACACCGCGCCGGCGCCGCGGATCTCGAGGTCACGCTCGGCGAGCTCGAAGCCGTCGGTGGTGTCGCGCATCGCCTCGAGGCGGGCTTGCCCCTCGGGGGTCGACGGGTCGGCGAGCAGGAAGCACCACGACGGGTGCTTCCCCCGGCCGATGCGACCCCGGAGCTGGTGGAGCTGGAGCAGTCCGAACCGGTCGGCGTCCTCGACGACCATCACGGTGGCGTTCGGGACGTCGACACCGACCTCGACGACCGTGGTGGCGACGAGCACGTCGAGCTCACCGGCCCGAAAGCGGGCCATGACCGCTTCCTTGTCGTTCGAGGGCAGCTGGCCGTGGAGGAGGCCGAGCCGCAGGCCGGCGAGCTCCTCGCGGCCGAGGCGTTCGTACTCGGTGGTCGCCGCGGTGGCCACGACCCGCTCGGAGCCCTCGACGAGCGGGCACACCACGAACCCTTGGCGGCCCGCGGCGACCTCGGACGCGAGCCGCTCGTAGACGCCGATCCGTTCGAGGGGGCTCGGCCCAACCAGCTCGGTGACGACCGGGGCCCGCCCGGCGGGCAGCTCGCGTAGCTCGGACTTGTCGAGATCGCCGTAGAGCAGCATCGCCGCGGTGCGCGGGATGGGGGTCGCGGTCATGACCAGCACGTCGGGGTCGTCGCCTTTGCCGCGCAGCACGTCGCGCTGCTCGACNNCGAAGCGGTGCTGCTCGTCGATGACGACGACCCCGAGGGCGGGGAACTCGACGCCTTCCTGGAGGAGCGCGTGGGTGCCGACCACGATGTCGACGTCGCCGTCGCGCAGCCCGGCGGCGAGCCGGCGACGCTCGGCAGCCGGGGTGCGGCTCGTGAGGAGCGTGACGCGCAGCGGCCGTTCGCCGAGCAGCGATCCCGCGGCGGGCACGATGAGCGAGCCGACCAGGGCGCGCAGGGTGAGCTCGTGCTGCTCGGCGAGCACCTCGGTGGGCGCCATGAACGCACCCTGGTAGCCGCCCTGGACCGCGACCAGCAGCGCGGCGAGGGCCACGACCGTCTTGCCCGACCCGACCTCGCCCTGCAACAGCCGGTGCGTCGGCGCGGGGCCCGCGAGGTCGGCGGTGATCTCGTCGATGGCGCGCTGCTGCGAGCCGGTGAGCGGAAACGGCAGCGCGGCGTGGAACGCGTCGAGAAGCGGACCGCGGACGGTGTGGCGCAGGCCGGTGCGTTCGCGCTCGATGGCGCGCCGGTGCACGACGAGGCGGACCTGGATCCGCAAGAACTCGTCGAAGACGAGACGGGCCCGGGCCGCCTGGGCCTCGGCCAGGGTGGCGGGCTGATGGATCTGCCAGTAGGCGGCGGTGCGGTCCAGCAGCCCCCGGGCGTGGCGCAGCCCCTCGTCGAGCGGGTCGCCGAAGCCGCGGGGCCGGGTCCGCTCGAGCGCCTGGCCGACGAGGCGGCGCAGCTGCCAGGAATGCACGCCGGCCTTGCCCGACTGGGGGTACACGGGCAACAAGACGCCGGTGGTCGCCTCCCCCGACCGGCCGAGAACGTCGAGGGCCGGGTTCACCATCTGGCGTCGACCGCGGTAGTGCTCGACCCGCCCGAAGACCGAAACCTCGGTGCCCTCCTCGAGGCGGGACCGGTATTCCTGGTTAAAGAACGTGAGCCGCAGGTACGAGGTGCCGTCGAAGACTTCGAGCTCGACGATGGGCCGCCCTCGGCGGGGCCGTCGCACGGTGACCTTCTTCACTTCGCCGGCGACCGTCGCCTCCTGTCCGACCGCGAGGCTGGCGATCTCGGCCAGGTTCGTGCGGTCGTGGTAGCGGCGCGGGTAGTGCTCGAGGAGGTCGAGCACGGTGACGATGTCGAGCTCGCCGAGCGAGGCCGCGAGGCGGGGCGTGACGCTCTTCAGCGTCGTGACCGGCCGCTCGCGCAGTTCGCGCAAGGTGATGCCCGAGCGCTCGGGCACCCGTCACTCCACGCCGAGGAGGTACGGGTAGAGGGGCTGGTCGCCTTCGTGGACTTCGAGCTCGACGTTCGGGAAGGCGAGGCCGAGCCGGTCGCGGAGGCGATCGGTGTCGGCGCCGCGTGCGTCGGCGCCCACGAGCACGGTCACGAGCTCGCTGTCGTCTTGGACGAGCTGCTCGACGAGCGTAACCGCGGCGTCGACGGCGGACGATGCGACGGCGCAGATCCCGCCGGGCCCGATGCCGATCCAGTCGCCCTCGGCGATGGGCCCGACCGCGGTGACGCTCGCCCGCACCGCGCGCGTCACCTCGCCAGCTCGGACCCGCCCCGCGGCTTCCGTCATCGCCTGCACGTTGGTGTCGAGGTCGGCGTCGGGGTCGTAGCAGACGAGCGCGGCGAGGGCCTCGACGACCGCACGGGTGGGCACGACCTGCACGGCGCGGGTCGTCAGGGCGTCGACCTGACGGGCCACCGCGACGATGTTGGCGTTGTTCGGGAGGACGACGACCGACTCGGCGGGGACCCGCTCGATGGCGTCGAGGATTTGGGCGGTGGAGGGGTTCATGGACTGACCGCCGGCCACGACCGCGTGGACACCGACGCTGCGCAGGAGCCGGCGGATCCCGTCACCGACCGCGACCGCGACGACCGCGGTGGCCACCGCCGGCGGGGCCTGGTCCGCGGGGGGCTGCTCCGCCGCCTGGCGGACCCAGTGCTCCTCTTCGACCTGCTCGAGGAGGTCGGTGATCCGGATCTTGGAGGGGCGGCCGGCCTCGATGCCCGCCTCGACGGCGGCGCCGACGTTGTTGGTGTGGACGTGGGTGTTCCAGATGCCTTCGCCGCCGACCACGACGATCGAGTCGCCGATGGCGTCCCAGGCCTCCTTGAACGCGGGGATGGTGTGGTCGGGCGCGTCGAGCAGGAACATCACCTCGTAGCGCAGCGCGCTCGCGTCGTCACCTCGACGGTGGGCGGCGACCGCGGCGGGCGTAGCGCCCATCGTCGGCTCGGGGAGCGGTCGGCCGTCGACGACGTGAAGGAAGGCGTCGACGAGGAGCGTGAAGCCGGCCCCGCCCGCGTCAACGACGCCCGCTTCCTTGAGGACTGGGAGCAGGTCGGGGGTGCGTGCGACCGCGGCGTTGGTGGCCGCGCCGACGCCCTCGAGGAGGGTGCGCAGCGCGGCGTCGCCCGCCCCGCGGGCGGCCTCGGCGGCCTCCGCCGCGGCGCGGGCCACGGTCAGGATCGTCCCTTCGACCGGGCGAACCACCGCCTGGTACGCGGCGTCGGAGGCGTGGCGCAGCGCGGCGACCAGGTCGTCGCTGCCGATGACGTCCCGGTCCCGGAACGTGTCGGCGAGACCCCGCAGGATCTGGGAGAGGATGACGCCGGAGTTGCCGCGGGCTCCCATGAGCGAGCCGTGGGCGAGGGCCTGGCAGACATCGTCCATCCGTTCGGCGTCGCCCAGCTCGGCGCAGACCGACTCGATGGTGAGGGCCATGTTCGTGCCCGTGTCCCCGTCGGGGACCGGGTAGACGTTCAGGCGGTTCAGCTCGTCTTGATGGGCCCGGAGCGCGTCGCGATAGCTGGCGACGACGCGGGCGAGGGCCGCCCCGTCGAGGGCCTTGAGCACCGACATCGCGCCGGATGGTAGCGGCGGTATCGAGCGCGGCCATCGTCCGCGGCTATCGTCGTGAGTCCTCTCGAGCTTCGGAGTGCGTGATGGCATCGGTCTGTGACGTCTGCGGCAAGTCGCCGCAGTTCGGCATGCGCCTGAGCCACTCGCACCGCCGCACCAAGCGGCGCTGGAACCCCAACGTCCAGCGGGTCCGGGCAATCGTGAACGGCACCCCCAAGCGCCTGCACGTCTGCACGTCCTGCCTGAAGGCCGGCAAGGTCCAGAAGCCCTGATGCAAGGCGTCGTGCGGGTCTACGACACCCAGACCGGCGAGGGCCTCGTCGTGCGGGACACCGACCGGGCCGATCTGGTCCTCGCCCCCGACGCGCTGAGCGGGTCCCTGTTCCGCCTCCTCCGCCAGGGCCAGCGGGTCAACTTCGAGCTCGACCCCGACGGGCGAGCCACCCGGATCCGCATCGGCGCCGAACCCGATCTCGGGCTCCCCACCGCGCAGGTCTGAACCCGACGGACCTCGGTCCGGGGCTCCCGCCCGAAGCGAGCGGTGCGGCCGCCCGTGCGACGACGGTGTTCCATTAGGGTCGCCGACCGGATGGATCCCTCAGCGGCCGGGGAGCTTCGTTCGTCGGATTCGAGTGGCCCGACGCCGGTCAAGGCGCAGCATCCGCGGTTGTGGAGCGCGCTGATCGCCGACGCCGAGCTGACCGCGAGGTACCGCGGCGAACGGTGCGGGTTTCATTCGAAGGTCGATGCGCTCGGGCAGGTGCTGCGGCTCATGTGGGTGAGCGATGCGTTCTTGGCCCAATCCTTGTACCGCCTCAAGGCTCGGATGCAGGCGTTGGGAATTCCGGTCCTGCCACGCCTTGCCCACCGGTTGGCCATGACGACGGCGCAGGTCTGCATCGGCGACCCGGTCATCGTGCGCGCCGGGATCTACCTCCCGCACGGTCAGGTCGTCGTCGATGGATTCGTCGAGATCGACTCCGGGACCGTGATTTTTCCCTGGGTGACCGTTGGTCTTCGGGGCGGCAATCTTCAGGGACCCAAGATCGGACGGGACGTCCAGATCGGAACCGGGGCGAAGATCATTGGACCGGTCACGGTCGGGGCGGGTGCCCGGATCGGAGCCAACGCCGTGGTCGTCCACGACGTGTCCGCGGGCGCGACGGTGGTCGGCGTACCGGCGCACGAGATCGACGACTGACGCCCGCTCCGGCCGCACGCCCGGGCGTGCCCAAGATCTGGGGGGTGAGGGACGTGCCGGGTTTTACCGGCGCCGGGATCCGGAGAGGAGGCTCCAGAGGAACAGCAGGACGGTGGCGCCGACGAACGCGACGAGGATCGAGTAGAGCGAGAAACGGTTGATCGCTCCCCCGCCGGCTGCTTTGAACAGGGTCCCGCCGAGGAGCCCGCCCACGATGCCGAGGACGATCGTGCCCAAGCAGCCGGGTTTGCGGCCCCGGCCGGTCACGATTTTGGCGAGCAGGCCGGCGATGAATCCGACCACGATCCACGACAGCCAGCTCATGGAACGGCAGCGTAACGATCTCCGACCCGGCCGTCAGCAAGGGGTCACCGGTAGACTCGTCCCACTCATCTCGCGGCCGAGGAGCTGGTTTCCTTGTCACTCGTGGTGGACGCCCCCACGCAGCACGCGGGCCTCCTAGCGTGGGTGGAGGCCACGGCCGGGCTCTGCGAGCCCGCTGCCGTCCATTGGTGCGACGGCTCGCAGGCCGAATACGAGCAGCTGTGCCGACGCCTGGTCGAGGCCGGGACCTTCGTCGAGCTCGACCCCGCCCGGCGGCCCGGGTCGTACTGGGCGAGCACCGATCCCAGCGACGTCGCCCGGGTCGAGGACCGGACCTTCATCTGCTCCGAGCGCGAAGACGACGCCGGCCCCACGAACAACTGGATGGACCCCGCCGAGATGCGGGCCCGCCTCGAGAGCCTGTTTCGGGGCTCGATGCACGGGCGGACGATGTATGTGGTGCCGTTCAGTATGGGGCCGCTCGGCTCGCCCCTGTCGTACATCGGGGTCGAGATCACCGACTCGCCGTACGTGGCCGCCTCCATGATCGTCATGACCCGGGCCGGCAAGGGCGCCTTGGACGTCCTGGGCGACGACGGGGACTTCGTGCCGTGCCTGCACTCCCTCGGCGCGCCCCTCGCCGAGGGTGAGGCGGACCGCGCCTGGCCGTGCAACCCGGACGACAAATGGATCGTGCACTTCCCCGAGACGCGCGAGATCTGGTCGTACGGATCGGGATACGGCGGCAACGCCCTGCTCGGCAAGAAGTGCTTCGCGTTGCGGATCGCGTCGGTGATCGCCCGCGACGAGGGCTGGCTCGCCGAGCACATGCTGATCTTGAAGCTCACCTCGCCGACCGGTGCGGTCCATTTCATCGCCGGGGCGTTCCCGTCGGCGTGTGGCAAGACCAACCTGGCGCTGCTGGTCCCCACCATCCCGGGTTGGACCGCCGAGTGCGTCGGCGACGACATCTCCTGGATGAAGATCGGGCCCGACGGGCGCCTCTACGCGATCAATCCCGAGAACGGGTTCTTTGGCGTCGCGCCGGGAACGAACGCCGAGACCAACCCGAATGCCATGCGGACCGTCGAGCGCAACACCGTGTTCACGAACACCGCGCTGACCGACGATCGAGATGTCTGGTGGGAAGGCATGGACGGCCCGCCGCCCGAGCACTGCACCGATTGGCGGCGGCACGACTGGACCCCCGCCGCCGACACACCCGCCGCGCATCCCAACTCGCGTTTTTGCGTTCCCCTCGACGAATGCCCGGTCATCGCGCCCGAGTACGACGAGCCGGCCGGGGTGCCGATCTCGGCGTTCCTGTTCGGCGGACGGCGGGCGAGCACGGTGCCGCTGGTCTACGAGTCCCGAGACTGGCGCCACGGCGTGTTCATCGCCGCGACGATGGGCTCGGAGAAGACGGCGGCCGCGTTCGGCGGCCTTGGGGAGCTGCGTCGCGACCCGTTCGCGATGCTGCCGTTCTGCGGCTACCACATGGGCGACTACTTCGCCCACTGGCTCTCGATGCCTGAACGCACCGAGGAGACCCACCTGCCCCGCATCTACGGTGTCAACTGGTTCCGCAAAGCCGCCGACGGCAGCTTCTTGTGGCCCGGCTACGGCGACAACTCGCGGGTCTTGGACTGGATCTGTCGACGCTTGGAAGGCGACGCCGGCGCGCTCGACGCGCCGATCGGCGCGGTGCCGCGACCCGAGGACCTCAACCTCGACGGGCTCGACGCCGACACCCGGGCCCAGGCCGTCGAGGCACTCACGGTCGACGTCGCGGCATGGCAGGCCGAGCTGCCCACGATCCGTGAGCACTTCGCACGGTTCGGGGACCGGCTGCCCGAGGCGCTGCGTCGGGAACTCGACGCGCTCGAGCGTCGACTCGGCGAGTAGCGCGTCCAGGCTCGAGGGTCGGCCCGCCATGATGGGGCGGTGACCCTGGCCGCCGCCGGGTAGCTCAGGCGAGGCGGCGGGCGACCTCGTCGTCGGGGACCTGGCGAAAGTCGCGGTACCACTGCCCCACCGCGACGAACCCGGGGGGTGTCTCGAGCACGACGACGTCGTCGTAGTCGGCGCGGAGCCGAGGGATCGCGTCGGCTGGCGCGACGGGCAACGCCAGGACGCGTCGGGCGGCGGCGGTCATGGCCAGCCACTGCCCGACGGCCTGCGCGGTGGCGCCGGTCGCGACGCCGTCGTCGACGACCAGGACCGTCCGTCCGGCGACCTCGGCCGGAGTCGCGACCCCCGGCAGCGCGGCGAGGCGGGCGTCGACCTCGGCACGCGCGTCGGCGACGACACGGTCGAGGAACGCCTCGTCCGCCCCGGCCCGGTGGGCGAGATCGCGGTTGAGCACCACGGCTCCGCCGGGGCCGACCGCGCCGAGCGCGAGTTCGGGATGGTCGGGTGCACCGACCTTGCGCGCGACGATGGCTCGCAGTGGCGCGCCGATCGCGGTCGCGACCTCCGCGGCGACGACGATCCCACCCCGCGGGATGCCGCACACCACGTCGACGTCGGGGACGGCGTGGCGCACCAGCACGGCGAGGCGGCGTCCAGCGTCGGCCCGGTCGGCGAAGACGGCTCCGCGCTCCACCGCTACGATCCCGACACGTCAACAAGGGGGACCGGCATGGCCATCACCGCCTACGTGCTCATCCAGACCGAGGTCGGCAAAGCGGTCCGGGTCGCCGAGGCGGTCCGCAGGATCGGGGGTGTCGTGGCGGCGGACGACGTCACCGGCCCGTACGACGTGATCGTGCGCACCGAGGCGCCGAGCCTCGACGACCTGGGTCGACTCGTGGTGTCCCAGATCCAGGCGGTCGAGGGCATCACCCGCACCTTCACCTGCCCGGTCGTCAATCTCTAGTCACGCCGGTCGAGGCGCTGACGTCCAGCGCGCCGCGACCGGCGGTCGTGTCGGGCCAGGGCCAGCGCGATCAGACGGTCGAGGAGCTCGGGGTAGGAGACGCCGGTCTCGGCCCACATCCGCGGGTACTGCGAGGCGGGCGTGAAGCCGGGGATGGTGTTCACCTCGTTGACGACGAACCCTCGTTCGGCGTGCAAGAAGAAGTCGACGCGGGCCATCGCCTCACCCCGGCAGGCTTCGAACGCCCGCTTCGCGAGCGTGCGCACCTCGTCGGTCTGGGTGTCGCTGAGCGGAGCTGGGGTGATGAGCCGCACCGCGTCGTCCTCGTATTTGTCCGCGTAGGTGTAGAACTCGGCGCCGGGCACGACCTCGCCGGGGACGGACGCCTCGGGCGGGTCATCGCCGAGGATGCCGACTTCGATCTCGCGTCCCGCGATCGCCTCTTCGGCGAGGACCCACTCGTCGAACTCGAGCGCGACGCCGAGGGCGGTGTCGAGCTCGGCCCGGTCGTGCGCCTTCGACACGCCGATCGAGGAGCCCATGTTGGCGGGCTTCGCGAAGCACGGGAAGCCGAGCTCGGCCTCGACGTGGTCGCAGAAGGCGCGGGGGTCGTGGCCGTCCCGGAACGTCAGCTCGCGGGCGGTGGCCAGCCCCGCGGCGCGGAACGCGGCTTTCATCGCGATCTTGTCCATGGCCAGGGCCGAGCCGAGCACCCCGGCGCCGACATAGGGGAGGTCGGCGAGCTCGAAGAGGCCCTGGACGGTGCCGTCCTCGCCGTAGGGGCCGTGGAGGAGCGGCACGACGACGTCGACGTCGGTGGGACTGGGCGCCCCCGGCGCGCCGGGGTCGAGCGGGACGAGCCCCGGCTGGGACGGGTCGGGGGTCTCGGTGACGGGCGCGCCTTCGATCTGGAACGCGCTCGGGAGATCGGTGGTGTCGGCGTCGAGCGCGGCGGCGGCCTGGCCGGCGAGCAGCCAGCGGCCGTTGGTGTCGATCGCGACCGGGATGACCTCGTAGCGGGTCGGGTCGAGGGCCCGCGCCACCGCGACGGCAGTGACGCGTGAGACGTCGTGTTCGGCGGACCGGCCGCCGAAGAGCAGCAGCACGCGCAGCCGTCGCGTCACGTGACCTGGAGCACGGCGCGGATGCCCAGTCCCATGATGAACAAGCCGAGCAGGCCGCAGAACAGTTCACGGCGGCCGCGGATGGACCGGCGGTACTGGTAGGCGAGGCCGACGGTCAAGAAGGCGAGGAAGCCGTAGAAGATATGGAAGGGAGGTGCCTTGTACTGCTTGCTGGCCTGCAGCGTCACACCGACCGCGACTTGGATCATCATCATCGCCTCCGCGACGATGGTCGCGATCCACACCCAGCGGCCCCGCAGCCGCGGAACACGCCACGCGACGAGCGCCGCCGCGCCGACCAGCCCGTTGGCCGCAATCGCCAGGTAAGCCCAGGTCTTGTGGAAGTCAAAGAGGAGCGTCACGACGTCGGGGCCTGGTCGACCCGGAGGCCTCGACCTAGTCCGACGTCTCGTGCTGCACGACGTCGAAGGACCACAGCGCGCTCTGGTTGCTGACCGGGCCCTCGGTGGCGTGGGCCCGGTGGCCGTGCTGGAACGCGGGGCTCTGCGCCCAGCGTTCGAAGTCCTCCTGGGAGCTCCACCGGGTGTACACGAGGTACTCGTCGCGATCGTCGGTGGGGCGGAGCAGCTCGAACGCCTCGAATCCCGGCGCTTTGGAGACCTCGCCGGCGCGCGCCGCGAAGCGTCGCTCCAGCTCGGCGGCCCGGTCCTTCGGGACGGTGATGGCGTTGATTCGCACGACGCTCATGAGCCTGTTCTACCCGCGCGCCCGCGCGCTGCGCTCACCGGGGCGCGTTCGGCCGCCCGCGACCGGCCCGCTGGCCCGCCGCCGAGCCCTACTGGTCGCGCAGGAACTGCTCGATCTCGGAGGCCAGCTCGTCGCCGGAGACCTCGCCGTCGGTGGTCTGCTCCTCGATGGCGGTGACGAGTTCGGCCACGTCGGGCCGTTCGGCGAGGCTTTCCTCGACCCGGGCGGTGTACTCGTCGACCTGGGTGGTGAGAGCTGCGAGGTCCACCGCGACGCCGGTCAGCTCCTCGAGCCGGGTGAGGAGGGCCCGCACCGCGGGTGGTGAGGGTGTCGCCGAGACGTAGTGCGGCACCTGGGCCCAGAGGCCGAGGGCGGGGATGCCGGCGTCGCCGAGCGCGCACTGCACAACGGTCTGGAGGCCGGTCGCCCCGTGGTAGTCGCCCCGCATGGCGCCGGCTCGATGGGCGAGCTCGGTGTTGGTGGCCGTGGCGAGGACGGAGACGGGCTGGCGGTGTGACACGACGGCGGGCATGCCGCCGAGCCCGACCGCGGTTTCGACGCCGAGCTGGCGGGCCAGTTCGACGAGCTCCTGGGTGACGCCCGGCCACCGCAGCGACGGCTCGGGACCGATGCAGCACACGACGTCCCGTCCGCTTTTCCCGGCCCGCCCGGCGAGGAGCTCGATGGTGGGCCAGGCGATCCGTCGCGTCGTCCCGTCGACGAGGGTGACGGTGGGTCGGGTCTGTTGGAGATCGACGAGGTCGTCGAGGGGTAAGCGCGCGAAGACCCGCGCCCCGTCGAGCTGCGTGCCGAGCACGGACGCGGCCCGGGCGCCGGCCTCGCCGGCGTCGACCCAGCCGACGATGGCGAGGACGAGGACCGGGTTGCGGAGTCGCGGCGCGGTGTCGATCTCGAGCACGGCATCACCGTATCGGCCCTGGATAGGGTTCCCGCGTGCGTTTCGGCGTTCACAGCGGGCTCCAGAACACCACCACCGACGAATTGCGCTCGTTGTGGCGCCGGGTTGAGACCACCGGCTTCGAGTGGATCTCGATCTGGGACCATTTCTACGCCGCGGACGCCACGGTGGGCGCCGACGGCGCCACAACCTCCGGTGCGGTGTGCTTCGAGGCGCTCACCGCTCACACCGCGCTGGCGCTGGAGACCCGCCGGGTCCGCTGCGGCAGCCTCGTGTACTGCGTCGCGTACCGGCATCCGGCCGTGTTGGCCAACGCGATGGCCACCATCGACCATCTCTCGGGCGGGCGGGTCAGCCTGGGTCTGGGCGCCGGATGGCACCAGGGTGAGTTCGCCGCGTATGGAATCCCGTTCCCACCAGTGCCGGTGCGGCTGCGCATGCTCGACGAGTCGGTGCAGTGCGTTCGGCTGCTGCTCACCGAGGACACGGCCGACTTCGACGGCGAGTTCTTCACGCTGCGCAACGCACGCTGTGAGCCCAAACCGCTCCAGGAACGCCTGCCGATCTGGATCGGAGGTGGGGGCGAGCAGGTCACGTTGCGGCTCGTGGCGCGCCACGCCGACGGTTGGAACGTGCCGTTCATCACCCCCGAGGCGTACCGCCACAAGGTCGAGGTGCTCGCGGAGCACTGCGCGCGGGAGGGCCGGGACCCGGCGACGATCGAGAAGACGGTCAATCTCACGCTGGCGTGGACCGAGGAGGAGCTCCGCTCGCGGTTCGGCGGGATGGCCGACTGGATCCGCCCCAGCGCGTTGACGGGCAGCACCGACCAGATCGTCGAACGGATCGGCGAGTACGCGGACGCGGGCGCCGAGGCAGTGAACGTCGCGCTCCGCGCGCCGTTCGACGTCGAGTCACTCGACCGGTTCGCGGCCGAGGTGCTCCCGGCCTTTCCGTGAGCCTCGACGACGCCGAGCTGCGGCTCGACGCGCTGACGCGCCAGTGGGTCGTCGTGGCGGGTCACCGCCAGGGGCGACCGAACCTCCCTGCCGGCGACTGTCCCTTCTGTGTCGGCGGGCTCGAGGCACCCGAACCGTATGCGGCGCGGGCGTTCCCGAACCGCTGGTCGGTGCTGACGCCCGGGGCGCCGCTCGACGCGGCGCTCGGCGCGGCGAGCGGCGTCGAGGTGCTGCCCGGGCGCGGCGCGGCGGAGGTCGTCCTGTACTCCCCAGACCACGACGCGTCGCTGGCGTCGATCGGCGTCGGCGGCGCGCGCGCCGTGGTCGACGTGTGGGCCGAACGCACCGCCGCGCTACTCGCGCGACCGGAGGTCGCCTACGTGCTCGTGTTCGAGAACCGGGGCCGCGAGGTGGGGGCGACCATCGACCATCCTCATGGGCAGCTGTACGGGTTCCCGTTCGTGCCGCCCGTGCCCGCCCGCGAGGCGGACGTCGCCGCGACCCACGGCTGCGCGGTGTGCGCCGAGCTGCGCCGCGAGGCGTCGACACCCATCCGGGTGGTGGTCGAGCACCCGGGTTGGCTGGCCTGGGTCCCCTACGCCTCGGGGTGGCCGTTCGGGATGCTGCTCGCGCCGCGCCAGCACCTCGGCCTGCTGTCGGAGCTGACGTCTGAGGAGCGGACCGGCCTCGCGGCCGCCCTGGTCGACGCGCTCGGGTGCTACGACCGGCTCTTCGACGCGCCCTTCCCGTACATGCTGTGGGTGCACCAGTCTCCGGGGATGCACCTGCACGTCCACGTCGCACCGCCTCGACGGGGCGCGGACGCGCTCCGCCACGTCGCGGCCGGTGAGGTGGGGAGCGGCACGCTGTTCAACCCCGTCACCCCGGAGGTGGCCGCCGAGCAGCTGCGCGCCGCGGCGCGCCGCTGAGCGATCGCGTCAGGCTCCCAGGCCGGACCGGCGGCGGCGAGGCCCGAACGCGTGCTGCAGGTCAGCACCCGCGAAGGCGGGCGGCGCGACACCGTCCACCGCGAAGCGGTAGAGGGCGGTGCGGTAGATGCCGCTGAGGGCCGACACCGCGAGCGAGACGACCACCGCCCACGCCACCGCGACGGCTCCCACCGTGACGATCAGCACGGTGCTGCCTGACCCGACGACGAGGCCGAGCACGATCGCGGCCGGGAGGATGGCCAGCATGCTGAAGATTCCAAAGCCGGCCTGGGCGGCGATGTTCTCGCCCCAGGATTGCTTCAAGAGATGACCGGAGCGCTTGAGGGCGGCGATGGGACCGAGGTCCTCGAGCATGATGATCGGCACGGTCAGGAAGGTCACGACGGCCCAGGCCGCGCCGATGAGGGACGCCACGATCTGGCCGAGGAAGCCCCGCTCCTCGAGCGCCTGGATGATGATCGACACGGTTGCCTGCACGATCGCCCACGGCAGGAGGCGGTGCAGCTTGGCGTTCGCCGCGGCGAAGCACTCGCCGAGCTCGGCGCGGCGCCCGTCGAGCGCCTCGTTGGCGCCGTGCACCAGCGCGCCGAGGAAGTAGGTCGTCACGAACGCGAGCGCGACGTAGCCGGCGACGATGAAGACGTAGCCGATGCCTTTGAGTCCGCTGCTGCCGTGCGCGTTGTTCACGCCGGTGAGGGCGATGAGGCCCGCGAAGACGCCGACCACGATCAGGCCGATGACGGCCGAGAGCACCGGGAACACCAGCAGCGTCCGGTCGCCCTTCAGGACCGACCACGACACTTTGGCGAGCTCCCACGAGTTCTTGATCCGCTGCATGGCGGTGAGCATACGGCCCGAATCCGTCGTCCCGCGTCCACCCCGCGGCCCCGCGCGCCGGCGCGGGGCGACCCCGTCGCGGCCGGCCCTAGCGTGCGGCTGTGGATGCGCGCGCCCAGGCGATGCTCGACGCGCTCGGCGGCGAGCCCGGCTCGGTTCGGCTGGTGCGGGCGCCGGGACGGGTGAACCTGATCGGCGACCACACCGATTACAACGCCGGCTGGTGCCTCCCGATGGCGATCGACCGGGACTGCTGGGTGGCGGTCCGGCGGGTCGACGCCGACCGGGTCCGAGCCCGGTCCCTCGACGTCGAGGGCGAGGTGGAGTTCACGCCTCGGTCGGTCGGGGCGGCCGGCGTCGAGCCGCCCTGGGGTCGCTTCGTGGCCGGGGCGGCCCAGGTCCGAGGGCTCGGCGGCGCCGGTTGGGAGGTGGTCGTCGCGTCGAGCGTGCCGCCCGGGTCGGGCCTGTCGTCGAGCGCGGCGCTGTGCGTCGCGCTCGNNGTCGCGCTCGTCGTCGCGTTCGGCGAGGACCTACGCGACCCGGTCCGGGTGGCGGAGGCAGCCCGGGAGGCGGAGGTCCTCGCCACCGGCGTCCGGGTGGGTCTGATGGACCAGCTCGCGTCGGTCCTCGGCCAGGCCGGGGCGGCCCTGCTCCTCGATTGTGGGCACCTCGAGGCGGAGCCCGTCCCGCTTCCCCCGACGGTGGCGGTCGGGGTCGTGCACTCCGGTCTGCCCCGGATGCTCGCCGCCAGCGCGTACGCCGAACGGCGCGCCGCGTGCGAGACCGCGGCGCGCCGCCCNNGCGTGGCGGCGCTGCGCGACGCGACCCTCGACCAGGTGCGTGACGATCCCGTCGCGCGTCACGTGGTGACCGAGAACCAGCGGGTGCTCGCGGCGGCCCGCGCCCTGCGGGACGGGGACCTGGCGACGCTCGGCGCGCTGCTCGTGGAGAGTCACGCCAGTCTGCGCGACGACTTCGCGGTTTCGACTCCGGAGCTCGACCTGCTCGTCGCGCTGCTCGTCGAGGAGGGCGCGTTCGGGGCCCGGCTGACCGGGGCCGGTTTCGGGGGCTGCGTCGTCGCGCTCACCCGACCCGAGGACCGGGCTCGGGTGCTGGGCCGGGCCAGCGAGCGGTACCAGGACCGCACGGGCCTGGTACCAGCACCGTTCGCGGTGGAGGCCGTCGACGGGGCGGGGCCGGTCCCCCTCAGCTGAGGACCCCGCGGAGGCGCCGGAGCGCCTCGGGGGTGCGCGAGCCCCACCAGAACAGGTCGCGGCCGTCGACGAGGCGGACGTCGACGCCGGGCAGCTCGTCGACCAGCTCGTCGACGTGGCGGGCCCGAAACGGATACGGCTCCGACGGCAGGAGCACGAGCCCGGGGTGGGCGGCGCGGACCTCGTCGAGCTCGACCGGCGGGTAGCGCGAGCCGGGCTCCCCCGCCGTCACCACGTCCACGCCGAGGCAGTCCAGGACCGACGCGCCGTAGGTGTCGGCGCCGAGCAGCATCCACGGGCGCCGCCACACGAACGTCACAGCTCGCTGGGCCCGACGCGGCGCGGCGACGTCGACGAGCCATGCGGCCCAGGTGCCGGGCTCGAAGGCCGGGAGAACGGTGACCCTGACCGCGCCGGCGAGCGCGGCCACGCCGGGCCCGACGTCGGCGACCGAGCGGGGCGAGAAGTCGTGGAGCGCGATCCCTGCGGCTCGGAGTGCCTCGGCGTCGACGAGTCGGTTCTCCTCGTCGTTGACGACCACCAGGTCGGGCTGCGCGGCGATGACCGCGCGGAGGTCGGGGTCCTTCGTGCCGCCCACCGTCGCGATCCCGGGCTGCTCGCAGAACCGCGTGCACGCGGCGGGGCGGACCCCGAGTGCGAGCAGGGTCTCGGTCGCCGACGGGACGAGCGAGACGACGCGCACTACAGCTGGTCGAGAAGATCGTTCTTGCGGCGCTCGAACTCGTCGGGGGTGATGTGGCCCTCGTCGCGGAGCCGGGCGAGCTGCTCGATCTTGTCCGCGACGCCGCCGCCGGCCAGACCCGCATGCCCGTGCACGGCGCGGGCAACCGCCTCACCGATGGCCTCCGCGCCGGCGCCGGACTCACGCCGGGTGTTGAGGTCGATCTCGCGGTAGATCTCGTTCTGGACGTCGTCGGGGCGACGGACGTTGCTGAAGTGGGTGTCGCTCTCGTGCCCCGCGGATTCGACGTCGAGGTCACCGGTTCCGATTACCCGCTCCCAGAGACCCTGGTGGAAATCGATGTTCGTGATGCGGTCCAGGGGGATCTCGACGCCCCGACGGGCCAGAACGCCGGCGCGGGACAGGACCCGCTGGTCGGTGACGACGAAGTACGTGCAGATCCACTGCAGGTACTTGAACCCCAGCGAGACGGCCCAGAGGAGCACGAGCGCCGCGACGGGGTATCTCACGATGTTGCGGGCCCCGCTGGGGATGGCGGTGGTCAAGATCACGAGGATCGCGAGTGGCACGCCAGTGAGGATGTGGCGCGAGAAGTACCACCAGTGGGGTCGCAGGTCGAGCGCAACCGTCTCTTCGTCGTAGAGCAGGTGAGGCGGGAACGGCATCGAGAATTAGGCCGGGCCGAGCACCCGGTCGAGGTACGCGTTCGAGAAGCGGCCTTCGGGATCCAGCTTGCCCCGGATCGTCTGGAAGCGGTCCCACTCCGGGTAGCGCGGCGCGAGCGTCGCCGCGTTCTGGAAGTGCAGCTTGCCCCAATGCGGGCGGCCGTCGAGCGTGTTCATGAGCGCCTCGACGCCTCGGAAGTATTCCTCGTACGCGACACCACGCGCCATGTGGACCGCGACGTAGCAGGTGTCGCGTCCGTAGGCGGTGCTCAGGGGGATGTCGTCGGGCGCGGTGAACCGGACCTCGATTGGGAAGCTCACCCGCAGTCCCGCAGCGTCGATGACGTCGCGGACCCCGCGGACCGCGTCGCGCGCCCGCTCGCGGGGTATCGCGTACTCCATCTCGGCGAACCGGACCAAGCGGGTGCTGACCAAAATCCGGTCGCTGCGATCCACCAGCTCCGTCGTGCCCACCCCGCCTGCGACGAGTGCGTTGAGCCGCGGCACCATCGCCGGCGCCGCTCGTCCGAGGCCCACCACCGCGCCGAAGAAGTAGTTCGGGTAGAACACCTCGGCCCGCCAGCGCTTGTATGCGCTCTTCTGGTGCGCCGAGTGGTCGGTTCGGTTGTTGGCGATCGTGGCGCAGTAGTCGGTGTGCGGCAGCCAGTAGAACTCGAAGTGCTCGTTGGCGTCCACGAACGAGTCCAGGTCGTCGAGCACCTCGTCGAGGCGGTGACGGCGCTCGACGTGGTGGAGATTGAACGCAGGCACGCACGCCAGCGTCACTTTCGTCACGACGCCGAGGGCGCCGAGGCCGACGCGTGCCGCGTGGAAGATCTCGGGGTCCTCAGTCGCGGAGCAGCGCAGCACCTCACCGTCCGCCGTGACGAGCTCCAGCGCGCGCACAAACGTGGCCAAGCCGCCGAACGTCGCACCGGTCCCGTGCGTGGCAGTGGCGATCGCGCCGGCGATCGACTGACGGTCGATGTCACCGAGGTTGGGCAGGGCCAGGTCGCGGGCGGCCAATTCCTGGTCGAGGCGATGGATCGTCATCCCGGCCTCGACCGTCACCGTGGCGGCCGCCTCGTCGACGCCGACGACCCGGTCGAGGAGGTCGAGAGACAGCATCCGACCGTCCGTGCACGCGATGTCGGTGAACGAATGGCCGCCGCCCACCACCTTCACCCGCTGGCGGGCGGCCCGGGCCCGGCCGATCGCCTCCACCACCTCGAGGTCGCTGCGCGGCGACTCCAGCGCCGCCGGGCCGCACCGCTGGGTGCGACCCCAGTTCCGCCACACGTGTTCGTCGCCCATCACGCCCGATCGTACGGGCTTTCGACCGACCGTTCAGGCCCACCCCAGCTCGCGCAGCCGGGCGTCGGAGAGGCCGAAGTAATGCCCGACCTCGTGCAGGACCGTGGTGCGCACCCCGGCAGCGAGGTCGGCCTCATCGGCGGCCCGAGCGCACAACGGCCCGCGAAAGATCGTGATCCGGTCCGGGAGGACGCCGGTGTAATTCATCGAGCCCCGCCGGGTGAGGGGAATCCCCTCGTAGAGCCCGAGCAGTGTGCCGCGCCGACCCGCCAGCTGCGACGGAGTCGGCCAGTCGGCCACCACCACCGCGACGTTCTCGACCGCCGACGCAAGTTCGGGCGGGATCTCGTCAAGCGCGTCGGCGACCAGCGCCTCGAAGCTCTCGGCTGTGACATGGACCATGGTCAAACGCGCGACGACACCGCGCGAGTTAAACGGTAACGCGTTCGCGAAAAAGTCTCTTGACCGGGGCGGGGGCGCGGGCGTACGTTCGCTTTGCCGGCACCACGACGGCACGGGACCGTGGAGGACCCCGGGGCGACCCGGACCGCTGCGGAAGACGTACCGACGGGATGACGGTCGGTGACGGAGCTCACGGTTCGCCGGGAGGTCCGGAAGCCGGGACCATGACCGAGTCCGCGGGCCGGAGCGTTCCAGCCGGTCCGGGGCAGCGATGGCGGGCCCCCGCGAGGGAGTCCAGTCACCGTGAGAGGGCTGGTCCGAGGGACACGGGCCCCGAGGAGTCCGGAGCGCTTCGGCGTGATGGCTACTCGGGGCCCTTCCTATTCTCGGATGGGCCATCCCCGCCAGCGTCGTACCCCGTCGGTACGGTCCGGGGTGTGGACGCCGACGCGGTCCTCGTCGGCCTCGACAGCCAGCAACGGCGCGCGGTCGTCACCGACGCCGCGCCGTTGGCGGTGTTGGCGGGAGCCGGGGCCGGCAAGACCCGCGTCCTGACCCGGCGGATCGCGTGGCAGGCCGCCACCGGGGCGCTCGACCCAGGTCACACCCTGGCGGTCACGTTCACCCGTCGGGCGGCGGGGGAGCTGCGCGACCGCCTCGGTCGCCTCGCCGTGCGTCCTGCGGTCACAGCGGGCACCATCCACGCGCTGGCCCTGGCGCAGCTGCGGGCCCACGCCGCCGAGCACGGCCGAGCGTTCCCCGCCCTCCTCGAGCGCAAGGCGCGCCTGCTCGTGCCCCTCACCGGCCGGCGGGGATCCGACGCGCGGGTCGTCGCGTCCGAGCTGGCAGGCGAGATCGAGTGGGCCAAGGCCCGCCTGGTCACCGCGGAACGCTACGAGGAGGCGGTGGCGGAGGAGGGCCGAACCCCGCCCCGTCCGGCCGCGGAGATCGCGGCGGTGTACGTGCGCTACGAGCGCGAGAAGCGCCGACGGGGTCTCGCCGACTTCGACGACCTGTTGTGGTGGTGCGCAGACGCCCTCGAGGCCGACGCCGAGNNCGGAGATCCCGACCAGGCGATCTACGGGTTCGGGGGCGCCGACCCCCGCTACCTCCGACACTTCGCGCGTCATTTCCCGGGCGCAGAGCTGATTCAGCTCGGCCGCAACTACCGGTCCACGCCCCAGATCGTCGGCGCCGCGGAAGCGGTGCTGCGCGACGGCGACGGCCGCCACGCGACGCGGGTCGGGGTGCGCCCCCCCGGACCCGCCCCGACCGTCACCGCGTACCCGACCGACGAGGACGAGGCGCGCGCCGTCGCCACCAGGCTGCGGGAGGCGCACGGCGTGGACGTCGCCTGGTCGGACCTGGCGGTGCTGTACCGCACGAACGCGCAGTCGGCGGCGTTCGAAGCGACCCTGGGCGCGGCCGGCATCCCCTACCGCGTGCGGGGTGGCGCGGCGTTCCTGCGCCGCCCCGAGGTGCGCGCCGCGCTCGACGCGCTACGCGTCGCCGCCCGCGCGGTGCCCGGCCGCGGTTTCGCCGAGCATCTGGTCGACCTCGCCGCGCTGGCCGACGAAGGCTCGGGCACCCCGACGGAGCGGGCCGAGCACATCGAGGCACTGGTCCGGCTGGGCCGCGAGTACCTCGACGCCGAGGCCGGTCCGGGCACCCTCGACGGCTTCGAGGCGTTCCTCGCTGCTGCGCTGCGCGACGACACCCTGGGTGACGCGGCCGACGCGGTCGAGCTGCTCACGTTCCACCGGGCGAAAGGCCTCGAGTTCCGCACCGTGTTCGTCACCGGGCTCGAGCGGGGCCTCGTCCCCATCTCGTATG
>PLJD01000122.1 GCA_003140175.1 Actinomycetota bacterium
TTGATCGTCTCCGGCTTCTTCACCTCGCCGTTGGACCACATGCGGATTTGGTCCGCAGTGGCCAGGGCGATGCTCAGCTTGGCGCTCTCGTTGACGTCGTGCACGCTCGTGTCCCTCTTCTGTCTTCGTGGTCGCCTATAGCTGCTTGGTCAGTACCGGGCGTTTTGGGCGTGTTCCCGGGCTCGGGCCGCGTCCTCCTCATCAGAGCCGCGCTCGGGCCGGCTGAGGTCGATCCCCAGCGACTCGGTGGTGCGGAAGGCGTCCTCGTCGAGCTCGCGGATCTCGACCTCTTGACCCAACTCGTTCATCACCCGAACGTTGAGGCACAAGGCCTGCATTTCCTTGATCAGGACCTTGAAGCTCTCCGGGATTCCGGGCTCGGGGATGTTCTCGCCTTTGACGATCGCCTCGTACACCTTCACGCGTCCGAGCACGTCGTCGGACTTGATGGTGAGGATCTCCTGGAGCGCGTACGCGGCGCCGTACGCCTCGAGCGCCCAGACCTCCATCTCGCCGAACCGCTGCCCGCCGAACTGGGCCTTCCCACCCAGCGGCTGCTGGGTGATCATCGAGTACGGCCCCGTCGAGCGGGCATGGATCTTGTCGTCGACGAGGTGGGCGAGCTTCAAGATGTAGACGGAGCCGACCGTCACGGGCCGGTCGAAGGGCGCCCCGGTCTGGCCGTCGTAGAGCGTGGCTTTGCCATCGGTGCCGACGAGGCGCATGCCGTTCTCACCGTCGGGATGCATGCGCTCGAAGAGCTGCTGGATGGTGCCCTGCACTCCGGACTGCTCGACCTCGTCCCAGTGAGCACCGTCGAAGACGGGGCTGCTCACCCACACGGCAGGCTCGGTCACCGGCCGGGTCTTGTGCTCGTTGTGCGGCGCGACGCGTTGGCCTTCCCAGCCGTAGCGGGCGGCGTAGCCGAGGTGCGCCTCGAGAACCTGCCCGACGTTCATCCGGGAGGGCACGCCGAGCGGGTTCAGGACGATGTCCAGGGGGGTTCCGTCCGCGAGGTACGGCATGTCCTCGATCGGGAGGATCTTGGCGATGACGCCTTTGTTGCCGTGTCGACCGGCCAACTTGTCGCCCTCGCTGATCTTGCGCTTCTGGGCGACGTAGACCCGCACCAGCTGGTTCACACCGGGCGGGAGCTCGTCGCCGTCGTCGCGCGAGAACTTGCGGACGCCGATCACCTTGCCGGTTTCGCCGTGGGGCACCTTGAGGGAGGTGTCACGCACCTCGCGCGCCTTCTCCCCGAAGATCGCCCGCAGGAGCCGCTCCTCGGGCGTGAGCTCGGTTTCGCCCTTCGGTGTGACCTTGCCGACGAGGATGTCGCCGGGCCCCACCTCGGCGCCGACCCGAACGATCCCCTCTTCGTCGAGGTCCTTGAGGATCTCCTCGGAGAGGTTGGGGATGTCGCGAGTGATCTCCTCGGCGCCGAGCTTGGTGTCGCGGGCGTCGATCTCGTGCTCCTCGATGTGGATCGAGGTGAGGACGTCGTCACGGACGAGACGCTGCGAGATGACGATCGCGTCCTCGAAGTTGTGGCCCTTCCAGGACATGAACGCCACCAGCAGGTTCTTGCCGAGCGCAAGCTCCCCGTCGTGGGTGGAGGGGCCGTCGGCGAGCACGTCGTGCTCCTTGACGACGTCGCCCACGTTCACGAGCGGCTTCTGGTTGATGCAGGTGCCCTGGTTCGACCGGCGGAACTTCGAGAGTCGGTAGGTGTGGCGACCGCGTCGCGGCCCGCTGTCGTACTCGACGGTGATGGTCTCGCCGGTGACGTCGAGCACCCGTCCGTTGCCGGTGGCGAGAATCAGGTCGCCGGCGTCGCGGGCGGCCCGCTCCTCGACGCCGGTGCCGATGTAGGGCGCGGTCGGGCGGAGCACCGGGACGGCCTGGCGTTGCATGTTGGCGCCCATGAGGGCGCGGTTGGCGTCGTCGTGCTCGAGGAACGGGATGAGCGCGGTCGCCACCGACACGATCTGCTTCGGCGAGACGTCCATGTAGTCGACCTCGTGGGGGTCGACGTAGGCGAGCTCGCTTCGTTTGGCTCGCACGAGGACGCGCTCGTCCTGGAAGCGTCCGCTCCCGTCGACCCGGGCGTTCGCCTGCGCGATGACGTAGCGATCTTCGTCGTCGGCCGCCAGGTACTCGATCTGATCGGTCGCGCGGCCGTTGGAGATCCGCCGGTAGGGCGTCTCGATGAAACCGAACCGGTTGATGCGCGCGTAGCTCGCGAGGTAGCCGATCAGTCCGATGTTCGGACCTTCGGGCGTCTCGATCGGACACATGCGGCCGTAGTGGCTCGGGTGGACATCTCGAACCTCGAACCCAGCGCGCTCGCGGGACAGACCACCCGGCCCGAGGGCCGAGAGGCGGCGCTTGTGCGTCAACCCGGCGAGCGGGTTGGTCTGGTCCATGAACTGCGACAGCTGGCTAGATCCGAAGAACTCTTTGATCGCCGCCACGACCGGTCGGATGTTGATGAGGGTCTGGGGTGTGATCGCCTCGACGTCCTGGGTCGTCATCCGCTCCCGCACGACGCGCTCCATGCGGGAGAGGCCGACGCGCACCTGGTTCTGGATGAGCTCCCCAACCGAGCGCACCCGCCGGTTGCCGAAGTGGTCGATGTCGTCCGGGTAGTACTCGGGGTCGTTGTTGTGGAGCTTCACGAGGTACGAGACCGTCGCGAGCACGTCGGCGCGGGTGAGCTGGAAATTGACCGGCCCGGCCTCGGGGTCGGCGTTGGGGACGACGAGGTCGTAGCGCTTGAGCGGCAGCTTCGCGTACTCGTCGCGCAGCTTCTTGGAAACCTTGTGGCGACCGACCTTCGCCATGTCGTAGCGCTTGGGGTTGAAGAACAGGTTCTCGAGGAGCTGGCGGGCGGAGTCGGGTGTCGGCGGCTCACCGGGGCGGAGCTTGCGGTAGATGTCGATGAACGCCGCCTCCGCGTCCTCGGTGTTGTCCTTGTCGAGCGTGTTCAGGATGGACTGGTACGGCTCGCCGTTGGCGTCCAGCACGAGGCTCGACAGCTCCTCGCGGGACTCGCCGAAGCCGAGCGCCTTCAGGAGGATCGTGACCGGCTGCTTGCGCTTGCGGTCGACGCGGACGTAGCAGACGTCCTTCTTGTCGACCTCGAACTCCAGCCAGGCGCCTCGCCCGGGGATGACTTTGGCGTCGACGACATCCTTTTCGGGCTGGGTCTTGTCGGGGTTGATCCCGAAGTAGACGCCGGGCGAGCGGACGAGCTGCGACACGACGATCCGCTCCGTGCCATTGATGATGAACGTGCCCCGGTCCGTCATCATGGGGAAGTCGCCCAGGAAGACGGTCTGCTCCTTGATCTCACCCGTGGTGGAGTTCATGAACCGGGCCGTCACGAACAGCGGCCGGGCGTACGTCATGTCCTTGTCCCGACACTCGTCCTCGGAGTGCTTGGGCGGGTCGAAGACGTGGTCAGCGAGCTCGAGCTTCAACGTGCCGGTGAAGTCCTCGATCGGCGAGATGTCGGCGAGGACCTCGGCGATTCCCTCCTCGATGAACCACTGGAAGGACTGGCGCTGCACGGCGATGAGGTCCGGCAGCTCCAAGACCTGAGGGAGCTTGGAGAAGGACAAGCGGTCGCGGGACGCGAGGCGAGGCAAGGCCACTCCTTAGAGAACGAGGCGCGCGCGGAGAGCGTGCAGGGGGTTAGCTGTGGCTCGAGCGGGCAGACACGGCTCTAAAGAGACTACTCGTCAAAAAATGGTGCTGCAAACACGCACCAGCGACCAGGCCCCCAAGGGGCCCGACCGATGTCGGGCTCGACCCTAGAACGACACCCCGCGGGGGTCAAGGGTTGAGCGGAGCCGTCGGGCTGCCCCGACGGGGCCTACTTGACCTCGACCGTGGCCCCAGCTCCCTCGAGCTGAGCCTTCGCCTTCTCGGCGTCCTCCTTGGAGACCCGCTCCAGGATGCGCCCGGGGAGGTTGTCGACCAGATCCTTGGCCTCTTTCAGCCCGAGGCTGGTCAGGGTCCGAACCTCTTTGATCACCTGGATCTTCTTGTCGCCCGCGGCGTGGACGTGGACGTCGAACTCGTCTTGCTCCTCGGCAGCCGCGGCCTCGCCGCCCGCCGCGACGGGCCCAGCCGCCACGGCAACCGGGGCGGCCGCGGTGACGCCGAACTCCTCCTCGAAGGCCTTCAGGAACTCGTTCAGCTCCAGGACCGTCATGTTCTTGAAGACGTCCAAGAGCTCGGGGGTGTTCAGAGTGGCCACGGTTAACTCTCTCCTTGTTCGGCTTCAGCGGCGGTGGCGCCGTCGGGCTCCGCCTCCGCGGACGGCGCAGGGGCCGCCGGTTCGGACTCAGACTCGGGGGCCGTCCCAGCGGCCGTCGATTCAGACTCAGACTCAGGCTCGGGGTGGGCGGCCGACGCGACGGGCGCGGACTCAGGCTCGGGAGGCGGCGCAGCGGCGGCGGGTTCGGGTTCGGGTTCGGGGAGTGGCTCGCCCGCCGCGACCCGCTGGTCGAGGTAGGCCTTGACGCCGTAGGCGAGGTTGCGGGTGAAGGCCTGGAACAGGCCAGCTGCCTTCGTCATCGGGGCTTGGAAGCCGCCTGCCAGCCGGGCTAGGAGCACCTCGCGGGGCTGGATGTCGGCGAGCGATTCGACCTCGCCGGTGTCCTGGCCTCGAAGGGTCGACGCGCCGGCGATACACACCAGCGGAGCCCCGTTGGCGCGGGCGTTGGCNNCCTCGGCGGCGCGGCGGGCGAGAGTGTTCTTGAAGACCTTGTACTCGGTGCTGGCTGGACGCAGCGTTCCTCGGAGTTCGGCGAGCGCGGTGACGGTCAGTCCTCGGTACTCGGTGAGGACCGCGGCGTCGGCGGCGCGCAGCTTGTCGCGTACCTCTTCAACGACGGCAACCTTGTCCGGTCTTGGCATTCCGGTCCTCACACGACGACGAGGTGCCACGGACGCTCCGAGGGTGGAGCGCGAGGCACCTCGTGTGCGAGGTCACCTCGTCCGGCGGGCCGGGGCCCATTGCCTGCTTGCCCGGGGGCACGCAGACCGGAGGTCTGTGGCAACAGATCGGTTGTTGTGCGACAGGCTACTCGGCGGCGCTTCGCTGCTGCGAGCCGGGTCGCGGTCAGGCGGGGCGGGTGATGCGGCGGGGNNCGTGGCCGACTCGCTGTGATTGCTGAGGGTCCAGGTCAGCGAACCCACGCCGTTCCAGGTGACGGCGAAGACGTTGTCGTGCTGACCCGGCTGGAACACGGTGGGTTGTCCCCGACCCTCTGGGGTCGGACTGAAGCTGTTGTCGCTCCCGATCGGGAGGGTG
>PLJD01000038.1 GCA_003140175.1 Actinomycetota bacterium
GCCGACCAGCCCGAACGCGAAGCCGGGGAGGAGGAGGAACCACGCCCGGATGGGACGCACGGTGGGCACGGCGAGGACCGCGGCGCCGAGCCCGACCCCGGCCAGGGCCCAGGTCACCGGGTCCCCCCGGCGCACGTGGCCAGGCGCGGCGGGGCCATGGCGGCGACGGTACCTGGACCCGGCCGGCTCGCTCGAGGGTCATCGCGGGGGTGGGCGCGGCGCCCGGGCCGGAGGGGGCAGCAGCGGCGGGCGCGGTCCCGGCGCGGACCTGACGTGAGCGTCAGCCCGTTCGTGGCTAGAGTGCGCGCCGAGTCGGTCCGACTTGGGGGGAGAGCCGATGCGCGCAAGGACTGTCATCTCGGCCGTGGCGGTGGTGCTCACGGCCACGATGGGCGTGGCGGTGGCGGGAGTGGGCGTCGCCAGCGCCCAGACCGGGGGCTCACCCGGGGTGACCAAGACGACGATCAGCGTCGGTGGTGTCGCGGCCGTCACCAACCAGCTGGGCCAGCCGTACGCGGACGGCTTCAACGGCGTCCAGGCCTACTTCAACTACATCAATGCCAAGGGCGGGGTGTACGGCCACAAGTTCAAGCTGGTGGCGCGCCTCGACGACCAGGACCGCGCCTCGGGAGACGTCGAGGCCGTGCGGGAGCTGGTCGAACAGGACAAGGTCTTCGCCGTCATGCCGGTCGTGACCGACATCTTCGACGGCGCGTCGTACCTCGCGTCGAAAGGCGTGCCCACCTTCGGGTGGAACATCAACTCCCAGTGGAACGACGGGCCGAACCTCTTCGGCGAGAAGGGCTCCTATCTCTGCTTCACGTGCCCCGAGGCGGCACCGCCGTACCTCGCCCAGCAGCTCGGCGTGAAGAACGTCGCGATCCTTGCCTACACCGCGGCCCAGTCCCAGACCTGCGCGTCCGGGATGGAGGCGGGCTTCAAGCAGTACGGCTTCAACGTCGTCCTCGTCGACGACAGCATCTCGTTCGGGTTCACCGACCTGGGCTCGGACGTCGACACGATGAAGGCGAAGAACGTCCAGTTCGTCGGCACCTGTATGGACATCGCCGGGGAGGTCAACGCCGCCCAAGCGATCCGACGAGCCGGCCTGCCCAACGTGAAGTACTACGCGCCCGAGGGCTATGCCCCGAGCACCCTCACGAAATACGGCAACGAGCTCAACGGGGTCTACTTCGGGATCGACTTCTGGCCCTTCGAGGACGCGAAGCACTCACCCGAGCTGACGCTGTTCGTCAAGGAGATGAACGCGATCCACGAGCCGATCACCGAGCAGGCCCTCTCCGGCTGGATCAACGCCGATCTCTTGTACAAGGGGATCAAGCTGGCCGGCCCGAACTTCACCCAGAAGTCGGTCATCGACGCCATCAACACCAAGATCAACGGCTACACCGCGAACGGTCTGCGTCCGCCGGTCGACTGGGCCTTCGACGGCCACGGGCCGCCGGGAGCGAACGGCACCCAGCCCAACACCGACCACGAGACCTGCACCGCCTACGAGCTGTTCGAGAACGGCAAGTTCGTCCCGCAGTTCGGCAAGCCGGGCCAGCCGTTCGTGTGCAACACCGAGAACCCGTTGCCGCCGGTGTTGAACTCGACGACGCTGTACTACCGCCCGCCGAAGCCGAGTGAGCAGCTTCCGACGACCGCCACGGTGCCGACCACGTCTCCCGCGGTGCCATAAACCGCCGGGGACGCCGATTCGAGGAAACTCGGAGGCCCTAGACCGTCGTGGTCGCCAACTGGCTCATCGAAGGTATCCCCTTCGGGTGCGTCTACGCGCTGATCGCTATCGGCATCGTCTTGACGTACAAGACGACCGGGGTGTTCAACTTCGCGTATGCCGCCCAGGCGTTCGTGGGCGGCGCCGTGTACGTCCAGATGGTGGAGGTCGACGGCGATCCTCGCTGGCTGGGCCTGGTGGTGGCGGTGCTCATCGTGTCGCCCCTCCTCGGCCTCGCGCTGGACCGGGTCCTGTTCCGCGCCATGCGCACCGCAAGCTGGCAGGTCAAGCTCGTCTCGGTACTCGGGTTATTCATCGCGTTGCCGATGATCGCCCAGGACATCATCACCGGCCAGGCGCCGGTGCCGACGACCGTGCGGTCAAGCATCCCGCCCATGCTCGGGATCACGGCGACCGGATTCAACATCGGGACCCACTTCGTGGCGTGGGACTTCTTGATGGCCGCGATCCTCACCGTGCTGGTCGTCCTCGTGCTCGGCTTCATCTTCCGGTTCACCGCGATCGGTCTCCAGATGCGGGCGGTGGTGGAGAGTCCCCGCATGGTCGAGCTGGCCGGCGTCGACTCCGAGCGGGTCAGCGCAGTGGCCTGGATGCTCTCGAGCACGCTGGCCGGCCTCGCCGGCGTCATCCTGGCGACGCTGGCTCAGACGCTCGACGTCAACATCTTCACGCTGCTGGTCATCGTCTGCATCGCCGCCGCCGCCGTCGGCCGGCTCCAGAGCATCCCCCTCACCTTCGCCGCCGGCGTCCTCCTCGGAATCGGTGAGCGGGCCCTCCCCGACATCCTCCAGCACGGGTTCGGGGTCAGCTCCCAAAGCACCCTCTCGACCGACCTCATCCCGACCCTGCCGTTCATCGTCTTGTTCTTGGTGCTGGTGGGGGTGCGCTCGATCCGCAACCGCCGAGAATCGGCCGATCCATTGGCGGGCGTCGACCCGCCACCGCCGGCCATCGCTGCGACCTACAAGACTCCCGAGCTCGAACGGGTGACGAAGATCGTCTTTCCGATCTTCCTCGCTGGGTTCCTCCTCGTCATGGTGACGCTCGTCAGCGGGCTGTGGGTGTTTCGCATCACCGATGGCCTCACGTTGGCGGTCGCGTTCTTGTCGATCACCATCATCACCGGGTTCGCCGGCCAGATCTCGCTCGCGCAAGCGACCTTTGCTGGCGTCGGCGGATTCACCGCCGCCGACCTGGCGGTCGACCACGGGATCCCGATCCTGCTCGGGTTGGTCATCGGCGCGCTGGTGGCCGCCGTCGTCGGCGCGCTGTTCGCGCTGCCCGCCTTGCGCCTCGGTGGCATCTACCTGACACTCGCCACGCTCGCCTTTGGGCTCATGGTCGAGAACGTCGTGTTCAACCAGAAAGGGATCTCCAACGGCCAGGACGGAATCCACGTCCCGCGGCCGTCGTTCGCGACCACGGACCGGACCTTCTTCGTATTGACCTTCGTCATCTTCGCCATCGTGGCGTTCGCCGTGATTCTCATACGCAACGGCACGACCGGCCGATTTCTCGCCGCGGTCCGAGGGAGTGAGAATGCCGCGGCATCTATTGGAATCAACGCGACCGCGTTGCGCGTCACCTCGTTCGCGCTGTCCGCGGGCGTGGCGGGCGTCGGCGGGGCGTTGATCGCCATGGTCGGCCAAGACGCCCGGGTGGGTCAGACACCGACCTTCCCGACCATCCTGGGCATCGCCTGGGTCGTCCTCGTCGTGACGCTGGGCTCGCGCACCGTCGACGGGGCGGTGAACGCCGGGTTGAGCTTCGTGCTGTTCCAGTGGCTGCTCGAGGACGGGTTGCACCTGACCCCCGGTCTGTTCCTCATCTTGTTCGGGCTCGGCGCGATCACCTACGCCCGACACCCGGAAGGAATCGTCGAATACCAGACCCGCAAGAGCGTGCTCGACATGGCCCGAGCCCGGGCCTTGGCTGGGCGCGCCAAGGCGTTCGCGGCGAGCGGGCAGCTTCCGGAGTCGTACACGCGGGTGGCGAAGGTCGTCGTGCCGTGCGCCATCGGTCCGGTGCTCTACCTTGCGTACGTCCTCGGCCGCACCGCGACGCAGCTCAACGCCCACTTCGCCGGCACCCCACCGTTCGTTCGCCTCAGTGGCCAGTGGGTGACGATCCACAGCGCGATGCTGCTCTGGTTCGTCGTGCCGAGCGTCGTCTTCTTGATGGTCTGGATGCTGCGCGCCGATGGCGTGCTGCGACGCCGAGGCGCTGACGCCCGCGGCGCCCTCGTCATGGCCGCCGCGATGGCGCTCGGGGCGGGGTTCGGGCTCGCGCTCCACGCGCTGGGCGACCTGCCCGGCAGCGCGCTCGACTGCGCCCTGGTCGGGATCCCCGCCGGCGCCGCGGTGGCCATGTTCGTCTGGCTCCCCATCCAGGTCGAGCGCGTCGCCAAAGCGAAGGGCTGGCTGGAGCCGCCACTGACCTGGCGAGACGGCCGGATCCCCGCCATCTTCGTGATCGTGGGCGTGTACCTCTTCTCGCGGCTCGAGACCCCGGCTCCTCCGGCCAAGTGGCCGGTGGCCCTCGTCGTCATCGCCTTCACCGTGCTGTGGCTCCAGTCGGTCGCCGGAATCCAGGGCGGCATCAACGAGCTGGCGATCGGCAGCGAGGGCGAAGCCCGCCGGATGGCGGAGCGGGGGCTGGGCGGCGGGATCGAGGCCGCGGTGGCGGCCGTCGCGGCTCCGGCGAGTGAGAGCCCATGAGCACCACCGCGGGGATCGACGCCGGGCCGTCCACGACGCGCCCGGCCATCCTCGAGGCGCGCGGCATCACGAAGCGGTTCTCGGGCATCAGCGCCCTCGACGACATCACCCTGGACGTCGCGCCGGGTGAAGTGGTCGGCCTCATCGGTCCGAACGGCGCCGGCAAGACGACGTTCTTCAACTGCCTCCTCGGGATGCTGCGCCCCGACGCCGGCTCGGTGCACTTCGACGGCCGCGACGTCACCCGCCTCCCGGTCTACAAGCGGGCCCGACTGGGGATCGGGCGGACCTTTCAGCGCCTCGAGCTGTTCTCGGGCATGACGGTGCGCGAGCACTTCCTCGTCACCGAACGGGCTCGCAGCGGCACCGGGCGGCTCTGGAAGGATCTCCTGAACCGGTCGAAGCCCACCGCCGACGAGCACGCCCTCGCGGAGCGGATGCTCGACATCGTCGGCCTTCAGACCGAGGCCGACCAGCCGGTGGAGTCGCTGTCGCTCGGTCGGGGTCGCCTCGTCGAGCTGGGACGGGCCCTCATGACCCAGCCCAAGCTCCTGCTCCTCGACGAGCCGTCCTCGGGCCTCGACGTCAAAGAGACCGCCGGGCTTGCCGACAAGCTCGCCACCGTGCAGGCCGAGCACGAGTTCGCCGTCCTCCTCGTCGAACACGACGTCGAGATGGTCTCGAACCTCGTCACCCGCCTCTACGTGTTCGACTTCGGCGAGCTCATCGCCGGTGGACCCACCGCCGCCGTCCTCGGCGACGAAGCGGTCCGCAAGGCCTACCTCGGGGACATGGTGTGAGCGTCTCCAACGTCCCGGGCGCCCCGCCGCCCCCGCCGCCGCCGCCGATCCTCGAGCTGCGCGACGTCGAGGCCAGCTACGGACCGTTCCGGTCGCTCTTCGGGATCTCGTTCGCGATCGCCGAGCGTGGCGTGACCGCGCTGCTCGGCAGCAACGGTTCGGGCAAGACGACGGTGGTGCGGATCTGCTCGGGTCTGCTGCACCCCACCGGCGGACAGCTCCTCTACCAGGGCGAGGACGTCACCCAGCGGCGCGCCTTTCGCCTCGCCCGCATGGGCGTGGTGCACGCGCCCGAAGGCCGCTCGGTGTTCGCCACCTTGACCGTCGAGGAGAACCTGGTCTTGACGTTCCGTCAGGTCTTCGGGCGGCGGGGGAGCCGCGCGGCGCTCGAGAAGTCCTACGAGCTGTTCCCCCGTCTGGGCGAGCGGCGCCGCCAGCTCGCCGGCACCCTCTCGGGCGGCGAGCAGCGCATGCTGTCCCTCGCCCGGGTGCTGGTGCGGGCCCCCGACCTGCTCATCACCGACGAGCTCTCCCTCGGGCTCGCCCCCCTCATCATCGACGAGGTCTACGCGACCCTCGCGACGATCCACAGCGCCGGCACCGCGCTGCTCATCGTCGAGCAGCACGTCCACCAGGCCCTCACCCTCGCCGACCACGTCGTCGTCATGGGCAAGGGTCGGGTCAGCCTCTCGGGGCTCACCGCGGAGCTCGGCGACATCAGCGAGCGCATCCTGCCCGCCATGCAGGGTGAGACCACCGCGGGCACCCGCGGCGCGGGGGCGTAACCGGCCCGGACGCGACGACGCCGCCCCGGCCCGAAGGCCAGGGCGGCGCACGTCACGTGCTGGTGTTTGGGGCTATGACGCCGGTGGCAATGTCTGGCCGATGGCGGTGTAGCACGCCGTCGCCGCCGCCGTGACCTGGGCCAGTTGGGCGGGGGGAGCTGAGCTGATCCCCGAGTCCACAAGGTCACAGACCGTCGACGCCGACACGTACCACACACCCTTCTTGATGAGCGCGTTCCCGGACGCGTTCAGCCCGAGGGGCGCGGTGGTCGTGCCCGTGGTCAGGTCCTTGAGGTACAAGTCGTAGGTGAAGTTGGCCTTCGTCTTGCCCGTGCACTGGGCCTTGACGCTGATGGGATAGGTGGGCTTGGTCGGAGATGTCAGGCCAGCCGCGGTGTCCGCCGCCTTACTCGACTCGTAGGCCGCGCCGATCTTGGCGCCCTGGTCGATGTACTTCATGGCAACGGTTACGGCCCCGCCGGTCAAGAAGGCGGTCATCGCCTGGGTGATCCCCAGCTGGGCCGTCTTGACCTGGCAACTCGTGACTTTCGGTACCTTCGGTGTGCTCTTGCTCCCGCCCCCGCCCTTGGCAACGGCCGTGCCCGTAAGGGCGACGGTCATGGTGCCTGTGAGCGCGATGACGGCGAGCACCGACAACGGCTTCCTCATGCTCCCCCCCTGACGTCAGTCTCTCTGACGCTGACGTCAGGAACGTAGCACCGGGGCAGCCGGGGGGGCAGTCACCTCCCGGGCCGCAGCGCCGAACAGCCCGGCGTGGGTGACCGCGGCGAGGGTCACCACCATCTCCTCACGCCCGGCCCGGATCTGGCGGCTCTGGAGGTAGTAGTTGGCCCGCTCGATCATCGCCACCAGGGCCAGCGCCCCGACCCGGGCGTCCAGGTCGGGGGCGGCCGCCCGCAGGCGGGTGGCGAGCTCGAGCGCGAACTGGCCGACCAGGTCCACCCCGACCTGCCCCAGCTCACTGTCGACGATCTCGGCCTCGGTCCAGGTGCACAGCAGCGCACCGTGATGCTCATAGAGATCGGTGAAGCGCCGCAGCCAGTCGGCGAGCGCCTCGTAGCCGTCCCGGTCCGGGGTCAGCGGCGGCAGCTCACGCGCGAGGTCCACCATCGAGGCCGCCAGGTCCTCGGCCAGGGTCCGGAACAGATCCTCCTTGCTCGAGAAGTACAAGTAGAACGTGCCGTGCGAGGTCTGCGCCGCCTTGACGATGTCGTCGACCCGCGCCGCGTGGAAGCCCCGCTCCGCGAAGACCGCCGCGCCGGCGTCGAGGAGCCGGGCGAGGGTCCGCCGACCGCGGGCACGCAACTCCCGACCCTGGCCCGGGCCCACCCCGTCCCGACCAGCGGGGCGCGGCGCGACACCGTCCCGGCGACTCATCTGGCGGCGAGCGTAGAGGCGCCTGACGACCGTGTCACCTTTCGGCAGGTCCGCGATACGCTCCCGCGCCATGACGACCACCGCCCCCGCGTACGACGCGCTGCACGTCGGCGACACCGCCCCGCCGCTGGTCGTCGAGCGCCTCACCCGCACCAACTTCGTCCGCTACGCCGGCGCCTCGGGCGACTTCAACCCGATGCACCACGACGACACCATCGCCACCTCGGTTGGGAACCCGTCGGTGTTCGGCCACGGGATGCTCACCGCCGGCCTCATGGCCCGGGTCGTGAAGGACTGGTTCGGACCGACCGCCCTGCGCCGATTCCAGGTTCGCTTCTCGAAGCAGGTCTGGCCCGGCGACCAGCTCACCTGCACCGCGGCGGTCATCGCCAAGCGCGAGGAGGACGGAGAACGCCTCATCGACGTCGCCTGCTCGGTCACCAACCAGGATGGCGTCGAGGTGCTCTCCGGAACCGCCACCGCGGTCGCGGCCTGAGCCGTGGGACTCCTCGACGGCCGCGCCGCCGTCGTCACCGGCTCGGGGCGAGGCATCGGACGCGAGTTCGCCCTCGCCCTCGCGCACGCCGGCGCGCAGGTGGTCGTGAACGACGTCGGGGCGTCCCTCGACGGGAAGGGCACCGGCGAAGACCCGGCCGCCGCGGTGTGCGCCGAGATCGAAGCCCAGGGAGGCACGGCCATCCCGAACCACGACTCGGTCACCGACTTCGACGCGGCGAGTCGGATCGCCGCCAGCGCGGTCGACGCGTTCGGACGCCTCGACATCCTCGTCAACAACGCCGGGATCGTCCGCGACCGCACCCTGGTCAAGATGACCGAGGAGGACTTCGACGCGGTCCTTGCCGTCCACCTCAAGGGCTCGTTCAACTGCGCCCGCCACGCCGCACCCATCATGCGCGAAGCCGGCTACGGGCGGATCATCAACATCACGTCGTCCGCCGGTCTGCGAGGCAACTTCGGCCAGACCAACTACGGGGCAGCGAAAGCAGCCCTGATGGGCCTCACCTTCATCTGGGCGCTCGAGTTGGGCCGCTCGGGGATCACCGTCAACGCGGTCGCGCCCGCCGGGGCGACCCGGATGACCGCCGGGCTCTTCGAACGCTCCGGGAACGCCCCGCCACCCGAGCAGGACCCGGCGCTGAACGCCCCGCTCGTGGTGTTCCTCGCCTCCGAACGCGCCGGCCACGTCAACGGCCAGATCCTGGGCCGGACCGACTACGCGTACACGCTGTTTCAGCACCCGAAGCAGATCGCGTTCATGTGGCGCGACGGCGGGTGGACACCCGAGCTGGTCGCCGAACACTTCGACCAGGTGCTGGGCCAGCACCTCCAGACCCCGGGCATGGTCATGCCCGGCGGCATGGAGTTCCTGGGCGGCGGCCAGTAGGCCGGACGCGTTGGTGCGGTACCCGCTCGGCGTCCTCGATCTGGCGTTTCGTCCCGCGTCACCCGTCGAGAGCGCGCGCCAAGCCGCCGAGCTGGGCTTCGAGCACGTCGACGTGCTCACCGACGTCGACCCCGCGACCCTCGCCCTGCCGGTCGGCTGCCCAACCGCGTTCCCGAAACCGCAGCCGGGCTGGTCCTCGACGCCGGCTCCCGCCGACGGGCCCGGCGCGTGGGAGCGCACCGTGCGCTGGTTCCGGGCCGCGCCCGGCGCGCTGCTCGAGCCGTGGGCCGGCGCGACCGTGCATTCGATCGAGACGGTGCGCGCCATGCAGGCCGAGGTTCCCGGGCTGCGCCTCCTCGTCGACACCGGCCACGTCGCTGATTGGGGTGGCGACCCGGCCGAGCTGCTCGAGCATGCCGACCACGTCCAGCTCCGCCAGGGCCGGCCCGGCTCGACCCAGCTCCACGTCGACGACCCGAGCGGCGTCGTCGACTTCGCGGCGATCCTGGGCGGCTTGGAGCGGGTCGGGTACCGGGGGCGGCTCTCGGTCGAGTACTTCGACCTGCCCGAGTACGGCTGGCCGCTGGACGACCCGCGCGGGTGGGCGGTGGCGCTCGCCGACCACGTGCGCGGCCTGATGGACGGACCGGGCTGAGACGCCCGGCGGGAGGGGAACACCATGACGATCAACGGATGGACCAGCGCCGGCTTCGAGGCTGTGCGCGACGTCTTCGAGAAGAACTTCGCCGACGGGCTCGAGGTGGGCGCCGCGTTCACCGCGTACCACCGCGGCCAGCCCGTCGCGGATCTCTGGGGCGGCGTCGCCGATGCGCGCGCCGGGCGCTCCTGGGACGAGGACACGCTCGAGGTCGTGTTCTCGACCACGAAGGGCGCGGCGGCGATCTGCGCGCACCAGCTCGCCGAGGCGGGACGCCTCGACCTCGACGCGCCGGTCGTCGAGTACTGGCCCGAGTTCGGCCAGGCCGGCAAGGAGCACATCCCGGTCAGCTTCCTGCTCACCCACCAAGCCGGGCTGGCCTGGGTCGATGAGCCGCTCACCCTCGAGGAGGCGCTCGCCTGGGAGCCGATGATCCACGCCCTCGAGCACCAGGCCCCCGCCTGGGAGCCCGGCACCGCGCAGGGGTACCACGCGATCACCTACGGCTACCTGGTCGGCGAGGTCGTCCGACGCGTGACCGGGCGCAGCATCGGCACCTACTTCCGCGACGAGGTGGCCGTCCCACTCGGCTTGGACTTCTGGATCGGGCTACCCGAGGAGCACGAGCCGCGCGTCGGACGCCTGATCGGCGGCATCGTGCCCGACGACGCCGAGGTCGACGACGAGACCCGCACGGCCATGGCCGAGTTCCTCGGACCCGACACGATGCTCGGCAAGGCGCTGACCGGCGGCGGGGCGTTCAGCGGATCTGGTATCTGGAACACCCGCCCCCTCCACGCCGCCGAGGTCCCCGCCGCGTCGGGCATCAGCGACGCGCGCTCGATCGCCCGCATGTACTCGGCCTGCCTCACCGACGTCGACGGCGTCCGCCTGCTCAGCGCCGACCAGGTGCGCGAGGCAACCATCCAGCGCACCACGGGGCCCAACATCGTGCTGTTGGACCTCGACTTGCAGTTCGGGCTCGGCTTCGTCGTCCCCTCCACCCTCGTGCAGCTCGGCGGCCCCCACTCGTTCGGCCACTTTGGCGCGGGCGGCTCGGCGGGCTGGGCCGATCCCGACGCCGACCTCGCCTTCGGCTACGTCATGAACCGCATGGACATGGGCCTCGCCGGCGACCAACGCAGCTTCGGACTCATCAACGCGTGCTACGACGCACTCCGCTGAGCCACCCTGCCCACCCACCCGACCCGCCGAGCGCGCCCCGCTCGCCCACCGGCGGTCGAGGCGGCTCTCACGACCCGGTCGACTGGCCGAGGCGGGCCTCGAGGATCTCCAGCACGTCGAGATCCTCGATCGCGGCCGTCGCGCGCGCCATGCCCCCCAACGCCACCTCGGCGCGCTGGAACCGCTCCCCGACCCCGGCGGTCGACGTCGCCGACACCCACGCGTAGACCGCGAAGAGCCGATACTGATCCCAGGCCGCGGCCTCGTCCAGGACCACGCCGCCGCGCGCCAGCGCCGCGCAGTACCGACGGATCCACTCCCGCTCGTGCGCGCGGCGCAGCCCGCGGGGAACGGACCCGCACAGGACATACGCCACGTCCCACATTCCGGCGCGGGGCATGACCATCGCCCAGTCGAAGAAGCCCGGCCGCTCACCGTCGACGAAGAGGTTGCCGAGGTGCGGGTCGCCGTGAGCGAGGGTGCGCGGCTCGAGCTCCCAGAGCGCCGCGATCTCGGGTGCCCGTTCGCCGTACAGGGCCCCGAGCCGCGCGAACATCGGCGGCATGTCAGGCGCGAAGCGTTCCACCGCCTTCCCGATGAAGCCCCCACCGGCGCCGAAGGCGAGCCGAGCGCCCGCGCCCACGAACGCCAGCGGACCTTCGAGCAGGGTGGGGGATCCCCAGGTCGGGGCGTGGAGTCGGGCCAGCTCGTCGACGAGCGCGCCGATCAGGTGGTCCAGGTCGGGGTCGTCGGGGCGCGGGAACCGGGCTCCGCTCGCGGTCAGATCCTCGAGCACCATGATGTAGCGGTCGCCGTCGAGCGCGGCGTGCCACACCGTCGGGACACGCACCGCCAGGGTGGCGGCCACGTCACGGTAGAAGCGGGCTTCGGCGATCCCCAGCCCCACCGCGTCGACGAAACGTCGCTGCCGCTCGTCGAACGGCGCAAGCTTCACGAACACCGACTCCGGCCCGGTATCGCCACCCCGGGAGATGAGGCGCAGACGGGCCCGCCCCGTCGTCCCCGAGTGGGCGGCCAGCACCTCCACGCCCGTCACGTCGACGTCGAGCACCTCGGACAGCCAGGCGGGCGTGACGTCGGCGACGCTCAGGGGAATCGGGGTGGCACTCACGGCGCGGCGAGCGCGTCCCCCAACAGCGCGGCGGTGTTCCCGCTCAGGATGCACTCCCGGGCGGCGGGGTCGAGCGGCGCGAGCGCAGCGGCGAAATCGGCGGGCTCCGCCAGACCTTCGGGGTGCGGATAGTCCGACCCGAACACGACCCGCTGCGCCCCGAGGACACCGGCCAACGCCACGATGTCCTCCTCGTGATACGGCGAGACGTAGACGTGGCGCTTGAACACCTCGCTGGGACGCTCGGTCAACCGCCCGCCCAGGCACGGCCCGTTGCGGCCCATCCCGTACATCTTGTCCATCACCTTCAGGAGGTACGCGACCCACAGCGAGCCGTTCTCGACGCTCAAGCAGCGCACGTTCGGGAACCGGCCGAAGAGGTTGTGGAGCACCAGCGCCGAGAAGGTGTCCATGATCGGCCGGTCGCCGTAGAAGCTCGCCCACTGGAACGCCGACTGGCGATGCGACGACGGGTTCGGTTCCTCACCCCAAAACGGGCCCAGCATCTCGTTGTAACCGGACTCGCCGATATGGAACGCCACGACGACGCGGGCCTCGTTCACCCGCGCCCAGAACGGATCGAAATGCGGGTCGGCGGGGGATCGGCCGTAGGCCGGACCGGGGCGCAATCCGATCACGCGGGCTCCTGCGCCGAGGACCCGGTCGAGCTCGACGACGGCCCGGTCGACGTCGCGAAGGGACAGCATCGGCGCGGCGAAGATCCGACCCCGGTACGCGAAGCCCCAGTCTTCGGCCAGCCAGCGGTTGAAGGCCCGAAAGCTCGCGTCGAGCAGCCCCGGGTCGTCCTGAAGGAAGTGCTCGACGCATACGCCGAGCGTCGGGAACAGCACCGCCGCCTGCAGGCCCTGCGCGTCCATTCGAGCCAGGCGTGGCTCGCGTTCCAGATACGCGGGCTGGACCGGCTCGACCGCCCCCGACTGGGTGACGCTGCCCGTGCCCATGGTGCGCAAGAGCTCGCGCAGCGCCCCCGGTTTGACCTTGCGCTCGCTGAACGGATCGTCGAGGAACGTGAAAGGTCGATCGCCGACCAGCACGACGTCGCGCCCGCCGTCGCCCGGCGCGACTCGCACGGTGCGCTCCCGGTAGCCCGGCTCGATGCACCGGGTGAAGCAGTCCCGCGACTCGTAGTAATGGTTGTCAGCGTCGATGAGACGCTCGGCGCGACGCGGTCCCTGCGGCACACTCCCGTCGGCTGTCGACATGAGCTTCCCTTCGCGTCCGGATCGCCATGATGGCAGGGCCCCCGCACCCGTGCCGCCGGGCGGGTCGCCGGCGATCGGGTGCTGCGCCGCCCGCTCGTGGGCGCGGCACCGCCGGTGGCCGGGACCGCGGACTGCTGCGCCGCGCGGCCACCGGTACGATCCGCTCGTCCCAGCCGGCCCCGACGAGGAACCAGGTGTGATGGCGCGGCGACGAGCGGCGACAGTCAACGACCCGACCCGGGGTCAATCCTGAGCGGGCCGGGAGCCGTGGTGGTGGGGACCGGATTCGGTACCCGCGTCCACGTGCCGGCCCTGCGGGCCGCGGGTTTCGACGTGATCGGCCTCGTCGGGCGCGACCCTGAGCGGACCCAACGGCGCGCCGAACGGCTCGCCGTTCCCCTGGCGCTGACGGACCTCGACGTCGCCTTGGCGCGACCCGACGTCGCCGCGGTCTCGGTCGCGACACCACCCCACACCCACGCCGCGGTGGTCGTCGCCGCCGCGCAGGCCGGCAAGCACGTGCTCTGCGAGAAACCTTTCGCCCTCAACTCCGGTGAAGCGACCCAGATGCTCGCCGCCGCTGACCAGGCCGGGGTGACCCACCTGGTCGGCAACGAGTTCCGGTTCGCTCCCGAACGGGCAGTCATCGGGCGCGCCATCGACGAGGGCCGACTCGGCGACGTCCGGATCCTGTCGTTGGTGCAGTTCGTCCCGCTCGTCGCCGACCCGGGGGCCCGCACACCGCCGTGGTGGTTCGACCCCGCGGCCGGCGGCGGGTGGCTCGGCGCGTCCGGCTCCCACGTTGTGGACCAGGTCCGGGCCTGGCTCGGCGACTTCGAGGAGGTGAGCGCGAACCTCAGTGTCGTGTCCGATCGGGTCGGCGTCGCCGAGGATTCCTTCACGGTGCGGTTCCGGCTCCGCCGCGGCGCCGACGGGGTGCTCCAGCAGACCGCGGCGGCATGGGGTCCGATGAGCGGGGTGACGCGCCTCGCCGGCACGCAGGCGAGCGCGTGGATCGACGGCTCGGAGGCCTGGCTCGCCGACGCCGACGGGGTCCGGCGCCTCGAGGTACCACCCGACCTCGTCCTGCCCGAACCGCCAGCGGCGAGCGACGACCCCCGCCAGCGTTTCACCCACCTCGAGCTCGGCCCGTTCACCCGCCTCTGCGAAGCCCTGCGCGCCGGAGTCGAAGGACGCCCACCTCCGGTGGGAGTGCCACTGCCGACGTTCGTTGACGGCGTCGCCGCCATGCGGGTCCTGGACGCGATCCGGGCCTCGGCGAGCGCCGGTGGCGAGACGCGGAGCTGCTGAGCCGGCCGGCCCCTACCAGGGGACGCCGAAGCGGTCGCGGTGGGTGTGACCCGCGAATCCCTCGCGGCGAGGCGGGCCGAGCGGACGCGCCGGGTAGCCGAGCGGCACGACGGCCTGCGCGACGACCGTGTCGGGCAAGTCGACCAGCGTGGCGAGCTCGGCGGCGAAGGTGGTGGTGATCGTGGTGAGCGCGGAGCCCAGCCCGGACGCCTGGGCGGCCAGACACAGGTTCTGCACCGCCGGGAAGATCGACGCCGGGATCGTCGCCGGGTGGCAACGTTTCGTGTCGGCGGCCACGACGATGACCACCGGCGCGGCCCGGTAGCCGCCCCCGGCGATGCCGTGCTCCACGTCGGCGAGGAGCCCGGCGCTGAGGCGCCCCGCGGCGAAGTCGCGCCCGCCCGCATCCCAGGCCCGCTGGGCGAGGTCATGGAGCTGGGCGCGCCGCGCCGCGTCGCGCACGACGACGAACACCCACGGCTGGCGGTTCTCGGCGCTCGGCGCGAACGTCGCCGCGTCGAGCACCCGGGCGATGACGTCATCGTCGAGCCCAGTCGGCGCGAAGTCGCGACAGGCCCGCTGGGCGTGGACGACGGTGAAGAAGTCGCTCACGCGGCCCGCTCGCCGACGCGCCGGAAACTGTTCACGTACATGATGCGCAGCGACTCGTGACCGGCCCAGCGGCGGAACGCCTCCCGGTCGTCGAGCCGTTCGCGAACCAGCGGAGTCATGGCCTGAAACGAACGCTCCGGGTCGTCGGTGTCCATCTCATAGAAATGAAGGAACCGCGGGTCGCCCTCCTCGGCGTGCTCGTAGGGGGTGACCATCGTGTAGCCGGGCACGCCGACCTCCGCGATGTGACGCAGGTGCACGAAATCGGCCCAGTCGCGCAGCGCTTGGGCCTGCGCCGGCTGCTGCGGGCTGATGAGCACCAGCGACAGCCCGATCGTCGCCTCCCCGGTGAGGCGCCCCTGACCCGGCCGGGGGGTGCGCCGATAGTGGTAGCCGGCGACGCCGCCGGGGCACGGTGGCGCCACGAAGCCGTCGTCGACCTCGTAGACGCCGAGCAGCCCGAACTCGGGGAGCACCCGGGGCAGGTCATCGCGGTTGCGACGCACGTTCTCCCACCACGTGGCTCGCGACACGCCCCGCTCGCCCAGCACCGTGGGGACACGCGCCGCCGCGTAGCGCGCCGCTGCGTCGTCGGTCATCTCGAGGTACAAGCCCGGGGTTCGGCGATCCTCCACGCCGGCTGAGTCTACGGAGGCTCGGCAGTAACCTGACCGGCGTGTCAGGTCCTGGGGGCTCGCTGCGGAGTCGGTCCGTGCCCGCCCCTGGCGAGGCGCCGATGCCGGCCCCGAACGCCGCCGCCTTGCTGCGGGCCAACGCCACCGACCCCGAGCGTGCCAGCCGCCCCGCCGTGCGCTTCGGGGAGCGCGTGTGGACCCACGCCGAGTTCGTCGCCGAGTCGTGCCGGTTCGCCGCTCTGTTCCACGACCGCCTCGACCCGGCCCGCCCGCCCCACGTCGGGGTCCTCCTCGACAACACGCCCGACTACTTGTTCGCGCTCGGGGGCGCGGCGCTGGCCGGCGCCACCGTGGTGGGCCTCAACCACACCCGCCGCGACGAGCACCTGCTGCGCGACGCCACCCACACCCACTGCGGTCTGCTCATCACCGAGCCGCGCCACGTCGAGCTGCTCGATCCCATCGCCGACCGGCTCCCCCCGGTCCTCACCAGCCGACGATTCGCCGACCGCGACGACCCTGACCGCGACCTCGGCGAGGACCTCGGCGGGGCCCTCGGCCGCGTCGGCGACGACGACCCGGGCGTCGAACCCGACCCCGACACCCTCTGGGCGCTGATCTTCACCTCCGGGACCTCCGACGCGCCGAAAGCGGTCATCTGCACCCAGCGGCGCTTCCTCGTCACCGGAACCCGGATGGGAATCATCATGGACCTGGGGCGCGACGACGTCGGCTACGTCTGCATGCCCCTGTTCCACTCGAACGCGCTGATGGTCGGATGGGCGCCCTCAATCGTCGCCGGCGCGTCGGTCGGTCTGGCCCGACGGTTCAGCGCCTCGCGGTGGCTGCCCGACGTCCGCCATTACGGCGCGACGTACTTCAACTACACCGGCAAGCCGTTGGCCTACATCCTCTCGACCCCCGAACTGCCCGAGGACGCCGACAACCCGATGCGGGTCGCGTTCGGGAACGAGGGCTCCCCCGAGATCGTCGACACCTTCGCCCGCCGGTTCGGTGTCGACGTCATCGACGCCTACGGCGCCACCGAGGGTGGGGTGGCGGTCAACCGCGACGTCGAAGAGCGAGCCGGTGCGCTCGGCCAGGTCGGCGACCACATCCAGGTCGTCGACGAGGACGGCCACGAGCTGACCCGAGCTCGGTTCGCGCCCGACGGCCGTCTCCTCAACGCTGACGAGTGCGTCGGCGAGATTGTCAACACCGCCGGCGCGGGACCCTTTGAGGGCTACTACAACAACACTGCCGCGAACGAGCACACGCTGCGCAACGGCTGGTACTGGACCGGCGACCTGGGCTACCTCGACGACGATCGCTACTTGTACTTCGCGGGTCGCAACGCCGACTGGCTGCGCGTCGACGGCGAGAACTTCCCCGCCCAACCCATCGAGAGTGCCATCGCCGGGTATCCCGGCGTCGTCCTCGCCGCCGTCTACGGCGTGCCCGACGACCAGGCCGGTGACCAAGTGATGGCGGGACTGGTGCTCGCCGAGGACGCAGGGTTCGACCCCGACGACTTCGCCGGCTGGCTCGACGCCCAACCCGCCATCGGGCCCAAATGGCGTCCCCGGTACTTGCGGCTGGTGTCCGACCCGCCGACCACCGTGACCAACAAGATCGTCAAGCGCACCCTCGTGCACCAGAAATGGCGCGCGGACCGGGTCGGCGACGACATCGTCTACACGCGAGGTCGCGGCGAGGCGACCTACCGGCGCTTCGAGCCCGCCGACGAGGCCGCCCTCCGCGACTCCTTCGTCCAGTACGGGCGCGAGCGGTTCTGGGACCTGTGAACCTCGCCTTCAGCGACGAGGAGCGTGCCTTCGCTGACGAGGTCCGATCCTGGCTGGCGGACAACCTCGAGACGCCACCCGCGTTCGCGTCGCTCGACGAGGAAGTGGCGTGGGGTCGCGACTGGCAGGCCAAGCTGGCCCGCGACCGCTGGGTCGGCATTCACTGGCCCGTCGAGTACGGGGGCCGCGCTGCCACGCCCGTGCAAGTGGCCCTCTTGAACATGGAGTACGCCCGGGCCCGGGCGCCCCAACCGGTGAACCGGGTCGGGGTCAACAACGTCGGCCCCACCGTCCTCGCCTTCGGCACCGACGACCAGAAACGGCGGTGGCTGCCCTCGATCCTCGACGCCAGCGAGCTGTGGTGTCAGCTGTTCTCGGAGCCCGGCGCGGGCTCCGACCTCGCCGCGCTCTCGACGCGCGCCACCCCGGTCGAGGGCGGGTGGATGGTCTCAGGCCAGAAGGTGTGGACGAGCTACGCGCAATGGTCCCGGTGGGGCATCTGCCTGGCCCGCACCGACCCCGACGCGCCCCCGCACCGGGGCATCTCGTACCTCGTCGTGGACATGGAAACCCCCGGCGTCGACGTGCGACCCCTCGTCCAACTGACCGGCGAGGCCGAATTCAACGAGGTGTTCCTCGACGACGTCTTCGTGCCATCCGATCAGCTCCTGGGCGGCCTCCACCAGGGCTGGGCAGTCGCCAGCACCACCTTGTCTCACGAGCGGGGCACGATCTTCGCCTTCAAGGAGCAGGTCGTGCACGAGGTGTACCTCGACGAGTTGTTCACGCTCGCCCAAACCAGCGGCACCTTCGACGACGTCGAGGTCGCCGACGGTCTCGCCCAGTCCTTCGTCGACCTGCAGATCCTGCGGCTCCACAACTGGCGGACCTTGTCGCGCCTGGCCCGCGGCATCGAGCCCGGCCCCGAGACCAGCTGGGTGAAGCTCGCCTGGACCGACATGACGCAGCGACTGTCGGCGCTCGGCGTCGAGCTCTGCGGCGCCGCCGCGCCGCTGTGGCGAGGCGCGCACGGCGTGGCCGGCCACGGCAAATGGCAACGACAATGGCTGTGGAGCGGGGCGGCGTCGATCGCCGGTGGCACCTCCGAAATCCAAAAGAACATCGTCGCCGAACGCATCCTCGGCTTGCCGCGCGGGTAGCCGATCGTGATGCGGATCACCGACCTCGACCACCTCGTCATCAACTGCGCCGACGTGGAACGCTCCCTGCGCTGGTACACCGAAACGCTGGGCCTCGAGCCCGTCCGGGTCGAGGAATGGCGGGCGGGGACCGCCCCCTTCCCATCCGTGCGGATCCATGAGCGGACCATCATCGACCTCTTCGCCGTGCCCCGCTCCGGCCTGAACGTCGACCATGTGTGCCTCGTCGTCGAGCCGACCGACCTGCGCGGTCTCGCCACCTCGGGCCGTTTCGACGTGGTCGGGGACGGCCCAGTCGACGGGCTCTTCGGCGCCCAAGGCCTCGCGACGAGCCTCTACGTGCGCGACCCGGACGGCAACACGATCGAGCTGCGCTGCTACCGCTGAGGGCGACCCCGTCGCTCAGAGAAAGCGGCGCAGCAGCCGCTCCTTGCGGGCGGTGTAGGGCGGGTACGCGAGGTCAGGGTCCGGCTTGGGCCCCTTGCGCAGCACTGCCTTCGCGTGGCTGAACGTCAAGAAGCTCGCCTTGCCGTGGTAGGCGCCCATGCCGCTCGGCCCGACACCGCCGAACGGAAGCGCCGGTACCGCGACCTGGAACATCGTGGCGTTCACCGCCACGCCCCCCGACGTCGTCCCGGACAGCACCCGATCCCGCACCGAGCGCGACGCGGTGAACAAGTAGAGCGCCAGCGGTCGCTCGCAGCCATTGACGAACTCGACTGCCGCGTCGATCCCATCGACCGGCACGACGGGCAGGATCGGCCCGAAGATCTCGTCACGCATGACCGCCGCGTCGGCGGGCACCGCCTGCAGCACCGTTGGAGCGACGTAGCGCTCAGCCTCGTCGACCGCGCCGCCGATCGTGGCGTGCCCGTCGCCGAGAAGCCCAGCAAGTCGCTGCACGTGCGCTTGGTTTACGATGCGGCCGTAGTCGGAGCTGGCCTTCGGATCGGAGCCGTAGAAGTCGAACACGGCCCGCCGGATCTCCTCGACGAACCGGTCCTCGAGGCCGGCAGACACCAGCACGTAGTCAGGTGCGATGCAGGTCTGGCCCGCGTTGAGATACTTACCCCAGGCGATTCGGCGGGCCGCGACGTGAAGGTCGGCGCTCTCCTCGACGATCACCGGGCTCTTCCCTCCGAGCTCGAGCGTTACCGGGGTGAGGTGCTGGGCGGCGGCTTCCATCACGATCCGGCCGACCCGTCCGTTGCCGGTGTAGAAGACGTAATCGAAACGCTCCGCGAGCAGCGCCTGGGTCTCGGCGACGCCACCCTCGACAACGGCCACCGCGTCGGTGTCCACATACTTGGGCACGAGTCGGGCGAGCGCCGCTGACGTGCTAGCCGCCACCTCGGAAGGCTTGGCGACCACGCAGTTCCCGGCTGCCAACGCGCCGACCATCGGTGACACCAGCAGCTGGATCGGGTAGTTCCACGGTGCGATGACCAGCGCCACCCCGAATGGCTCGCGCACGATCCGGGCTTTCGCCGGGCGCGTGACCAGGGGAGCCCACACCCGCTCCGGGCGCGCCCACGACCGCAGGTGGCGCAGCACATGGTCGATCTCGCTGATGACGAACCCGACATCGGTCGCCCACGCCTCGGCTCGAGGTTTCCCGAGATCGGTGGCCAGCGCGGCCAACAGCTCGGATTCGCGTTCGACGAGCATCCGGCGCAGCCCCTGGAGCTGCTCGCGCCGCCACTCGAGCGGTCGAGTACGACCCGATTCGTAGGTGACACGCAGCGCGGCGACAACGGCCGAGACGTCACGAGGTGCGGTTGGTGCTTCGGCGGTGGCAGTCACGCTGCTTCCTCCACGAGGTCGAGGATGGCGGCCAAGTCGGCGGCCACGATCACGCCCGCCGAGCCGGGATCCGCCGGGGCGCCGTTGTCGGCCCAGTGATCACGACGCCGAAGGTACAGCGGCGTCATCCCCAGCGCCTGGGGCCCGACCACGTCAGGCCCCCACGTGTCCCCGACGAACACGGCACCCGCGGGCTGGATGCCCAGCTGGCCCAACGTGTGCTCGAAGATCCGGGGGTGGGGCTTGCGGGCCCCCGCCCACGCCGAGGACACCACGACGTCGAAATGGTCGCCGAGCCCGACCTCGGTGAGTGCCTCGGCGAGATCCCAGTCCCAGTTGGAACAGACCGCGAGCGCCACGTCTCGCCGGCGCAGCAGCTCGAGAACCTCGGGGACCTCCGGGTATGCCTCCAAGACCCGGGTCTCATTTCCTCGCCGCAGCTGCCCGAGGATCTCCTCGTACTCGCCGGGGTGCACGTCCGTCTCGGCGAGCATCCCGAGCAGCCGGTCGCGCTGCCAGGCCTGGTAGGTCTCGCGGCTCTGCGAGTGCTCGAGATGCTCGACCCCGTCGATGCCATCGTTCCACCAGCGGTCGTGCACCGCCTTGGGCAACTCATAGCCGTGCTCGGCCAACAGGACATCAATCGACATCCACTGGGTCGCCCGAGCGAGCGTGCCGTAGAAGTCAAAGAGGACGGCAGTTACCATGTTCCTTTAATCGTAAGGTCACGCAGGCCTTCGCGGTGGCAGGTCAAGGAGGCGTGAGCGTGTGTCGAAGATTGATGGTGTGG
>PLJD01000081.1 GCA_003140175.1 Actinomycetota bacterium
GGAGCGCGACGCGACCACGCGACAGGTCCGAGACTCGCTGGGTTGGGCTCCCAGCCGCCCCTCCTGATAAGGGGGCCTCCACCATGGCGCCGGAGTTCCGCGACGGAAGGCTCCCAGCGGTCTCCACTTCCTACGGAAGCGCCCCCGCGCGAGCCGTTGGACCCACGACGGGTTGTAGTCGACGATCGTGATCTCGCGTACTTCGCGACCGCCGATCAGCACGGGATCGAGGTGCTCATCCAGGTCACGATCATCGAGTTCGGTCGCCGGAACAATGCGCCACAGGCGTCCCCGGACGAAGGCGGGCGAGAACTGATCCGGGTAGCTCTGCGACTATTGGTCTGGGCGTCGAGCTGCGATCAGGTGAAAGAGTCGGCTGAGCTGCCGGTAGGGGTCTCGCCGGCTGGCCTCGAGTTCGGCGGCGAGGACGTCGGCCTGAGGGCTGGTCGGCGGCTCGGTTCGGCCCCAGCCTTCGGTGAAGAGCCGAACGCCGTACCACGCGCGCGTCTCAGCGCCATGTCGGCGGAGCAGGTCAGTGAGGCCCTCGATGGTGTCTCCGCGAGTGGTGAGGCCGAGGCCATTGCGCTGGTGTTGGGCGTCGAACGCGTTCAGCACTCCTGGCCAGTCCCGCTCGTAAGCGGGGCGCATGGCCAGAGTGTGGGCGTTCTTGGCGAGGATGGAGAGGATGCCGGTCGGTTGGGCGAGGCGACAGAGGCTGGCGATCATGGGTTCGGGGTCCTCGAGGTACATGACGACGCCGTGGCAGAGCACGCCGGCGAAGCGAGCCTCCCCGAGGAGGTCGGGGACCGCGTCGCCTGATGCCTCGACGAGGCGGACACGCTCGGCGACCTCGGACCGCTCCTGGTCCAGGCGGGCGGCGGCTTGGGCGAGCATGCCGGGCGACGGATCGACGATGGTCACCTGATAGCCCTCGCGTGCCAGCGGGATCGACTGATTACCCGCCCCACCGCCCACGTCGATCAGAGCCGCGGGTGGTGGCGGGAGATGGTGGCGCAGATGCTGATGCACGACATGGGTTCGGGCCTGACCCCACAGCGAGTCGTAACCGCGGACAAACCCGGTCCCGAGCGCAGTCCACGGTTCGTCGGTCCCAGGCGTCATGAGCCCAGGGTGCCAGGAAGAACCGCGAGCTCCCAGAGCCACTGCCGCCCGGCTGAGAGCACAAGAGAAAGAGGAAGGCGTCGTTGGCCGGCGCCGATTCGGCTCGGGGGTCCGAGGGGCCTTTCAGCGCCCGGCCGGCGGCTCCCAGGTCCGTGCCAAGTCCGTGGAATGTTGAAAGACGTTGCGCAACAACGACAAACAACGACAAACAACGAGTGCGTCCAGGAGTTCGGGCGCGGTGGGGGAGGAGACGACCTCATGACGTGATCGAGCGACAAGCTCACGATGGCCTGCTGGTGTGAGTCCGGTCCGGGGAGACGCCAGGGTCCTCGGTAGTGAAGCCTCCGGGGTCGGTTGAGAGGCCGGCGTCGAAGCGGGGTGGAGCGACTGGCCGGTCCGCAGCATGAAGCGAAGTCTGCAACGTCGTCATGTCGCCTGGGTGACCGGGAAGAAGAGGGAGCCGAGCCTGTTCGTTGTGGGCGAAGGCCATGGAAGACACCAGAGATCCTGGAGCGGGTGTCGAAGAACCCTCCGGCGTAGGGGACGTGGAACGGTCAGAGGGTTGTCGTGGGAACTGGAGAGGCCCTCCTCGGCCTCGTCCTGCGGGGATGAGAGCGCGCCTGCCTATAACCGGTGAACCCGGGAAGGGGTGGGTGGCCGAGAGGGAGTCGGAGGGGGTCGTAGTAGTGGTGATGGCCGGGACAACACAACCCGGTCGGAGCGAAGGGCCCCTGCTTCACCGGTGCATGGCGAAGAAGTGGATGTGCCCTGATGAGTGCTGAGCAATCGGCTAGGTCCGTCAGCCACGCCGAAGGTGTGGACAAGGTTCGTGCCCTTCAACGCGTGCTTTACCGCAGTGCCAAGCAAGACCGGAACCGTCGTTTCCATGCCCTCTACGACAAGGTCGCCCGCAGCGACGTCTTGTGGCGGGCGTGGAGCGATGTCCGTTCCAACCGGGGGGCTCCCGGCGTCGATGGGATCACCATCGACGCGATTGAGGAGTCCGGGGTGCGCGAGTTCCTCGACGTGCTCGCCGCCGAGTTGGGGGCCAAGACGTACCGGCCCGCAACGTTGCGACGGGCGCATATCCCGAAGGCCTCGCAGCCGGGGGCGACCCGGCCGCTTGGCATCCCGTGCGTGCGCGACCGGGTGGTGATGACGGCAGCCAAGTTGGTTCTCGAACCGATTTTCGAGGCTGACTTTCTGTCGGTGAGCTTCGGGTTTCGTCCGAAGCGTCACGCCCACATGGCCTTGGAGGCCATCCGGGTGCAAGCCAACCGGGGCGCCGAATGGGTCCTCGACGCTGACATCGCGGCGTGTTTCGACGAGATCGATCACGAGGCCCTGATGGCCCAAGTGGCCCGACGGGTCTGGGATCGAGACCTGTTGAAGCTGCTGCGAGCATGGCTTCGAGTCGGGGTGTTCGAGGGTGGCGTGGTCTCGAAGTCCGAGGCCGGCACACCACAAGGCTCGCCGCTCTCGCCGTTGTTGGCCAACATCGCGTTGCATGTCCTCGATGAGGAGTGGGGCGCGATGGCCAGGCGACCTGGGGTGCTGGTCCGCTACGCCGACGACTTCGTCGTCATCTGCCCCACCCGGGAACGAGCCGAACAGGCCCGCGACCAGGTGATTGCGATCCTGGGGCGACTCGGGTTGCGCTTACATCCCGACAAGACCCGGATCGTGCACCTGGCCCGAGGAGCAGACGGCTTTGACTTCTTAGGATTCCATCACCGCATGAAGGAGTCCCCGAAGCAGCGAGGTCGTTACTTCCTTCAGAAGTGGCCGTCGAGAAGGGCCATGGCCTCCATTCGGGCCACGGTCCGCGATCACACGGCCCGGCGATACGCGAGCCTGCCGCTCGAAACCGCCGTCGAACACCTCAACCCCGTGTTGCGAGGCTGGGGGGCGTACTTCCGTCACGGCAACTCGTCTCGGAAGTTCAACGCCATCGACGCCTACGTTGCCGAGCGGCTCGCCACGCTAGCCAGCGTCAAGCACGGACTCTCGGGACGCAACTGGACCACCCGGTTCACCTACGAGTGGCTCACCAGTCTCGGGATCCACCGGCTGGCTGGAACGGTTCGTTACTGGTCGGCGCATGCCTAGCGGTGAACGGTGTCGGAGAGCCGTGTGCGGGAGAACCGCATGCACGGTTCGATAGGGGGCCGCTGGCCAGACGCGCACCCACGGCGAGACGGAACAAGCACCCGAACGGGAAACCCTCGGGACTGAGCCCGCCCGACCTACCGGCGCACGAGCAACCAGCGGCCTACCTCACCAAACAACGACAAACGTCTGCCCAGGTCAGAGGCGCTTTCGAACCTGTGACCAGCACCTTCGCGGGCACCTGAATCGCCCTTACAAGGCGGAGGACGGGGGTTCGAGCCTCTCAACGCCCACGAGCACAGACAACATTCTCCCGGGATGTGACGCACGCGGCGAGGGCTGGGGCTGAGCTACAAGTCCGTCAGAAGTCCGTGCGCGGCTCCAAATGCTCTAGCGATCACCACCTTAGGCGGCGAGTCGCGACCGGCTTGAGGGTCGCGGTCAGACCGAACCCGTCGTGCAGTCGGCGGCGACTGCGAAGATCGTACCCGCGGGCGCCGAACGGCAGATATGGCGCGTGTCAGCGACGCACGTTGAGGCTTTCGACGGCGGCGGGCGTATCGAGCTCGGCGAAGGCGGATGCGTAGCGCCGAACAAGTGCGAGTGATCGCTCATACTCGTGGACATCACTCAGGAGAGTCACGATCCACATCGTCAGACCATGCACGGCGGTGGCCCGGTAGCGCAGCCACGCCTCACCGGCGGTCGGCCGTTCCGACGCGGGGACGTCGAGCGCGTTTCGATACTCCTCGACGAGATCAACTTCGTAGCGACGGCGATCGTCCTCGGTGAACGCGCCCTGGAGGAAATAGCCGACGTCATGCGCCCAACTCCCGCGACGCACGACCTGCCAGTCGAGGAACCCGACCTCGCCGTCGGGGAGCGTGTACGTATTGCCGATGTGCGGATCGCCGTGGAGCAACGTCTGCGGGCCGGTCGTCAGGGCGCTGAGATAGTCGGCCCAGAGCTTGTCGACGAGCGCATCGCCGGTCAGCTTCGTGACCTCGTCGGGAAGCGCGTCGCGCGCCCGTTCCAGGCCCATTGGAGCTGCTTTTCGCATCGGGCGCAGCAAGCCGTCGGTCGGCAGGAACGGTTGCACCCATTCGAGCACCGCCTCGCGCTCGATCCTGCCCCAAAAGCCGCTGTGGAGCCGGGCCAACCCGCGCAGGCCGCCTGCTACTTGCTCCGCGGTGAACGGCCGCAACGCGTGGCGCGGATCTGCACCGCGCCCGACGAGGTCCTCCATGACGATGACGTAGTCGAGCTTCGCTTCGTCTACGACCGCGGCGTACGCGAGCGGGTGCTCGATCGGGAGCGCGATACCCGAGCGGTACAGCAGCGCCTCGTTGAAAAGGTTGCCGTTGCGCGCGTGGATCTCACGACGCCCAGGGACATCGGATTCGGCCTTGACGAACACAGTCTTCGGGCCGCTACCTGCGCTGTAGGTGAGACCGAACCGCGCCCGTCGGTTCGTCCCGTCGTCACGTAGCAACAGCTCGACGTCAGCGACTCGCGCGTCCGGGTGGTGTCGCGACAAGGCGGCGGTCATCCAGCCGGGCGTCACGTCCTCCCATCGCTCCGGAACAACGAGCGACGCCATCCCGTACGACTCTGTCATTCCTGCCATTTTCGGCTGCTCCAACGAGACCGGAGGCTTGTCCTCCGAAGGCGCACAGGATGCCCGCTCTGGAGCGATTATGGCGAGCGGTGGCACCCGGAGACCCTAAGCCGAGCGCTTCCACAGCCGCGCCGCGAGGATGGCGCCATTCGCCAGATGCCCAAGAATTGCCCAAGAAACTCTGCGCCGCACCAGTCGCATCTGTGTGAGTGCGTGTCGTAGAGTCCAAGCAGCACAACGGTTGCGGTCTCGTGCGTCAGGCGCGAATCGTTGGTTTGCTGCTTACAAGGCGGAGGACGGGGGTTCGAGTCCCGCAGCGCCCACCATTGGAGACAACGTTCTCCGGGCGTGTTTACGCGCGCTTGGAGAAGCGTATGTGGGCACTGGGTCCGTAAGAAGTCCGTGGGCTGCTGCAACCCGCCGTCCGAGGCGGGCGCTGGACAAGAGCTGCGCACATATCACGTCTCCCTTGCGGGGCGATTGCCGTCGGCACCTGTCTTGTGTGACCCGCCCTCGGTTAGGTGATCCTGTAGACGATGTGGGTCGCCAGCGGTGAGGTCGCTGTCTCGACTGGCTCAGCCGTGACCTCGAGCAGGTCGTCGAAGATCCGCTCGCCGCTTCCCAGCACCACCGGGACGATGTCGAGCACGAGTTCGTCCAGGCAGCCGGCCTGCAACGCTTGGCGTACCGCGCTCGCCCCACCCGCGACGTCGATCGGGCGGTCGCCGGCCTCTCGGGTCGCCTCGGCCAGCGCCGTGTCGAAGCTATCGACGAAGCGGAAGATCGTCCCGCCCTCCATCTCGATCGGGTCGTGCGGGTAATGAGTCAGCACGAACACAGGGGCGTGGTACGGCGGCTCAGAACCCCACCAGCCGTGCCAATCCGAGTCGCCCCACTCGCCGCGAACCGGGCCGAACATGTTGCGGCCCATGATGTATGCCCCGCGGGTTCCGAGTAGCCGATGCGTGAACGCCTCGTCGACCTGGTGCTTGGGATCGTTGAGGTGCCAGTGGTGCAACGTGATTCCGTCGATGCCGAGCGGGTTGTCTTCGCTCTGGTCGGGCCCAGCCACGAACCCATCGAGGGAGATGGACATGTGACTCGTCACGAACGGCATGCTGCTCCGACCTTCCCGGCTCGTCAGTCTTCGTCGTGTCTCTGTACCGTACGCCGGTTAGCCGGCTGGGATCTTCGGGGAGCGCGAGAGGTGCTGTTAAGCCGACATGCCCGATTTTCTGAGATTTCGGGTGTCGACCGACGCCGCTCGATCTGGCCCCTTGACGTCTGCCCGTAGGTGGTGGCTAGAAGACGAAGCTGGGACTGCGGCACGCGCGGCGACCAAGGGCTCGACGGTTCGCCGGGTTTGGGTTTCGCGCTTGCTTTGACATCAACACGCGACAAGTGCCTAACGATGCGCACGAGTTCTCCTCCCTTGCAGGGCGACCACTGCCGCATTGGACGAAGTTCGGACCCGCTCCCTCGAGCAGCGCCACTCCTCCCGCCAGGGCCATTATCCCAGCCGCCGCGGCGCCTCGGACGAGGCACCCACCAGGCCCGGCGCTCGGCCAGATCTCCGAGCGGGGGCCGATTCGAGTGCAGTCGCATCCTTCCAACGACAACTAACGACAAGCGTCTGCGCTGGTCGGAGCAGCTTTCGACCCTGTGACCAGGGCTGTCGCGAGCGCCGCGCGCGCCCTTACAAGTGGGAGTTCACGGGTCCCGTTCCTCGCCGATGAGTCCCTCGGAACTCCGGAGGGCTGGGAGGATAGCTACCCGATGCGATGCTCGGAGCGAAGTGCGGCCGGCTTGAAGTCGCCTTGGAGCACGAGTGGGTCGAGGTCGAGTCCGTTGGGCCACACGACCGTGCCGTGGTCGAGTGAGACCTGAGCGAAGAAGGCCGGATCCTTCAGCGGCTCGAACATCGGACCCCAAAGGTCGTCGGCAAGGTCGACCTCGCGCGTACTGCCGTCGTCGAATGCCAGATTCAAGGCATACGGTGGCCGCACGTCGACCTCGACTACTCGCGGAATCCTGGCGATCTTTGTCATGGGAGTGGGTCAATGATACCCGGGTCCTGATGCCTCGACGCGAGCTCCCAGGCGTGCTCGAGCTCCGCGAGGTGTAACCGACGCCATTCCCGGACCAGGCGCAGGGCCCGAACGGGAAGGGCGGGACCCCTGATGGAGACAACTCCGTCGAGTCAGAGCTAGGGGTTCAGCTCGGGCACCTGGCTGGTGGCGCTCATCGAGTAGCTCAGCCCCATGGGGGCGGTGAACCCGGGCGCGTCGTACGTCAAGGTGACCGAGGCGCTCAAGGGGGCTGAGCAGTTCCCGCCGCACGTCACCGTGATGTTGACCTTCCCCGCGACGTTCGGGCTCTGGGTGAGCTGCGTCGCAGTCTGGGTGCTTGCGCAGAGGGTCGCGGTGTTGACGGGCAGGTCGATGGCCGCTTTGGCGACCGTCTGCTCGATCGGGCCCGGCTGGCCCGACTCGCAGTACTTGCCGCCGGTGGGTATCACCAGCGGCGTCTCGATCGAGGCTGCCCGCGCGCCGGCGCTCGCGCCGTTGTGCAGCGCCGAGTTCTGGAAGAACAGGTAGCTGGCGCCGATCAGGCCGAAGATGACGGCCAGGGCGATCGGGACGACGAGCACGAACTCGATCAGGACCGAGCCCGATTCGCTCGGGCGACCACACGACCCCCGCCGTCGCGTCATCCGATGAAGGACAGGCGGCCCGCGCCCGGCAGCGAGAAGGGGTGACCGACGATCGTGATGGTCGTCCCGCCGTCGGTGTTGAAGTCGTCGACGATGCAGGTCCCGTTGATCGTGACCGTCCCGCCTGAGGGGGCGGGGCCGTCGGACCACCCCGCGCCGTACCCGGCTTGGAGTGTCCCGCCGGCGTAGAAGGGGATGCCGCCGCCCGTGCCGTCCCAGTAGTCCAGGGGAGCGCTGCCCCCGTAGTTGGTGAGCGAGGCGTTGTAGACGAGCCCGGTGATGTTGATGGACGCGGCGTCACCCGACTCGGCGTCAAAGCCGTAGTTCGCCTGGGTGGTGGCGTTCTGGTACAGGGCCACGCCGGCGGCCCCGTCGGAGCCGGCATAGCCGCCGGTCGTGGGACCTGACAGCGCCACGGTCGTGCCCGAGACGCCGCCGACGATCAGCGACAGGTTGTCGCCGGTGCCGTAGAGGCCCGTGACCTGCTTGAACGACGAGTCGCCGTAGGCGATGACGCCGTAGGTCGTCGAGCTGGTGCCGCTACAGGCCGAGCCTGCGCTGCCGTCGACCTCGGGCTCCGGGGAGCCGTCTCCGCTCGGCGCGCTGGTCATCGTTCCCTTCGGGAGGCAGGGGGCCCCGTTGCCGCTCCCGCTGGCGACGAAGCCGCCGCTGCCGTTCGAGCCGGGCACGTTGCCAGCGAGGGGGTAGGGGGTGTTGGTGGCCAGCAGGACGTTGGAGCCGGTCACCGTCTCGCCCGAGGTCTGCGGGTCGATCCACACGCCCTTGTCGAAGCGGTAGATGCCGGGATAGGCGCCCTCACCCGCATACCCCGAGCAGTCGTCGAACCGCGCCGACCCGGTGATCTTGACCGGGTTCGTGTACTCGCCGGGCAGCAGGGTGCCCGAGCTCGGGCTGCTCGAATAGGTGACCGCGTTCATCCCCGGGCAGGCGATGCTGGTGTTGAACGGGCTCGGGGGTGAGCCGGCCGACTGCAGGGGGTCGTTGATGGCCGCGACGGTCGGGTCGATCGCGTTGTAGCCCACCGTCACCTTCGCGCCGTTGTCGGTGCACGACAGGGCGTTGGTGGGTGTCGGGGCCGTGCCGTAGGCCGGACCACCCCCGTTGCCCTTGCCGACCGGCCCTTGGCTCGCGAAGCACTGGTCCAGCGGCCACAGCGGCTCGTTGTGGTACGTGCCGTCGTTCGCGTGGATCGTGCCGTAGACGTACAGGTTGCTGCCCGTCTTGGCGTCGACCGCGTCGTCGAACTCCCAGCCTTGCGAGGACACGCTCCACGGCTGGTTCTCGACGTCGGTGTTGAGGACCATGTCGCCGGAGACCACGAACTGCCCGCTGCCGCCGCCAAGGGTCTCGTGCGGTCCGACCTTGTTCAGGGCCACGATCCCGATCGGCTGGCCCTGGATGGAGTTCGAGACGTCGCTCGATCCGTTGCCGGTCAGGGTGTTGATGCCGAGGATCTGAGCAAAGAACGGCGACCACACGGGGGTCGCGTCGACCAGGACGCCACAGGCTCCGGGTGGCGGGGACGCGGCCGCGTTGCTGCTGGTCGACGAGAAGTTCGACCCTTTGATCGGCTTTCCGGTGTCGTCGATGAACTGGCCGGTCCACGCGGACCCGATGGACGGCGCGTTGTCGCTGACCACGTGCTGGACGATGTCGACGAGCTGCTGCATGTTCGGCGGCGCGATGGACCCGTTGCAGACCGTCGATCCATTCAGCTGCTGGGCCGCGGCGAACGCGGCGAAGTCCGCGGCGTTCTGGGCCCGCCGAGTCTGGACGAAGCCGTAGCCGAGGTCGAGGGCGATCGCCAGCATGCCGATGAGGATCGGCGTCGCGACAGCGAACAGGACGAGGATCGCACCGCGATCGTCGGGGCGCCGTCTGCGCACGCGGCCGATCATGTGAACCTCGCGGTGGCAGACGTGGTCACGGTCATGTTCCAGACGAACGGCATCGCCATAACGTGAGCGTTCGAGATCGTGATCGTGACGGTGTTGATTGATGCGCCGGAGCCGTTGAGGTTGTCCGTCGCCTGTGCCATCTTCACGTAGTCAGCAGCTGCTGGGTTCGTGTTCTGGTACACGTTGTTGACGTTCTCCTCCTGGTTCACGGCCGTCGTCGCGTCGTTCCACGCGTTCGCTGACTGGCCGCCCTCGATGTCGTTGGCGGCCTTGATCGCGCCGGCGCGCGCAGCGCTCGTGAGACGGATGCTCTCCTGCATAGCGTCCCAGCCGGTGAACGCGACGCCCAGCATGACGAGGATGAGCGGCAGGATGAGCACCATCTCGACCATGGCCGCGCCGCTCTCCGCTCTGGGTCCCTCTGCGCGACGGTGGCGCGGTGGCGCTTCCGCGCCCGAGCGGCGGCGGAGGAGCCGAACTCTGCGGCGCGCCGTGGCGTTACCCATGAGCGCCGCGCCCCGCTGGTCGCGGCGCCTCCCGGACCGAGCGTGATTGAACGGCAACCGGCCCTCTGAGCTCCTGATACCACCACGAGTCATGAGCGTGTGTTGCCCTCACCAAGAGGCCCGCCGTGGTCCTGTATCGGCAGCGCTGTGACGGGACCACATCGGCCGGGCGTCAAGAAAACATCAGAAAATCGCGCGTCCTCCGCGTTCGAGGCGGCCGATACGGGCGGGGAGGCGCTGACCGTGCTCGCGGAGGGCGGCCCGGACCTCGTGATATCACGACCGGTACCGCCGCCGACGCGATGCGAGCTCGGCGTGGTCTGAACTCGCTCTATACTTGTGGAATGACCAAGTTACAAGACAAGCCAGCTCGATATCGAGTGTCGGCCCGGGGCCAGTTCTCACTGCCCGCCAGCGCCCGGCGGCGCTGGGGCATCGAGGGCGGCGGCGATATCGAGGTCTTCGATCTGGGGGAGGCGGTGGTGATCTTCCCGGGCGGACCCGGCACGGCCCGCCGAGCGTTGGCGCAGGCCCTCGACGCCCACTGCTATGAGGAGCTCGTCAGACGCATCGACGATTCTGATCTTCGTGACGAGTGAAGGTCCTCATCGACGACCGCTTGCTGCGGTCGGTACTGCTGGAACGCGAGCCAGCCGGGCTGCGGCGGGTCCGTCGCACGGACGAGCTCTGGACCACCGGCGCGTGGCTCTACCGGCTCTGCCAAGCGGTCGCAGACCCGACGGTGCAGGGCGCTCTCAGTGGCCCGCTGGCTGAGTTGCCACCCGAGTTGCGCACGGAGGTGACCGCCAAGCTCGTGACCCTTCCGCCGGAGGTCGCAACCGTGTCCGTGCGTGAGCTGGCCTGGGACATGGGCCAGCTGGTGCATCGCCATCCGCTGAACTTCGTCGCCCTCGAAGCGCTCGCGGCCGCTCGTCGCGTCGGTGCGGCAATCTGTGTCGGTGTCGGGAATGTGTCGCCGCGCCTCGAGGCCGCTGCCGCGGCGGAACGAGTTCGGTTTCGGGTCATCCAGGCCTGAGCGGATCGTATGTTCAATCTCGAGGATGATTCGTTGTCATCCGTGTGATGCCGCTTCGACCGAACTTGAGTTCGCTCGCTTGCTGAGCTGATTGGAATGCCCCGAACCAATGAACAGCTCGAACAGGCCGCAGCCGAAGCCGAGGCCTGGCTCGATCGCGTTGTCCCCGATGAGCTCGGACCACCCGAAGGCATCGCGGACTTTCGCCGCGTCGCCGCTGCGATGACACACCTCGGCGAGGCCGAGAACAAGCTCCGCGACATGGTCGCCGCTGCCCGGGCGAATGGATATAGCTGGGGATGCATCTCCCTCGTCGTCGGCGTCTCGAAGCAGGCCGCGCGCGAACGTTTCGGCACGACCGGCAGATGATCCAGACCGATAGCTCCCGGCGCCTGCTGCGGTCGCGCCCCGGCGCCGCGTTCCTCTGGCGGGCGAGCAGCCCAGCTGCAACCTGACATTTCCGTCAGGCATTGGGCCGCGGCTGGGCCGCGGGAGAACAAAAAACGCCGAGAACGACTGCAAACTACCGACAAGCGTTTTCGCACGTCGGAAGCAATTTCGCGCCAAGAGTCGGAGCGCAACGAACCGTCTGACTTCCTTGACGCGGAAGGGGTCAGAGGTTCAAATCCTCTACCGCCCACCACGGTCCCGCAGGCCAGAACGCATATACGCAGTCGCTCCGCCGCCTGCCATCTCCATATCTCACACAACAACCCACAAAACGTGGAGGGATCAAGGATGGCGGGAAGCGTCAGACCACGAGGTCCGGGCCGCTTTGAGATCCGAGCCTGGGCTGGGATCGACATCAGGACGGGCAAGCGCAAGCAGATCTCTTGAGTTGTGAGCGCAACGTCGCGACGGGCTGCCCAGAGGCTTGCAGACAAGCTCGTGGCCGGCATCGAACGCGGCATCGTCACGCCCAAAGACGTCACGGCAGCAACACCAGCGGCGATTGAGTAGACGTGGGTTAGGGGATCAGGACGATCTTGCCATGGGTGTGCCGCCCCTCGAGCTCGGCGAAGGCGTCGCGGACCTCCTCCATTGGGTAGGTCGCGGCGATGGGGATCTCGATCCGGCCTGACGCGACGAGCTCGGCCATCTGCGACAGCACGTCGGCCGTCGAAGCGTTCCCGCTCCCCTCGGTCTTTGCCCCGACCTCTTGTGCCTTCGCACGCGAGATGATGGTGTCAATGCGGTCAGGTTCGACCCCAAGGTCGACGGCTAGCTGCACGTACTCTGGCCCGAAGAGGTCGATGAAGGCGTCGATACCGTCCGGCGCGGCGGCCCTCAGGCGGTCGATGAGCCCCTCACCGTAGGCAACCGGGATGGCACCGTGCGCGCTGAGCCAGCCGTGATTGGCCTTCGACGCGATGCCGAGCACGGTCGCCTCCTTTGTTCGCAGCAGCTGGACGATGACGGAGCCGACCCCGCCGGCTGCCGCCGACACCGCGACGGTGTCGCCCCGATCGGCACCGACGGCCCGCACGGCGGCGTACGCCGTGCACGCCACCACATAGAGCGAGCCGGCGACCTCCCAGCTCAACTTCGCCGGCTTGGGAATCAACTGGGGCGCCGGGACCGTGACGTACTCGGCGTGGCTGGAGCGTTGCCACGACCAGCCCAGCACCTCGTCGCCCACGGCGAACTGGGCGACCGCGTCGCCGACCGCGCTGACGACGCCGGCGAGATCGCTGCCCTGCCCGGACGGAAACGTCGCCGGGAACATCGCCTCGAGCGCCCCGGCCCGGATCGCCACCTCGCCAGGATTGATCCCGGCCGCGCGGACCTGCACGATGACCTCCTCGACCGACGGCGAAGGAACTTCAACATCGGCGATGTAGAGGACATCGCGGTCGCCGTAGTGGTCGAATCGCACTGCTCGGGCCATGGTTCGAGAGCCCTCCTTCCCGATCAATGCCCGCGAAAGGTGTCCGCAGGCACGCACCAGCGTTCCACAGCTCCGTCTTGCCCTAATCCAAACCGCAGAGAAGGGTCACGATGCTCAGCTCCTACGCAGAACCGGAGCCTTCGGCATCACCACCTACTGAGCGACGGCCTCCGCACGCCAGCGTCGAGGCCTGCGTCAATCACCGAACCGGCCTGAATCGGCAGCCCCGATCCGCCCAATTTCCCCCAGCCGGGAGCGGCCGTTGGAACGGCTCAGGTCCGTGCCAAGTCCGTGGAACGTCGAAAAGCGTTCCAAACCAACGACAAACAACGAGTGCGTCCAGGAGTTCGGACGCTGTGGGGGAGGAGACGACCTCATGACGTAATCGAGCGAGCTGCCCAGTGCGAGACGACTGCGCCGCGTTCGCACGGCGAGTGCACGCCGTCGGGTGGTGGAGCGGGAGCTGGCGCGGGCAGTGAGGGAGGGGGGCTACAGGTTGAGCGCCCGCTTCAGCAGGTCGTACGCGTAGTTGGCGAGCACTTTGTTCTCGCTGGCGATAAACCTCTTGCGGGATTGCGATTCTGTCACCTGACTCGATAATGGAACCAAGACGGTGACTTCTTGTCGGATCCCACGGGAAATGTTTAATTCCGTGGATTAGCTCTTGGCTTTGGACTTGTTCAGGGTCACGGCGGCGCGAACGAGAGTCTTCAACGCCTTCTCGTTTATCTTCTCGCCCTCGTGGAAGTCGATGGCACGCCTTGTGTTCCCGTCAAGACTGGAGTTGAAGAGGCCCGAAGGATCCTTCAGAGCCGCCCCCTTGGCGAAGGTCATCTTCACGACCTTCTTGTAAGTCTCGCCTGTGCAGATCAATCCGTCGTGTGACCACACCGGAACCCCTCGCCACTTCCACTCCTCGACGACTTCGGGATCGGCTGCCTTGACTAAGGTACGGAGCCGACTGAGCATCTTGCCCCGCCAGTCGCCTAGCTCCTTGATTCTCGCGTCTATCAGCTGAGAAGGACACTTGCTTTTCTGCGCCCCGCTCTTCTCCATGCCCGTTTCTCTTCCTTAGTCCCGAGGCCTTGATAAATGGGGGTCATCCCCACCGTGCCGATTCTACCTGGAGCTGCGGTTAACCGGCTCTACGCGACCAGCCGTGGGGGACGGCCCCCGATTCGAGCAGTGGGCCGAGTGTTCCATTCCACGCCTGAGTGGAGCAACAGCCGAAGCCGATAGTGCTCGAAGTTCCGCAGGCCGCGGGCGACCCGGCGGAGCTTCTCGGTGATGAGGTTCTGGCTACAGGTCCGTCACATTGACTTTCTCGCCCGCATCATTCGTGTGGAGCAGCAACTCATCACGCTCAGCGGACCTCCGTCGGACGGGCACCGAAGACACCCTCCAAGTGTCCGTGCGGTTCCGGTCCCAAACGTTCTCGTCGAAGAATGGGCCGCCCATTTCGAGGCTGAGCGTCTGACACCGGAGCAGTCCGAGAGGCTGCTCTTCACGACGCCGCGGGGAGACCCAATCAGACGGAATCGGTTCGGCGAAGCTTGGCAGCGAGCCGTGAACCTGGCTCAGGTTCCCGCCGGGACGCCCTTCCATGCGCTGCGGCATTACTACGCGAGTCTCTTGATCCGTCACGGCGAGTCGGTGAAGGTCGTACCCAAGGGCGCAGGCGGCGGCCTGGGTCTTCCCCGTCCCCGAAGAGCCGTCCCACGCGTGCCAGAACGATCCCAGAATCGTCTGGAAGGGAGCCCAAGTTGTTCGGCGATGGTTCCCCGCGGGGAGCAGCTCAGGCCCTGCAGCGCACCAGGTGTGACCGCATCAACCGATTGAGTAGCCGGTTTTGGTGTCGGGGGGCACCCGAGGTCCGCGCCTGCTGCTCGTGCACCGTCCGTGGCCAGCTTCGAAGAGCCGTCCGAGCTGATGCTCTACCGTGGCGGCTAGTTGGCGCCGACGACCTTGAAGCTCTTGTTGACGAAGACATGGTGTGGCCAGTTGACGCCGATGTTGTGCACCTCGTACTCGCCGTTGCTCAGCTGCACCACACGGTCGACGATGCCGCCCGGGTAGGCGGCCAGCGCAGCCTTCGTCGCCTTATTCGCTGTCGTTCCGCTGACGATCGTTCCCGACCCCTGGCTGTAGCTCGCCGGGATCTGACCGACCTGCTTTGACGTGGTCGGTGCACCGGGCTGGAAGGGGATCACCCCCGCGGCCGAGGAAGTCCCAGATCCGCCGGCGCCGGTCGGTTGCACGATGACCTGCGTGGCCGTGATGGTCGTTCCGCTGGTCGTCCCAAGTACGAGCACGCTTTCGCCTGGTGTAATGGCACTCGCCGAGGTCGAGCTCGTGCCTTTCAGGTATTTCGTCGAGGACGCCTTATCGACGGTCACCTTCTGACCCGCTGATGTCGACATGGTGAAGCTCGACGTCGACACGGTACCGACCGTGCCGGATGCTCCCCCTGAAGCCGGTCCAGACCGAGCGTTGGATCCCCCGCCGCCAGATCCGACACTGCCAGCAGAGCCGCTACCGGCTGCTGTTACCGAGGGCGAGGCGGCTGCGGCGGTTGAACCCGCGTCGGCGACCGCATAGCCACCGACCGCAAGCGCAATGGCCGTAACGCCAGCAGCGATCGACCTGGTGAGCTCGTGCCTGCTCAAGATCGTGGGCTTGAGGCTCATGGTGGATCCTCCCTTGCATTCTGGGTTCTTGGTTGATGCCAGTATGCGATCAGGCCATAAGGGACCCCTTAGAGGAACCGAAGAGTTAGCCCGTGAAGAGTTAAGAAGTCGGTAAGGATGGGGTCGATGTGCGGAATCGTTCCGCGCGTCGCAGCCCAGCCTCCCGCAACGATCGATCTCCGGCAGCGATGACCTGTAGCCCCTTGTCCGCGCCGACACAGAAGCGCAGAGATCAGACCGCCCATGCATGGTCTGGTTTGCTTGTCGACATGTCACGCGCCAGATGTGCCGTTCGGCGCCCGGCCCGGTCCTCAAGCTGCCATGTTCGGCATGCTGATTCTATTGGGGAAAACTGGCGAGCGCTTCCGTGAAGCGAGCTTCGACGATAGGTCGTTCGCCACTGTTGGGTATTATCCAGAACTCCCCCGCGAGGATCGCCTTCAACGTGCGCATCGCGACGTGGGCAGGAGTCGAGCCATCGGGTCCGGTGAACATGCTTTTGATCGCTAAGCGCATCGCTTCGGCGTCATCAGTGCGACATTCGGCGCCGAGCGCAACCGGTCGGCCGCGCTCGGATTCCATCACGCGCGTATCGGTCGCACTCGGGCAGAGCACGCTCACGCCGATCGGGAGTCCGTATGCGGCGCATTCCTGGCGCAGTGTTTCCGAGATCGACACGACAGCAGTTTTCGATGCGGCGTATGGTCCGATGAACGGCACGCCACTCATGAGACCACCCATCGAGGCAGTGTTGACGATGTGCGAAGGAGTCGACTGGCCGCGCAGGATCGGCAAGAAGCTCGCCAGTCCGTGAACGACTCCCCACATGTTGACGTTGAACACCCAACGCCAATCATCGAGCGTCTGGTCTTGGATCAGGTTGAACGTGGAGACGCCCGCGTTGTTGCACAGCACATCAACCCGCCCGAACCGATCGAGCGTCACCTTCGCCAACCGTTCAACGGATGCTGGATCGGATACGTCAACGGTGACGGCAAGCGCGGCGGCACCGTTGAGGCGCAGACGTTCAGCGACAGCCTCAGCTTCGCGACCGTCGAGGTCGGCGAGCACAACTGCTGAGCCCACTGCGACGAATGCCTCTGCGAGGGCACAGCCGATACCGCTCGCGGCGCCTGTCACCACCGCAACTCGCCCCGCGCCGATCACGGCATGTGCTGACTCCGCTGCACCCTCTCGTTCAGACATGACGACGACCCTTTCATTGCGTGACCGACCGCGCGAGATTACACTGTAATCACATCGCGACATCCCGGTCGCGAAGGGTGGCACGGGACTCACCAATGGCTTGGGATTTCGAAACGGATGACGAGTTTGGCGAGCAGCTCAGGTGGATGCGCGAGTTCATCGACACGCAGCTCATACCGCTCGAACCGATTTATGACCGATTGCCTCGGGACGAATGGCGCGTCGTGCAGACCTACCTCCAGCGACAGGTCAAGGAACGCGGGCTCTGGGCTGCCTTCCTCGACCCGAAGCTCGGCGGCTCCGGATTCGGGCAACTCAAGTTGGCGTTGATGTCGGAGATCATTGGCCGGTGCATGATGTCGATGGGAATCTTCGGGGTGCAGGCCCCCGACAGCGGCAACATGGAACTCCTGGCCCACGGCGCCACAGATGCTCAAAAGGAGCGGTGGCTCTGGCCGAATTTGCGCGGCGAGATTTCCAGCGCGTTCGCGCTCACCGAACCGTTTTTGGCGGGTGCCGACCCGACCGTGATCGGCACGACCGCGAATAGGGACGGTGACGAGTGGGTCATCAACGGTCATAAGTGGTTCATCACCAATGCTTCGGTCGCCGACATCGTGTTGGTCTTCGCTGAGACCAGCGCCGAAGGACGCCCGCACCGCCATGCTTCGGTGTTTGTCGTCCCCACCGACACACCTGGCTTGGACATCGTGCGCGATATCGGCACGATGGCACACCCCGATGTGGATTACGGACGACTCGGCAATCATGCCGAGCTCGTGTTTCGCGATTGTCGCGTGCCAGCTGACCACCTGATCGGCCAGCCCGGCGACGGGTTCGTGCTCGCCCAGCAACGGCTCGGTGGTGGTCGCATTCATCATGCGATGCGGTGGCTCGGGCAAGCCCAACGGTCACTCGACATCATGTGCGAACGGGCAGTGTCTCGGACCTCACACGGGAAGCTGTTGGCTGGCCATCAGATGGTGCAGGACTATGTGGCGCTGTCCCACACGGAGATTCAGGCCGCACGACTGCTGACCTTCCAAATCGCGTGGAAGATCGACAAGTTCGGAGCCGCTGCAGTGCGGGCCGATCTCGGGATGGTCAAGGCTCACGTGTCGAAAATCGTGTTGGGGGTGCTCGACCGCACGATTCAAGTCTGCGGCGCGCTCGGCTACTCGACCGACCTGCCAGTGGAGTCCTGGTATCGCGCGACGCGTTTCGGCCCGATCGGCGACGGCCCCGACGAACTGCATAAGTCGGTGCTCGCCCGCACGTTGTTGAAGGGCTACAAGCCGGTCGATGGATGGCCCAGCGAGCACATCCCGAGCCGTCGCCCGGCGGCCGAAGGGAAGTGGGCGGAGCTGAGGCACTTGGCGGGAGTTCCCGAGTCCATGAATGACTCCAATGCACATTGAGCCTTTGCAGCGTTTCTTCGATGAGGCGTTTGGCGGATCCGCGGAGATCACCGTGACGCCCCTGGTCGGTGGAGGGTCCTGCGAGGCGTTCGCGATCTATCGTGAGGCTGCGCGCTGGGTCCTGCGGCGTGCACCGCGTCATGCCAACGTCTCGAGCGCGCACAACGTGCTGCGAGAGTACAAGATCCTCGACGCGATCAAGGATGAACCAGTCGCGACTGCGCGTCCCGTCATCTCGTGTGACGACCCAAGCGTGTTCGGTGCACCGTTCTTCGTGATGCAGCACATCGACGGGTCGGCCATATTGACCCACGTTCCCGAACAATGGGCAATGACACCGGAATCACAAGGTCGCGCGCTTGAGGAGCTCATCGACGCGCTTGTTGCGATTCACGCAGTCGATTGGCGCGCGTGCGGTCTCGGCGATCTGGCCCACGCTGGCGAATACCTCCCACACCAGATCACTCGTTGGCTCGCGCAGCTTGCGTCGTATGAAGGCCGCGCACTTCCGCCCGCGATCCAAATCGCTGATTGGCTCGATGCGCACCGACCCCCAGACCAACCAAGTGCGCTGTGTCACGGCGACTACAAACTCGACAACCTCCTCTTCGCACCCGAATCACCACCGAGGCTGGCCGCAGTCGTCGATTGGGAAATGGCCGGAATCGGCGACCCGCTCGTCGACCTCGCGTGGGCGCTGATCTTTCACCCGGGACCTGACGGCACGATCCATCTCGGCATGTCGAAGGACCCCAAGTTTGCCCTGGCATCGCTGCCCGATCGACGGCAACTCATCGACCGATACGCGCGCAAGTCGGCCCGCGACACGACATCGATCGGCTGGTATGACGTGTTCGCTCGATGGAAACTCGCGATCGCGCTCGAGGGCAGCTACGCCAAGTTCCTACGAGGGCAATCCGACAAGCCACTCCACGAGTTTTTCGGGATACAGGCCGATCTGCTGCTCGAAAGCGCCAAGAACATCATCGAAGGCGAAGTCACACCATGAGCGAGCTCAGCGGAGAGACGATGCGCGCGTGGCAGGTGGATGCAACAGGCGAGCCAATCGACGTGCTGCGCTCGGTGGAACTCGATGTTCCCGAACCAGGTCCCGGCCAGATCCGTGTTCGTGTCACCGCTGCGGGTATCGGGTTGCCAGACGTGTTGATGTGCCGCGGGACCTACCCGCTCACACCAGCATTGCCATTCACGCCCGGCCAAGAAGCCGCGGGCGTCATCACCGCAATTGGAGACGGCGTCACGCGCAAGCTCGGCAGCCGCGTCATGTTCGTGAGCGCGTTCTACGACGGCCACGGCTCCTTCGCCCAAGAATGTCTGGCACTTTCATCCACCGCATTTCCGGTGCCCGACGGCCTAACGGATGCTGAGGCAGCCGGGTTTTGGATCCCACACCTCACGGCATGGACCGGGCTCGTGGAGCGCGGTCACCTCGCCGCGGGTGAGTGGCTCGTCGTGCTCGGCGCCGCAGGGGGCAGCGGCATCGCCGCAGTACAACTCGGACGCGCGCTCGGCGGCCAAGTCATTGCCGTCGTCGGCGACGAGGAGCGAGCAGAATGCTGTCGCGAACTCGGCGCTGAAATCGCCATCAACCACCGAGACGGACAACTCGCTCCCGTGTTGCGCGCAGCGACCGGCGGCCGAGGGGTCGACGTCATCTACGACCCGGTCGGCGGCGCCATGGCCGAAGACGCGGCAGGGGCGCTCGCGCGAAATGGCCGTCACCTTGCAGTTGGCTTTGCCAGCGGAAGGTGGCCCAAACTCGCATCACACGACCTTGTTATCGCGAACACCTCGCTCGTGGGCGTCTTCGCTGGCGGTCAGTCTGCCGCGGAACTCGATGAAATCCACCTCGCATTGTCACGTCTCATCGGCGATGGCAGACTCCGGAACGCCGTAACCGCCACGCCGACGTTCGATGAACTCCCGAACGCGCTCCAGCGACTCGCGGACCGCAACGCTATCGGCAAACTGGTGATGGTCCTGTGAGCCGACAACCTGACTTCGACTTGGACGCTGACGAAATCATCACCGCGGCGGTCGGGATATTTCGCGAGTCGGGGCTCGACGCCGTGAGCATGCGCAGTGTCGCCACGCGACTTGGCGTATCGCCGGTCCCGCTGTACAGCAGAATCGGCAACAAAGATGCACTTATCGACGCAATCGCCGATCGCCTCTTCGCAAACCTGACGCCACCGCGGGTTCGCGACGAGACCTGGGGCAGCTACGCGACACGCTGGGCGGGCGAATTGCGATCGCAGCTCGTGGCCGCCCGCGAGAGTCGGCTCATTCTTTCGCCTGGACGCGAGGCATTCGTGGAGGTGTCGCGGCCACTTGTCGAGGCGATGCGGCACGACGGCTTTCGCGCCGACGCCGCCGTGCAAGCATGTCGATTGCTGATGTGGGCGACAATTGGTTTCGTCGCGGTCGAGTCCGGAGCCCGGCCACCACGTCGGCCGAGACCAGTGCGACCGGGAGGCGACGCGGGAGGCGTCGACACTACAGAAGCCGACACGCTGTTCAATATCCACATCCGACACTTGACCGACGGCATCGCTCGAGATGTCGCGGCGGAAAGCTCAGCTTCCGTCGCGGATGGTGACGAAGACCATCAAGCAGCACGTCAATGAACACCCATGCCAAGCACGTGTGCTTCGGCGCGACATGGGCCACCGTGTTCAGTGGACCGCGTCCGAACTGGTGTTCCCCCCGGCTCGGTGCCGTCGGTGCGGGTCGCCGACGCACCGACCACAACAGGGCCGAAGGCTCCGCGCGGGGGCGCGGGATCGACGGGCCCGGGCTCGTCAAAGTCGTGGTCGGCCTCGGGCGAGACAGCCACGGCCGTTACCGCCAGCAGGCCTGCACCCTTTGCGGGACGCTGCGCGAGGCGAAGGCGCTCCGGGCTCGGTCCCTCACCGACCGCCGCGAGTTGCGAGTCGACCTGGCGAGCGCTGTTGGCCGACTGCACGTAGATCATTGGTGGATCTTTGGTGCGGAGCTGTCGATCTGTCGATTTCGTCGCTCCCCGTTCGTCTTAGGGGCGACCATTCCCCGGAGGAGGAAGTGATGAAGTACATGTTGATGATCCACCAGGGCACAACGCCGACGCCGCTGGACCCGGAGGCGTGGGCGACGCTCTCGGAAGACGAACAGCAGGGGATCTACGCCGCGTACAAGGCGATCAACGAGGCGCCAGGTGTCACTCCGGGCAACGGCCTGCAGCCTCCGGAGACGGCCACCACCGTCCGGGTGCAGGACGGCAAGACGATCACGACCGACGGCCCATTCGTTGAGACTAAGGAAGCGCTCAACGGCTACCTCCTCTACGAGGCGGACGATCTCGACGCAGCGATCGAGCTCGCGGCGCGGATTCCGGCAGCCCGCCTCGGCGGCGCGGTCGAGGTGCGTCCAACCATGGAGTGGTAGCGAGCCTCGAGCGGACCTTCCGCGACGAGTGGGGACGTGTGCTCGCCGCGCTGATCGGCGTGCTCGGCGACTTCGACCTTGCCGAGGAGGCCGCACAGGAGGCCTTCGCGATCGCCGCGGAGCGCTGGCCGCGGGACGGATACCCCGCCAACCCGCGGGCCTGGCTGGTGACGACGGCACGCAACCGAGCCATCGATCGCGTTCGCCGCGATCACACGCTGGCCGCAAAGACGGGTCTGCTCCAGGTGCAGGAGGCAACGGAGGATGCGATGGACGCGACGACGTTTCCAGACGAGCGACTCGAGCTCGTCTTCACCTGCTGTCACCCGGCACTCGCCATCGAGGCACAGGTGGCCCTCACCCTGCGAACCCTCGGCGGCCTCACCACCGACCAGATCGCGCGTGCCTTCCTAGTTCCCGAGCCGACGATGGCGCAACGACTGGTGCGGGCGAAGCGCAAGATCAAGGCCGCCGGCATCCCATTCCGGGTGCCTCCCGACCACCTGTTGCCCGATCGGCTTGCCGCCGTGCTCGCGGTCGCCTACCTGATCTTCAATGAAGGCTACGGCGGCCGCGGCGACCTGGCAGCGGAGGCGCTGTGGCTCGGGCGCGCGCTCGTCACGCTGATGCCCGATGAGCCGGAGGCGCACGGTCTGCTGGCGATGATGCTGCTCCACGACTCCCGCCGCGAGGCGCGGTTTCGGAACGGCGACCTGGTGTTACTCGCCGACCAGGATCGCTCGCTCTGGGACGCGGAGCAGATCACCGACGGGCGGACGGCACTGGACCGCGCCCTCACCCTGGGCGGACGGGGTCCCTACGTCGTGCAGGCGGCGATCGCCTCCCTGCACGCCGACGAGCCGCGCGACCTGCCCCAGATCGCCGCCCTCTACGGCGAGCTCGCCCGCCTCACCGACTCGCCGGTTGTCGAGCTGAACCGGGCGGTCGCGGTCGCCGAGGCGGATGGTCCTGAGGCGGGCCTCCGCATCGTTGATCAGCTCGACCTCGAGGATTACCGCTACCTGCACTCGACGAGGGGCGAGCTGCTGCGCCGCCTCGGTCGAACCGAAGAGGCCCGCGACGCCTACCGCCGTGCGTTGGCGCTGGTCCACGACGATGCCGAGCGGCGCTTGCTTGAGCGGCGGCTGGTGGAACTCGGCCTGACAGGCGGCCCTGCCTGGCGATGACGTATCCAGAACCGTTTCCGACGTCGACCTTCGCATGGTGCAGATCGCACCGACAGCCTCCGGGCCGTCACGCCACGAAGCGGCAAAGCCGGCTCCGACCAGCGGCGGTCGTCGGCACCCTTGCTCGTCGGGTTCCGTCACAGAGGTGACGAGCGAAACCAGCCAGGCAGCGATCGCCGCCGTAGTCTCCACGGGAAGGGACACGCAACGCTGAACCCGTCAGGTGAGCGAGATAACTTTCGGGTCAGCGGACCGCGTGACCTGGCCCATACCGATGGCAGATCCAGTCGAGGGGCGTCACGACCGGGACGCGTGTCGAAGTGGCTGCTTGGGCCCGCCCCCGCTCGACAGCCGGCGACGGCGTTCGCGGGCGCAATCTCAGCTTAGCTAACTACGAAAGGATGCGATGCCATGCTCGGCCGTAAGACCTACACACAGGAAGAACGAGCCGTGCTTACAAGGGCATCAGTCGCTGATGGCGTCGACAACACTGACCACGTGGAGGACACCGTATGACCGACTCGAGCAACCAGGCGTAGTGCACCGTGCGTAGCGCCCTTCAGGCAACACGAGTACCCCACCCGTCTCTGCCATCCACGACGCGTCTCGAGGAGCAGGTCGTGATCAGCCCACCAACGTTTGATGACCGGGGTGTGGCGAGTGACGGTTTCTCACCGACACGGGTTGGGTTTCTCTCGGACATGCCGACCGGCGATCGACTGGGTGTGTACATCGACCCGATCATCCTCGCGCTCGAGGATGCCATGAACGAGGGCCGCCTTACGCGACCAGTCGAGATCATCGCGAGTCACGCCGCGGGGCTGCCGACGGGCCAGCCGGGGACCGTGATCGACGCGTATCTGGACCTAGTCCACGAAGGCTGCGTGATGGTCCTGTCGACGGGCGTAACCGATAATGCCCTGGTCCTCCGTGATGTCATTAACGCAACGAAGGTGCCTTACATCACCATGGCCGGCACCAGCCGGTTCACCGGGGAGTACTGCTTCTCGCTCGCGAACGGTGGTCACGGTGAGGAGACCGCCATCATGGCGGCGTATCTCGCGGAGCAGGGTCTGCGCCGCATCGTTGTCACCGGAGAACGCTCACCAGGCGATACCGAGTATCACGCGTTCTTCCAGGAGCAGGCCCGGCTGTACGGTCTCGAGATCCTCAAAGAGCACTACTTCGATCAGCGACCAACGGACGCTGAGATCGATGCTGCGCTTCGTCATTTCCGCGATGATCTACGCCCGGACGCGCTCGTGTACTGCGGTTTCGGTTGGAACAGCTCACAGTTCAACCCGGCGCTCGAACGGATCGGATGGGATCCTCCGAAGGTCATGAACGCCGCGATTATGTGGGCGCTGGCGAGTCCGGAATGGATGGCCGCGCTCGAGGGTTGGATCGGGATCGAGCAGTCGCTCGGTGACCACGAGGACCTGGAGAAGAACCCCAACTGGGATCCGTGGCTGGACCGATCGGAGCAGCGGTTCGGCTACCGGGTGAACAACACCGTCATGGGCTTGCTTTACGACCAGGGCCGCGCGGCGGCGGAAGCGATCATCAATGCTCCGCTGCTCATCGGCGAGGGGATGCAGGCCGCGCTGGAACGCATCAAGATGATGCCCGCGACGGTAGGTGGACCGAGCACGAACATCACCTTCGGCCCGTACGACCACCGCGGCTACAAGGGTGACTTCCTGCTCATGAAGCAAATCCGCCAGGGCAGATTCGACTTCGCCGGATACCATCGGCCCCGCTGGCCGATCAACCGTCAGCCGATCGTCTCGCAGCGAGCTTGACGGACAGGCCGACGACTTCTTCAGGGTCAGCGAATCCGGCCACGTCCTACGACGCCAGTTGGGCAACCGGTGATGTGGCCCGCGCGTTCGGCGCGTCCTCGATCCGGCGCTCGGGGAGCCTGCCCATGGTCCAGCAGGCACGCACGCCGGTGGAGGGGTTACCCGCACCCATCTCCGGATACTCCGCGCGACAGCGTGCCCGTCGATGGCGACGGTGCCCACCGTCGAGGTGGGTTCTTGATTGGCCGGAGACCCAAGGTTCTCCGTGACGGTCGAGTCGCGGGACGATCGGCGAGCTGGGTTCAGAGTGGTGTCCAGTGGGTGGTGGGCGAGCGCAGCCAGCGCAGGAGTTCGCGTCGGGTGGTGGGTCCGTGCGGTCGCCAGGCGGAGGGGAGGGCGCCTTCGGCCCGCAGGTGGGCGGCTTGGGCTTGGGCGTTGGTCAGGGGGTCGGCGGCGAGCGCGCAGCGGGTGGCATTCGGGTCGAGCTTGAAGAGCCGAGCGGCGTTGAGTCCGAGGATGTTGGCCTTGAGCTCGTCGCTGAGCGCGGGGTAGCCGAAACGTTCTTGGTATTCGGCGCTGATCTGGAAGGCTCGAAAGGCCATCAGTTGGGGTTGGGGCGAGCCATACCAGACGGCGTCGGTGCCCCACAGCACCCGGTGTTGGCCGACTCGGGTGAGGAGTTTGCCGAGCGCGTGGGCGGCTTGGTCGGGATCGCTCAGCAGTTGGCGCCAGACGGTCCCGAGATCGACCCAGACGTTGTCGTCGGGTGGCACCCGGTGGGCGTCGAGGGAGCGGAGCAGCGTGTCGATGCCGAGGGTCGCGTTGGGATCGTAGGGGCCTTCTTGGTGATTGGGATCCCAGGCCCCATGGAAGATCACGAAGTTCATGTCGCGAAATTGGCGAGACACCGCGACGATGTCCTCGGGGCCGTTGTGAGCAACGTCGAATCGCATGAGCGGCAAGCCCTTGTGCGCAGTGAAGACCCTGGCCCCGTCGTCGTGGGCCCGCTGAATAACTGGGAGGCCGATGCTGGGATCCTCGAGCGAGTAGCCCTGCCCGTTGGGTCCCCAGGCGGTGTAGACCTTGAAGCCGGCGAGGTGTCCGGTGAGCGCCTGGACGGTCATGTCGTCAAGGCGGGCATCGAGGTCCCCGAAGTTGGGCGCGATGACGTTGTGTAGCAACAACCGGGTTGCGCCACCTCCGCCGAGCTCGCGCACCTGGTTCTGGGTGCCCACCGCGTCCGAGAACGGGATGGGTGCGTCCCCAGGCCCGGAGTTGGGCACGTCGCTGAGGAGCGCGACCGTGGTGTCACTGGCCAAGAACACGTCGTGGAGATAGCTGGCCCGATTGACGCACTCGAGTGGATCCGCGGCCATGCAGTCAGGGGGGAGCATCCCCAAGACCAGCTGCACCGTCTCCGGGGCGTTTTGCACCCACGGATCGCTCGGGATGACGTGGTGGGTATGCACATCGAACACAAACCCGCTCGGATCCGCCAACGCCTGCTCACACGCGGCCACATCCGAGGGCGCCGGCACCCGATAACTTCCTCCCGGGAGCCTGACCCGCGCCCCGCCCGGTCCGGAGGAACAGGCCGCCAGGTTGAACACCACGAGCGCCGCGGCGACACCACCCGCGCTCTGCAGAAACTGCCGACGATCGATCCCGGCCCGGCGTGCCGCGTCGTCGCTGACGCGAAGCGTCGCCGCATAGACATCCCGGTCTCGGGCGCTGGGAGCCGCTGGAAGGAACTCCCCGTTTGAGACGGAACCCGGCGGCAGCGGCAGCACCGGCGGTCCATCCGGCGCCTGGTACTCCACTGACCAACGCGGCGTCACATACCAGACCGTAGATCCCCGTCCTTCGGCTCGCTAGAGCACACGGATCGGGTCCGCCAGGACTGGCGCCGTAGATCCGATCGAACCCGCCGCGTGGTGCAGACGACGCGTCACCGCCAGCGTGGAGGGTTGGCGGCAGCCCGCCGGTGTTCGAGTATGAAGGTTCGGGAACGCGCAACGTTGTCTACGCCGCGACGGGTCCGAAGCGAGCGTTACGCTCGGGTTCATGGACCTCGTGATCCGAGGTGCGACCGTCTATGACGGTACCGGCGGCGCTCCCAGCGCGGCGGATGTTGGGGTGACCGGCGAGCGGATCGAAGCGGTTGGTGACCTGTCGGCAGAGCGGGCGGGCGTCGAGGTCGATGGGGCGGGTCTGGCGCTGGCTCCTGGGTTCATCGACGTGCACAGCCATGACGATTTCGCGGTGTTTCTTTTGCCCGAGATGGACTTCAAGGTGGCTCAGGGGGTCACGACCGATGTGGTTGGGAACTGCGGGCTGGGGGCGGCACCGTTCGAGTCAGCCCAGAGCTATCTGAGCTTCTTCGCTGCCGATCGCCACCGCGACTCGCTCCCCGGTTGGGACACCTACGGCGAGTATCTGGATGCTGTCGATGCGGACCCACCCAGCCTGAATGTGGCGGCGCTCGTCGGTCACGGCACGGTTCGTCTCGACGCCATGGGCAACGAGCGACGTCCTCCCCGCGAGGCCGAGTTGGCCCGGATGCTCGACACGCTGGCCGAGGGCCTGGATGCGGGCTGTGTGGGCTATTCGACGGGTCTGGTCTACGAGCCGGGCCGCTACTCGGCGACCGATGAGCTGATGAGCCTGGCTCGCGACATGGCCCGCGTCGGTGGCCTGTATGCCAGTCATATGCGCAACGAGTCCGACGGGCTGCTCGAGGCCGTGACCGAGACCATCCGCATCGGCGAAGAGGCGGGTGTTCCAGTCCAGATCTCGCATCACAAGGCCAGTAGCCCGTCGGCGTGGGGGCTGGTGAAGGACTCGCTGGCGCTCATCGACGCCGCCCAGGCGAGAGGCGTCGACGTCACGGCTGACCAGTACCCCTACAGGGCGGGGAGCACCAGCCTGTTCGCGGTCCTCCAGAACATCGAGGAGGGCACCGCAGGGTTTGGCACCGTCGCGTGGAGTAACCATCTGCTCGCCTCGGCGCCCCGGCACACCGATTGGGAAGGGCAGTCACTGACTGACCTGGCGGCGGGCTTTGGAGTCGAGCCACTCGAGGCCGCCCGGCGGATCGTGGACGCTGAAGGCGAAGGCGCGGTCGTGGTCATCGAGTCGATGTGCGAGGACGACGTGCGCACGGTGATGGCGCATCCGAGCACGATGATCGGCTCCGACGGCATCCCGACGCTGGGCGGTAAGCCCCACCCGCGCCTCTACGGGACCTTCGCCCGCGTCCTCGGTCATTACGCGCGCGACGTTCGAACGCTGTCGCTGCAAGAAGCCGTGCACCGCATGACCGGCCTGCCCGCAGGCAAATTCGCGCTGGCCCACCGGGGCAACATAAGACCCGGAGCTTTTGCTGACCTTGTCCTCTTTGATCCCGGCACTATCGACGACATCGCCACCTACGAGTCTCCCCGACAACACCCGACGGGAATCGCAATGGTGTGGGTGAACGGGACGGTCGTGGTACGCGACGGTTCCCACACTGGGACCCGACCGGGCCACGCACTGCGCCGGGCCGGCTGAGCTTCGGAGAGCATGAGCCCTGCGAAAGGGCGGTGAGGGTCGATGCCAATCCAGCCGAGGCTCCCGCCCAGCCACCATCGTCGCCTACCCGTTCGGGCCCGCTCGGCGACCTAAACAGCGTCGACTGCGCATAGGATCCAGTGGCGTACAGAGCGGAATGCAGGGCTGCTCGATGGACGGGACCGGTGAGGTGGATCTGACCGGCTCTGGACCGATCGCCGAATGCAGGGCGTCAAGGGGACGTCTTCGTGCGCACGGGTGCATGAGTCGGTTTCTGCGACCGTCCCTGATTTCAACACATGCCGTATGATTTCGGCGAGGTCTTCACAGGGGGAGCCGATGGCGCTCTGGCCGGAGGAGTACGAGGGCTTCCGCGACGAGGCCCGCCAGATGGCCGACGCTCTGCGTGGCCACTACGGCAGTGGAGCGAGCGGCGAGGCGCCGACGGACCGGGCTGGGCGGGTTCGCTTCATGCGCGAGGGACTCGCGGCGCTCGAGACCACGTCATCGGCGGGCGCCGGCGAGGAGATCGCGGGTGTCCCGTGCCGCGTCTTTCGCCCGAAGCTCGCGTCCCGGGGCACCTATGTGCACTTCCACGGCGGTGCGATGATGCTGGGCAGTCCCCTGATGAACGACACCGCCAATGCCGATCTGTGTGAACGGCTCGGCGTCACGGTGATCTCCGTCGACTACCGGTTGGCGCCGGAGCACCCGTTCCCGGCCGGATCCGACGACTGCCTGGCCGTGAGCCGATGGGTGCTGGAGCACGAGGACGGCCCGATCGTCCTCGGTGGTGAGTCCGCCGGCGGTTACTACGCCGCGCTCACTTTGCTGCGAATACGCGATGACCTCGACGCCGTGCGCCAGATATCGGGAGTCAACCTCGTGTTCGGCGTCTACGACCTGAGTGGCACACCGACGTCGCGCGGCGCCCGCCCGAGCGACGTCGCCGACCTCCTCGAGGACTCGATGTTCGGCTTCGTCAACGAGTGCTACATCCCCGGCCGGTCCCTCGAGGACGCCCGTGACCCGGCCGTGTCACCGCTGTACGCCGACCTCGCCGGGCTCCCGCCCGCGTTGTTCACGGTCGGCTCGGCTGATCATCTGCTCGACGACAGCCTCTTTATGGCCGTCCGCTGGCAGGCCTACGGAAACGAGGCCGAGCTGGCCGTCTACCCGGGCTGTATCCACGGTTTCACCGCGATGCCGATGGAGCTTGCCAAGCGCGCCAACGAGCGCATCGATGTATTCCTGGAGCGAGCGCTGAGCAAGCGCTGAGCTAGCGCCGCTGACGCGCACCGAGCCGCCGCACGCGCTGGGCGGGCCTGGGCTGGACCAAATGCCGGACCATCCTCTTCGTGGTGGCCATTTTGAGTAATGTGATCCCACCATGGGCGGTGGCCGCCCTCGCGTCCCGTGATCACTCGCCGACACGCTCGCGAGGGGTTCCGGTTCTGGGGCGGGAGGGAGGCAGCCGCGTGCGGCGGACGTCGGGGCCACCGCGATCAGCCGGTCGGCACGTGTTCCTCACCGCGCCGCTCGAACGTTCCGGTGCCGCGCTTCGCTCCAAGGGTGAGCAGCGGCACACCGGCCAGGACGCGGGCATCGCGACTCGGTTCCACCGTCGCGGCCCGCCTCGAGAGGACCGACTCGACAGCGGCCCCGGCGCGGCGGTTCGGCCCGCGAAACGTGACGGACCACCCAGCGTTGCCATGCGGAGGCACGTGTGAGCGCACACGACCCTACGGCACGCGCCATCAGCGACGGCCCGAAGGACGAGCCCTGGTTCGCCGCGGAACGCGGCACCGATCTCGTCCTGCTCGTCGAGGGCGACGGGAAGCTGCGCTGGGTATCGGCGTCGGCGCGCTCCCTGCTCGGCTTGAACCCGAGCGCGCCGCCCGACGCGAGCCTGTTCGAGCTCGTCCACCCCGACGAACGGGAACGAGCTGCCGCGATCGTCAGTGCGGCGCGGGTCGGCGATTCGCCGGGCGTAACTCTCCGGCTGCGCCACACCGATGGCACCTATCGGCGCCTCGGGGTTACGAACTGCGGCGTGACGGAGGACGCGGTCGGGCGGGCCAGCGTGCTAGTCGGGCGCGAACTCTCCGAGCCGGTCGCGGGGGACCGATCGCCCGAAGCAAGCGAGGAGCGCTATCGCTGGATCGTGGAGCTGGCCTCCGAAGGGATTTGGGAGCTTGACGCCGAGGATCGCACAACGTTCGTCAACCCGGCGTTGGCGGACATGCTCGGCTACACCGCCGACGAGATGCTGGGACGCCCGCTGTACGACTTCATGGACGCCGACGCCCGCATCCTCGCGACGACCAAGCTCGAGCGCCGCCGCACCGGAGTCGCGGAGCGATACGACCACCGGTTCCGCCATAAGAGTGGACATGCCGTCTGGACGGTAGTCAACGCCACGCCGGTCCGCGACAACGCTGGCAAGTACCGCGGCGCCCTGGCTGTCATCACGAATATCACGGCGCGACGCATCGCCGAGGCCCGCCTTCGGGCGATGGTGCACTGGTCATCTGATATCACGACGATCGTGGAGCCCGACGGCACCTGGCGGTGGTCGAGCGCGGCGGGGACGCGCGTACTCGGCTACCCGCCGGACTTCGCTCCTGAGGAGGGCATCTTCTCCCTTCTCCATCCGGACGACATTTCCTTGGCACTGCAAGCATTCCAGGACGTAATCGCCGGAGACCGAGGACCCGACGACCCGGTAGTCCTCCGCGTGCGGGCCGCCGACGAGACATGGCACCACCTCGAGACGGTTGCGTCGAACCTCATCGATGACGAGGCCGTCGGCGGTGTCGTCCTCAACTCCCGCGACGTCAGCGAGCGCCTCCGGATCGAGGAGCAGCTGCGGGAGAGTGAACAACGCTTCCGCACTGTGGTGCAGCATGCGTCTGACATGGTCACGGTCACGGACGCTGACGGCACGATCACCTACACGAGTCCCTCGGTCGAACGCGTGCTCGGCTACGCCCCCGAAGAGCTGATCGGCTCCCAAACCCGCGACTTGATGCATCCCGACGACGCCGAGCGGGTCGAGCAGGCCGTTGGAGAACAGTTCGTTTCGGGAGCCAAGGAAGTCCCGATCGAGTATCGAGTCCGGCACCACGACGGTTCGTGGCGCATCGTCGAAGGTGTCATCACCAACATGCTCGATGACCCGAACGTCCGCGGCGTCATCGGCACCAATCGCGACATCACGCCACGGGTCGAAGCCGAAGCCGCACTTCGCCTGACCCAGGAACGCTTCCAGAACCTCGTGCAGCACTCATCGGATCTCATTTCGATCGCCAGCGCCGAGGGTGTCATCACCTACATCAGTCCCTCCGTGGAGCCACTCCTCGGCTACACACCGGACGAGGTCATCGGGGATCGCGATCAGCACCTCATCGATCCCGACGATCTCCCCCGGGTCGCCGCCGCGATCATCGACGAGGGCACGCCAACGGCGGATCCCGCGTTGGTTCAGTACCGAGCTCGGCACCGAGACGGATCGTGGCGGGTGTTCGAGGGGGTTACAACCAACCTCGTGCATGAGCCGAGCATCGCCGGCTTCGTGACCAACGCCCGCGACATCACCCAACGACACGCGGCGGAGCGCAAGGCGGCGCAGCTCACCGACGTACTGGAGCAGAGCAACGAAGTGATCGTTCTCTCTGATCCAGCCGGCGCTCTCGTCTATGCGAATCGTCGCGCCCGCGAGTATCTCGGACTCGACGGTGCACACAACGTCGGTGAGCTCTCCAGCGTCGAATCGCGGGAACGGCTCCGCGACGAGATCATGCCCTTCGTGCGGCGTCACGGCTTATGGACCGGCGAGCTCGCCCTTCGGTCGAGCGACGATGCCGAAGTCCCGATGGTTGCCACGCTCCAAGCCCACCGTGAAGACAACGAGATCGTGCTCATCTCCACCATCGCGCACGACATCACCGAGCTGAAGAAGACGCAGCATCGACTCCACCATGAAGCAACCCACGACCCGCTGACCGGGTTACCGAACCGTGCACTCTTCAACGAGGTTGCCGAGCAGGCGCTCGGTCGTGCGGCTCGGTACCACGCCAGCACCGCGGTCATGTTCCTCGACCTTGACGGCTTCAAGGCCATCAACGACTCACTCGGCCACGATGCCGGGGACCGACTGCTCGTTGAGGTTGCCCGGCGTCTTCGCGTCGCGGTGCGCGTCGGCGACCTCGTCGCCCGAATGGGCGGTGACGAGTTTTGCATCCTGTGCGAACAAGTCAGTGGTCTGAACGAGGTACGGGAGCTCGGCCAACGCCTGATCGACGCGGTCAGCGCCCCGCTACGACTCCACGGCCGCGACGTGCAGATCGGCACGAGCATCGGGATCGCGCTCGACAACGCGGGTCGAGAGCTGATCGGAAGTCTCGTACGCGACGCCGACGTCGCTCTCTACCGGGCCAAACACAATGGGCGTGGGCGAGTTGAGCTCTTCGGCCCGTCGGTCCCGCTGGACTCGCACCCGTCCCCGAGCGCTGCGGCGGAGTAGCTGCCAACTGATCGGGCCCGCCGATGACGGGCCCCAAAGCCCGACCACCGGGCCGGGCGCCCACCAGCGGGCGCCGGTCCAGATGGCGTAACAGCGGGTGAGGCGGAGGGTGGTGGAGGATTATCGCTGCACGAGGTTGTGGAGCTCGATGACCTCTTTGGTGATCTCGGCCGGAACATTCGGCTTTACGTTCTCGTCGAACCACTTCTGATGTTGCTCACGAGTCTCCCAGACCTCTCCAACCGTGAGACCGTTTGCGGTGGGATAGGCGACGTGCATCACAAAGCCGGGCTGCTTCTTGATCATTTCAACCAGGGGTGGCGAGATCTGGTCATAGGTGGCCGTGTCCATGCCGGCCGCCGTCATCCTCACGAGTACAGCCACGAGAGAGCCTCCTCATCGTCGAACTGGGAGCGCCCGACCATACATGTCGCACAACGACCGAACCAAGGAACGCACAGCCTTCGCCACCCCCAACGGCCGTCCCCAACAGCCCATCGTCGCCGAGCACCCAACCCATGGTCACCGAGGTTCGGGAGCCAAACGGCCGTCCGGGTATCGGACCTTGACAACCGACCGGAGGCATCTGGGAGGCGTGTCTCGCTGCCACGGCCCGGGGGCGTGAGGCCGGTGGGCGTCCACGTGCGGGGCGGCACTGTGCTTGCCCTCTCATCGGTTCAGATATCGAGGACGATGGCTGCGTTCCAACGAACAGCGACCAACACTCGAGTTACGACTGGGGGGAGCTAGTCCGCGATGGATCCGTCAGCGCGGCTCTTGGTAGCTCGCCATCTTATGTACAAGCGGCTGCGTGCGGCGGCTGCGTTACCTTGCTTCGGCCGGGAATCCGTCGAGGCCGATGCACCGCTGTGCCCTCGAACTAGAACACGGACCCAAGGGGACTGAAGCGTGCAGGACTCGACTGGTGGACGCGTCAGTCTGGCCACCATTGCGCGGGAGTGGTCCCGGATCGGCATGGTCGGCTTTGGAGGCCCCCCGGCGCATATTGCCTTGTTGCGCAAGCTGTGCGTTGAGGAACGCGGCTGGCTGTCTGCCCGCGAGTTCGAGGATGGAATCGCGGCCACGAGCCTGTTGCCCGGACCTGCGTCCACGCAGCTCGCGATCTTTTGTGCGGGGCGCGTTGGCGGGCCGCTGGGGGCGATCCTCGGCGGGGTCTGCTTCATCGCGCCCGGGCTCGTCATCATCCTGGGACTCGCCGCGGTATTTCTGACCGATCGGCCATCCTTGTGGGTTCTTGGTGCCGCCGCCGGCGCAGGGGCGGCCGTTCCCGCGGTGGCGGTCCACGCGGCCGTGGGGCTCCTGCCTGCCAGCTCGCGACGCAGCGGCGGCGTGCGGGCCACACGGATGCGCTGGATCCTGTATCTCGGCGCGGGCGCGGTGGCAACGGCGACGATCGGTCCCTACCTGGTCATCGTGCTGCTCGCCTGCGGCCTCCTCGAGGCGGTGGTGCGCCTCCGCCCGGACCCGGGACGCACCGCATCGGTCGGACTGTTCCCCGCGTTGGGTATCCAAGCCGCCGTCGCCGGGGGACTCGGGGCCGTCGGGTGGGTGGCGTTCAAGGTCGGCGCGCTGTCGTTCGGGGGCGGGTTCGTGATCATCCCTCTCATGCAGCATGACGCGGTCACGACCTATCATTGGATGACCGGCGCACAGTTCCTGAACGCGGTTGCGCTTGGCCAAGTGACGCCAGGCCCAGTCGTGCAGACGGTCGCGGTGGTCGGCTACGCCGCCGCCGGCGTCGCGGGCGGCCTCTTCGCAGCGCTGGTCGCGTTTGCACCGTCGTTCGTGTTCGTCCTCGGTGGTGCTCCGCACTTCGAGCGGCTCCGCTCCAGCCAGCGCCTCCAGGCGTTCCTGGGCGGCGCCGGGCCGGCAGCCATCGGAGCGATCGCGGGAGCGGCGATCCCGCTCGGACTCGAGCTCACCCACCTCTGGCAACTCGCCATCCTCGCGATCGCTGCCGCCTGGCTGCTCGGGCTGCGCAAAGGCGTGGTTGGAGCCCTCCTTGGCTCCGGGATTCTCGGGGTCATCGCCGTCCTCGCTGGCTTACCCGTCAGCCATTGATCTGACCGGGAGCACTTGGCTGCTCAAATCGGGTGAAGTTAGAGATCCAGCGAGAAGGTCCGCTCACCTGAAACGCTGCCCCTCACCAACTCCCACGGAGACAGCAGGGAACCAGGCCATGGGTTGGGTGCGAGTTGTGCCCGGGACATGCGAAACGGCCCGGTCGCGCTTGCCCAGCGACCACTGCAGCAGGGTCAGTACATGGGACCATGGGTCGGTGCACGTGCGTGCTGCGCTTGGCGATCTGGCGCGGGATTTCAACGCCGACGCCAGGAGAGCGCGACTGGTCGCGCTGGTGTCGCCAACCTGTCCGTCCTGCCTCGAGGGCGCGCGGCTGGTGGCGGGCGCGCTCGATGACCGACCCGACGCGGACGTCGCCGTTCTGATCCTGTGGGTCCGGGCGTTGCCGGGTGACTCCGCTGTGGCCGCGACTGAGGTGGCCGCCGCGATTTTCGACAAGGATTGCCGTGTCCACCATTACTGGGAGGAACGAGACGGCTGGTCAATGGCAGCTGCGTTCCACGCGACACTTGGACTCGTTCCCGCGTCCGTGGACCAGTTGGCCTGGGACGTGTATTGCTGGTTTGCCCCCGAGAGGCATTGGGGTGTGAGTGGCCCGCCGACACCCAGCGCTTGGGCCCACAATCTCCGAGAGGCGGGAGCCTCGCCGGACGCGCCGCGCATCTGCGGCTCCCTGATTGTGGAGTGGCTCCGTGGGACGGAGAGCACCTGACCATCAGGCTTGCTCTACCATTTCCGCGACCGAGATCCGTCGCACGAGTCTTGAGACCGACGCGTCCCGGCGCGGCTGAGTTGCCGCCCCGGCAGAGCGAGCCCTCCCATCGCGTGACGCACCGTTCGGGCGACGGGTGTCTCAGGCGAGATCCAGCGGCGACGCGAACCCGGGTAGCAGCGGTAGCCACCGAGAGCTGGCGGCCATGGTCGGGAACACCACCCCGCCGACGTGGCTGGTACGATCACGGCCCGCGCTGGCGGCTTCCACCACCGGCGCGTCGGCCAAATCGAGTTAGCCCGGCTCAACGACGGCGGGGGGGATGATGGTGGGCACGTTCGACACCATCTTGGCGGTGGGTCTTAACGGCAAGACCTACTACATCCATTGGGGCTGGTTTCAGATCTCGGCTGCCAACCTGGTCGTGATCGTCATGATGGTGTTGGTGTTCGTCCTGGCGATCGTGGTCCCGTTTCCGGGGCGTCGCCGATGACCACCACCGAGCGCGGTGCGGCGAAGCGATCGTGGACGGCGGGGCTGCGCCGCGCCGGGATGCAGGCGTTGCCCCCCGAGCGGCTCCTGCCCGATGAGCAACCCGTGTATGTCGCGTCGTGGGTCTACGTGTTCGGGGTGCTGACCATCGCGGCGCTGGTCATCGTCATCGGCTCGGGGGTCGTGCTCGCACTCAAGGGTCCGACGTGGTGGCACGTCTCGTCTGTAGGTCTGTTCTTCAACAGCGTGCACGTCTGGAGTGTTGAGCTCTTCTTCTTCTTCATGGTCGTGCATCTCTGGGCGAAGTTCTTCATGGCGGCATGGCGGGGCCGGCGGGCGTTGACCTGGGTGACCGGGGCGGTGTCATTCGTGGTGTCGATCGGTGCCGCATTCACCGGGTACCTGTCCCAGCAGAACTTCGCGTCGCAATGGATCGCGTCCCAAGCCAAAGATGGTCTCAACTCGGTAGGGATCGGCGCGTTCTTCAATGTCTTGGACTTCGGTCAGATGTTCACCTGGCATGTGGTCCTGCTCCCCCTTGGGATCGTCGTACTCGTCGTGGCCCACGTGCTGTTGGTCCGCAAGCACGGAGTTGTACCGCCCCTGCCAATCCGAAGCGAACCCGCGACCCAGACCACCGCACCGGTTCCGGAGCGCGACGGGCGATGAGCGCCACTGGGATGCCGCCGGGGCAGACCTGGGAGGGCGGATACCGGCCCTACGACCTCGTCAAGGAATTCGTCATCGCGCTGGTGGTCGTCGGAATGCTCACCGCGGTGCTCGCGGGAGTCTTCTCATCACCCGACAAGCGAGCGGTCACGATCGCCCAGTGGTCAAGAAGTAATCCGATCGACTTCGCCACGACCGCAGTCTCGGAGCTCGATGGAACCAGCGCGACCGCCACTTACGGCCCGCCCTACACCCATACGCCGGGCGCGGGACAAAAGATCGGCCCGATCTCGCTGCAGCGCCTCGCCGGGGTCCACATCCCCGTCGACCCCGCCCGCGACTTCGTCATCGCTCCACTCGGCACCCTGGCGCCCGACCAGCCCGCGCTGCGGCGCGCCCTCGCTGCCTACCAACAAGCCTCCGACGCCCAGCACCAGCACTGGACGACCGCCTACACCGAGGCGCTGACCCACGCCCAGTTCCGCAACGGAGCCCTCCTCGTGCCCCGAGGCGACTATGGGCCGGTCCAGCCGATCCTCGCCGCGTTGCTGGGCTTTGCGCGTGGCGGCGGCCTCGATGGCGCATTGGTCACCCACTCGCAGTTCTACGCCACCGACTACACCAAGCCGCTGCTGTTCATGGCCGACAGCACCTACCTCGAAGGTCTCGCCCAACAAGACCATCTGCTCGGTGGCCAGTGGGGGATGACGAACGAGACTGGTAACTATCCCGGCCAAAGCTGGCTTTGGCTGTATACGTTCTGGTACCAGATCTCGCCGTTCAAGACCTCCACCAACGCCGACGCGCTCATCTGGGCGATCATGGTGATCCTCACCTTGGCGCTCATTCTCGTCCCATTCATCCCGGGCGTGCGATCGATCCCGCGTCGCCTACCCGTCTACCGGTTGATCTGGCGTGACTACTACCGGACCGTCGAGCGCCAACCGGGATCCCCGACGCGCAATTGAGTGCCAACCCGAAGCAGCATCGGTCGGGCAATCGGGAGCCCGAGGACGACGAGAGTCAACGGGGCGCGTCTGCGTGATGCCCGCCGCGTGCGATCGTACTGAAGGGTACGACCTTGGTTTGTGGCGTCTGGATGTCTCCCTCGGGGAGGAAGAACCGCCAGAACAGTTGACCGGCTGGTCGTCCTTCGGTGTCGAGCCAGTTCGGGACCTCCGGATCGCCGTGCGCCAGGACCATACGGAAGCTCCCGTCTGGTTCGAGGATGGTGTTGGCGCGGTTTCGGCCGACGGGACGGTGCACGTAGTCATAGGTCTGAAGGAACCGGTTCCACAGGTCAACGCTCGCGAAGCGACACGTCGGCCACCGACCGGTGATGACCAGCGCCTCCTCGGGCCCGAGCGCATATGGCCCCGACGAATATGCCGCGTCGAAGGCAGACAGTGACATGTCGCCCGGGGTTTGGGGCTGGGGGAAAACGTTCGGGATCGTGCCGACCCACGTCGGTAGCGCCGCGGGGTCCCGTGGCGGGCGATCGATGGTGCGGCCCCGAAGGTATTTCGTGACCCGGCGGATACCGGCGGCGATCGACTGGTCGTTCCAGGGGAGCGGGGGCGGAAGCGCGTCGAGGCTCTCGATCGTCAGCGGTACGAACCGCAGCGGGTCAGCCGCCGCGGGGGTGGGTTCCTCGAAGTAGTGGCGTGTCGTGACCCGGGCCGCGTCGTCTGGGAGATCCAGCCAGTTGCGATCCTGGGGTGGTCCACCGACGGTGATCTCGTAGCTGCCATCGGCGGAGACGTCGAACTGCGTGTCGTTGATGACTCCGGCGGTCCGTGTCCCATACCCGCCGTCGGCGGGACCAGCTTCCACGGTGATCGACGTGTACACGGCGCCCGCAAGCTTGCCCCGCATCCGGTAGGAGCGCGTCGGGTTGATCGGCGCCTCGAAGTAGATGGCGTCAGGGTTGTCGCCCAGCGCCTTGCGGGTGGGTGTCACGATCCGTCGCAAGTCGGGATGGTCAGGGTCGCTCTCGAACGCAATGGTGACGGCGCTCTCCAGCAAGTGCATCAGGAACCGATGACCATCGGCATCATCGGCGGGTTCGCTGATCCCATTCTCGGCGCTCAGATATCCGACGTCGATCTCGGCCAGGATCTCGAGCAGCTCGCGGAAGGCACGCCGGCTCTCCGTCTCGGTTGTCTGCGTCATGACACCTCGTTCGCGGAGTTCGTCGTGTGGCTGAGAGCGTCAGCGTTCGCACACCGACAGTAATGATGCGTCACCACGCGGTCTCCGGCTTGGGCCTCGGTGCAGAGGGGAGCGGTACGAGGAATTGGAGGCCTCCCGCGGTGGCGGAGCAGGGTCTGGTCAGAGTTGCCCGTGAATCCGACGGACCGGCGGCCGATCGATCTAGATGGGCACGATCTGGAGCGAGTCCTCGATGCCGCTCAGATCCGCGGCATGGCGGGTATAGAGCGCGGCACCGTGTGCGTGCGCGGTTGCGGCGATGAGCAAGTCCATCACGCGGCCACGGGGCTGGCGGCCGCCGCGGGCCATCATCGACGCCAAGTGCCCATAGCTGCGCGCGACCGCGTCATCGACGGCGAGCGGCGTGAAGAGGTGCTCGATGAGCGTCAGTCGCCTGACGCGCTCTGCCCGCACTAGGACGTCGTCGGTGACGAGTGCTCCGAAGTGCAGCTCCGCGAGCGACGCGGCGCTCACCGCGAGTTCTCCTTCGAGCGCCGGGACGTCAGCTGCGACGAGCACGCTGGTATCGAGAACGGCGCGGCTTACCTCAGCCATGGATCTCGGACGTCTGCGTCGAGATGCTCCCGGTCGGCTGCCCAGTCCTCGTCGTCGGGGCCAGCGAAGATCGCGGCAATGTCCCGGTAGCGTCGCCACCGCGTCGGCGCTGCCGGGCCCAGTACCGCGGCGGGTCGGCCAGACACCGTGACGACCAGTTCCTCGCCATCCTCGGCCCGGCGGACGAACTCACTCGCGTGTTGGCGCAGTTCGCGCAGCCCGATGCTCTCCATGACCAACGAAGATAGCATCTGTGCTACCACCGGTGGGCGGCAATCCCGGCTCCTCCCCGCGAGTTCGCGGGGCCTCGACCAACGTCGAAAACAGCAAGCAGTCTCACGGTCTGGACCGCGGTCGGCCCAGTTCCGATTCCACCAGGTCCACCGCCGTCATTGCCGTCTCGCACTCGAGGTCCTGATACGCGCCCAGTCCTTCGGACGTGGAGCCGGCCATATAGAGGCCTTCGACGGTCGCGACCTTCACCGGATGCCGAGGGACGGGCTTGAGATAGCACGCCCGCATCTCGGGGCCGGATAGGTACTGGTATCGGGACCACTCCACGCAGTCGTCGAGGTCGCTGTAGTACCAGCGCATGTACTCGAGGATTCGATCGATCGCGACCCTGGCGTCCCGCCAGTGTCGCCACCGCCTTCCCTCGCCTTCGCCCCAGTGCGACATGACGACCTCGAGGAGGTGTTTCCCGGCCGGCGCGACCAGGGGCGAATGGCATGACGCGAACTGGAACGCGCCGTGGTAGCGCTTGACCGCTTGGTCACCCCACAACACGCGGTGCCAGCCGGGCATGTCCTCGCTGTGCCCGTCCGAACGGCGGGTGGGCAGGCGGCTGAGGCCGGCCCACCAGCCCGCGAAATCGTTGCCGTACTCGCGCATCCGCTCGGCGGTTTGGGCGAAGCCGGTGGGAAACAGATCCTCGTCGACGATCTCGAGCAGGTCCCAGCTCGGGTAGTCGGTGATGACGACCGGCGCGAGGAATTCCTGCACAAGATTTGCGTCGTTTGTCGCGACGACGCCGGTGACGCGGCGGTCCTCGACGACAATCTCGAGCGGCTTCCACCCCAACCACAGCTCACCGCCGTGCTGCTCGATCACGTGCACCCATGGGGACACGAGACCCTGCATACCGGGGGCCTCAGGGTCTTCGGGGTAGATGCCCCTCGACCCGTAGGCGCGGGCCTGCTGGAGGAAGGCGACGAGTCGCCCGGCGGAGGTGTTCTCTGACGGGGACGGGAACATCACCTCGCCGACCTGCAGGATCGCGTTGCGGACGACCCCGTCCGCGACGTTCTGGTCGAGCCAGTCCCCCAGTGTGACGGGAACGAGGCCTCGTTGGTCCTCGTCGGAGATCGATCGCAACCGTCGCATCGCGTCGAGGTAGCCGCGCGCGGTCTCGTCGGACACGGTCTCGTCGCCGGTGAGGACCTGGACTGTCTCGCGCGCGCCTGACAATCGGTCGATTCCCGCCCGCCCCCCGAGGTGAAGGTCGGCCGACGTCCGCGCCGGCAGCCGATGGAGGCGCATTCCGCCCGCGAGAGGCTGGCTGTGGACCTCGGCGCCGGCGGCACGGGCGGCGGCGAAGAAGTGCAGTGGCAAACCGAAGACGTTGTCCCCCACGCCGTGACCATCGCGATGCCCGAAGGCGATCTGGTACCCCTCATACTCGACCGAGCCGCAGCGACCGCCGGGCTGTTCGAGCTTGTCGACCAGCGCCACCCGGAAACCCCGACTGGCAAGCAACGCCGCGGACGTGAGTCCGCCAAGCGATGCGCCAACGACGACCGCGTCGAACTGCTTGGTCGCACTCATGGCCCTCCTCCGATTCTTGCAACAGGAGAGATCATGGCTTGTTCACCCAGCAACAGGTCACGCTCCGGACCTGGGTGCCGGAGGAGCCCTGGCGCGGTACCTCGGCGATGGCGGACCCGGGACCTCCGAGCGCGAACCAGGGCGCTGCGAGGTCGTCGTCGGCCTGGGAGAGACGGCTCCGTCCGCGACCGCCATCGGCCCGCGCCAGTCGCGGCGTTGCGGGGTGGCCGGCGGCTGTTCCTTCTGGACCACGATGGTGCTGCATTCGGGTTGCGGTCCGGTATGGCGGCGGGGGTTGGGGAGGTTCCGGGTCGTCCGCGACGGCGAGGGGCCGAAAACTGAGTACCGGCTACTCAGGCCCGCCGCCGGTGGGGTCCTTAGAATGTCGGCATGGGACTCTTCAGCAAAATGACGGGCGGCGCTGACAAAAAGCTTCTGGCCACCGGGCTGCCCGGTCGCGGGATCATCACCGACCTGAAGTTGACGGGCACGACAATCCAGACTGGCAACGGGTTAGTCCAGCGGACCTGCATCTTTACGCTAGAAGTGTCCCTCGACGGCAAGGATCCGTACACGGCGACGTGCAAGCAGCGCATTCCCGAGATTGAGATCGCCCAGATCCAGCCCGGGGGCACGGCCGTGGCCGTTCGGGCCAACCCGGACGAGCTCACCGAGATCGCGATCGACTTCAACACCCAGCCGCCGGTTGTCACGACGCCGGGCGGCTCGGGCAATCACTCGGCGGCCGAGGTGCTAGCCACCGGTACCCCGGCCAAGGCGGTCATCGTCGAATCGCAACCGCTGGGCAAGAAGACCCCGGCCGGGGTGGATGTGTACGCGTTCGTCCTCACTGTCATGCCGGACGGGAAGGACCCCTACCAGATTCAGGTGGGGAATCCCGTGCCGCCCGCCGGGTTGCCGTTCCTGTTTCCGGGCTCGCATGTGCCGGTCAAGATCGGGAGCGACCCGAATGCGGTGGTCATCGACTGGGACCAGGCGAAGGCCGAGAGCAAGGACTGACCGCCTCGAGGGTTCTCGCCTCGCCTCGCCTCGCCGCGCCGCGCCGCGCGACGGGCCGAACCGATCGTTTTGAGGCGACCTCCGGGCCCGACCGGCATCGTCTTTCATGGTCGCCACGGGTCAAGCGCGGCGCCGATCGACTGATACTGAATCGGGTGTGCCGCCGTGAATGTCAGCGGCCGGAACGGTCTGACAGGTGGGAATGCCACGATGGGGATGATCGAGACACTCGAGAGCCGCAACGCGAAGGTCCAAGCGAACGTGCCGGAACCGGTCGTCGCGTGCGGCCAGTTGCAGCCGGCCGGGACGTGGGGGTCGTTCGGGATGGGGCGGCTCAGCCCGGCGGCGGGCCTGTTGAAGCAGCGGTCGGCCAACAAGAACGCCGGGCAGCTGAGCACCCGCGGTGCCATGTTCAAGAACAACCGCCAAACCATGTTCGCGCTGACCACCGACAAGCTCTATGCGTTCGAGACCAAGATCGGCTACGGCGGGATCAAGATCCTCGGGCAGCTCGTCGAGTGGAACCGCGCTGACCTGACCGTCCAGACGATCCCCGGCAAGCTCGCGACGAAGGTCGTGATCGACCACGCCGACGGCGGGCACTACGAGCTCGAGGCCACGACCGTCGCGTCGAAGGGCTACAACGATCCGCTGCTGGCCGAGCTCTCTGCCTGGCCGTCGTAGTTCGCCATCCGGTCGGGTCACCTGGTGGGGATCCGACCGAACCGGCGAGAGCCGGAAAGACCGGCAGCAACGACGGGATGGCGAGCGGCTCTGGCGTCACGCCTGCGTTCGCTAGCGTTCCGGCGTGGTGAACGGTGACGCGTCCGGTGAACGGCCGGACCGGGCTAGCTCATTTGGCGCGATTGCCGACGACTATGACCGTTGGCGGCCCGGTCCCAGCCCGTCGGTCGTCGAATGGCTCATACCCGCGGCGGCCCGCCGGGTTGTCGACATTGGGGCCGGCACGGGGGCGCTGTCGCGCCTGCTGGTCGGACGGGCGCACGACATCGTCGCGGGCGAGCCCGATGCTCGAATGCGCCAGGTCCTGGCGCGCAGCGTGCCCGAGGCGACGGTGTTGGAGGGTCAGGGCGAACGGATCCCCGTCGATGACGCCAGCGTCGACGCCGTCGTGGTCTCGTCGGCCTGGCACTGGATGGACGTCGACGCCACGGTGGCGGAAGTCGCTCGAGTGCTGCGCCCCCACGGAGTCCTCGGCGTGGTCTGGGCTGGCGTGGATTGGCGGGCCGACTGGTTCACGGCACTACGACAAACGGTCCGACAGGATCGTACGAGCGAGCGCGTCGGGCTGCTCGGCTCCCTGATCGACGAGGAGGTCCCCGGCGAGAGCCACACGCTGCGCTTGCCCGCCGCGGCGCCGTTCGAACCACCCGAGCAGGTCTGGCTGTCCTGGGACCAGCCGATGAGTGCCAATCAACTGGTCGGAATGCTCGGCACCTTCAGCGGTGTCATTGTCCTCTCCGAGCAGCAACGCCGACAGATCATGGACGAGACCCGCCAACTGCTCCGCCGCTACGCCGGTCTCGAGGGCGATGCGGCGGTCACGTTGCCATTCCGAGCCAATTGCTGGCGCACGGTCCGCAGGAGCGCATGACCGTCGCAGCGTGACCCGGTCGAGTCGTGCCGCGATGACCATGTCCGATTCCCGCCAGTGTGAGGCGGCCCGCGGCGCGACACTGCGTGCCGTGGAGCTCGACGATGACTGCCAGTGGCGCGCCGTGGAGAGCGGCGACGCGCGCTTCGACGGCTGGTTCTTCTGCGGGGTGACCTCCACCGGGATCTACTGCCGACCGAGCTGTCCCGCCCGCACGCCGAAACCGAAGAACGTCCGCTTCTTCTCCGCCGCGGCCGCGGCACAAGCCGCTGGCTTTCGCGCTTGCAAACGGTGTCGACCCGACGCCACGCCCGGCTCGCCCGAATGGGACCGGCGTGGCGACCTGGTCGGGCGAGCGATGCGTCTCATCGCGGACGGCGTCGTCGACCGCGAGGGGGTCACCGGCCTCGCCCGAGAACTTGCGTATACGCCCCGGCACGTGCACCGTGAGCTCGTCGCGGTCGTCGGTGCCGGCCCGTTGGCCCTGGCACGCGCGCAGCGTGCACAGACAGCACGCGTGCTCCTCGAGACAACCGACGTGTCAGTCACCGGCATCGCCTTCGCGGCGGGCTTCCAGAGCGTGCGGCAGTTCAACAGCACCATCCGCGCCGTCTTTGCTGCGACGCCCAGCGAGCTGCGCCACCGCCGCCAGCGCGGCGAGCACCCAGAGTCCGGTGGCGCCATCGCCTTGCGGCTTCCCTATCGGGCGCCCTACGACGGCGACGGGATGTTCGCCTTCTTCGCCGCCCGGCTTGTCCCAGGGTTGGAGGAGATCGTCGACGGCGCATATCGCCGGAGCCTCGCCCTCCCGCGAGGCACCGGCACCGTCGAGCTCTCACCCGGCCCTGATCACGTCCACGCCCAGTTCCGGCTCCAGGACCTGCGCGACCTCGGCCCCGCCGTGCAGCGCTGCCGGCTGCTCCTTGACCTCGACTCCGATCCGTTGACCGTCGCCAACGCGCTCGGCGCTGACCCCCTGCTCGGGCCCTCGGTCACCGTCACGCCCGGTCGTCGGGTGCCGGGCAGCGTCGACGGCGACGAGCTCGCGGTGCGCGCGATGCTCGGGCAGCAGGTCACGGTCGCCTCCGCCACCACGCTCGCCGGGCAACTCGTCGAGGCCCTGGGCGACACCCTTCCCTCGCCGCTCGGCGGCGTGACGCACGTGTTCCCCAGCCCCGCCTCGGTGGCTGACGCCGACCCGAACCAGCTGCGGCTGCCCGCGGCGCGGCGGCGGAGCCTGCTGGGCCTCTGCGCCGCGCTTGCCTCCCGTGACATCACCCTCGACGTCGGCGCCGAGCGTGTCGAGGCCCGACGACGCCTCCTCGCGCTACCCGGAATCGGCCCCTGGACGACCGAGTACATCGCCATGCGAGCCCTGCGCGACCCGGATGCGTTCCCGGCCTCGGACCTCGGTGTCCGGCGGGCTCTGGCGAAGCTCGGCCGTCACGTCACCACGAGTGAGGCGCACGAACTCGCCGAAGCATGGCGGCCCTACCGGGCCTACGCGACACAATATCTCTGGGCGCAGCTCTCACCCCCCGCTCGTCACCGCGCACCCAAGCGATCACGACACCTGGCAGCCTGACATGCGCGCCACCACCCGATTGCACGCCATCGTCGAGAGTCCCATCGGGCATCTCCACCTCGCCGCGACGGCGGGGTCGTGTCGGTGAGTCAGCAGCAACTGCCCTACGGCAGCGGCAACGCCGCGGCCCCGCCCGGACGGATCGAGGTCGCACCCGGAGCGGTCTGGGCGCCTGCCTGGCTCGACGGTGCCACCCAAGCCGAGCTGCTCGCCGCGTGCCGGGAGTGGGCCAAGCCGCCCGGCGGAATGCGTCGACCGCGGATGCTGAATGGCGCCCCGTTCTCCACGCTGGCGGTGTGTCTGGGCTGGCATTGGTACCCCTACCGGTACAGCCGAACCTGCGATGACGGCGACGGCGCGCCCGTCAAACCGTTCCCTCCGCTCCTCGATCGCCTGGGTGCCGCCGCCTGCGATGCGGCCGGCGTGCGCCCCGTCCCATACGACGCGGCCATCATCAACTACTACGCGCCCGACGCCAGACTCGGGCTCCACCAAGACAAGATCGAGGGCCCCGCGGTGATCGCCGCCGGCTCGCCCGTGGTCACCATCAGCCTCGGGGACACCTGCGATTTCCGGCTCGGCAACGTCCACCAGCCGACCCGGCCCTACCAAGACCTCCAGCTCGCCAGCGGAGACCTCTTGGTCTTCGGCGGACCAGCCCGCCTCGCTTACCACGGCGTCCCCAAGATCTACCCGGGAACCGGGCCATCAGCCCTCGCGCTGGCTGGGCGTCTCAGCGTCACCCTCCGTCAGTCTGGCCAACCCGGCTAGTCGAACACGTCGCCGTCGTCGACGCCGACGACTTGTCCCGGCCTGCGCCGTCGGTGATCGACCATGTTTGGTACGTTTCCCGAGATTCACGACGGATGTTTGAGAAATGACCGCAACGGGACTCGATGTGTTGGTGCACCCGGCGTTCCTCACGGGCGTCGAGTGCGCAGCGTTGCGGGCCGAGATGGACCGTGCACCTCGACTCGAGGGCAGCGTTCGCGAGGCGGAGGACCCGGGGGCCGAGAGTATCGATCGGACCGGGCGGAGCGCCTCGGAGTGCGAGGTGTCGGACGGGACCCATCGCCTGGTCGGGGAGCGGATCTGCCGCGTGACACCCGAGGTCGAGCGGTACTTCGACCAGGATCTTGGGCAATACGAGGCGCCGCATTTCGTCGCCTACGAGCCGGGCGACTTCTATCGTCCGCATCGCGACCTGTATCGAGACGTTGCGCTCCCCGAGCCGCTGGTCAGGCGACGGTTGTCGATGGTGGTGTTTCTGAATGATCCGAGCGATCGGCCCGATCCGGGACCGGACGACCTGTCGCACTACGAGGGCGGCGTTCTTCGCCTGTGCTCGCACGAGGCAGACGAATTCGAGTCTCGCTCGGCGTGGGACGTGCCGGCGGAGCGAGGTTCCGTGGTCGTCTTTCGCGCCGACACCTGGCATGAGGTGACACCGGTCACGAAGGGCAGGCGCTACACGATTGTGGTCATGCTCCTAGCACCAGTTCGCTGACCACCGACGTGGGGGAGCGTGCGAGGGAGACGACCCCGTCCCGCCGCTGGCGGCCCGTCGGCGTTACGGAGTGAGCCGCGCGACGCACTGCTGGTGAATCTCGTCCCAGCCGGGGAGACTGGCGAGGTCGACCGATTGGCCGTCGAGACTCTGAGCGAGCGAGTCGAGATGGAAATGCCATCCCGCGAGGACCTTGGTGCGGAACTCCTCGGGGAGCGTGAGGGTGCTGGAGAAGGAGAGGTGGGCGCCGCGGTTCTCAGGGCGGAGCTCGAAGCGCAGCACCCCATGGAGGTCGCCGGTGAGCTCGCGGCTCGGCGTACTTCGGCCGCTCGTCGCCATCGTCCTCGCTGCGCACCGACGTCGTGCGGCGCCATCCAGAGCCGCCACCGCACCGCACCACACCGCACCGCCCGCCCCCCCGCGAACACTGTCAACCCGCCGCCGGCGAGTGAACCCAGCACCGAGGTGGGTGCGATCAGGCCACGACCGGCGGGGGTCGTCCGGCGAGGCGGTCCCGGATGACGGGGGCGTCGGCGGCCATGAGGTCATCGGGGAGCTCCGCGGCGCTGAACCACCGAACGTCCACGGTGTCACCGGCGAGCCCGCCGGCGGGCGTGTCGTCGACGACACCGTCGAACACGACGGCGACGAACTGGATCAGGTCACCGTTGGGGTATCGGTGCGTCTGCTCGGCCGGGTCGCTGTAGACGCCGAGCAGCCCGGCCACCTCCACCGAGTATCCCGTCTCCTCGAGGAACTCTCGCGTCGCGCACCCCACGATCGACTCGCCGAACTCGACCCGCCCCCCGGGGAGGCACCAGGTGCCGTCGTCAGCGCGGCGGACCAGCAAGATTCGGTCGTCGCGCACGGCGGCAACCCCCGCCGTAGCTTGGACCACGCCGAGCGCTGCAGTGCGTCCTGCCATATCGGGGACCGTAGTGGTGCGCGGGCTGACCCGAGGCGCCGGGCGTTACGCGGGCTTTAGGCGCCCTCGCGTACTCTGAGCGACAGCCGCGCCCCTCGGTCCTCCCCCCCGGGACCGAGGGTGGCGCGGCGTCATCGTCACCATCGCGCACGGCCTGCCATTTGTCCGCGCGCCCAACGGAGCGGGCACAGTCAGGTACCCTGCGCCGCTCCACGTTCGTCACCGGAAGGCAGGAATGGCTCTGCGGCGCCTCCCTTGGGTCGCGGCCGGGCTCGTCGTCCTCACGGCGTGCAGCGGGGGCGCGCCCAACCTTGTGATGCGTCCGACCACTCCGCCGGGCGGGTCGTCGGCGCTCCAGCGGGCGGCGCGTACGGCCCCGACCCTGGCCGGTCTCGCCGCCTCCCCCTGGGGGAAGGTGCCCGTCGTGGCACCGGGCAGCCTCCGCTCGACCGCCGACGCCTACTACGACGGCGCCGGCCCGAACCCCGAGGACCCGGCGCTCGGAGGCCCGGCGTGTCTGCTCCTGGCCCCAACCGTTCTCGGCTCGAACGTCCAGGCCGTCCCCTCGAGCACCTTCGACGTCTTCGGCCATTTCGTCGTTACCTGGTCCCTCACCCACCGGCGCGGGGCCGCGCTCACGCTCGAGGTTGTCGCGCCGGGAGATCCATCTGACCAGCCCTACTTCGACCCTGCGGCGCGAGTCACCACGTTCGCCGACGGATCGCAGCTGCGCATGGCGCCCCGCCAGCCCCGCGACGCCCTCATTCGGATCCCCATCGAGAACTGCGAGTACGAGGTGCAGCCCGGGACCGGACTGCCCGCCACCAGCGACGCCGCCATCCTCACCTCGCTCCGCCTGATCTACGCGCCCTAGCCCGGTGGCCGCCGCGGCCCTCCACGCTGCCCGGGGTCAGGATGCTCGGGCCTCGCGAACCGGCGCGCTGGCCTTGACACGCCCCTGATCTCCCTGGGCCAAGGTGACCCTGTCACGACCCCCGACGAGGAGACGACGAGCGATGGCGATGAGCGACGAGACCCGGCCGATGGCGGCGACCCCGCCCTCCGAGCCGCCGCCCCCGCAGCCTCCGGCGAGCCCCTCGGATGCGCACCGGCGACGGCTGATTCTGATCGGCGCCGGCACGCTCGCGGGCATCGCCCTTTTGGTCGTCGCGTTCTTCGTCGGCCAGTCCACGGGCTCCACGACCCAGAACGGGCCGACAAACCTCGGTGCCGCGCTCGCGGCTGCCCGGACTGGCTCGCTGCCCTGCGGGACCAGCACCGAGGTGACGCGTCGGGCGCTCGACCGGCTCTGCAGCGCGACCGCCGGCACCGGGGGCGGCGCCGCGTCCGGCGCGGGTGGCGGAACCGGCGCAGCCGGTGGCGCCGGACGGGCGCTCATGGTCGGCACCATCCAGTCGATCTCGGGCAATCAGGTGACCGTGCAGACCGGGCAAGGTCCCATCACGCTCACCGTCGGTTCGGGCGCGGCGGTGCGGACCCTCTCCGAAGGCTCGGCTACTGACCTCACCAACGGAGCGCGGGTCCTGATCACCGGCGGGCAGCAGGCCAACGGTGTGCGTCAGATCGTGGTGCTCGGGGCCGGTGCCGGGGCCAGCGCGGCCAACGGCGGCGCGGGCACCACGACGCCGCCCACCAGCTGACCAACCCCCGACGGCGACGCGTCGCACCACCCTCGGGCGGGGCGACCCCATCGGGTTCGGGTCCGACCGTCGGGCGTGCCGCGTCGCGGTACGGTGCGCGTGTGACGAGCCGGGCGAGTCGCCGGCGCCGAAAGCAGGTGATCCGCCGGCGCGTCGTGGGCGCCGCGGCGCTCGCGATTGTCGCGGCGGCCGCGGGTGGGTACGCGCTGCTCGCGGGCGGCCAGTCGTCGGGGCGCGCGGTGCGCAGCGTCCGGGCAGCCGCGACCACAACCACCTCGACGACGCTCGCGCCGACCACCACCACGACCGTGGACCCCGGGACGTTGCCCCAGACGATGGACATGCCCACCACCACCGACCTGCAGTTCCAGGCCGGGCTGAACGGTTTCTGGCAGGCGATCGTCGCCGACAACCCTGCGCCCGCGATGCCGTTCTTCTTCCCCCTCACCGCCTACCTGCAGGTCAAGGCCATCGCGAACCCGGCCTCAGACTGGCAAAACCGCCTGGTCGCGGCCTACCAGCGCGACATCCACTCGTTGCACGTCGTGCTTGGCCCCGACGTAGCGACCGCCCAGCTCACCGGCATCGACGTGCCGCCGACGGCGCAGTGGGTCCTCCCCGGCGCCGAATACAACAAGCTGCCCTACTGGCGGGTCTATTCCTCCCAGGTCCATTACACGGTCGATGGGCGCGCGGGATCGTTCACCATCGCGTCGATGATCTCGTGGCGGGGCCGCTGGTATATCGTCCACTTCGCCAAGATCCAGTAACCCAGGCGCCGCGCGTTGAACCGCGCGCGCTCGGCGGCCCTCGGGTCGGCGTAGCAGGCGGGTCATTCCCCCGTGCGCGTGGTGCCGAGCAGGCCGAAAACCCCTGTACGCTCGACCATCGTGGCCGTGGCGTCCGAGCGCTCAGCGGCGGTCGAGATGCCGCGTTCCTCGTTGCTCCTGGCGCTGCTTCGCACCGCGCGACCCAAGCAATGGGTCAAGAACCTGCTCGTCGTCGCCGCGCCCGGCGCGGCCGGAGTGCTGCTCGAACCCGGCGCGATCTGGCGGACCGCGGTCGCGTTCGTCGCGCTCTGCCTGGCCGCCAGCGGCACGTACTTCCTCAACGACGCGCTCGATGTCGAAGCGGACCGTGCCCATCCCACCAAACGGAACCGGCCCGTGGCGAGCGGGCTGGTGAGCGTCGGTCTGGCAAAGACCATGGCCGTGGTTCTCCTCGTCGCGGGGATCGGGGTCGCGGCCCCTGTCAACGGCGGGCAACTCGCGGCGGTCGTCGGCGGCTACGCGGCGCTCACCGTCTCGTACAGCCTGTGGCTCAAACACGAACCCGTTCTTGACCTCGGCGCCGTCGCCGCCGGGTTCGTCCTCCGTGCGGTGGCCGGCGGGATCGCCACCAACGTGGCGATCTCCAACTGGTTCCTCATCGTGGCCGGCGCGGCCTCGCTGTTCATCGTCGCCGGGAAACGCTACGCCGAACTCGTCGAGCTCGGCGACGACTCGGGATCCCACCGGGCCACCCTCGACGAATACACGACCGGGTTCCTCGGCTTCGTGCGGTCGGTGTCGGCCAGCGTCACCATCACCGCCTACTGCCTGTGGGCCTTCGAAGAGGCGGCACGGGTCGGCGATGTCGTGTGGTTCCGCGCCTCGATCATCCCCTTCGTCCTCGTCATGCTCCGCTACGCCTACATCGTGGAGTCGGGAGGCGGCGGCGCCCCCGAGGACGTCGTCTTCGAGGACCGCGTGGTCCAGATCCTGGGCGTGCTCTGGCTCGTCACGTTCGCACTCGGCGTCATCAGCTGACCCGCACTGCCCCGTCGGCCGGTGGCCATGGGATGACTCTGCGGCGCGAGATCCCAGGATCGGGCCCCTAGACTGTTCCGCGGCGCACGGTTGGGCAGTGAATCAGTTTGAATGTCACACCGGGCCGGAGCGCCCACCCTTGCCAGAGCCGTCGGTCCCTCGGTCCGAGGGGGTGTGACACTGCCTTCGGCCTGCCGACGTAAAGCCGAATGGACGCGAAGGGTGAAACCGACCCACTACCTACGCATGAGGAGCCCGGCGTCAGCTCCCCGTCCGCTGTTGTGAGCGAGCCCGTTAGATGAGCACTGTGCAGAGCCGTGCTGGCGGTGGCGATGTGCCGACGCAGCCCGACTTGGGGTGGGGCGCCCCGGGTGGGGGTGGTGTCGGGGTTCGACGTGGGGCGCGTGATGCTGCCGGGCGGGCGCGCCGTCGGCGTACAAGGGCCATCCGCCGGTTGGTGGCGGTGGTGCTGGTTGGGTTGTTGGTCCCGACGCTGTGGTCGTATTACCGGGCGGTGACGGCGCCGGGGACTGATCCGGTGAGTGCGCGCAGTGTGGAGTGGCTCAAGGACCACGGCATGACGGGCGTGGTGAACTCGGTTGAGCATTGGTGGTACACGCACCATGCGCCGCCGGTGGGCGGCACGCCCACGCATGGTCTGCCCCACACCCAGGCGGTGGGCGGCGCCGCCCACGCCAA